>JAWETS010000004.1:0-181398 GCA_032480995.1 Veillonella sp. | reverse complement strand
TTGTCAGATCATTCAATGCCCTCTTTAGAGGGCCACCACTAGAGAAAGACCCTTATAGGGTCAGAGCAAACCACCCGTTCTACGGGTGGTTATGATTTTACATTAAATTTAACCTATTTATTTATATTAATTTTTATTATATATGTATAGCTTAATATCTATTAATATATTTGATAACCTTTAGGCTGTATTTATTAATTATAAAGAGTTTGTATAAAGATTTAAAGTGTAGATTAATCTGAAAAATACGATTATTGCTATAAATATTTGTGATATAACAATAATTTATACAGTCATTTTTAAAAACAATAATTTTTAATTCACATATTTTTATGATTATAAAAATATACAATTAATTTATAGGGCTTATATAATTATTTATGACATGTATAGATATAGGGATTTTTGAGATTTACAGCAAATGATATTCTTATTTCTAGTGTTTGTATATTCATTAAAAATGTAAATATTGTTGTTTGATATTTTATACATGCTGTGTTATGATACACATATAGAGCAAGACAGTAAGACAATATATATATTTTTAGGAGGATGTTACCATGTTAGGTAAAGTAAAATGGTTCAGCGCAGAAAAAGGTTATGGTTTTATTGAACGTGAAGACGGTAGCGATGTATTTGTACACTACTCTGCAATCCAAGACGAAGGTTTCAAATCTTTGACTGAAGGTCAAAATGTAGAATTTGAGATTGTTGATGGAAACCGTGGACCTCAAGCCGCTAACGTTGTTAAAGCGTAACTACATACCAAAAAAATTATAAAAACAATATATAATTGGCCCCCGATAGTATATACTATCGGGGTTTTTTGATTTTCTATATACATTTTATACATAATTCTACAAAAAATATAAAATTTTTACATAAAAAAGAAGGAGTTTTACAGTTAGATGTAGAAATACTAAATATAACACGAGAGATAAGGTTATATAATACCACACACTCGCATCTCGTGGATGATTTTTAGAAAGGGTGTTGACTTATGAAAGTAGCAATTAGAGGAAAAAACATTGAAGTGACAGATGCCTTAAGAGCATATATCGAAAAAAGATTGAGTAAATTGACTCGTTACTTCGATGATGAGTTAAATGCACAAGCGGTTTTATCCGTTGTAAAAGATAAATCTACAATTGAACTTACATGTTTTGTTGATAAAATCGTTCTTCGTGGTGTGGAAACTAATGATGATATGTACGCAGCTATTGATTTAGTAGTGGATAAAATTGTTCGCCAAATCCATAAATATAAAACTCGTTTGGCTAAACGTTTCAAAAAACAAGAAGCTTTCCATCCTGAAGCTTTGGCGGCTCCTGTGGAAGAAGAAACTATTGAAGTTGTAAAACGCAAACACTTTGTTGTGCGTCCTATGGATGTTGAGGAAGCGATTTTACAAATGAATCTTATTGGTCATGATTTCTTTATGTTTTTCAATGCTGAAACTGAATCGATGAACGTTGTATATCGTAGACATGATGGTTTCTATGGTTTGATCGAGCCAGAACTTCAATAATATATAATGTCGGCTGAACTTAATCCTAACTCCTTTCTACTTTAAATCAGCCGATTATTATATTAAGGTGGATGACTTAAAATAGTCATCCACCTTTTTTGCCAAAATAATATTATAAATAATCTTGAAATGCCTTGAATTCTTTGACTATTCAAGGCTTTTTCGTTATAATAAGTTAGATAAAATAATGTAAGATGTCCCGTAGAGGAGTGATTTGTTTGTTAAGCTTTTTACAAAGGCTATTAGGCAATAATAACGCAAAAGAAATTAAAAAAATGCGTGCTATTGCAGATCATATTAATGAAATTGAACCTAATTATATTAAATTAAGTGATGCTAACTTAGTGGCAAAAACTGATGAGTTTAAACGTCGTTTGCAAAAAGGGGAAACGTTAGACGACCTATTGCCAGAAGCATTCGCTGTAGTTCGTGAAGCATCTAAACGCGTTTTAGGCATGCGTCATTTCGATGTACAGTTAATGGGGGGCATTTGCCTGCATAATGGTAATATCGCGGAGATGCGTACTGGTGAAGGTAAAACATTAGTAGCTACATTGCCCGTATATTTGAATGCATTGACCGGTAAGGGTGTACACGTTGTAACAGTAAATGATTATTTGGCGACTCGTGATAGCGAGCAAATGGGACGTTTATATAATTTCTTAGGACTTTCCACGGGCCTTATTGTGGCTAATCTTGACTTTAATCAACGTAAAGAAGCCTATGCGTGTGATATTACATATGGTACAAATAATGAGTTTGGTTTTGACTATTTACGGGATAACATGGTAACCGATGTTGTTCAAATGGTACAACGACCATTGAATTATGCCATTGTGGATGAAGTAGATTCCATTCTTATTGATGAAGCAAGAACACCACTAATTATTTCAGGTCCTGGTCAACGTTCCACCGATAATTATTATAAATTGGCTAAAATTGTTCCTCACCTTGTAAAAGATGAAGACTATGTTATTGATGAAAAACAAAAAACTATTGCCCCTACAGATTCTGGCATCGCAAAGGTTGAAAAAATGCTTGGCGTTGAAAACCTATATGATGCAGAAAATATCGAGTTGAATCATTTGCTTGGTGCTTCTTTGCGTGCCTATGCTATGATGCATCGTGATACAGACTATGTGGTTAAAGATGGTGAAGTTGTTATCGTCGATGAATTTACGGGCCGTTTGATGTTTGGACGCCGTTACTCTGATGGTTTACATCAGGCTATTGAGGCTAAAGAAGGTTTGAAAGTTGAACGCGAAAGCCAAACCTTAGCATCTGTTACATTCCAAAACTATTTCCGTATGTATGATAAATTATCAGGTATGACAGGTACTGCTAAAACAGAAGAAAAAGAATTTATCGATATTTATGGATTAGAGGTTATACCCATTCCACCGAATAAGCCTTTAATCCGGATGGATTTGCCAGATCAGATCTTTAAAACTAAAGCTGCTAAATATCGTGCCGTAGTACGAAATGCAGTAGAACGCCACCAAATAGGGCAACCTATTTTGATTGGTACTACATCTATTACACAGTCTGAAGAACTTTCAGATATGTTGTTGCGTGCAGGTGTACCTCATAAAGTATTGAATGCTAAACATCATGAACAAGAAGCAGAAATCGTTGCAGCTGCGGGCCAAATGGGAATGGTAACAATCGCTACTAATATGGCTGGTCGTGGTACTGATATTACTCTTGGAGAAGGTGTGCCAGAACTAGGTGGGTTAGCCATTTTGGGGACAGAACGCCATGAAAGCCGACGTATTGATAATCAATTACGCGGACGTGCTGGTCGTCAAGGGGATCCTGGTTCTTCTCAATTCTTCTTATCATTAGAAGATGACTTAATGCGTATCTTTGGTGCTGACAATATTACAGGTATCATGGATAAACTTGGTATGGAAGAGGATGAACCTATCGAGCATTCTTTGATTACTAAATCTATTGAACGTGCTCAAAAGAAAGTAGAGGATCATAACTACAATATTCGTAAATATGTACTTGAGTATGATGATGTTATGAATCAACAACGTGAAGTATTATACGAACAACGACGCCGTATTTTACGTAACGAATCCTTGCGTGAAACAATTAACGAAATGATTGACAAGCTTGTTACCGAATCTGTAGATGCTTATGCTGATGAAAAGCTCTATCCAGAAGAATGGGATTATGAAGGCCTCTATAAACATTTAAGTCAATATTTCTTAACAGAAGAGATTATGTCTTCTCAAGATATGGAAGAATATAGTCGTCAAGACTTATTAGAACGCTTATTAGAAATTGCTCATGAAGAGTATCAAGATCGCGTTGATATGCTTGGAGAGGCTATGTTTAGTCAACTTGAAAAGGCAATTATGTTGCGCGTTGTTGATAATAAATGGATGGAACATTTGGATAATATGGATATGTTACGAGAAGGTATTGGCCTTCGTGCATATGGTCAAAAGAATCCGTTGGTAGAATATAAGTTTGAAGCTTTTGATATGTTCCAAAACATGATTGCAGCTATTCAAGATGAGACAATCATGGCATTATACAAAATTCGTGCACAATTGATTCAAGAAATCGAAGAACCAGTTGATCACTTAGAAGGTGCACAATCCCATCATGAAGATGTGTTGGAGCCACAAAACATAGATTAAGATTTGTGAATGGCACGTTGCTCAAAGGGATTTCCACTGGGCAACGGCCATTTTTCTATTTTGTTAAGGTAATAGTTTATTGATGTAATAGACTAATTAACTAAAGGTGGTGAACATAAATTGTTAGAAGATCTAAAACCGATTATTTCTAATTTAGAAGAACGTATTTATGGGATGAGGGATTCACTTTAACATCGCTCAAAAGGAAGACCGAATATTTACACTTGATGTACAGATGAGTGATCCTACATTTTGGGATAATCCAGATAAAGCTCGTGAGATTTCTCAAGAGGCCACACAATTAAAAAATGCTGTAGAAAGCTATAAGCAACTTGTTAGTGATATTGAAGATGCTAATGTGATGCTTGAAATGGCTATAGATGAAGATGATCTCTCCATGGAGAGTGAAATCAAGGAATATGTTAAGCAAATAGAAGAAACCTTGGAAAAGCAAGAAGTACTTTTATTGTTAAGTGGTGAATATGATGCAAATAATGCTATTTTAACATTTCATGCCGGTGCTGGTGGGACTGAGGCACAAGATTGGTGTTCTATGTTAATTCGCATGTACTTGCGCTGGGCTGAAAAATCTGGCTTTTCCATCGAGTTAATGGATGAACAACCTGGTGATGAAGCAGGAATAAAATCTGCTACATTCCTTGTTAAAGGTGAAAATGCCTTTGGTTACTTGAAGTCTGAGAAAGGTGTACATCGTCTCGTTCGTATTTCACCATTTGATGCTGCGGCTCGACGTCACACATCATTTGCTGCTGTCGATGTAATGCCTGAAATCGATGATACTGTGGAAATTAATATCGATATGAAAGACGTTCAAGTTGATACATATCGTGCTAGTGGCGCTGGTGGTCAGCATATTAATAAAACCGATTCTGCTGTTCGCATGACACATAAGCCGACAGGTATTGTAGTACAATGCCAAACACAACGTTCTCAAATGCAGAATAGAGAACAAGCTTTACGTTTGTTACGGGCGAAACTATTTGAGTTAGAGCTCGAAAAGCAAGCTGAACTTAAAGAACAGATTGGAGGTACCTACCAAGCAATTGAGTGGGGAAGTCAAATTCGTTCCTATGTATTCCATCCATATAATCTTGTTAAGGATCATCGTACTAGTGTAGAAACTGGTAATGTTCAAGCTGTTATGGATGGCAACTTAGACCCATTTATCGAAGGTTTCTTAAAAAAAGAGGCTAACTTAACAATTTAGGAGATACTATGAAAAAGTTTTTACTATTCCTATTAGTGCTAATTATTGCTCTTGTAGTGGCATCCCAATTTTTATTACCATCTTTTATTGGCTCTCGTATTGAAAGTCAATTAAATGAAACATTGAAACCAACGGCTCAAACAGTAAATGTTGAGGCTCAACCTGCTTTCAAAATTTTATATGGTGAGGTGGATCGTGTTTATGGCACTTTGGAGAATATTAAACTGGGTAAATTGAATTTTGCTAGCTTCCGATATGATGCTAAACAAATTCTTGTTAATCTAATTTCTTTATTAGCTAGTCAACAAATTGATATCGTTAGTGTTGGGACTGCTAGTATTGATGGGACTATTAATAAAGCTGATTTAGCGACTTTCTTAAGTAATGAAGCAGGTAGTGATATTCAAGACGTACAAGTTGACATTAGTAAAGATAATATCAGCCTAACCGGTAAAATGAATGTAGGCATGGTGTTTAAAGGAGATGTTAAATTAGATGGGAATTTAGAATTAAAGGGCAATACATTATTGTTTTCACCTAAAAAGTTCACCATAAATGGTGCTACAATTCCTGGTATGACATCTAATGTGTTAGAAAGTACTCAAATTTATGACTTTAACAATTTTCCAATTCCTGTAAAAGCGGAAAGTTTGACTGTTGATAATGGTGAAATTCTCATTAAAGTTAAACCTGTACTCAACTAGAAAGGATTTGTCGTGAATCATCGGAACACACAAAAAAGTAAGTACTCATGGATTCTTATACTTTGTATTATTATAGGTCTTTTATCTTCCTTATACTTAGTATTTGAACGCCATCAGATTGAGAAATCTCAAAATCATATTGAAAATATTGTAGACTATGATGCAGTTTTACGAGCCAGCGCCTTTGAAAAGCGTAGTCAACAAGAAGCTTTTGATGCATTACGTAATGCTGGTGTGACTGCTTTTGCTATTTATGATCGCACGTTAGAAAAAGCAAAAGATGCGGGCCAAGTTAAAGTATTAAGCTCTGAAGAGATGGACTCTGTTCGTGTTAATGGCGCTGCGATTAAACCTGGGGCGACTTATGTGGCATTAATTTCAGGTAAAGAAGGTTATTATAAAGAAATTCGAGAGGATTTATACCACCGTATTGGCAAGGACAAGGTGAAAGAGCTTAATACAAGTATTGGTCCTGTTCTTGAATTGTATGGTGCAACAGCAGATAGCTATGCAAAGATGAATCTTGGTATTTCAAAGTTGCAAGCACAAGAGGTTGCAGATCGTGGTTTCAATGTTATCGTTCGTCCAACAAACTATAGAAACGTAACATCTGAAGATATTCAATATGTATTTAAACGACTTGAAGGCATTCCTCATGTAACAGGGATGATTTTTGCTGGTAAAGAAGCTCTAGGTGCACCTAATTTAACGGATGAAACATTAGCATTACTAAATAAAAACCATATTCCACTAGTTGGTATCGAAGCTGTAAATCAGTTGCAGTATGAGCCACAACAAGGTTTCTTGGAAATGGCGGCCAAAAATAATTATAGTGTAGGTCGTGTGTATACTATCGCTAAAGAGGAGTTAAAGAAAATTACCCCTGAAGAAGCGGCACAACGCTTTTACATTAGTGATATAGAACGAAATATTCGTTTTAACTTATTTCCGATGTATGAAACAGGTATAAATAATGAAACTGTTTTACAGACTACAATCAACTATATTAATATAGCTACAGAGAAATTGGCTGTAAAAGGTTATGAATTTGGTCCAGCGGATATTTATCCTGCTTATACACCAAATCCATTATTAGTAGTTATTACAATGATCGGGGCTATCGCACTTTTTGTATATGTTCTACAAATGATGTTACCAATGTCTAAGCATACGCAACTTGTGGCCTTTTTTGGCATTTCTTTGGCATCCATTGTTGTATTTATTCTTACAAGTGGTACCTTAATTACTCAAATATGGGCTCTATCTAGTGCTATTATGGCTCCTGTAGGTGCTATGATACGCTTGATGGAAGAGTGGCGCCGTTATGATGGTGCACGTCCATTAGGTGCCATTAAGTCTACTATTCTTGCCTTATTATACCTTGTAATTGCTGCATTATTTGCTGCTATTGGCGGTATGTATATCGCATCTTTATTGGGCAATACGAAATTCTTTATGGAGTTTGCTCTCTTTAGAGGTGTTAAGTTGACCTTTGTTCTGCCAATTATTTTAGTTATTATTGCGTACCTTCAACGATTCCCATTGTGGAACGGCCGCATGATTAATTCCAAAGAAGAAGCGAAAACATTTGTAGTGGAATTCTTAACTATGGATGTTAAATTATATGCATTCTTTATAATAGCAGCACTTGGTGGCGCAGTATGGGTATTTGTTGGCCGTAGTGGACACACTGCAGGTGTTCCTGTACCAGGCTTTGAACTTATGCTACGTCGTTTTCTTGAAAATGCAATGTATGCGAGACCGCGTGAAAAAGAGTTCATTATTGGTCATCCTGCTTTAATGCTAGCTACCTTTGCGTTCATGCGTAAGTGGCCTACAGTAATTCATTTCTTATTAACTCTAGCTGGTGTTATTGGCATTGCTTCAATGGTTGAAACCTTCTGTCATCTTAGAACGCCAGTGTTCATGTCAATCATGCGTGGTTATGATGGTTTGTTAATTGGCGCCCTTTTTGGAGTGCTTCTTATCATCGCAGTACGGTTTATGATGTACGTAACACAATGGTTCCAAGCTAGGGAGGTTGACCATGAGTAATATTGTTATCTCTGGTTATTATGGCTTTGGTAATGCTGGTGATGAGGCCATGCTTTGTGCTATTATCGATGCTATTCGTAAAGAAGAGGCTGACGCACATATTACTGTAATTTCTGGTAATCCTAAAGAGACTAGTAAAAAGCATAATATTAATGCTGTAGGTACATTCTCTGCATTGGGTATCTTAAAAGCAATTGCTCATTCGGATCTTGTTATTAGTGGTGGTGGTAGTTTATTACAAGATGCTACTAGTATTCGCAATACTTACTATTACTTAAGTATTATGGCGCTAGCAAAGTTGCTTGGGAAAAAAGTAATGCTATACTCCCAAGGTATTGGTCCTTTAAATCGTTCATCAACACGTCGTGCCGTTGGATTTGTATTGCGTTTTGTAGATACTATTACAGTTAGAGATTCTATTTCAAAGGATGAACTAGTTTCTTTGGGAATTGAAGATGTAGAGGTTACTGCAGATGCTGTATTGGCCATGCAACCGACAGAGCTTTCAATTGGCGCGCATATTCTTGAGGGCTATACATCTAAATTGCCTGCTACTAATGAACAACGTAAACGGATTGGTGTGGCTGTTCGCAGTTGGAAAGAGGATACGGAATATAGAGAAGCCTTAGCTAATGTATTGAGCCGATTACAAGAACAAGATAATGTGGAAATTATCTTTATTCCTATGTCACATCCAGAAGATACAAAAGAGGCTAAGATTATTGCTGGTTATATGCCAAATGGTGCTATTGTCCTAGAAGGCCCGTTTTCTACGGAGCAACAAGTATCCTTATCTGGTAATGTGGACCTCATGATTGGTATACGTCTTCATGCCTTAGTTTTTAGTTCCTTAATGGGAAAACCAGTTATTGGTATTTCTTATGATCCTAAAATTACAAGCTTTTTACATATGATTGGTCAAGAGCCGATTGGCACAATGACTCATTTGCGTGAAGAAGCCTTGTACCAATGGTGTCATAAATTATTGAATTCTCGTGAGGAGTATCAAGCATCTTATGACCGTATTGAAGCATTGCGTGTAGATTCTCAACGCAATGCAGAAATTGCTATTTCATTACTTAAAGAGTATTAATATATTGGATTTTATCCAGAAAGTGAGGTCTCTATGGCTACATTAACACAAGATGTTAAACAATTAGTTCAAGAGAAGGCAAAAGCTATTCGCGTTGGTATTGTACAGTCTGTAACGGCAGCGAAATCCGGTCACCCAGGTGGTTCATTATCCATCGCCGATGTGATGGCCTTGTTGTACTATGTTGAGATGAATGTAGATCCAGCAAATCCAAAAGCTCCTAATAGAGATCGTTTTGTCCTTTCTAAAGGTCATGCAGCGCCTGCACTATATGCTACATTGGCAGAAAAGGGTTATTTTCCTAAAGAAGAACTCTTGAACTTACGTAAAATTAATCATATGTTACAAGGTCATCCTGATATGAAACACACACCAGGTGTAGATATGTCTACAGGTTCTTTAGGACAAGGCATCTCTGCGGCTTGTGGCATGGCATTGGCAGGGAAAATTGATAATGCAGATTACCATGTATACTCTATTCTTGGTGATGGTGAGCTTGAAGAAGGTCAAGTGTGGGAAGCTGCAATGTTTGCTGGCTTTTATAAACTGAATAATTTGACAGCTTTTGTCGATTTTAATGGTCTTCAAATTGATGGTGATATTACTAAAGTTCTTTCTCCATTGCCAATTCCAGAAAAGTTCAGAGCTTTCAATTGGAATGTTATTGAAGTTAATGGTCATGACCTTGATGAGCTTCATAATGCTATTGAAGCTGCGAAGGCTTTCACAGAAGGCCCAACATGTATTGTAATGCATACTGTAAAGGGTAAAGGTGTTGAAGAGATGGAAGGTCAAGCCGGCTGGCATGGTAAAGCACCAAGTGAAGAGCAAGGTGTAGCCTTTGTTAATGAAATTATGGGGGTGCAATAATGGGTAAAGCAACACGTGAAGCATATGGTAATGCGCTAGCTCGCATTGGTAAAGAGAATACTAATATTATCGTACTAGATGCGGATTTATCCAAATCTACTAAAACAGATACATTTAAAGCTGTGTGCCCAGAACGTTTCTTTAATGTAGGTATTGCAGAGCAAAACTTGATTTCTGTTGGTGCTGGACTTGCAGCGGCAGGTAAGATTCCATTTGTATCTTCTTTCTCCATGTTCGCAACAGGTCGTGCGTTTGAACAAATTCGCAATGCTGTATGCTATCCAAAATTAAACGTAAAAGTTTGTGCCACACATGCGGGTATTACTGTTGGTGAGGATGGTGCAACGCATCAAAGTTTAGAGGATATTTCCTGCATGCGTACATTGCCAAATATGACCGTAGTGGTACCTGCTGATGAGCGCGAAACAGAGGCTGTTATCGAATGGGCTGCATCTTATAACGGCCCAGTATACGTTCGTTTGGGTCGTGCTGGTGTAGATGATGTAACTAAAGAAGGCTATTCTTTTGTGCCAGGTAAATCTACTACCTTGGTAGATGGTTCTGATGTTACAATTATCGCCTGTGGCGCATTGGTTGGACCTGCTGTAGAGGCGGCTAGAACTTTATCTGAAGCTAATGTATCTGCTCGCGTTATTAATATGGCATCTATTAAACCTATTGATGCTGAAGCAATTGTAAAAGCGGCTACTGAAACTGGTGCTATTGTTACAGCCGAAGAACATAATATTATTGGCGGTCTTGGTTCTGCAGTATCCGAAGTAGTAGTAGCTAATAAGCCTGTACCTATGGAATTCGTTGGTGTCCAAGATACATTTGGGGAGAGTGGAACACCAAAAGAACTAATGGCAAAGTATGGCTTAACTGCCAATGATATTGTAGCAGCCGTAAAACGTGTAATCTCTCGTAAATAATCAAAGGGGATCCCATGATTGAATTTAAGAATGTTAGTAAAGTCTATGATAATGGTTCTGTTGCATTAGACGATGTGTGTTTAACCATTAACGATGGTGAATTTGTTCTCGTTTGTGGTCACAGTGGTGCAGGGAAATCAACATTATTTAAGTTATTAACGCATGAGGTAGTGCCAGATGCTGGTACTGTCATTGTTGATGACTTTGATGTTACGCGTATGAAGCGCAGTAAAATTCCTAAATTGCGGAGAAAGCTTGGCGTTGTATTCCAAGACTTCCGATTATTGCCTAATAAAACGGTAGCAGAGAATATTGCTTTTGCTCTTGAAGTTATTGAAGAAAAACCAAAAATCATTAAAGAAAAGGTGAGTCATGTATTAGACCTTGTTGGTTTATCTGAGAAGGCTAATGACTTACCAGAGGATCTTTCTGGCGGGGAACAACAACGTGTTGCTATTGCGCGTGCAATTGTTAATCGCCCAACAGTATTAATTGCTGATGAACCTACTGGTAACCTTGATCCTGATACTAGTAAGGATATTGTTGAATTGTTTAAGCATATTAACAATTTCGGCACTACCGTTATTATGGTTACCCATAATATGGATCTTGTTTCATACTTGAATAAACGCGTTATTCGTTTAAAAGACGGCCGTGTTCAAAGTGATAATATGAGAGGTGCAGAAATTAATGAAGCCTAGAACGATAAAATACTATTTTAAAGAAGCACTGAAGTCTATGAAACGTAATGGACTTATGACATTGGCGTCCATTTCTACAGTGGCTTTATCCTTATTTATGCTCGGTGTATTCCTTTGTGGTGTCATTAATTTGAATAACATGGCATCCAGTCTAGAAAATCAAGTACAGTTAAGTATTTACTTAAAGGATGGTTTAACAACTGATCAAATTATGGCAGTAGGAAAGCAAATTAAGGCTATACCTAACTTAAAGCATTTAGAATTTGTTAATAAAGAGCAAGCTATGAAGGAGTTCAAAGAACGCCTTGGTGATCAACAACAATTGGTGAATGCTTTAGGTGATGTAAATCCGTTGCCTAACTCGTATGTGTTGACCTTTGATAATCCTAGCGATGTAAAAGCAACTGCAAAATTAGCTACGACATTCCAAGGCGTAGAAAGTACACATTATGGTCAAGATATTGTAGAAGAGCTTTTCCGCATTACGCAAGTAATTCGTATTGGTGGGATTGTATTGATTGCTTTCCTAGCAGCTGCAACACTATTCATCATTTCAAATACAATTCGGTTGACTGTATTCGCACGTCGTAAAGAAATTGCAATCATGAAATATGTAGGTGCTACTAATGGATTTATTCGTTGGCCATTTTTGATTGAAGGCATGTTGTTAGGCTTAATTGGTGCTATCATTGCCGTTCTTTGCGTTGGTGAATTTTATCACTTCATCACACTGGAAGTTTCTGAATCATTAGCATTCTTCCCTTTAGTACCAATGTTCCCATTCTTCTATGATGTAGCCCTTTATATCTTAGGTGGCGGCATAGTAGTAGGTGCTATTGGTAGTACTATTTCTTTAAAACAATACATGAAGGTGTAATGTTTATGAATAATAGTATATTTAAATCTCGCTTCGTAGCGGCAATTTTGACTGGTATAGTGGTATTGGGAACACCATTATACATCGTTGCAGAGGACGAAGATTTAACAAATCAACTTGATTCAATTCAACAACAAGTTAATCAACAAAATGCTAAAAAGGCAGATGCTGAAACTGTAATAGTCAGTGTATCCGAACAGTTACGTCAAATCGAAGAACAATTACGTCAGGCTCAGCAACAATTGGATTCTATTCAACAACAACGTATATCTGTTGAAAATGATATTACAGTGAATGAAAAATTACTTGCTGAAGCACAAAAGCGACTAGAAGGGCGAGAAGCCGTATTTTATAAGCGTGTACGTGATATTTATATTAACGGTCGTTTAAGTTATTTAGATGTAGTTATTGGATCTAAAGATTTTACAGACTTTGCTAATCGTTTAGAAATTTTAAAACGAATTATTGATTCTGATATTAAATTAATTGAGGAAATCAAAAAAGAGCGCGCTGAAATAGCGGCTCGAAAGCAAGCACTAGAACAGTCTCGTGCAAAACTAGTTGAGATTGAAAAAGCAGCTGCGGCAAAACGAGCTGAAATAGAGCAAAAAAAGAAAGAACGTGAGGTAGTTCTTCAAAAGGCTCAAAATGATCGTGCTACAGCAATGCAAGCAGTAGAAGAATTAAATGCATCTTCTGCACAGATTACAGCGTTATTGAAAGCACGTCAAGCAGAGCGTGCCGCTGCTCGTGCTGCGGCAGCGGCTCAACAATCTTCACCAACTTACTCTTGGGTACAAGGGTCTGGTCAACTTGGGTGGCCTGTAAGTGGTGAAATTACCTCTCCATATGGCTATCGTACACATCCGATTTGGGGCACTACAATTTATCATTCTGGCATTGATATTGGTGTTGATGAAGGTACACCTGTTCATGCTGCAGATGGTGGTACTGTTGCTTGGTCGGGTTGGATGGGTGGCTATGGTTATGCCGTAGTTATCGATCATGGTAATGGCATGTCTACTCTTTATGGACATAATTCTGAACTTGCTGTCTCTGAAGGGCAAGATGTGGGTAAGGGTCAAGTTATTGCCTATGCTGGTAGCACAGGCAATAGTACAGGGCCACATGTACATTTTGAAGTTCGTATAAGTGGGGATCCTGTGGATCCTATGGGATATTTATAATATGAAATTTGATACACGTACGGTGTTATGGAGTCTATTGAAATATATAGGCTCTGGCATCGTTATTATGTGGCTTACATTTTGGTACCTTTCCGGTTCATTCTGGGGTCTGCCAAGATTATTTATAGCCTATTATACTGCGAGTCAAGTTTTTATGACACCTATGGCTAAAAGTACCCTTTATGATGGTATGCTAAAGGGGTTAATTGACTCTTTGGGAGAACCGCATAGTGTTTATTTAAATGCAGAAGAATATAAGTCCATGAAAATGCAAACATCTGCAACATATGCTGGTGTCGGTATGGTCCTTGGTACTGATGATAAAGGTCTATATGCTGTTAGCGTTATGGAAGACCAACCAGCTTTCAAAGCTGGAATTAAACCTGGAGACCACATTATTGCTATCGATGGACAATCTACTACTGAAATTCCGGTAGAGGAAGCATCTTCTCGTATTCGTGGCGAAGCAGGTACTACTGTAGCTCTTGATATTGAGCGTAATGGTGAAAAGTTGCATTTTGATATCACTCGTGAATCCATTGTTTTGCCTACTGTTAAAAGTAAAATGCTAACTAGCACAGTTGGGTATATTCGTATTAGTCAGTTTGCAGAGAATACTGCAGAAGATTTTGCCACTCAATATAAAGAGCTCCAATCTCAAGGTATGAAGGCTCTTGTCTTAGACTTACGAGATAATCCAGGCGGCTTATTATCTACTACTGAAAAGATATCTAACTATATTATGCCTCCAGGTACACTCGTAACGGTACAAAATCGATCAGGTAAAAAGGATACTTATAAGTCAGATGGACCTGATGTAGCTATGCCATTGGTTGTTTTAGTTAATAAGGGCTCTGCTAGTGCATCAGAAATCATAGCAGGGGCTGTTCAAGATCGTAAATTAGGCACTATCGTAGGTACTAATACATATGGTAAAGGTACCGTTCAAACTATTTTCCCTAGTTTAGATGATGAAGGAATTAAAGTAACTATTGCTAAGTACCACACGCCAAGTGATCGTGTTATTGATGGAACAGGTATTAAACCTGATGTAGAAATCGATTTACCAAAAGGTGTACATCCATCTAGTACATTAGATGATATTCAAATTAAAAAAGCATTAGAGCTATTACAGCAATAATGCATAGGAGTTAAATTATGTTTATAGATAGAGCGCGCGTCTTTGTTAAAGCTGGTGACGGTGGGGATGGTATGTCCAGCTTCCGTCGAGAAAAATACGTGCCAAATGGCGGCCCTAGTGGTGGTGATGGTGGTAAAGGTGCGGATGTTGTTTTTAAAGCTGACAAGAATATTAATACGCTTGTAGACTTTAGATATAAACGTCAGTTTAAGGCACCAGCTGGCGGTAATGGTGAAAGCTCTAATAAGCACGGTCGAGGTTCCAATCCTCTTATCATTCCAGTTCCATTGGGGACAGTAATTAAAGATGAGGAAACAGGAAAAATCTTTTGCGACCTTGTCAACGATGGCGATACCTTTGTTATTGCCAAAGGTGGTCGTGGCGGACGTGGCAATGCTCGCTTCCAAACGAGTGCTAACCGTGCACCAACCTTTGCAGAAAAGGGTGAACCTGGTGAAGAATTCTGGTTACAATTAGAGCTTAAAGTATTAGCTGATGTAGGTTTATTGGGTTATCCATCTGTAGGTAAATCTAGTATTTTGCGAAAAGTATCTAAGGCTCAACCAGAGGTGGCTGCCTATCATTTTACTACACTAACACCAGTACTCGGGGTAGTTACAATTTCTGGAGATCGTAGCTTTGTTTTGGCCGATATTCCGGGCCTTATTGAAGGGGCTAGTGAAGGTGTAGGTTTAGGTCACAATTTTCTACGTCATGTTGAACGTACGAATATTTTAATTCATGTTTTAGACGTATCTTGTATGGAAGGCCGAGACCCTAAGGTCGACTTTGATGCGATTAATGAAGAGTTACGTAAATACTCTGAAAAATTGGCTAATAAGAAACAAATTGTAGCTCTCAATAAGATCGATATGGTCTTTGATGACACGACGATTCCCGAAACAAAAAAATATTTTGAAGACAAAGGCTATGAAGTATTTCTCATTAACGCCTTAAGTGGTGAAGGTTTGTCAGAACTTATGGAACGAGCTTACTACTATGTAGAAAACTACGAACCAGAGCCTGAAGCAAATGATGATACAGTTGTATACGAAGCAAAACAAGATGTAGAATTTGTCATTACTCGCGGTGATGATGCTGCTTTCTACATTACTGGTAAACGTATTGAACGATTAGTAGCTATGACAAATCTTGACGATGATCAATCTCTTCGTAGATTCCAACGCATTTGGCGCTTTATGGAGCTTGATGCAAAATTGAAGGAAAAAGGCTGTAAAGACGGTGATGAAGTTGTAATCGGCGATCAGCGCTTTACTTTCCAAGAGTAGGAGTAATAATGACAGGAAAACAAAAACGGTATTTACGTTCATTGGCGGCTACAATACCACCAGTTGTCCAAATTGGTAAAAATGGTTTAGAGGATAGTGTTATAGATAGTGCTCGTGCAGCGATTACAGCACGTGAACTTATTAAGGTTAAATTACATAATAATAGTCCTGAAGATAAGACAATTTTTCAAGACTTAGCAGATATGCTTGGCGCTGAATTAGTTCAAGTGATTGGCTTTAATGGTGTTTTATATAAAGCTAAAAAAGAACCTAAAATCATTTTGCCAAAATAATTTTATAATTTAGTAAATCATAAAAATCTGTATACATCGTAGTTAAGAATTTCAACCTTAGGAGGTTAGTCTATGCGCAGCGCTATCGTTAATGCAAAACGAATTGTAGTCAAAGTTGGTAGCAGTACGCTTTGTTACACTAACGGACATTTAAATTTGGAGCGTATTGAAAGATTAGTGCGCCAATTATCAGATTTGGCTAACCAAGGTAAAGAGATTATTCTTGTTTCCTCTGGTGCTACTGGTGCAGGTCTTGCCCCTTTAGGCTTTAAAGAAAAGCCTAGAGATCTCGTATTAAAACAAGCAGCTGCTGCAGTAGGTCAAGGTATTCTCATTCATATGTACGAGCGCATGTTCCGAGAATATGGTCGCACCGTAGGGCAAATTCTTTTAACGAAAGAGGATAGTACTGGACGACATAGTTATCTTAACTTGCGTAATACATTACATACTTTATTGCAACTTAACGTTATTCCTATTATTAATGAAAATGACGTGGTTGCTATCGAAGAATTTAAAATCGGTGATAACGATACATTATCTGCTACTGTTGCAGGTATTGTAGATGCAGATTTACTTATCATTTTGTCAGATATTGAAGGCTTATATACAGCTAACCCAGCCACCAATCCAGATGCTACTTTGATAGAAACTGTTTCTGAAATTAACGATGAAACCTATGCTATTGCAGGTGGTGCTGGTTCTAATATGGGAACGGGGGGTATGTATACAAAAATTAAAGCTGCTCATATGGCAACAAATTCTGGTGTACCAATGGTTATCACCTCAGGTGAAGTAGAGGATTCTGTTCGTCGTGTATGTAAGGGTGAACAAATTGGGACACTCTTTGAAGCCCATGATGCAAGTTTATCTGGTAAACATCATTGGTTGGCTTTTGGTAAACGATTAAAAGGATCCATTACGATTGATGACGGGTGTGCTCGCGCTGTTTTAGATAAGGGTGCTAGCATTCTGCCCGCTGGTATTATTGAAGTAGAGGGGACTTTTGGACCTGGTGATACAATTTCCATTTATCATGATCATAAGGAAATTGGTCGTGGACTTATTAATTATAGTATTGATGATATGAAGGCGATTAAAGGTCACAATACAAATGATATAGCCGAGATTCTGGGTATTAATACGACCTATGATGAGGCTGTACATCGTAATAATCTAGTTTTATTACACTGAGGAAATCCTATGAACCAGTATGAAAAAATTTGTAAAGATATGGGCCAGAGAGCTAAAACGGCATCTTTTGAATTAGCCCAACTCGACCAAGAAACTTTAGATTCTGCATTGTTAGCAATTGCTGATGCTGTAGAAGCACAAACAGATGAAATTATGGCGGCTAATGAGTTAGACCTAGAAAAATCTGTTGACTATAATTTACCTCGAACTATGATAGATCGATTGGCTTTGACACCTAGTCGCATTGCTCAAATGGCAGAAGGGGTGCGTCAAGTGGCTGCTCTTGAAAGTCCTGTAGGTTCCATTATAGAAACAATCACTCGGCCTAATGGTTTGATTATTGAAAAGCGATCAGTACCTTTTGGTGTTATTGGTATCATCTTTGAAGCCCGTCCAAATGTAACCATAGATGCAGGTGTTCTTTGTTTAAAGACGGCAAATGCTACAATTTTACGAGGTGGTAAGGAGGCATTTCACACGAATCAAATCATCGTGTCTATCATGCGGGATACCTTAGAGTCGTTAGGTATTAATGGTGACTCTATTCAACTCGTTGAGGTGCTTGATCGAGATCTGGTTGGAGTACTTTTACAACAACGGGAATATATTGATGTAATCATTCCACGTGGGGGTGCTGGACTTATTCGTCGTGTTGTAGAAGATAGTAGCATTCCTGTTATTGAAACTGGCAGCGGTGTATGTCATACCTTTGTTGATGAATTTGCTGATTTAGAGATGGCTTTAGAAATTGCAGTCAATGCTAAAGTTCAACGTCCATCTGTATGTAACTCTATGGAAACCCTACTAGTTCATCAAGCTGTGGCTAGAGAGTTTTTACCACGCCTTAATATAGCACTACTAGAATATGGTGTTCGTATTCATGGTGATGAGGCTGTAGCTCAATATATGGAGAATACAATTCCTTTAACAGAAGAGTCTTTCAGCACAGAATACAATGATATGGATTTAAATGTGCGTATCGTTGAAAATCTTGAAGAAGCTATTGATCATGTGAATCGGTATACTACACATCACTCTGAGGCTATTATCACAGATGAACCTATGCGTGCTAATGTATTTATGAATTTAGTAGATTGCTCTACTGTGTATCATAATGCATCTACACGTTTTACAGATGGCTTTGAGTTTGGCTTTGGTGCTGAGATTGGCATTAGTACACAAAAACTCCATGCTCGAGGCCCTATGGGGTTACAAGCTTTAACATCTTATAAATATTTTGTATTTGGGGAAGGCCAAGTACGGACGTGAAGAAACTATATTATTTTATAAGGGCATACTTCAGATATCTTCAAACACCTAAGGGCCGATATGAATGGATATCCTATGGAAAGGCATTGCTCTTATTCATCATTATTTGTGTCATTGTCATTAAGGGAGTGACCGCATTATGGTAGAAAAACGTCGCATAGGTATAATTGGTGGAACATTTAATCCCATTCATTTAGGTCATCTCATGATCGCAGAGGTGGCTTGTGAAAGTTTTAATTTAGAAAAAGTTATCTTTGTACCTGCTCGTATTCCACCGCATAAGCAACATGATGTGATTGATAGTCATCATCGGTATGCTATGACGGCGGCCGCAGTTTCAGATAATCCAAATTTTGAAATTTCTGATGTAGAGATGCTCCGAGAAGGTCCTTCGTATACCGTAGATACGATTCAATATTTTAAAAAACTATATGGTCCTACTGTTGAATTTTATTTTATTGCGGGTACGGATACTATTCGTGCATTACCGACTTGGAAATTTATAGATGAACTTATAGATGAGGTTCATTTTATTGGAGCTACTAGGCCAGATGGATCAAGTGCTATTGATTCTACTTTGGATGAGTTAGGATCTAAAGCACGTGAAAAAATACATGTTATGGAAGTGCCTGAAATGAAATTGTCTGCTACGTATTTACGAGAGCGCTTACGGTCTGGAAAGACAGTTCGTTATATGTTGCCTAAATGTGTAGTAGATTATATAGAAGAAAACCATATATATGGGAAGGAATAAATGATGTTATCGTTTGATGAAATACAACATAGGGTAAGCCAATGGATGGGGAAAAAACGTTTTAAGCATACTCTAGGTGTTGTTGAATCCGCAACTCAGTTGGCTAAACTTTATAATGTTGATGTAGAAAAAGCACGATTAGCGGCATTGCTACATGATTGTGCTAAAGAAATGCCTTTGAAAGAGATGCAAGATTTGGTGAAGGAGAATAATTACAAAGCTGATGAAGAATTATTAGCCAATGGTAATCTTTTACATGGATTAGCAGGTATGATTCGAGCTAAACTTGAGTTCTCTATAACCGATTCAGAGATTTTAGAAGCTATTCGTGTTCATACAACTGGTAAGGTGGGAATGTCTAAATTAGATAAAGTTATATTCTTAGCAGATTATATTGAACCCAATCGTGATTTTCCAGGTGTTGATGAACTTCGAAATGTGGCTAAAAAAGATCTAAATAAGGCTGTATTGCTTGGTTTTGACAATACTATTAACCACCTTATTGAGCAACATCTTTCAATTTATCCTTTGACCATTCTTGGTCGTAATGATGTATTAAAATCTTGTAAATAATGGAGTTTTTATATGGACGAACGTGAACGTGCAAGAGCTCGCCGACGTAGAAAAAGACGTCAACAAAAGCCATCTGTGAAGTGGCCTAGAGTTATTTTGGCTATTGTTGTAGTTTTCACTTTGCTCGGTGGGATAGGGTATGGCATATATAGTGGTGTATCTTATGCATATAGAGCAATTGTAGGAACTACTGAAGCTACTGAAGCCGTGACAGATAGTGGAAATAAACAGGACGCAAATACTGTATCAGTAGAGCAAAAAGGCTTAGATAAACCTTTATATATTTTGGTTATCGGCACTGATGACAATAATCCTAGTCAAGGTGATAGTCTATTCCTATTATCTGTAAACCTTGATCAAAAAACGATGGACGTTATCGGCATTCCAAGTAATAGTAAAATCGATAATCGTGATCAAACCGATGCGACTATGTTAAATAGTATTTATGAAAAAGGAGGCATTGAACTTACTAAAGCTGTTATTGAGGATATGTTCCATATTTCAATCCCGTACTATGTAGTAGTTAATCAAACTGCCTTCAAGAAAACTAATGATGTGTTAGGAAATCAGCAAATTTATGTAGAACAACCGATGGAACATATTGATGCAGAAGGCAATATAGATATTGATTTGCGACGTGGTTACCAAACTTTAGATAGTAATAATGCCTTAGCGTATTTACGATATTCAGATCCTAAACACGATACCTTTACTCGTGTGCAACGACAAGAAAGATTCCTAAAATTGTGGGTGGAACAAGAACATAATGCATTTTTCTTAACAAATGCATGGCATATTTGGCGTATTTGGGATCATTATGATAGTAATATTTCTACTTTAGATGCTATTAAGTTGGTATACAATGCGAGCAAAATTAATAAGGAAGAAATTCATTTCTATATTCTTCCTGGAGAAAAAGAGCTTATAGGTGAAACGACTTATTGGAAGGTAAACCCTACGGAAGCTCAACGTTTAGTAGGGATAACAATGGGTAATTTGCCAGCTAATGAAATGACACAATTTATATCTGCACCAACTAATAGTACGTCGAAGGTTGCACCTGAATCAGAACATAATGGTGGCACTATTACAAAGCCCACAGAACCTGGTGAGGAGAGCGGTAGTAAGCGATAAGATAAGAGGCTAAATAATGAAAAAGAAAGAAGATATTAAACAAATCGTATTAGAACTTGCACAAGCTGCATTTGATAAAAAGGGCAGAGATATTGAAATTCTTGATTTAGAAGGTATTTCAATGTTAGGTGATTATTTTTTGATTGCCAGTGCAAATAATAGTAAGCAATCTCAAAGCATTGCTGATGAAATGGAAGATAAAGCAGCCGAATTAGGTATAACCGTACAGCATAGAGAAGGTTATCGTGAAGGTGAATGGATCTTATTGGATTTTGGCGATATAATTTGTCATGTCTTTGGTGGTGATGAATTGCGTGAATTCTACGGTTTAGAAGAATTGTGGAATGACGCTGGTCGAGTTCCATTTGAAGGAGTATAATATGGCTACAGAATTGTTGGAAAATACAATTGCCACATTGAAAGTATTGCGTACTAGTGACCAAGGTGCTTTTCTAGATGGTCAAACAGGCAATACAAATGATGATATTTTGCTTCATAAAGATCAACAAACTTCACCAGTTACTATAGGAGATGCGGTAGAAGTATTTTTATATCGCGATCCAAAGGGGCGTTTAACTGCTTCTATGCGTTTACCAGCTATGAAGGTTGGCCAAATTGGTTATGTTGAGGTCATCAATACGACAAATTTTGGTTGCTTCGTTGAGGTTGGCACAGAACGTGGTATCTTTATGCCTCATGCGGAGATGCGTGGTCGCCCTCAGGTAGGGGAAAAGGTGTGGGTTCGTCTTTATACAGATAAATCTGGCCGTTTTGCGGTCTCCATGGATGTAGATGATGAAATGCGTCGTGCCTCTAAAGCTGCTACTGAAGCTACGGTTGGTCAACTTGTAAAAGGTGCTATCTATAACTTAACGAGTGAGGGGGCATTTTTTATCACTCCTGAGCGTTGGATTGCCTTTTTACATCGTTCTGAAATGACGAGAAAGTTAAAAGTAGGGGAAATGATTGAAGGTCGTATTACTTTCAAACGCGATGATGGTCGTGTCAATGTATCTATGCGCCCTACAAAGGAAAAAGCTCTTGTTTCAGATGGTGATATTATTATGGAATATCTTTTAAATCGCGGTGGAAAGATGCCATATAGTGATGAGTCTTCAGCGATGTTGATTAAAGATAAGTTCAATATTAGTAAGGCTGCGTTCAAACGTGCCTTAGGGCATTTAATGAAAGAGAAAAAAATTGTTCAGGAGGATGGTTGGACATTGCTTACCGACATAGGTCGCCAATGGACACCTCTTGTTAGTGATGAGTCCCAAGATGAGGAATAAAGACGATGAAAATTGTCATTGTAGGCGCTGGTAAGGTTGGTTATTCATTAGCACAACGTCTTATTCAAGACGATCATGATGTATATGTTATCGATCGCTCACCAGAACGCATTCATAATCTTGAAAATACATTAGATGTTAGCCTAGTTTTAGGAAATGGCAGTGATGTTCAATTATTGAATGAAATCGATATGTCTGATGTTGGTATGTTTATTGCTGTTACTGATTCAGATGAGGTTAATATGCTATCCTGTTCGGTAGCTAAAATAAAAGGTGTGCCTACAACTATTGCACGCGTTCGTGATAATAGTGTGGCGGAACATATGGATGAGGAGATACGAGCTCAATTAGGTGTTGATCTTTTCATCAATCCTGAAATGGTTACAGCTCAAGAGTTACTACAAATTTTAGAAACACCATCAGCTATAGATGTTGAGGAGTTCGGTCAGGGTGCTGTGCGCCTTATGGAATTCAAATTGAATAATGAATTTCCTCTATTAGAACAGCCACTAAAAGAAATTCGCTTTCCTGAAGGTGTTCTATTAGTTGGTATTTTGCGCTATGGTGAAATGATTATTCCGCATGGTGAAAGTCGCTTACAGGCTGATGATAGTGTATTTTTTCTAGGTTTGAAAGAGTCCGTTTCTGAAGTGGAGAAACTTTGGTTCCATAATTATAATACATTCTATAAACGGGCTGTAATCATTGGGGCAGGTCTCTTAGGTCGTAACTTAACTGTATTACTAGAAAAAGCTGGTTTTTCTGTGAAGGTTATTGAAAAAGACTTTGACCGTTGTGAGAAACTGGCAAATCAAGTGGATAAAGCCATGGTTATCAATGGGGATGGTACTGATTTTGATTTGCTCGAAGCTGAGGAAATTGCTGATAGCGATGTAATTATTGCTCTAACAGATGATGATAAACTTAACTTACTTGTAGCACTTGTAGGGAAGCATATGGGTATCCAAAAGACCGTTGTTCGTGTGGGTCGGCCGGAATATATTATGCTGATGGAGCAAGTAGGTATTGATGTTGTATTTTCTCCACGTTTATTAACAGCAAGTCAAATTTTGCGCTTTGTACGAAGTGGAGAAGGGGTTGTATCTATTTCCACCTTTGAAGGTGGTAAAGCCGAATCTATCGAGATTGAAATTACCAATGAATCACCTGTGGCAGGTAAACAATTAAAAGATATTCGTTTACCTGGGAAGGCCTTGGTAGGTGTAATTTTACGGGAAAATGAAGCTATCGTACCTCGTGGTAATACTCAAATTTTAGATGGTGATCATATCGTTCTCTTTACATTACCTGAATCGGTAAGCAAATTGCTTAAATATCTTACTTAGTAAGGAGGGGTTATGCGAATTCAAATCGTTATGTCCTTAGTGGGTCGACTACTCTATATATTTGGGGTTTTTACTTTAATCCCTTTTATATACAGTGTTGTATTTGAAACTGCATATTGGTCATTCCTTATAACCACAAGCCTTTCTTTAGTTTTGGGGACGCTTTTATCTTATTACGGTTGTGAAAGTCAAAGCTTTAGTATTCGTGATGGGTTCTTAGTTGTATCCTCTACTTGGATATTCACGGTTATTTTGGGGGCTTTACCTTTTTTGGGGAGTGGCATATTGACTAATGTTTTTGATGCTTTATTTGAAGCCACTTCGGGTATTACTGCAACTGGGGCCACTATTATTTATAGTGTTGATACGTTACCAAACACATTTGTATTGTGGCGTGGTCTTATGCACTGGGTTGGAGGAATGGGGATCATCGTCCTTATCTTATCATTTTTAAAGAATTTAGGAGCAGATGCAGCACATTTCTTTAATGCAGAGGCATCTGTACCAAAGCCTGGTGTTGTAATGCCGCGTATTCAATCAATGGCTACAAAGCTTTGGCAGTTGTATATTGCCTTTACTGCTCTTTGCTTTCTTATGCTGTGGGCTGGAGGCATTGAACCTTTTGATGCGTTAAACTATGCCTTTTCTATTATTGCCACGGGTGGATTTGCACCGACATCAGCAGGGGCTTTTATTTATGAACAAAGTAATTATATTTGTTTCGTATTTATATTCTTTATGTTTCTTGCTGGTGGCAATTTCTCTGTGTATTACAATGCACTTCAAAAAGGAATTCGCGTTTTAATTAATGATTTTGAAACACGTATGTACTGGCTTGTAGTGTTTATTGGTATTGCCATTGTATCAATATCTCTAGCATTACAATCTAGCTATTCTAGTCCTTTAGAGATTGTTAGAAATGCTGCCTTTAATTTAGTTTCGCTTCAAACTGGTAGTGGTTTTGCTATTAGTGATTATGATTTGTGGCCTGCTGCAGCACAGATGATGTTATTTATTTGTACATTTTTTGGTGGTTGTAGTGGTTCTACAACGGGCGGTGTAAAAATTATACGACTTATTATTTTGATTAAGAGTTCTATAATTTATCTGCGAAAATCAATTCATCCTGATATGGTTCAAGTAGTACGTATTAATGGTAAACCGATGCCTACTAAATGGATCCAGATGACACATCAATTTTTATTTTTATATTTAATGATTTATGTGGTATCTGTTTTTCTAATGACTTGTACTGGTCTTAATACATATGATTCTATGCAAGTGGTTACGGCCTTTCTTAGCAATGTAGGACTAGGGTTTGGTGGCTTTGGTCCTACTGATTCCTTTAATGTTATGCCGGATACTGCTAAATGTATTGCTATTGTAGACATGTTACTAGGTCGTTTGGAGTTATTTACGATTTTAGTTATGCTTCACCCTCAGTTTTGGGAAGGGTATTTTATTAAAAAAGAGGTTCCTAAACGATATCGTATTCTATAGGAGGGCGGGAACTATATGGAAGTTATAAAACGTCCTCTAGGGCTTTATAAAGCAAATTGTTATGTGCTTATCAAAGAGGGAAAATCTATAATTATTGATCCGGGCTTTCATTGTAACCACATTATTGATATGGTTGCAGATTCTGAACCCATAGCAGTTTTATTGACACATGGTCATTGTGATCATGTGTCAGCCTTGGATGAAGTGTGTACACATTATAATATTCCCGCTTATTTACATCCTTTAGATCAAGAGTTGTTACAGTTAATTCGACGGAGACCAAGTGTATATAAGAAAAAAATGTATACACATTGTAATGATTTAGTAGAGGGGCAATTAAATTTAGATCCTTTTGATATATTAGTTCATCATACACCTGGGCATAGTGCGGGATCGGTTTGTTTAGAAATTGAAGGGTATCTATTTACTGGTGATACCTTATTTAAGCAAAATGTGGGAAATACAGATACTTATAAAAGTGATCCAGCTGATTTGATTAAGAGTTTGAAATATCTTTTAACTTTGTCCAAGGATTTGATTGTTGAGCCAGGACATAGGGAATCTACCATATTAAAAAATGAGGAAGAATTTATTAAAAATATTGTAGTATAGTGTTGACAAAAGTCCTGATAACCGATATACTAAGCAAGTACTTTGGTTACGGCCCCGTGGTGTAGCGGTTAACATGTCGCCCTGTCACGGCGAAGATCGTCAGTTCAAATCTGATCGGGGTCGCCATTTATGCCTCGGTAGCTCAGTTGGTAGAGCAACGGACTGAAAATCCGTGTGTCGACAGTTCGATTCTGTCCTGAGGCACCATTTATATGCGGGAATAGCTCAGCGGTAGAGCACCGCCTTGCCAAGGCGGGGGTCGCGAGTTCGAATCTCGTTTCCCGCTCCAATTTTATATGGCGGCATAGCCAAGCGGTAAGGCAGAGGTCTGCAAAACCTTTATTCCCCAGTTCGATTCTGGGTGCCGCCTCCACAATCGTTACCCATGCCGGGGTGGCGGAACAGGCAGACGCAACGGACTTAAAATCCGTCGGTTGGAAACAACCGTACCGGTTCGATTCCGGTCCTCGGCACCAATTAAGACTAACTTAGGGTTAGTCTTTTTTCTTATATACAATTAAAACGATTTGTGAAAATTATTACTATAAGTTACGTATAAATATATAAGAGATAGATAAATCTATGAATAAGAAACCTAAGTTATTAATTAGTGAATGCCTATTTGGTGTACATTGTCGATATGATGGCAAAGACAATTATATAGAAACGATAGAGGCTCTAAAGGAATATTATGAATTAGTACCTGTATGTCCGGAAGTGTTAGGGGGACTTAGTACGCCTCGTGATCCTGCTGAGCGGCAGGGTGAACGTATATGTACTGTTAATGGAGCTGATGTTACCGATGAGTTTGTAAGAGGTGCTCAATTAACAGTTGATATTGCACTAAAATATGGTTGCAAGCAAGCTTTGATGAAGGCGAAAAGTCCTAGCTGTGGATATAAGCGCATTTATGATGGAACTTTTACTAGAACAATGAAAAATGGCCATGGATGTACTGTAGAGGCTCTACTTGAAAAGAATATAACAATTTATACTGAAAATGATATAGAGCTTTTACTTGCAGAAAAAAAGAGATGAGTTTAACTCATCTCTTTTTGATTATATCAAGTTATTTTACTGGTAAAATAACTCAATATAATAGAAAAATAATGGCTACAATATTAATTAAAGACTACTTGTTTGCATTAACAGGATCATTTGCTAATGGTTGTTCACCAAGTAATGTAGTTAAGTTATGTAGATTAAATCGATATTGAGCATTACTAAAATCTCGTGTTGCATCATATCGTTGACTTGGAGCATGCATGAGACCAACTAATGTATCGTATAGCAAATCATTAGTAAAGAATTGATGCTCGTGTTTTGCAAGTACCTCAGCAGTCTGTGGATAGGTTGAGCGATATTGTGGAGATAGGTATACCCAGAATGGAATATGTGTCATAACAAAATCAAATGTATCAGGGTTATGCGATTTGTCTAAACTTTCACCGTGATCGGAGAAATACACCATGGCTTGTAAGTTTAATTTGTCTTTGCCATAATTGTAAATTTGTTGTAATAACCAGTCTGTGTATAATTGGCTGTTAGCATATGCTTCTTGACCATCAGGATACGGACCTTGTTTCCACTTGCTAAATTCATGAGGGTAACGGTCATTGTAATAAATATGACTACCCATAATATGTATAACGATAAAGTTGTTTTTGGTAGGATCTACAGTTTCTAATAATGGCAATAGAGCTTCATCATATCGATCTGAGAATGCATAAGATTCATGGGCCCATTTTGTTGTGTCTGCAGTCTTAGCCATTAATGAAATAGCTGTATCATATTCACCGAATACACCTTGATTGCTAAACCAAGAAGTCGTGTATCCCGCTTTTTTAGCAATATCTAAGATATTGGCTGAATCAAGAAATGGTTTATCATCATATTGATTTCGTTCAGATAGTGCACGCTCCAAGGTTGGTACTGTTTGTACGTAGGATGAATAGGCATTATCAAAGAAGACAAAGTCTTTATTGTCCGAACGCATATTGCCTTGCCATGGAGTATCGTCATATGGGAAGTTTGGATTATATACTTTCATATAATCTCGAGAACTAGATTCTCCAATGACTAGAATAATAGTACCAGGTGTTTTGTTCACCGCTGTTTCCTTTGTGTCTAAATTAAAGGAATCAAATACTAAGTGGTGATTATCATTATATTGTTGCATTTGTTTTACATAATCGCCTGCAGCAATCCAGTTCGCCACAATACAGGTTTGTGGGAACAAGAAGAATGGTACATATACTAAAAAAGCTACAAGGGATGCGATAAGCATAGCTGAGCGCATAGGGCGTGTAGTATTTAAGTTTACTACTGCTTTCATCCCTAAGTTAGACCAGTACAATAAATAAGTCCATAAGATAAGACCAATACTTATTGCTATAAGACCAGGTATTCCAGCTGCATTCTTTAAAAAACCAAATGCTTCTTCTGGATTGGTCATATATACGGCTAGCAGACTGGCTGGCGTTAAGCAATGCCAAGTAGTCATGTAATAGCCAATTTGTAAGAATGGTATTAAGCTCAAGATCATGGAAATGATAGCCATGATTAAGGATGTTGTTTTATGGAAGCGATTTGTTTGGTTCAGTAAAAACTGAATGCCTGATAATCCCATGAAAATTAATAAGCCAAATAAAAAATCATTAGCAAATTCATAGAAGTATAATGGCTTCACATAGGACCAATGGAATAAAAGAGGAAAGGTAAGTGCCCATAAGATTCCGACTAGGCCATACCCTAAAAAAGGCCTGTGGAAAACGGTACACCCCATAAAATATTGAAATAAAAAGGTACCTACAATTGTTGGTACAGCTAAAATCGTAATATCCTCTACATCAAGCCCTAAGGTTATGGGCTCATAAATTAAAAATAAGATGATATATAAAACAATACCTATAATACCAAAGCGAAAAATTGGATTTCGCCCAATTTGCCTCACACTCGATGACATAATAAATCCTCTCTAAAAGGAATACACAATAACGTATCTTTTTTTAATATAAAATAATTACAATAATAAAGATAGCAGATGAGTGTAAAAAAAACAATTATTTGAAAGTACTACTATAAATGCTTTATAATTATATAGTTAAAAACATTTTTTCTGAGGATTGGGTTTTATGGGAGATTATAACTACAAGTTGGACGTTTTTGAAGGTCCCCTTGATCTGCTCTTGCATCTCATTGAAAAACATAAAATAGAAATTACCGATATTCCTATCGTTGAAATAACGAGTCAATACTTGGCATATCTAGACAATTGGAACCATTTTGATATTCATTATAGTAGTGAATTTCTTGTTATGGCATCTACCTTATTACAGATTAAATCACGCATGTTATTACCTAAGGCTGAACCTGAGCCTGATGAAGCAGAGGATCCACGTGACGAGTTGGTAGCAAAATTAGTAGAATTTAAGAAAATTAAGGATATTACATCTCTATTAATGGAGCGTACCGCTGTATCTGCGAATATATTTAGTCGTCCTGAAGAAACGAGTGTGCTTGGATTAGATAGTGTATATAATTTGGAACTTTCACAGTTATATCAAATTTTTTATCAAACTATAAAACGGGCTAAAGAGTTACCAGAAGAAGAGACAATTCGTGAGGTAAAGGTTGAAAAGGATACGTATAGTTTAGAGGACATGATTATATCCTTGTCTAGTCGTATACATCGTGGCGAATGTCTATATTTTAGGGAGTTATTAGTAGCAATTGATACGAAAAGTGGTATGGTAACTATCTTTATGGCTGTTTTAGAATTATTAAAACAACAAGTTATTGAAATGCGCTATGAAGATGATGATATTATATTCACTGCTACCTTAGAGAGGGCCGTGTAGAAAGGGGGCCATATGAGCTTACCAACGATGCATTTAGAAGCCGTTTTGTTTTCATCGGCAAAGCCTATATCGATAGATATGTTAGCAGAAGTGTTTGGGCTTTCCACAGAGGCGACACAAAAATATATAGAAGAATTACAACGAGAACTAGAAGAACAGAATCGAGGTATTCGAATACGTATATCTGGAGCTGGTGTTGAATTAGTAAGCGCTGTTGAATGTGCTGATTATGTTGGGCATATTCGTAAAAGAGAAGATAAATTATCTAATGCGGCTATGGAAACATTAGCTGTTATCGCCTATAAGCAGCCTATTACAAAGGCTGAAATCGAAGAGGTGCGCGGTGTAAATAGCGATAAAATTATAAAACAATTATTAACTCGATCTCTTATAGCTGAATTAGGTCATAAGGATACTGTAGGTAGACCGATTCTATATGGCACGACTGATGAATTTTTGAGAAGTGCTGGTGTAGAATCGATAGAAGCCTTACATCAAGAAGTTTCGGAAACAGAAGGATAGCATGGAACGATTACAAAAATATATTGCCAGTTGTGGTATTGCATCACGGCGTAAGGCAGAAGAACTAATTACAGAAGGTAAAGTACAGGTCAATGGTCGCAAGGTAACCGAATTAGGGGTCAAAATTAATCCACAAAAAGATAAGGTTAAGGTTAATGGCCAATTATTGGCTCAAGAGAAACCAGTATATTATTTGTTAAATAAACCAAAGGGTGTCATTACATCTGTGTCTGACCCTCAAGGTCGAGAAACGGTTTTAGATTATATAAAAAATGAAACGAAAAGAATTTACCCTATTGGTCGTCTCGATTTATATACAGAAGGTTTGTTACTGCTTACGAATGATGGAGAGTTGGCACAAAATCTAACACATCCATCTAAAGGCATTGAAAAGACTTATGAAGTTCGTATCAAAGGTCGTGTTCGCGATGATGATTTACAAATTATTGCAAATGGTGTAGAGCTTGAAGATGGTATAACTGCACCTGCAACAATTGTAGATTTAGGTTTTGATGATCATAATGGTGTACATGAAGTAGAAATTACAATTCATGAAGGTCGTAATCGTCAAGTTCGTCGTATGTTTGAACACTTTGGCTATCGTATTCATAATTTAAAACGTATTGCGTATGCTGGTCTTACTTTAGGTGGTGTGAAACGAGGCGCTTCTCGTCAACTAACAATTCGTGAAGTAAAAGCGCTAAAAGCATTGGGGACAGATAAGGCATGAAGCAAATCATAGTTATTGGCGGTGGTGCGGCAGGTCTAATGGCAGCTGTTATAGCAGGCCGTGAAGGAGCACGCGTCATCTTATTGGAAAAAATGAATATGGTTGGCAAGAAAATGGGCATTACCGGTAAAGGTCGCTGTAATATTACGAATAGTGCAGATATGACCGAATTTATAAAAAATACGCCTGGTAATGGTAAGTTCTTGTACGGTGCTTATGAACGCTTTAGTAATGAAGATCTTCTGGACCTTTTGCATAGCTGGGGGTTAAAAACTAAAGTAGAACGTGGGGGACGAGTGTTTCCTGAATCCGATTCTGCATTAGAAGTTCGCAATATCTTTATGAAAATCCTAAAAAAGTATAATGTTCAAGTTCATTTAAATGAACCTGTTACATCGATTACTGTACAGGAAAATCGTGTAGTTGGTGTTACAACGGATAAGGAACAATATGCTTGTGATGCTGCTATTATTTGTACTGGTGGTGCATCTTATCCATTGACAGGCTCTACTGGTGATGGTTACGTTTTAGCCGAAAAAGTGGGACATACTATTACTGATATTCGTCCATCCTTGGTTCCTATCGTTACAAACGAAACGTGGGTAAAGGAAATTATGGGGCTTAGTCTTCGTAATGTTGAGGTTTCCGTAATTTCTAAAAGTAAGGTACAAGCAAAACAATTTGGGGAAATGATGTTTACTCATTTTGGTCTTACGGGGCCTACAATTTTATCATTAAGTCACACGGTAGGTAAGTTGCTTCGTAAGAAAAATCCTCAAGTTACCATTGAAATTAATCTTAAACCTGCTTTAACTGCAGAAGTATTGGATAAGCGCTTGCAAAAGGATTTTGATTTATACTCTAAAAAACAATTGTCTAATGGGATGAAGGATTTACTACCTGTTAATCTTATTCCCATTGTTATAAAGCTTGCTGAGTTAAATCCGGCTAAACCAATTAATCAAATTACAAAGGAAGAGCGTTTGCGCTTATGCCATGTATTGCAACATATGACAGTAACTGTTAAGGAATTACGACCTGTAGCGGAAGCTATTGTTACAGCAGGTGGTATTTCATTAAAAGAATTTAATCCTAAAACTATGGAGTCTAAATTGATTGGTGGTTTATATGGTGCTGGTGAAGTACTAGACATAGATGCTTTTACAGGAGGCTATAATTTACAAGCTGCCTTTTCCACAGGCTATGTGGCGGCTATGCATGCCGTACACGGTGATAAAGAATAGAGGTTATTATGAACACTAAAAAAATTGCCATTGCTATTGATGGTCCTGCTGGGGCTGGTAAAAGTAGCATTTCTAAAGTAGTGGCCAATGAATTAGGGTATTTATATATCGATACAGGTTCCATGTATCGCGGTGTTACATGGGCAGTTCTTGATAGTCAAATCGATGTTAAGGATCAAGCTGCTGTAGAAGCTTTATTACCTTCTTTAAATTTGACTTTAGAGCCTACTGCAACAGCATGCAAGGTCTATATTAAAGGGAAAGATGTTACATCATTAATTCGCCAGCAGCAAATTAATGATAATGTATCGACTATAGCTTCTTATAAAGGGGTTCGACAATATTTGGTAGAACGCCAACAAGAGATGGCCGCCGTTGGGGGAGTTATATTAGATGGACGTGATATCGGTTCTGTCGTATTACCTAATGCAGAGCTAAAAATTTATTTAACCGCTTCTGTAGATGCGCGTGCAAAACGTAGATGGTTAGAAGTACAAGGTACATCAAACGAGCAAACACTAGATGAAATTAAAAAGAATGTTGTTAGTCGTGATGAAATGGATAAAAATCGTGAAGAGTCTCCACTTGTATGCGTTGAAGATGCAGTAGTTGTAGACTCTAGTAATATGAATTTCGATGAAACTGTGGCATATATATTGAATTTAGTACAGGAGACAATCAATCATGAATAAATTTTCTACCTGGTTATGGCGTACCGCTTTTTGGCTTCGCTATAAGGTAGGGTATGGGTTGAAAGTATATGGTCGCGATAATTTTCCAATGGAAGGGCCTGTTATCGTGGTGCCTAATCATTTAAGTAATAACGATCCCCCTATCTGCGGCTATGCTTTGCCTAGACATGTACACTTTATGGCTAAACAAGAATTATTTGTGAATCCCATTTCACGTTTTTTTTGTACATGGCTTGGTGCATTTCCGTTAAATCGCGGTGCTATTGATAAAGTTGCTATTCGTCATGCCATGGGACTACTTAAAGACAATAAGGTTTTAGGCATATTTGCAGAAGGAAACCGTCAAAAAAGTGGTAAACTTGGTAGATTCCATGATGGTGCAGCATCAATTGCTCTTAGAACAGGTGTTAGCATAGTGCCTGTTGCTATCATTGGCTCTCACAATATGGAACGTAATAAAGTGGCTTGTATTATTGGTAAACCAATCCCAGTTGAAAAAGCTAAAGCGACTCCAGAAGCAATTCAAAAAGTAAATGATAGTGTTAAAAGTGAAATCCAACGAATGATAGATTCTTATCATAACAATTGTATAGAGGAGACTTTATGGAAATAATTTTGGCTGAAAACCATGGTTTTTGCTATGGTGTAAAACGGGCTGTCGAAATGGCAAATGAAGCTGTAAATAGCGATGGTAAAAGCTATACATTAGGACCTATTATTCACAATCCTCAAGTTGTAGGTCGTCTTGAAGATAAAGGGGTAAGCCCTGTTCAAGAAGTGTCTGATATCGCTGAAGGCACAATGATTATTCGCTCTCATGGTGTAGGACCTGCTATTTATGAAGAGGCAGAAGAAAAAGGATTACATGTTGTGGATGCCACATGTCCACATGTAAAAAAGGCACAGCAAGATGCAAAGTCTGTTATAGATGAAGGTATGACTTTGGTGATTTTGGGAGAAAAAAACCATCCTGAGGTCAAAAGCATTAATTTATGGGCAAATAACGAAGGAATAATCATCGAAGATGAAGAATCCGCTCAAAAACTACAAGTTGTGGAAAAAATGGGCGTTGTTGTACAAACAACCTTTTCACAATTCAAATTTAACAGTATAATAGACATATTAGAGAAAAAATCTAAGAATCTTAAGGTTTTCAAAACGATATGCAATGCAACGCAAGAACGACAGAATTCTGCCGTTGATTTAGCACGTAATGTAGATCTTATGATAGTGATAGGCGGTAAAAACAGCGGCAACACAAACCGATTGGCAGAGGTTTGTCGTGACGTTGGATGTACAACGTATCACATTGAAACTTCTACTGAATTACAACTGGAATGGTTTAACCGAGTACAGACGGTAGGAGTAACAGCAGGAGCATCGACTCCCGACTGGATTATTAAGGAGGTCATTGAGACAATGAAAGATTTTGCAGAATTATTAGCAGCCGAAGGTCAAGAAGAATTTAAGAAAGGGAACGTTGTAGAAGGTACAGTAGTTCAAGTCGAAGATGAACGAGCTTATGTATCTTTTGGCTACAAAACTGAAGCCATTTTGAACAGAACTGAAATTTCTTATCCAGCACCAGAATCTGCCAAAGATGTGTTAAAAAATGGTGATGAAATTAAAGCAGTTATCATGAATCACATCAAAGAAGATAATCCTATTTATCTTTCCATGACTCGCTTGGCTAAAGATGAAGATTGGCAATATGTTATCGAAGCACAAGAAAAAGATGAAGCTATCGTATGTAAAGGTATTGATGCTATCCCAGCAGGTTTAGTAGTAACAGTTAAATCTCTTCGTGGTTTCATTCCATTGTCCCAAGGTGATGTTCATTTCGTGAAATCCTTGGACAACTTGGTTGGTACAGAATTTGAAGCTAAAGTACTTGAAATCGATGAAAAGAAAAACCGTTTGGTTCTTTCTCGTCGTGCAGTATTGGAAGTGGAACGTCAAGCTAAATTAGCTGAAGCATTGAAAAATATCAACGTTGGCGAAAACTATAAAGGTATCGTTCGTAAAATTATGCCTTATGGTGCATTCGTAGATATCGGCGGTATTGAAGGTTTACTTCACATTTCCGATATTTCTTGGCAAAAAATCAAAAAAGTGGAAGATGTTCTTTCCGTTGGCCAAGAAATCGAAGTTAAATTACAATCTTTCGACGCTGAAAGCAATAAATTATCCTTGTCCTTAAAAGCTTTATCTAAGAGCCCATGGGACGTTGCTGAAGAAACATTGCATGTTGGCGATGTTATTAAAGGCAAAGTTGTTCGTTTAGTAGCTTACGGTGCATTCGTAGCTGTTAATGACGACATCCAAGGTTTACTTCACATTTCTCAAATTACAAAACAACGTAATGCGAAAGTTGAAGATTACTTGAATCGTGGTCAAGAAGTTGAAGTTAAAATCATTTCTCTTAACAAAGATGAAAAGAAATTGGGTTTGGCTTTGACTGAATTGATGGAATCAAAAGAAACTGCAGAAGACGCTGAATAATTCATTGTCTAATATAAGGCTAGCCAAGGTTTCCTTGGTTAGCCTTTTTGCGTACTTTACTTAGTATATGATAAAATATAGTAATGTATTAGATTAGATAATGAGGTGAAACTATGGCAAAACCATTAGTGGCTGTTGTAGGCCGTCCAAACGTAGGTAAATCTACACTTTTTAATGCCATTGTTAATAAACGTATCTCTATCGTTGAAGATATTCCTGGTGTGACAAGGGACCGTATTTACTTCGATGCAGAGTGGTTAAATCGTGAGTTTACAATGATCGATACTGGTGGTATCGAGTTCATTACTGACAATAGTCATGTTATTCCTAAGATGATGCGACTACAAGCGGAATTAGCAATTGAAGAAGCAGATGTAATTCTATTTGTCGTTGATGGTAAACAAGGTATTGTACCTGCTGATGAAGAGGTCGCAAATATTCTTAGAGCTAGTGGAAAACCTGTTGTACTCGTAGTTAATAAGATTGATAGTGTAAATCAAGAACCGAATATTTATGAATTTTACAATCTTGGTTTGGGGGACCCCATTGGTATTTCCGCTAAAAATCTTATGAATTTAGGTGATCTATTGGATGATACTGTAAAACATTTTCCTCCAGTAGGTACTAATGTAGATGATGAAGATACTATTCATGTTGCTATTATAGGTCGTCCAAATGTGGGTAAATCTTCTTTGACTAACGCATTGTTAGGACAAGATCGTGTAATTGTATCTGATGTAGCAGGTACTACTCGAGACTCTATTGATACGTATTGGACTCATGAGAATCAAAAGTTTGTACTTATTGATACAGCAGGTATGCGTCGTAAGTCTAAAATCGAAGAAGCCGTTGAACGATATAGTATTGTTCGTTCTTTGCGATCAGTAGATCGTGCTGATATTGTAGTCCTTGTACTAGATGCTCAAGATGGTGTTACAGAACAAGATAAAAAAATTGCAGGTTACGCTTACGAAGCTGGCAAGGGTGTAGTGATTGTTGTAAATAAATGGGATCTTGTTGAAAAAGATGACAAAACAACATTGCGTTTTACTGAAGATATTTATGATGAATTAGGTTTCTTGCAGTTTGCACCTATCCTGTTTGCTTCTGCTTTAACTAAGCAACGTATTCATCGTTTAGCTGATATGTTGAAGTTCGTATCTGAACAACAATACCGTCGTGTATCTACAGGGACGTTAAATCAATTATTACAAGATGCACAAACCGTAAATCCTGTGCCGTCTCGCAATGGTAGAATTCCAAAAATCTATTATATGACGCAAGCTAGTGTTAAACCGCCTACATTCATTTTATTTGTAAATGAACCAGAGCTAATTCACTTCTCTTATATGCGTTTCTTAGAGAATCGATTGCGTGAATCCTTTGGTTTTGAAGGAACACCGATTCGTTTAGTATTACGTGGCAAGAAACGGGATGATGAAGACTAATGGATATTATGATTATTGTATATGCTGTATTATCATATCTTATCGGTTCGATTCCTAGTGGATTAATTATAGGTAAGTTTTTCTTTAATACAGATGTACGGCAATATGGCTCTAAAAATATTGGCGCTACTAATACATATCGTGTTATAGGTCTTAAAGCAGCCTTACCTGTATTTCTATGTGATGCTTTAAAAGGGGCAGTAGGAGTAGTGCTACTCTCACCCTATGGGCCTATGTTTATGATCTTAGGTGGTATTCTTGGAATGATGGGGCATAACTGGTCTGTTTTTCTGGGCTTTAAAGGTGGTCGTGGCGTTGCTACGGGTTTAGGTGTACTTATTGCTCTTTCACCAATAGTAGCATTGATTTGCTTTTTGGTATGGGGTGTTATCGTATACTTCACTAAACTTGTATCTTTAGGCTCTATCATTGCCGCTGCATTAGTACCAGTACTGATGTATTTCACTGGAGAATCCTTCTGGTTTGTTGGCTTTGGCGGATTAGCAGCTTTGTTTGTCATTGTACGTCACTGGGATAATATTAAGCGTCTACTTGCTGGAAATGAGTTAAAAGTAGAGCGCATTAAAAAGGATTAAAGAATGAATGTTGTTGTTATCGGCTCTGGTAGTTGGGGGACGGCCCTTGCTATTAAATCCGTTTTAGCTGGAAATACTACAACTATATATTGTCGTCGTCCAGAATTTGCAGATAAACTTGCAAAAGACTTAGAGAATAAAGACTATTTACCAGGTGTAAAACTTCCAGAAGAATTACAATATAGTTCTGATTTAGAGGCCTGTATTAGTAATGCCGAAGTGGTATTAATGGTTACTCCTTCTGTACATGTACGTACCAGTTTAGAGGCTATTAAACCGTATGCTCATAAAAATCAAGCCTATATTCTATGTTCAAAAGGTGTAGAACGAACCAGTGGCAAACTTTTGACGACTGTGATGAAAGAGGTTCTTGCTACCATAGGGTGTAATTTAGCGGTTTTGTCTGGACCTAATCATGCAGAAGAGGTTGGTCGCAACTTACCTGCTGCATCTGTGCTGAGTACTGAAAGCCTAGAGGTAGCTACAACATTGCAAAAGGCATTATGTAGTCAAAATTTTAGAATTTATGCAAATACTGATATGATTGGTGTTGAACTAGCAGGAGCCACGAAAAACATCATTGCCCTTGCAGCTGGTATTGCAGATGGTTTAGCTTTAGGGGATAATTGTAAGGCTTTACTATTAACACGTGGTCTTCATGAGATGACTCGCTTTGGGGTGGCCTTAGGGGCCCAAAAAGAAACCTATGCTGGTCTTGCTGGTATGGGGGATTTGATTGCTACTTGTATGAGCCCACATGGTCGTAACCGTGCGGCTGGTCAAAAACTAGCCGAGGGTAAGACTATGGATTTTATTGTTAATCATACTAATATGGTTGTAGAAGGATTTTTCGCAACAGAAATTATTTATACAATGGCTTGTAAACATCAAATTGAAATGCCTATAACGAAGGCTTTATATGAGGTTTTATACGAAAAAAAATCTCCATCCATAGCATTAGCTGAGTTGATGGGGCGTGATATTAAAATTGAAGTATCATAAATAAAAGATACTTTTAATTTGGTTATTTATATACTATAATTAATGAGTATAATCTTGTGAGGGTTGTATGCGAATTATTGGCGGAACTGCTAAGGGACATGCTATAAAAGCACCTAAAGGATTAGATACTAGACCTACACTTGATCGTGTTCGTGAAAGTGTATTTAATGTATTAGCAAATAGAGGTATATTTGGTTCTGATATACTAGATATATTTTCTGGCACTGGTGCAGTAGCAATTGAAGCCTTAAGTCGTGGTGCAGCACATGCAGTAGCAGTGGACTTTAAAACGGGAAAACTAATTTTAGAGAATGCTAAACATTGTCGTGTGGATGATCGGTTAGAAATTATTCCGAGGAAACTTTCACAATTAAAAAATTATATAGTAGGGCGACAGTTCGATTATATATTTTCTGACCCGCCATATGAAAATGGATTTATACAAGATACTATAGATTTGGTTGTGAACTATGATTTGTTAAAACCTGAAGGTGTTTTATTATTAGAACATCATAAGGATGAGGTTTTTACCTTACCAGAATCATGGGAATGTATAAAAGAACAGAAATTTGGTTATACGTTGGTTTCCTATTTTGTAAAGACAGCTGAAAGGAGCTAAACCTGTGCGTATAGGTGTATGTCCGGGTAGTTTTGACCCAGTTACTAATGGACATGTTGATATTTTTGAACGGGGCAGCCGATTGGTTGATAAATTAATCATTGCTGTCAGCTCAAATCCGAATAAAAATTCCTTATTTTCTATGGAAGAACGGGTTGAGATGATTCGAAATTCTGTCAAACATATTCCTAATGTTGAAATTGATTGTACAGGTGGCTTACTCAATGAGTATGTTAAATCCAAGAATGCTACTATTATTATTCGAGGATTACGTGCATTGAGCGACTTTGAATATGAATTTCAGCGCGCATTATTTGCAAAATATTTGGATGATGACATTGAAACAGTATTTATTATGACAAATAACAAATACTCTTTTGTCAGCTCCACGGGTATTCGTGAACTAGCTAAATTTGGTGGTAAGCTAGATGGTCTTGTTCCGGATGATGTTAAGGAAAAACTTGAAGAACGCTTTAATACGGTCCATAATAAATAGGGGTGAATTGTATGAAAACAGAAAAATTATTAGAAGATTTAGAGGTTCTTATTGAATCTAGCAGCCGTATTCCTATGACTACAAAACGTATGGTTGAGGAAGACGAAATTATGCGTATTATTGATTCTATTCAGGAATCCTTACCTTTGGAACTTGAAGAATCTCGTCGTATTGTAGCAGATAAAGATAAAGTGTTAGCTGATGCTCAACGTCAGGCTGAAACTTTGATCGATCAAGCTAAAGACTACATTGCTAAATTGACAGCTGAAAGTGAACTTGTAAAACAAGCTCAAGAACAAGCGAATCAAATTATTAATGCAGCAAATCAATCCTCTGATGAGTTGAAAGCTAGTTCTATTCAATATGCTGGTGATGTTCTTAAATATGTTGAAAACAACTTGGAAAAAACATTGGAAAGTTTGCGTCAAAATCGTGAAAGTTTGAAACAAACTGAACAACGTACAGAAGAAAACCAATAGTTTAAACAAAGGCTAGATATCATATTATATCTAGCCTCTTTTTTTATATTTTAAATTCCATAGAAAATTTAAGATAAGTAATATCAATTTTCAGATAAATATGTAAAAAATAATGTGAGCGAAATAATAAACCAAAAATAAAAGCGAAGGGATACCTTCGCTTTTTATCATTCATTATAGTTTTCTGGCTTTTTAGGCTCCACAATCATAGTTTGATGGGTATTAAAAATAACAAATCCCAAAGGAGATCCAGGTGGCTTTTTGATATTTTTAATGTATGTATAATCTACTGGGACCTTACTAGTATCACGAGCTTTACTGAAGTAGGCTGCATATTGAGCTACTTTAGATAGAATCATATCGTCTGGCTCAACATTGAGTCTTAAAATAAGGTGCGAACCTTGGATATCCTGTGTATGGAACCAAATGTCAGTTGGCTTTGCAAATCGGTGTGTTAAATATTCGTTTTGTTGATTGTTACGACCGATGAATATTTCACCTTCATCAATTGTTAAGTGAATGTAGTTAGATTTGCCAAGCTTGTAAGATAGTGGTTTTTTTGATTTTTTTATGATACCTGCATCCATGCATTCTTTGCGTATTTCTTCTAAGCTTTCACGAGTTGTGGCTAAAGAGATGCTGTACAGAATAGATTGTAAGTATGCTAGTTTTGTAGTACTAGCATTGAGTTGGAACTCGCCACTAACCATACGATTTTTTAGTTTTGTATAAAGCTTATAATACCATTGTGCATTTTCCACAATCGTTAAGTTTGGCTTTAAAGGAATCGTTAACATTTCATTTTCTTCAGAGAGCAGATTTTGTAATTCAATAGAAGGCTCATATTGCACTTGAAGGTGTGCATTTATCATTAGAAGATCACCATATAATTTATAGGTTTCCATTTTCTTAGTATCTTCTAATTCATCTTTAATCTTTTGATGGCGACCTTCTTCCTTTTTGATGGCTGCTGTTAAGATTTTTTCTAACTCTTTATCAGCTGTATGAATTGCTTTTGTATTATGAATGGATTCCTCTAAGGCTTCAGAAATAGTGTTGTATTCTTTTAATACCTTATAGTTATGTAATAAAATACTTGCGTAAGCTTTTTTATTGTTATCGTTGACTAAAGTAAACAAACCTTTGCTATTTTCGAGTTTTACCTTGAGGTCGTACAAGGCTTTAGCAAGTGTATCTAGTTGAGAAGTATCTAAATCAGTTATGATTTCTTCACCACTTAATTTGGAAATATATAAAAGCTCATCCAATAAAGGTTTACCAAAACCGTTAAAGATAGCTCGAATAGATTGCTGCACAGAGCCATTACCAAAGGAAGTAAGTAGATTTTTTATTTCATTATTATCAAAGTCCATTAAACTTACGCGATTAGCATTAGGTGGTAAATCATACTGTATTTTTGGACTAATAATACGTTCACGGTTCATGAGAGGGGAGACGTGAATTAAGGATTCTAAAATAATACCGTCTTGTACGAAGATACAGTTGGAATATTTGCCCATTAATTCAATATAAATATATGTACTCGTAATAGAACCGTCCATTTCTAGTTTATCCGTTTGGATACACATGATACGGTCACCGTTGATTTGTTCCACCTTTACGATGCGGCTACCTTCAATATGCTTTCGTAAGAACATGCAAAGTGAGCTTGGTTCTTTTGGTAGATCTTGAAGTGGTTGGCTAAGATACATTGCTGGTGTGGCACCTACGGTAATAATTAAGTTTTGGTCTTCGTTAAGTGCTCGAACTTTAAATAATAATGTAGTTTTATCTATTTGATATAGTTTTTGTATTTGACCTGTTTGTAGTCGCTCGTTTAATTCTTTAGCGAGTACAGACATGGTAAGTCCGTCTAAATTCATAGTACTCCTTTCAAATATATTTAGAAGTATAGTTTAGTATACCATAGTGTACATATAATTCTTAGTATTTAAACACGGATTGTGTAATTCGTGGTACAATAATAAAAACTACTAAGGAGGATGATTTATGAAAAGTATGACCGGTTTTGGTTCTGGCACAGCAACCAAAGATGGCATTACCTGTACGGTAGAAATTAAGTCCGTAAACGCTCGCTTCTTGGATCTGTTTATTCGTAGTCCAAAACAAATGAATCCTTTTGAAAGTACTATTCGTGGAATGATACAAGATCGTATTACTCGTGGTAAGGTTGAGGTATCAGTTTCTATTTTAGATACAGGGGAGCGACCTAAAACTTTTACTATTAATAGTGTATTGAGAAAACAAATACAAGAGTTGTTGGTACAAGAAGAATTCTATGATGATTCTAAAAAGGTACCTTTACAAGCTGTAAATTCGATTTCTACCGAATGGGTTCAACAACAAGATACACCAATTGGAGAAGATGTTCTATCAGATATTGTAAAAGAAGCAACGACTCAAGCATTAGATGCTTTAATAGCAATGCGAACTGCGGAAGGTCAACATATCAAGCAGGATTTATTAGATCGTATCGATACACTTGAAAAGATCATTACTAAAATTGACACTAATAAATCTGGTGCTGTAGAAGCATATCGCGAACACATAAAAACTAAAATTCAGGAATATTTAGTTTCTTTAGAAGCGAGTATTAGTGAGGATCGTTTTATACAAGAGATTGCTCTATTAGCTGATAAGACGGATATTACGGAAGAGATTGTCCGATTTACCTCTCATGTGGTACAATTAAAAAATACACTTGCAGATACAAACTCAATCGGTCGTAAGGTCGATTTTATTTTGCAAGAAATGAATCGTGAGGTAAATACAATCGGCTCCAAAGCAATGGATTCGATTATTACTGAGCTTGTGGTTCAACTTAAATGTGAGTTAGAGAAAATTAGAGAACAAGTACAGAATGTAGAGTAATAGGAGGTCTATGAATGAGTATTCAATTACTGAATATAGGCTTTGGTAATATGGTATCTGCTAACCGTGTTATGGCTATTATTAGTCCTGAATCCGCCCCTATAAAGCGGATGGTTCAAGATGCTAGAGACAAGGGATTGCTCATTGATGCCACATATGGTCGTAAGACACGTGCTGTATTAGTTATGGATAGTGGTCAAATTGTATTATCTGCAATTCAACCTGAAACCGTAGCACATCGACTTGTGCAACATGATGTGGATGTTGATACAGTGGAATCATAGGAGTGCATATGTCAGACAGAGGATTATTAATCGTTATATCCGGGCCATCTGGCGCAGGTAAGGGTACGATTTGTGCGAATATTCGTAAAGAAATGCCTAATTTAGTTTATTCCGTTTCTATGACAACCCGTGCTCCACGTGTGGGTGAAAAGGAAGGAATTAACTATTTCTTCCGCTCTAAAGAGGAATTTGAGTCTTTACTTAGTGAAGACGCATTCTTAGAATATGCTAAGGTATATGATAATTACTATGGTACTCCAAAACAACATGTAATGGATTTATTAGATGATGGAAAAAGTGTACTATTAGAAATCGATATTCAAGGCGCTATGCAGGTTAAGGAACGTTTTAGCGATGCTGTATTTATTTACATTGTACCGCCTTCACTATCTGAGTTATCTGAACGTTTACATAATCGTGGCACAGATGCTAAAGAAGTCATTGATAAACGATTGTCATTGGCTTGTTCAGAATTGGCCTTAGCTCATCGTTATGACTATATCGTCGTAAATGATGATTTAGCAGAGGCTTCTGAAAAGGTTGCCTCTATCTTGCGAGCTGAGTCTTGTAAGATTAGTCGTAATAAAGAGCAAATTCAATATATTTATAAACAATATCAAGAGTCTAAGGAGAAGTGATAGTATGATGGTAAAACCTCCATTAAAAAAATTGGAAAGCCAAGTAGATAGCAAATATACATTGGTGACTTTAGCGGCTAAACGCGCTCGCGAATTAACAGATGGCGAACCTTGCTTAGCAGAATCTACACATGCGACTGACAAGCCTGTATCTTTGGCATTTTATGAAATTGCTGAAGGTGAAGTGACATATAAACGCACTAAAGAAGGCATTAAATAAAAAATCAATTCCTTGTATCATTGATACAAGGAATTTTTAAAAGGAGAAGAACATGCGCGGAAAACATATCATTGTCGCAGTATCTGCAGGTATTGCAGCGTATAAGGCAATTGAAGTGGTAAGCAGACTTCGTAAAAAAGGGGCTGAAGTAAAGGTTGTAATGACACAAAATGCAACGTATATTGCGTCACCTTTAACATTTGGCGAAATCAGTGGACATTCTGTAGCTCTAGACATGTTTGAACAAGTTCATCAGTGGGATGTAGAACATATTGCACTGGCCACTTGGGCAGATGCATATGTAGTTGTGCCTGCAACAGCAAATGTGATCGGAAAAATTTATGCAGGCATTGCTGATGATATGTTAACTACAACAATTATGGCTACCACAGCACCTAAGTACCTTTGTCCTGCTATGAATACAGAAATGTATAATAATCCTATTACTCAACGCAATTTAGAAGGATTACGTTCTTTGGGGTACCATATTATGGACCCTGCAGAAGGCTGGTTAGCTTGTGGTATTACTGGTGTAGGACGTTTACCGGAGCCCGAAGCAATTGTGGATTGGCTAGAAGCTAAAATGTGCAGCACCAATGAGCTTGAAGGTACTACTATACTTGTTACAGCTGGCGGAACACAGGAGAGTATTGATCCTGTTCGGTATATTGGAAATCGTTCTAGCGGTAAGATGGGATATGCCATTGCAGAACAGGCTGCACACATGGGGGCTAAGGTGATATTAGTAAGTGCTCCCACATCCTTGCCTATACCAAGTGGCGTAGACTTTATTTCTGTAGATTCTGCGGTATCTATGCAGGAGGCTGTTGAAGCTCGTTATAATGATGTTAATGTAGTTATTATGGCTGCCGCTGTTTCTGACTTTAGAGTCCTTCATAAAGCAGAGCAAAAAATAAAAAAAATGGAGTCTATGACCATAGAACTTGTAAAAAATCCAGATATTTTACAAGGATTGGGCTCTAAAAAAAGTCATCAAATTCTTGTTGGTTTTGCGGCAGAAACAGAACATGTAATCAAGTATGGTCAGGATAAAGTGGCTAAAAAAAATCTAGATATGCTTGTGGCCAATGATGTAAGCAAATCGAATGCAGGTTTTAATGTAGATACGAATGAAGGCTATTTTTTATATCCTGATAAAGAGCCTAAAGAAATGCCTAATATGAAAAAATCTGACCTTGCTCGACATATCCTTAGAGAAGTTATTGACTTAGTAGCAAACAAACATAGCTAACATAAATTAATTCTTGTGTGTGTTCTTTTAAGAAGGGTGTGTTTTTGTTATATGTTTGCTATACAAAAAGCGTATTTAGAGGGCTCCTTAGGAAAGGGAAAATGGAGTAATAATATTATCGCCGGATTGGTCGTAGGGGTTGTGGCTCTGCCTCTAGCAATGGCCTTTGCTATTGCTAGTGGAGTTACACCGCAAGCGGGCATTTATACGTCAATCATTGCAGGTATATTTGTATCCTTGTTTGGTGGCTCCCCTGTTCAGATTGCGGGCCCTACAGGGGCATTTATCGTTCTATTGAGCAGTATCGTTGTCAATTATGGCTTTGAAGGTTTACAAATTGCGACCATGATGGCAGGGATTATTCTGGTTTTAATGAGTGTTGCAAAGTTAGGAACGGTGATTCGGTTTATACCAGCACCTGTTATCATGGGCTTTACTGCAGGTATTGGCGTTACAATTTGGGTGGGGCAATGGCCATATTTCTTTGGCTTTCCGCAGTTGCCGTATATGGCTCATTTCCATGAAAAATTATGGGCTATGATTCAGTCCTTACCATACTCTGACTTACCTACATTGGGTATTGCGCTCTTAAGCTTAAGTCTACTGTTAGTTTCACCTAAAATCCCATATATCAATAAAGTTCCAGCTCCTATTGTAGCTATGGTTGTTGCTACGGTTATTCAAGCCATCTACCAATTTCCTACGGTTTTAACCATTGGTAGTGCATTTGGTGGCATACCTCAAGGTTTGCCAGAATTTTCTGTACCAAAATTGAGTTTTGATAAAATCTTATCCTTAATCGGGCCGGCTTTTACAATTGCCATGCTAGGCGCTATTGAATCCTTATTGTCTGCAGTTGTTGCTGATGGTATGAGTGGAACCAAGCATGAATCTAATACTGAATTATTTGGACAAGGATTAGCTAATATATTTGCGCCATTGTTTGGTGGAATTGCATCAACCGGTGCTATTGCGCGAACTGCCACAAATATTCGACAAGGTGGTAATTCTCCGATGGCAGGTATTGTTCATGCCATTACATTAGGTGCCATTCTTTTATTTTTAGCCCCATATGCAGTGTATATTCCGTTGGCATCTATGGCAGCCATATTATTTGTAGTAGCCTACAATATGAGTGATGTACCACGTTTTATACGAATGCTTATTCTCGCACCTCGTCCAGATCAAATAATATTATTGCTTACCTTTTTCCTGACTATTTTTACGGATTTAGTAGTAGCTGTAAATGTAGGTGTAGTACTTGCAGTGTTGCAGTTTATGCGCAAAATGGTTAATACAATTGATGTGCATGAAGCAAGTAGTGCCGAATTATCAGCTCAGATTAGGCATGAGATTACAATCCATCCAGAAATAATGGTATACACTGTAGATGGCCCATTATTCTTTGGTGCTATAAGTGCATTTGATAGAGCGTTAAACTCTATACATAAAGATCCTAAATATTTAATCATTCGTTTTGTAAAAGTACCATTTGTAGATTTAACGGGTTTACGTATTTTACGAGGTATTATTGAAGAACTTCAAAAAAGAGGCATAGAAGTTTTGCTTAGTGATGTGAGTTACAATATACGTAGAGAGATGTATAAATCTGATTTCTTGGATATTCTGGGCCGTCATCATATGTATCGTCAGTTTGAAAGTGCCCTTCATAAGGCAGAACATGATTTAGCTTTAAAAGAGGCAAGAGAGGTATAATAATGACTTGCTTTCTCACTGTAAATACACTATAATATTTTTGTAACTCATCAAGAGTAGTGGAGGGATAGGCCCTGTGAAGCTACAGCAACCATTCCAAGCGGAAAAGGTGCTAATTCCTATGACAAATGTCGTTAGATGGGAGGGTCTCTCATGAGTGCATGAGAGACTTTTTTTCGTATTAGGAGGATAAAATGGCTGAAAAACATATGTTTTTTACTTCTGAATCTGTTACTGAAGGCCATCCAGATAAAATAGCTGACCAAATTTCTGATGCTGTTTTGGATGCGATTATTGAAAAGGATCCAACTGCTCGTGTGGCTTGTGAAACTTTAGTTACTACTGGTTTAGTTCATGTAGTAGGTGAAATTTCTACTCATACATATGTTGATATTCCTCGCATCGTACGTGATACAATTCGTGAAATTGGTTATACTCGTGCAAAATTTGGTTTTGATTGTGATACTTGTGGTGTACTTGTATCCATCGATGAACAATCTGCGGATATCGCCATGGGCGTTGATGAAGCACTTGAATCAAAAGATGGCAATGGTGAAGTGCTTGATAAAATCGGTGCTGGTGACCAAGGTATGATGTTTGGCTATGCATCTAATGAAACACCTGAACTCATGCCGTTGCCAATTTCCTTGGCACATCGTTTATCCCGTCGTCTTACAGAAGTTCGTAAGGATGGGACTTTAACTTACTTACGTCCAGACGGTAAAACTCAAGTTACTGTAGAATATGTTGATGGTAAACCTAAGCGCATTGATACAATTGTTATTTCTACGCAACATAGCCCTGAAGTGACCCAAGAACAAATTAAAGCTGATTTGAAGCGTTATGTAATTGACGCAGCGTTGCCTGCTGAATTCGTTGATGAAAATACTAAATACTTCATCAATCCAACTGGTCGTTTCGTAATCGGAGGCCCTCATGGTGATGCTGGTTTAACTGGCCGTAAAATTATTGTAGATACATACGGTGGTATGGCCCGTCATGGTGGCGGTGCATTCTCCGGTAAGGATCCATCTAAAGTGGACCGTTCCGCAGCATACGCAGCGCGTTATGTAGCTAAAAATGTTGTAGCAGCAGGTCTTGCTGATAAATGTGAAGTGCAAGTTGCTTATGCAATCGGGGTTGCTCATCCTGTATCTATTTTAGTTGATACTTTTGGTACAGGTCGCATAGAGGAAACAAAAATTCAAGAGCTTGTTAATAAACATTTCGACCTTCGTCCAGCAGGAATCATTGAAATGCTTGATTTGTTAAAGCCTCATTACCGCAAAACTGCAGCGTATGGTCACTTTGGTAGAACTGATGTGGATTTACCTTGGGAACGTACAGATAAAGCACAAATTCTAAAAGAAGAAGCTGGCTTATAATACAAAAGGTCTTGGTAGAATTTCTACTGAGACCTTTTATAATAAACGAAAGGAAATAATGTATGCGCGTAGCACAAGTTATAATTAACAGACCAGCCAAACAACTTCATAAACCTTTGAGCTATTTAATGCCTGAAAAGTTTGGTAATGTTTTGCCTGGTACGCGCGTACTCATTCCTTTAGGACATAGTCGTGAAGAAGGCATTCTTATTGGTTACGCCGAGTTAGTTGAGCCACCAGAGTTCACTTTACGAAATATTGTGCAAGTATTAGATAGTGAACCTTGGTTTACACCGGAAATGATGGATACGGCCCGTCGTCTAAATGAGTATTATTTATTCTCTTATGGCGATGCATTGCGATTGTTTACAGTGAATAAGACATTAAAATCTTACGAGGCACCAAAGGAAGAATGGTTAGTAGTTATGCCAGAATTTTCGATGGCACAATTTAGTGAACGGAAAAAGAAACAACGAGAATTAGCAAAATACTTACTTGAAGTGGGCGGAGCATCTAAGGCATTACTGCTAGCTAAAGGCTATTCTCGTATGGTCATTAAACAAGTGAGTGAAGCTAAAGGTATTGTCGTTGAAGCTCGTTTTAAAGCCACAAAAACAACATTTGATGAGCTTTTAACAGAAGAAGTTAATATTCCTCTTACTGAAGCTCAACAAGCTGTATATGGATCAATACAAGCTGCAATGAATAGCCATGAACATAAAACCTTTTTACTTCATGGTGTCACTGGTAGTGGTAAGACTCAATTATATTTACGTGCTACAGCAAAATGTATTAGTCAGGATAAGACGGCTATTATTTTAGTACCTGAAATTATATTGACTGATCAAATTGTGAGACGATTTGTAGAAACTTTTGGTGACGAAGTCGTAGTATTTCATAGTAAATTGACGGTACAACAACGGAACAATAATTGGGAGCGTTTGCGCCGTAAGGATAGTCACATTATTATTGGCGCTCGTTCTGCCGTATTTGCGCCAGCTGAGGATATCGGCCTTATTGTGGTCGATGAAGAACATGATCCATCTTATAAACAAGAGGATATGGTTCGATATCATGCACGTAACGTGGCATTGTGGCGTGCTGAGGCACATGGTTGTCCCGTTATTTTAGGCTCTGCTACACCATCTGTTACTTCGTACTATAAAGCTAAGCAAGGGGAGTATCATTTACTAGAGTTGACAAATCGCATTTTTGAGCAACCTATGCCGAAGGTTACTATAGTAGATATGAAGGAAGAAATTCTTCATGGAAATTACTCCGTTTTTTCTGATGCCATGAGTCGCTTAATTCAACATACATTGGATGAGCATAATCAAATGATTATTCTGTTAAATAGACGCGGTTATAGTACTTTTGTTATGTGCCGGGATTGTGGGGAAACTATTATGTGTCCTCATTGTGATGTAGCTATGGTTTATCACCAAGCTGGTGAAGAATTGCGTTGTCATTATTGTGAACATCATGAACCAATTCCAACTGTTTGTCCCAAATGTAATAGTAAGAGGATTAAGTTTTTTGGTTCAGGCACACAAAAGGTAGAGGAAGAGTTACGTCGTCACTTTAAATCGGCCCGCATTGCTCGTCTTGATCAAGATGTGACAAAAAATAAGCAATTAGCAGAAGATATTTTACATGACTTTGGGGCTCATAAATATGATATTTTGTTGGGAACACAAATGGTATCTAAAGGTCATGACTTTAAAGATGTAACAGCTGTTGGTATTTTAACAGCCGATTCAGTTTTGAATATTCCTGTTTATACAGCTTCAGAACGAACTTTTGATTTACTTACTCAAACCTCTGGACGTGCCGGTAGGGGTGAAAAACCGGGTAGCGTTGTAATACAAACATATAATCCTTTAAATTATGCTATAATAAAGAGTAAGGCTCATGATTATATAGGCTTTTACAATGAAGAAATTAAAAATCGTAAAGCTTTAGGATATCCTCCATTTCGCGAAATGATTCATATGGTAGTGCGTCATCAAGATATGAAAACATTAGAGTCTATAGCAAATCGTATTGTCGATGACTTGGAGTCTTATAAAGGAAATCAGGATATTTTGATTAATGGTCCTTATGAAGCGCCTATAAAAAAAGTGCGCGATATGTATCGTTTAGCTATTATGATTCGCGGTACAGATTTAACAAATTTGAAAGAATATATATATAACTCATGGATTTTCACGCAAGAAGGACTGCTGATTGACGTGGATCCCGTGTAGTGTAGGAGTATCAATGGCTGTATTAGATGTTGTGAAAGCAGGTCATCCCGTTTTAAAACAAGTGGCGGAACCTGTAGAACATGTTAATAAAAAACTTAGAGTCCTTATCGATGATATGGCTGAAACTATGTATAAGACTGAAGGAGTTGGTCTTGCAGCACCTCAAGTGGCTGTAGCTAAACGTATTATCGTTGTAGATGACCAATCTGGTAGTGGTCTTATTGCGCTAATTAACCCTGAAATCACTCATGCTGAAGGTTCTCAAGTTGGACCTGAAGGATGCTTAAGTGTGCCAGGATATTTCGGAGATGTGGAACGATTTAATAAAGTCACCGTTAAAGGTATTGATCCACATAATAAGAAGGTAACTATAAAAGCTGAAGGTTTTTTGGCGCGTATTTTCCAACATGAAATTGATCACTTGGAAGGTCATTTGTTTATTGAAAAAGCAACTAACTTACGATTAATTACTGATCATCCAGAGGAGAAAGAAATTGTCTGATAATAAACAATTACGCATCGTTTTTATGGGGACACCAGACTTTTCTGTGCCTACCTTAGAGGCTTTGATTCAAGCTGGTCATTCTATTGTCGGTGTGTATTGCCAGCCTGATAAACAAAAAGGGCGTGGTAAACAAGTTCAAATGCCCCCTGTAAAAGTAGCTGCTTTAGAGCATGACTTGCCTGTATATCAACCAGTCACTTTGCGTGATGAACAAGTGAGAGCCGAATTAGAAGCATTACAACCAGATGTAGTGATTGTTATTGCGTATGGTAAAATTTTACCTCCTTGGCTTATTCAATTGCCGCAATATGGTTGTATTAATGTTCATGCCTCTATTTTACCTAGTTATAGAGGCGCTGCGCCAATTCACTATGCAATTCTTAATGGAGACTCTAAAACGGGTGTTACCATAATGCATATGGATGATGGACTTGATACAGGTGATATCATCGACATTGTGGAGACAGATATTTTACCCGGTGAAACGACAGGACAGTTATTTGAACGTATAGCTGTACTGGGGGGTGAAACTATAGTACCTGTATTAACTCGTTGGGTTAATGGAGAAATTGTGGCTACACCACAAGATGATACAATGGCTACACATACTACTAAGATTACAAAGGAAATGGGGCAGATCGACTGGTCTAAGCCGGCTAATGAAATTGCAAACCTCATTAGAGGACTTAATCCAGCACCTGGATGTTATACATATCTCGATGGAAAACGTTTAAAAGTATGGTCTGGAGAAGTGGTTCCCAGTGATACGACTCACTGTTTGATAGATGTTCATGGTAAACATGTACCAATTGCTATATCAGCTACAACTGTGCCTGGTACAATCGTATCTAAAATAGCCGGTTTAGGTGTATTTTGTGGTGATGGAAATATAATTCTATTAACAGAAGTCCAACCAGAAAATAAAAAACGCATTTCTGCAATTGATTTTATAAATGGTCATCAAATAAAGGAAGGTATCGTTTTTGGGGACTCAATATAAGCAGTACGAAACGTATCCGTTATACTTGATTTTATCAACTGTTACATGTGCTTTGCTCACAGCAGTACTAGCCTTTCTAATGTATATATTAGAACCAGGACTTTTACAATTGCATCCATTTGCATCAATTATAAGTAGTGTAGTTATATCTATACTTATTGCTATTATATGGATTTTGTGCTTATCTTTAATTGTTGCTAGCACAGGTATTATACGGTTACATCCTATTGTTTTAAGACTAGCCAATCAGTTTATTTATGGATTATTTCCATTAACTTTGGCGATTGGTAAGGTGAGAGGGGTTACTAAGGATCAACTCCGCCAGTCTATGATTGATTTAATCAATCATTTAGTAATGCTAGATATGTATACGGTAGATCCAGAACGTATATTATTATTAACTCCTCACTGTTTACAAGAAAGTTCGTGTGTTCATAAGGTTACACATGATGTATATAATTGTAAGCAGTGTGGGCGATGCCAGGTTGGTAATTTGTTGCAAGTGGCTAAGGACTATGGTTGTCAATTTATAGTTGTCACTGGAGGCACCTTAGCGCGGATGAAGGTAAAGGAAGCACGCCCAAAAGCTATTGTAGCAATAGCTTGCGAACGAGATTTAGCAAGTGGAATGGCTGATGTATTTCCCATCCCAGTTATTGGGGTATTAAATGAACGTCCTAATGGGCCATGTTGTAATACAACAGTCGATTCTGAACGTGTTCGAGCAGTAGTAGAACAATTGATTGGTAGGAATAGTAATGATAGAGGTAAAGACTAATCAACAACAAAATATTCGATTGCTCGCTGTAAAAGCATTGAGTGAAATTAATCGCAATGGTGCTTATGCAAATATAAAGTTGCAAGAGTATTTACAGAAATATCATCTATCCGATTTAGATCGAAGATTCTTTACTGAACTTGTGTATGGGGTCATTCGTAGAAAAAATTACTTGGATGCTATTATTGTTCACTTTGCAAAGCGACCCTTAAAGAAACTATCTTCTATGGTTGTGGAAATCCTTAGACTTGGTATTTATCAAATTATCTATATGGATAAGGTTCCTGAAAGTGCGGCTGTTAACGAATCTGTTAAACTCGCCAAAAAGCTAACTAGAGGTTTATCTGGTTTTGTAAATGCTGTTTTGCGTTCGGTTTTACGTGAAAGTGATAGCATTTCTATCGGTGAACTAGCTAAGTCCGAAGCTGAAGAAATTTCCTTTATCTACAATCAACCATTATGGCTTGTCAACTTATGGATAAAAGAAATGGGAAAAGATAAGACCGTAGATCTTTGTTCTTGGTTTAATGAACAACCTCGTTTGACGGCTCGCATAAATACAGTGAAAGTATCTATTGAGGATTGTTTAAAAGAATTAGAAGATTTAGATTGGATTGTAGAACAGGATACATATATTCCTGAAGTAGTTTATATTGATGGACATCAAGGTCATTTAGAAAAAGCTAAACCTGTTTTAGAAGGTCATATTACTTTTATGGATAAAGCATCTATGTTAGTAGCCCATGTGGTAGATCCTCAACCAGGAGAGCTTATCTTAGACTGTTGTGCTGCACCAGGTGGCAAGTCTATGCATATGGCAAGTCTTATGAATAATACAGGAGCTATTATGAGTTGTGATATTTACGACCATAAATTAGAACTGATTAATCAAAATGCTGAGCGATTAGGTGTATCTATTATTTCTACTAAGCTTCAAGATGGTCGTTATCTTCCTGATAATTGGAAAGAACAATTTGATCGCGTCTTAGTTGATGCTCCTTGTTCTGGTCTAGGTATATTACAAAAGAAATTAGACATGCGTTGGCGTAAAACAGAGTCTTTACTTATTGAGTTGCCGCCGTTACAACTTGAAATATTAGAAAAAGCTTCTGAAATGGTTAAGGTTAATGGATATTTAGTATATTCCACATGTACTATGAATAGTGGTGAAAATGAAGCTGTTCTAAATAAATTCTTGGCAATTCATAAGAACTTTATCATCGATCCTGTATCATATAAAGGGGCACCACAAGCTATAGATGGTATGATTACAACCTATCCACCGCGAGATCATATGGATGGTTTCTTTATGGTTCGCATGAAACGCTTATCATAATATAAGAAATGGAGCACCATGATAGAATTATTGGGTAAGTCTTTAGAAGAATTACAATCTATCTTTAAGACCCATAATATACAAAAGTTTCGAGCGAAACAGTTAATTGAATATATCTATCATAGATATATTTTTGATTTTGAAGACATGACACAATTTCCGAAAGACTTGCGTCAATGGCTAGGTGATAATTGTGTTATTTCTTTACCTACATTAATTACAGAGTCTATTGCCCCTGATGGAAAGACTCGCAAAATACTTGTAGAGATGTCAGATCAAAGTCGTGTGGAAGCAGTTTTGATGGAGCAACACTATGGGTATTCTGTATGTGTTTCCTCTCAAGTGGGGTGTGCTATGGGATGTGTATTCTGTGCTTCTACACAAGGTGGCTTATACAGAGATTTAACAGTCGCTGAGATTATTGGACAAGTTGTCATATTTGGGGCTCTTACTAAAGAGGAAATACACTCTGTTGTCGTTATGGGCGCTGGGGAGCCGTTACAAAATTATGATAATGTATTACAAGCATTACAACTACTACATGATCCTATGATTTGTAATATTAGTTATCGTAAGATGACGATTTCCACTTGTGGTTGGGTTCCTAATATTTATAAATTAGCTGATGAAGGTTTGCCAATAACCTTAGCACTTTCATTACATGCTACAAATAATGAAGTTCGTCGTAGTATTATGCCCGTTGGGGCACGTTATGAATTGACGGAAGTCTTAGATGCGGTAAAATACTATTATAATACGACACAGCGTCGTGTTACCTTTGAGTATATTCTTATAGATTCTGTAAATGCATCTATAGATGATGCTCATGCTTTGGGGAAAATCTGTAAAGATTTCCCAAATTGTCATGTTAACTTGATCCCAGTTAATGGCAATGAACATATTGAATTATATAAACCATCTATTACGAATATGAATACATTTAAAGACATCGTTAGTTCCTATGGCGTATCAGTAACGGTACGAAAGGAAATGGGCGATGCAATCCAAGCCGCATGTGGACAGTTAAAGGCTGCTCATGGTCGGAAAAAGGAGAATCATGAATAATTTTGTTGGTTTAAGTAAAATTGGGCTTGTACGCCAGCGTAACGAGGACCGTTTTTTCATTGATGGCCATATTTGTGCTGTTACTGATGGCATGGGTGGTTATAGCGGTGGTGAAATTGCAAGTACCTATGCTGTAGATGAAATAAAAGAATATTTGTCCTCCCTTGAAACGATAGGTCAACAAGACTTATGTGATGCTATCATTCACGCTAATCAACGTATTGTAAATCGCGTTGCTTGTGAAGAACGACTTGCTGGTATGGGTACTACCGCTGTAGTTACAGCTATAAATGGTAATCAACTTTACTGGGCAAGTGTTGGTGATAGTCGTTTGTATGTATATAGAGATGGTCATTTACGACAAATTACTACGGATCATTCTATGGTACAAGAATTATTAACAGCTGGAGAGATTACAAAGGATGAAATGCTAAATCACCCTCAACGTAATTTATTAACCCGTGCAGTCGGTGTTGATGAAATCTTAGAGGTTGATAGTGGTGTAGAGTCTATTCTTCCCGGTGATCGTATTTTACTTTGCACTGATGGATTAAGTGGCTATGTATCTGATGATGTAATTGCCTCTGCATTACAATCAACGGATGATGATATGTTGGTTATTGAATCATTGATGGAAGCTGTATATGAAGTCGGAGCAGGAGATAATGTGACCATTGTGGTGGGAACAATCTAATCTAGAAATGGAGAAATAATGAGTACTATGAATATAAAAGGCATACTTCTAGATAACCGCTACCGAATTGTTGATAAAATTGGCGTTGGTGGAATGGCTGATGTATACCTTGGAGAAGATACCTTACTAGGTAGACAAGTAGCAATAAAAGTATTGCATGCTAATTTTGCAAATGATGATGAATTTGTGACTCGATTTAAACGAGAAGCACAAGCGGCAGGTAAATTAAATCATCCAAATATTGTAAATATGTATGATGTAGGTTTTGATCAAAATCTACATTACATTGTCATGGAATATGTAGATGGTGAAACCTTAAAAAAATATATAACTCGTCATGGAAGACTGTCCATAGATGAGGCTGTTAAATTTACTATCGCCATAGCTGAAGGCTTAGAACACGCGCATACAATGGGCATTGTTCATTGTGATATAAAGCCACATAATGTTATTATTACCAATACGGGGCGCGTTAAAGTAACTGACTTTGGTATTGCTCGTGCAATAAATGCAACTAACACAGTTATGTATACGAATTCGATTTTGGGTTCAGCACACTATTTATCACCAGAGCAAGCTAGTGGTAAACCGGTAGACGGCAATACAGATATCTATTCTCTGGGTGTCGTATTGTATGAAATGCTTACAGGTCGTGTACCATTTGAAGGGGAAACGCCAATTGCGGTAGCATTAAAACATGTTCGTGAGAAGGTAGAACCTCCAACACGATATAATCCATCAATTCCTCCGCTTTTAGAAGCTGTTGTTATGAAAGCATTATCTAAAAATCCTGCTGATCGATTTGATTCTATCTCTGATATGATCAGTGATTTGCGATTATCTCAAGGTTTTACGATGGGCAAAACACAACGTCATGAACCATATGACTTTGCTACACAAATGATTCCTGCTGTTGATCCTGAAGCACTTGAAGATCTTAGTACGATTCAAGAAGAACGAAAAGAAGAGGGTAAAAAGAAGAGTATGTTAAGTAAAATTGCATCGATTCCACAAAAATACATCGTTCTAGGTGCTGCTGTCATTTTCTTAGTAGCATTTTTAGGTGCTTTCTTAAGCTACGGTAATTTCTGGAGTAATACAACAGTAGATGTACCTAATGTGGTAGGCAAACAAGTTTCTGTAGCAAAAAATATCTTAGAAGATAAACATTTGCGTGTGTCTACAAGTGAAGTCACAAATCCAGATGTGCCAGCTGGTCAAGTTATTTCTCAAACTCCTGGAGCTGGAGAGAAGGTTAAAGAGCAACGAACAATCCATCTTGTGGTTTCTAAAGGTGTAGGCGATATTACGGTGCCAGATTTAACTGATTTAACTGTGGATCAAGCCCGTCAACGACTTAAAGATTTAGGTTTAGTTGTGGGGAAAATAACACAGCAATCTGTAGATGGTAAAAAAGATGGTGTAATCATTGCTCAGAGTCCTTCCGGAGATTCTAAAGTGTCTAAAGGGACAACAATTGATCTCGTTGTAAATAAAGCGAAGGCTAAGAAAGTCAAAGTACCTAATCTTGTTGGTATGACATTAAAAGATGCTCGTGATACATTGAGTAATATTCAACTAGGTGTAAACCAAGTATCTGGATCTGTGGAAGAAAAATCTGTGGTTATAGAGCAAAGCATTAAAGCTGGCGATGAAATTGACGAAGGCTCCACATTAAATCTTACGACTGAGTTCAAAGATGATAAAAAGAAATCTGATAAAAAAGATGGAAACAGTGGTAATAAAACAACTGGTACTATAGATGTTACTGTACCAGCTGGTTCTAAAAATCAAGAACTTAAAATTGTCGTAAAAGATGATGAAGGTTCCGCAGTAATTTATGATGATACCAATAAACCTGGAGATCGTATTGTTCGAAAAGTGTCCGGTGTAGGTAATGTACGTATTGAGGTATACCTCAATGGTGCATTAGTGCAAGAAACTGCATTATAAGAGGTACTATGATTACAGGCATTGTTGTCAAAAATATGAATGGGTACTTTTATGTACAAGATGATACGGGCACCATTCATGAATGTAAGGTTCGTGGCAGACTTAAGAAAGGTCGTTATAGTTTACTTGTGGGTGATCGCGTTACGATTTCGGAGGATGGGTTCGTTGAATCCATCCATGGACGTCATAATTCGATGGTACGTCCAGCAGTAGCTAATATTGACCAAGTTGTATTAGTTGTGGCTACCCATGAACCAGATATTAATGAGCTATTACTTAATAAAATGCTCGTTATGATTGAACATGCGGATATACCTATCGTGCTATGTATCAATAAATGTGACCTGATGGATTCAGAGACGGAAACTATGGTTGATCTTTATAAATCAATTGGTTATAAGGTTTTGATGACATCCACATATAATATGACAGGCATCGATGATTTACGTCATGTGCTTCAACATAAGGTAACAGCTTTTGCAGGTCCATCTGGTGTTGGTAAGAGTAGTCTTTTAAACGCAGTAGACCCAAAATTCGCCTTCCGGACTGGGGAGGTAAGTGATAAGATTAAACGTGGCAAACATACTACTCGTCACGCTTCTTTATATAGTTTAGATGCAGATTCTTTTATCATGGATACACCTGGATTTAGTGCTATTGAATTTAATGATGTTTCTCTTGAAAGATTGCCTACATTATTCCCAGAATTTGGTGAATATGTTGATACTTGTAAATTTAGTCCTTGCTATCATGAACATGAACCCATTTGTGGGATTAAAGCTGCTCTAGAAGCTGGTCATATTCATCAAGGACGATATGATGCTTATATGTCTATACGTAATGATATAGAAAGTCAACGAAAGAGGTTTTAATATGATAAAAATTGCACCATCTATGCTTTCCGCAAATTTTGCGGTGTTAAGTGAGGAATTAAAATCTATTGAAGCAGCGGGGGCTGATTTATTACATATCGACATCATGGATGGACACTTTGTTCCTAATCTAACCTTTGGTGCTCCCATTGTGAAAGCCATTCGTCCATATACAAAATTACCATTTGATGTGCATTTGATGGTTACTAATCCTGGTGATTATGTAGAAGAATTTGCAAAAATTGGTGTAGAATATTTTACTTTTCATCAAGAAACTGTACCTCATATGCATCGTTTGATTCAACATATCAAGCAGTGTGGGATGAAGGCTGGTGTAGCATTGAATCCTAGTACACCTGTATCTCTACTAGAAGATGTAGCTGCAGATTTAGATATGATTTTAATTATGTCTGTGAATCCAGGATTTGGAGGACAATCTTTTATTAAGAATGCAATAAAAAAAGTTAAACAAGCTAAGATATTGTTAGAAGAAGTAGACAATTCAACGGCAGTCATTGAGGTAGACGGTGGTATTAACGATATTACTTGTGTACCGATTAAAAGAGCGGGAGCTACAGTTTTAGTTGCTGGTTCTGCAGTATTTGGTGCTGAAGATCGTGCAAGTATGATTGAATCCATTCGCAATAATTAAATAAATATTTTCATAATATTCTATAATTCAAATTTGAACATAAAATCGTACATCAATAAGAAAGAGAATGTATTTAAAATAAGGAGTGAGGAATACTTAAAGAATTCCTCACTCCTTGCTTGCTTTTGCCATGATTTTTTGTTAGAATTATTAGGTATGAAAAATATGCACGTCAGTGGACTTCGGTACTGTGCCTAATTTTGGGTGACCCGAAGGATGAAGCGGCGGAGGTTAATTAACAGGAGGTGCCACAATGGCAGTAGTATCAATGAAACAATTATTAGAGGCTGGTGTACACTTTGGTCATCAGACTAGAAGATGGAACCCTAAAATGGCGAAATTCATCTTCACTGAACGCAATGGTATTTATATCATTGATTTGTCTAAAACAGTTAAAAAAGTAGAAGAAGCTTACAATTTCTTGCGTGAAGTTGCTTCCCAAGGCGAAGTAATCTTGTTCGTAGGTACTAAAAAACAAGCTCAAGAAGCTATTAAAGAAGAAGCTATCCGTGCTAACATGTTCTTCGTTAACGAACGTTGGTTGGGCGGTATGTTGACTAACTTCAAAACAATTGAAACTCGTATTAAACGTTTAAAACAATTGGAAGCTATGGCAGAAGACGGTACTTTCGAAGTATTGCCTAAAAAAGAAGTTATCGGTCTTCGTCATGAAATGGATAAATTGGAAAAATACCTTGGCGGTATCAAAGATATGCCTAAAATGCCAGGTGCTCTTTTCGTAGTAGATCCTAAAAAAGAAAAAATCGCTATTGCAGAAGCTAAAAAATTGGGTATTCCTGTAGTTGCAACAGTTGACACTAACTGCGACCCAGACGAAGTTGATTTCCCAATTCCAGCAAATGATGACGCTATTCGCGCTGTTAAATTGTTGGCTGGTAAAATGGCTGACGCTGTTCTTGAAGGTCGTCAAGGCGAATCCTTTGAAGAAGCATTAGATAACATGGTAGCTGACTCTGCTGAAATGGTTCGAGACGGTAAAGCTTAATCGTTGTCGTATTAGCATTTGAAAGATAAATCTATAACATATATAATTGGGGTAAGGACTATATCCTTACCTTAATTAATACTAGGAGGAACAAAATAATGGCAATTACTGCTGCTTTGGTAAAAGAATTGCGCGACATGACTGGCGCAGGTATGATGGACGCTAAAAAAGCATTGGTTGAAACTGACGGTAATATCGATAAAGCGGTTGACCTTCTTCGTGAAAAAGGTTTGGCTGCGGCAGCTAAAAAAGCTGGTCGTATTGCAGCTGAAGGTGTAGTACAATCCTACATTCATGCTGGTGGTCGTATCGGTGTTTTAGTGGAAGTTAACTGTGAAACTGACTTCGTTGCAAAAACTGATGATTTCCAAAATTTAGCACGCGACATCGCAATGCAAATTGCAGCTGTAAATCCTACATACTTGAACCGTGAAGAAGTTCCTACTGAAGTAATTGAACACGAAAAACAAGTATTATTGGAACAAGCTAAAGTAGAAGCTGAAGAAGACGTTAAAGCTGGTCGTAAACCAAAACCTGAAGCTGTTTTAGAAAAAATGGTTGCAGGTCGTATTGAAAAATTCTATAAAGAAAATTGCCTATTAGAACAAGTATTCATTAAAGATGGCGATAAAACTGTTACAGACATCATTAATGAAAGTATTGCAAAAATCGGTGAAAACATCAACGTACGTCGTTTTGTTCGCTATGGTTTAGGTGAAGGCATTGAAAAACGCCAAGATGACTTCGTAGCAGAAGTAATGGCATCTGTTGGTAAATAATTAATAAACAATAAGAGAACACCGTACAGTGTTCTCTTATTTTGCAATAGAGGAGTAAAAATATGGCAAAAAGAAAGTTTCGACGTATTGTTTTAAAGTTGAGTGGTGAAGCATTAGCAGGTGAACAAGGTTTTGGTATTAATCCTGATGTTGTTGAAGAATTTGCAAAAGAAATTGCTGCTTTAGCAAAATCCACTGATTTAGAAATCGCGATTGTTGTTGGTGGCGGTAACCTATGGAGAGGTTTAGCTGGTAGCAATCAAGGTATGGATCGTGCTACTGCTGACTATATGGGGATGCTAGCAACAGTGATGAACTCCTTAGCATTGCAAGATGCATTAGAGCAAGCTGGTGTAGATACACGTGTTCAAACAGCTATTGAAATGCAAGAAATTGCAGAACCTTATATTCGTCGTCGCGCTATTCGTCATTTAGAAAAAAAACGTATCGTTATCTTCGGTGCTGGCCTTGGTAAACCTTACTTCTCTACAGATACAACAGCTGCATTACGGGCCGCTGAAATTGAAGCCGATGCTATTTTAATGGCAAAGAAATTTGCAGATGGCGTATATGATTCTGACCCTAAGACAAATCCTAATGCTGTTAAATTTGATGAATTAACATATAACGAGATTATCACAAAAGAATTAAAAGTAATGGATGCTACATCTACAACTTTATGTAAAGATAACAATATTCCTATTATTGTATTTAGCATGGATATTCCTGGTAATATTACAAAAGCTGCTAAAGGTGAAGAAATAGGGACCATTGTTCGAGGAGAATAATTCATATGGAAATTAAAGAATTGTTACAACAAGCAGAAGACCGCATGAATAAGTCTATTGAGGCTTTAAAACATGAATTCGCATCTATTCGTACAGGCCGTGCTAGTGTAGCACTACTTGATAAAGTAATGGTTGATTACTATGGAAGTCCATCACCCATTAATCAAGTTGCGAATATCTCCGTGCCTGAACCTCGCATGATTGTGATTGCACCTTGGGATAAAACAATGATTGGTGCTATTGAAAAAGCAATTTTACAATCTGATTTAGGTTTGAACCCTGGTAATGATGGTGCACAAATTCGTTTAAGTATTCCTCAATTAACTGAGGAACGTCGTAAAGAAATCGTTAAAGTAGTTCATAAAAAGGCTGAAGATGCAAAAGTTGCAGTGCGCAACATTCGTCGCGATGTAAATGAAGCATTAAAAAAAGAAGAGAAAGCTAAAACGATTACTGAAGATGATGCTAAAGACGGTTTAGATCAAATCCAAAAGCTTACCGATGCTAAAGTTAAGCAAATCGATGAGTTAAAAGTAGTAAAAGAAAAGGACGTATTAGAAGTATAATGTTTGATTCTAATAGCCTTATTGGAATACCATGGCAGCTTGCAAAGTCTCGTTTGCAGGCTGCCCATATTCCTTTTAAGGTAATGATTGGTGGATCCTTTAATCGCTTCTTTGAAATTTCAGATAAAGGATTTTATGTGGCACGTATTACAAAGGTTGATGAGTGCTTGCATATACTACTATATAGACCAATGATTGCCAGCGACTTCGGAAATTCTATCGAGGTAGACTATGCTAAAGAAATTATTTAACCGTAAACGTTCTGATACGCCTGTCATTGATCGTAATATAATTCCACAACATGTTGCTATTATTATGGATGGTAATGGACGATGGGCTAAACGCAGAGGCATGCCGCGCTCCATGGGGCATCGTGCTGGTGCAGATGTATTAAAAGAAATTGTTATGGCCGCAGATGAGATCGGAATTAGAGCTCTTACGGTATATGGTTTCTCCACGGAGAACTGGAAACGTCCTGAACAGGAAGTTTCTTTACTTATGTCTCTCATAAAAGAATACTTAAATAATAATGTTAAGTATATGCATGAACATAATGTACGCATTCGATTTATTGGTTTTATTGGAGGGCTTTCAGAAGACCTACAAAAAATCATTCAAGATGCGGAATTATTAACTCAGAATAATACAGGCCTCACATTACAGTTAGCAATTAACTATGGTGGGCGTGATGAAATAGTTAGAACTATCCGCGACATTGCAAAATCTGTTACGGATGGCGTTATTACAATGGACAATATTACTGAAGAATATGTAAGTTCTCAATTATTTACTAAAGAGTTTAGTGATGTAGATTTATTAATTCGTCCTAGTAGTGATTTTAGAATTAGTAATTTTTTGTTATGGCAACTAGCGTATGCTGAATTTTGGTTTACCGATTTGCATTGGCCAGATTTTACTAAGGAAACTTTACTTGATGCTGTGGCGGCATATCAGAAACGAGAACGCCGATTTGGTGGCTTATGTGATGAGGAATAAAAAATGTTAAAAACACGTGTTATTACCGCTGTTATTGGTTTTATTATTGCCTTAGGGGCCATTACATTTGGTGGATTAGTGTATGATGTGCTAATTACACTTTTAGCTTTATTAGGGTGGCGTGAGTTTGTATTACTTGGTAAAGCTAAACGTGTTTGGATATCCATTATATGGGGATATATTAGCATTTTATTGCTAATGATTGCTCTTGCATGTCATCAGTATATTATAGCTATAGCTATTTTAGTATTAAGTTTATTTGCCAATTATATGTTGTGTACATTTGGTGAAACTAAGTACTCGATGTCTAGTGTATCCTTTAGTGTATTTGGTTTATTATATATTGGTATGGGTATGACTTCATTGCTCTTGATTCGTCATGACTCAATTTACATGAATTTATCAATGCCTTTTGAACTATATAACTGGGGCACTATTACACTTTGGTTATTATTGTTTACTACTTGGGCTAGTGATACCTTTGCATATTTTTCAGGTCGAGCTTTTGGTAAACGTAAAATAGTACCATCCATTAGTCCTAATAAAACACTAGAAGGTTTTATTGGTGGATTTATCGGCTGTATCCTTACAGGTGCAGTATTTTCGTATATCGTTGGCATTCCTTGGTGGATGGGAATCCATGTAGGTATGATTAGCGGTATATTAGCACCATTAGGTGATTTGTTTGAATCAAAGATTAAACGACTATGTAATGTAAAAGATTCTGGTACATTATTACCAGGTCATGGCGGTGTATTGGATCGCTTTGATAGTTTATTATTTGCGGCTCCTATTACATTAGTATATATATTACTATTTTCGTACTAATTTCATAGAGGTACACTTATGAAATACCTAAGTATTATCGGCAGTACTGGCTCAATCGGTACACAGACGCTTGATGTGGTGTCTCAACATCCAGATCAATTCAAGGTGGTTGCCTTAGTGGCACATCATAATATTGACCTCTTAGAACATCAGATTAAAGAATATAAACCTTTGGTGGCGGGTCTTGTAGATGAAGGTGCTTTTAAAGAATTACAAGCACGCTATACAGGTCCTACGAAATTGATAGGTGGTAAGGAAGCCCTCATTGCAGCAGCTACAATTCAAGAAGCAACAATGATTGTTACTGCTATTGTAGGTGCTGCGGGAATTGAGCCTACAGTGGAAGCTATAAAACAAGGGAAGACTATAGGTCTTGCTAATAAAGAAACTCTTGTTGCTGGAGGTCCATTAATTACGGCTTTAGCTAAAGAACATGGCGTACAAATCCTACCTATCGATAGTGAACATAGTGCTATATTTCAGTGCTTAGAAGGACAGAAACGTGACAATGTTGATTCTTTAATTGTCACTGCTTCTGGTGGACCTTTACGCACATGGGATTCTAGTAAAATTCAAACTGCAACTGCTGCAGATTGTTTGCGACATCCTACCTGGAATATGGGTAATAAAATAACTATAGACTCTGCCTCTTTATTCAATAAAGGCTTAGAGGTAATAGAAGCTCATTGGTTATTTGGTTTTGATTTTGATCATATTGATGTAGTAGTACATCCTCAAAGTATTGTTCATTCTATGATACGTATGAAGGATGGTGCGATATTAGCGCAAATGGGTAATCCAGATATGCGCGAGCCCATTCAATATGCTTTGACGTATCCCAAACGTGAAGTTTTAAGTATGAATCATCTTGATTTTAGTCAAGCACTACAATTGGAGTTTTTACCTCCACGGTATGACGATTTTCCTGCACTTCGACTTGCGTATGAGGTGGGACGTGCTAGTGGATTTAAACCTGCTGTATTTAATGCAGCTAATGAAACGGCAGTATATGCCTTTTTAGAAGATAAAATCGCCTTTGGTGATATTTATAAAGTCGTTACTTCTGTTCTTGAATCTATGGGACCAGAAGATGATTTTACATTAGATAATTTATTATCCATCGATAGATGGGCCCGTGAAAAGGCAACATCGTTGATGTTATAGGAGAATATATGATTACGGCATTAGCCACAATATTTGTATTTGGTTTAATCGTGTTTATTCATGAATTAGGCCATTTTATTACAGCTAAGATGTCAGGTATGCAAGTTGATGAATTTGCTATAGGTTTTGGTCCAGCTATATTTAAAGTACAAAAAGGGGAAACTTTATATTCTATTCGTATAATTCCTCTTGGAGGATTTAATCGTATTGCTGGTATGACACCTGACGAGCCTCTTAATGAGCGCTCCTTTTATAATAAACCTGCGTGGAAAAAATTTATTGTTATTTCTGCAGGGGCTGTATTTAACTTTATATTAGCCATTGTACTTTTCTTTGGCCTAAATGTGACTGTAGGAAATCTTACATATACAAATGAACCTGTAATTGGTAACATTATTGCGGGTAGTTCTGCAGAGCAGGCTCATTTAGAAGCTAACGATAGAATTATTACGATTGATGGTAAAAAAATTAGTACTTGGGATGATATTCGTCCTAGTTTACAAGGCACAGCAAACCATGGTGTAACTGTTGTTGTAGAGCGTGAAGGAAAAACTATAGAGACTACGGTAATACCTAAAATGGAACAAGATAGTCCTAAGATTGGCATCTACCCTAGCTTTACTCGTGAAACTTATAGTATTGGTGAATCTTTGAGCCTTGCTGTTAGTCGGACGGGGCAAACTATTGTTGCTATGGTCAGTGGGATTTATGATATGATTCGTGGCACACAAGCAGCCGAATTATCTGGTCCAGTAGGAATTTCCCAAATGGCAGGTACTATTGCACAATCAGGATTTGCACCACTATTAAGTTTTGCTGCATTCCTTAGTATTAACTTAGGGGTTATTAATCTTTTACCATTACCTGTTTTAGATGGTGGTCACTTGATTATTATCTTGGCGGAAGCTATAACAGGCCGTAGATTACCTGCTAAAGCTCTTATGTATATACAAATGGTTGGGGTTGCCTTAATGGTAGCATTATTCTTATATGTAACAACGCAGGATATTTTCCGTTTACTATAAGACAGATGGGAGATTACAATGATTGTACGTAAACCAACAAATGGTATCTATGTAGGTACAGTTAAAATCGGCGATTATGCACCGGTAAGTATTCAATCTATGATTACTACGGATCCAGTACATACAGAGAAGGCAATTGCAGAAATTAATCATTTAGCAGAGGCTGGTTGTGAACTGGTTCGTGTCGCCGTTCCTACAATGGCATCTGCAAAGGCTTTAAAGGCTGTTAGAGCGGGCATTTCAATTCCTTTGATCGCCGATATTCACTTTGATTATAGATTAGCTTTAGAAGCTATTGAAAATAATGTTGATGGATTGCGCATTAATCCAGGAAATATTGGTGGTGAAGATAAGGTTTTAGCCGTTATTGAAAAGGCAAAACCTAAACAAATCCCAATTCGCATTGGTGTTAATGCAGGCTCTTTACCAAAGCATATTCTCGATGCTCATGGAGGACATCCTACAGCGGATGGTATGGTTGAAACAGCTTTAGAACACGTAAGAATTTTAGAAAAACTCGATTATCGTCAAATGAAATTATCCATTAAAGCCACGGAAGTACCTCTAATGGTGGAAGCATATCGTAAGTTATCTGATAAGATTCCTTATCCGTTACATTTAGGGGTAACAGAAGCTGGTACTATTAAACAAGGCACTATTAAATCTGCTATGGGGATTGGTGCATTATTGCTCGATGGCATTGGTGATACATTACGGGTATCCTTAACTGGAGATCCAATTCACGAAATTGAAGTAGGTAGAAGTATTTTAAGTAGCTTAGGATTAAGAAATTTTGGGGCCACTATGATATCTTGTCCTACATGTGGTCGTTGCCAAGTAAATTTATTTGATATGGCTGGTATTGTAGAAGAACGTCTAGCATCCATAAAAGCGCCTATTAAGGTTGCCGTTATGGGGTGTGTTGTAAATGGTCCAGGGGAAGCGCGTGAGGCCGACTTTGGTATTGCTGGTGGTGATGGTCAAGGTATTATTTTCCGTAAAGGGAAAGTTATTAAGACTGTACCAGAAGCCGAATTAGTAGATACATTGTTTAGAGAAATTGACCAATATTTAGAAAATTTAGATGAGGAGTCTTTATGTTAGCCACTAAATTATATGCACCTACATTGCGTGAGGTTCCATCTGACGCTGATGTAGTAAGCCAACAGCTTATGCTTCGCGCTGGTTTTATGCGTAAAACTGCAAATGGTTTATATAGTTTTTTACCATTAGGTTGGAGAAGTATTAAAAAGATTGAAGCTATTGTACGTGAAGAAATGGATCGTGCTAGTGCTCAAGAAATTATGATGCCAATTTTACAGCCTGCAGAAATTTGGAAAGAGTCTGGCCGTTGGAACGCATATGGCGCAGAAATGATGCGTATCAATGATCGTCATGATAATGAGTTTTGTCTAGGACCAACACATGAAGAGATGATTACAACCCTCGTTAAAAATGAGATTAACTCATATCGTCAATTACCAGTCAACTTATATCAAATTCAAAGTAAATTCCGTGATGAGCGTCGTCCACGTTATGGCTTGATGCGTAGCCGTGAATTCATTATGAAAGATGCTTATTCTTTTGATGTAGATGAAGCGGGTTTAGATGAATCCTATAAATCTATGTACGATGCATATACACGTATTTTTACACGTTGTGGTCTTACATTCCGCCCAGTAGAGGCTGATAGTGGTGCAATCGGTGGTAGTGGTACGCATGAGTTCATGGCCATTGCCGAAGCTGGTGAAGCTGATATCGTATATTGTACTAAGTGTGATTATGCAGCTAACATTGAAATCGGCAAGCCTGGTATCATGAAGCAAGACGAAGAAGTTCTTCATGAGTTATCTGTTGTGGATACACCAAATGCAAGTTCTATTGAAGCTGTGGCAGACATGTTAAATTTACCATTACATAAAACTATCAAAGCGGTAGTATTTTCTATTGATGGTAAAGTGGTATTAGCCATTGTTCGTGGTGACCATGAAGTAAATGAAGTCGCTGTACAACATGCCGTTCTTGGTGCTGTAGAGCCTGAGATGGCCACCCCTGAAGAATTGGAAAAAGTAGGTTTAATAGCTGGTTTCATCAGTCCTATTGGTTTAAAACAAACAGAAGAATTTGCTATTGTTGTTGATGAATCTGTTATGGAAACTTACAATGTTTGTGGTGGCGCTAATAAAAAAGATGCTCACTACGTTAATATCAATCCAAAACGGGACTTTAATGTAGAAGATATTATTGTTGCTCCAATTCGTTTAATCACGAAGGACGATGTGTGTCCTAAATGTGGGGGTGCTTTAGAACATGCTAAAGGCATCGAAGTGGGTCAAGTATTTAAATTGGGTACAAAGTATTCTGAAGCATTACAAGCTACATTCTTAGATCAAAATGGTCGTCCTAATCCAATGATTATGGGTTGCTATGGTATCGGTGTATCTCGTACACTAGCTGCTGCTATTGAGCAATATCACGATGAAAATGGTATTATTTGGCCACGTTCTATCGCTCCATTTGAAGCAGTTATTGTTCCAATTAATGCAAAAGACGAAGCATTAATGTCTATTAGTCAAACTATTTATACTGCATTACAAAATGCTGGTGTAGATGTATTGTTAGATGATCGTAAAGATCGTGCAGGTGTTAAGTTCAAAGATGCTGATTTGATTGGTTATCCACTTCGCATTACAGTAAGTAAAAATACTCTTGAGAATAACGAAGTAGAAATTCAAATCCGTAAGTCTGGAGAAGCTCTTCCATGTGCTATTGATTCTGTATCTGATAAAGTAACAGAATTGCTTCAAAACTTATAATAGAATTGCGATTCTAGTGAATGTTCATTAGGGTCGCAATTTTTCTTTCTAAACTTGAATTAATAGATTAAATAAGTCATAATTAAATGATAGAATATTTGGAATGGAGGTGCTATATGCTTGTAGATTTTCATATGCATTCCATCTTTTCAGATGGTGTTGAAACACCTAAAGATCTATTGCAACATGCCATAGACTGTAATGTATCTATGATGGCTTTAACCGATCATGATGAAATAGACGGCATTCAAGCATTGCGTGCTGCTCAAAAGAAGTTAGATCCTAATGAATCTATTAAAATCGTAAATGGCTGTGAATTTAGTGCTGATTATAAAGATAAGTCAATTCATATTTTAGGATATTGTTTTGATGAAAATAATAAAGATTTAATCGATTTTATTACGTTTTTTAAAGGAAAACGTGAAGAACGTATCGATGAAATTATCCGTCGTTGTAATAATGAAGGATATTATATTACAAAAGAAGAGCTCATTAAACAATTTCCTGATACTAAAGCTTATGGTCGCCCACATATTGGTAAACTTTTAATTGATGGTGGTTATGCCAAGGATATTAATGATGTATTTAAAGGTATTCTTCGAAAAGATAGTCCTTGCTATGTTCCTAAGGTAAAAGTAGAGGTTCCTTATATTATTGATATTATACATAAAGCTGGAGGACTTGCTGTTATGGCTCATCCTAAATTGGTTACCAGTGATGAATATGTGTTGGAAATGTTAGATTATGATTTTGATGGTATGGAGGTATATCACTCAAAGCATAATGATGATGATGTGGAGCGATATAAAGAATTCGCTAAAAAGCATAAGCTATTTATTACTGGTGGTTCTGATTACCATGGTATTGTAGGCAAGAAACCTGATAGATTTGGTGATTACTTAGTATCTGGTAAGGATGTATCAGAATTTATTAGTTTGTTATAAATGACGAGGTAGGCTATGGAAGTCGTTGCATTTGTTGGTAGTAGTGGCACAGGTAAAAGTCATCGTGCCCTCGTAGTTGCTCATGAAAATAAAATTGAATGTATCATCGATGATGGTATTTTGATTCATGATAATAAAATTGTAGCTGGCTTTTCTGCAAAAAAAGAGTCTAGTCGTTTAAAAGCTGTTCGTCGTGCTATTTTTCAAGACGAAGTACAAGTTAAATCCGTACGAGAACAATTAGATAAGATTAAACCTAATAAGCTTATGATTATCGGCACTTCTGATAATATGGTTAAGAAGATTACTAAAGCTTTAGGCTTACAAGAACCTGATCGATATATTCGTATAGAAGATGTTGCAACACCTAAGGAAATTGAAAAGGCACAACATGCACGTCTTAAAGAGGGTAAACATATAATTCCTGTGCCGACTATGGAATTAAAGTCACACTTTAGGGGGTATTTGATCGATCCAATCAAAACCATGTGGCGCCGCAGGACTTTGAAAAAACAAGATCAAGATACCTTAGGTCAAATTGGTTCTGAAGGATTTGAACGTTCTGTTGTACGTCCTGCTTTTAGCTACTATGGTCGACTCACTTTTGACGATGAAGTAATTATTAAATTGATTAGAAATGGGTTAAAAAAAGTAGCTGGTGTCGATGAGACCAGTATAATTTCTTTTAAAAAAAGCGACAAAGGTCAAAACGGTCTTGTTGTTGATATGGCTGTAGTTATTGAACATGGATATCCTGTTAAACCGTTGATGCAACAGGTACAAAAATCTGTTCGCAATGAAATTGAATATATTACCGGCATGTCTATTGAACGCATGTCTATTAAAGTTAAGAATATTATTGAAACAAAACGTAAGATTGTTAAAGTGTAGGAGTTAGAATGAAGTCTTATTATATTTACACCTATGGTTGTCAAATGAATACTGCCGACTCTGAGCGATTATCGCATCAGCTGGAATCTGTTGGGTATATACCAACAGAGAATGTTGAAACTGCAGATTTAATTCTGCTAAATACTTGTGCAGTGCGTGAAAATGCAGAAACTAAAGTTTATGGGCGTATAGGTGAGCTAAAAAGACTAAAACGTAATAATAAAAACTTGATTATCGCCGTCACAGGATGTATGGCTCAAAAAAATCAAGCAGAAATGTTTAAACGAGCTCCTCATATTGATATTGTATTAGGCACTCATAATATTCAACATATTAACGAGATGATTGAAGAAGTACAACATGGACATACGCATCAAATCAACGTAGATATGGATAACTCTGTATTACCTGAATTAGAGGCAAAACCAAATGGCTCTTTTTATGCATGGGTACCTATTATGAATGGATGTAATAAATTTTGCACCTATTGTATTGTTCCCCATGTACGTGGTAGAGAGATTAGCCGTCCTGTAGAGGCCATTGTTAAAGAGGTTACAGACCTAGGGGTTAAAGGATTTAAAGAGATCACTTTATTGGGGCAAAATGTAAACTCTTATGGCCTAGATTTTAAAGATGGTACAGATTTTGGTACATTAGTTGATGCTCTTGATGGTATTCCTGGTATAGAACGTATTCGCTATATGACAAGTCATCCTCAAGATATGAGTAAGTCTATGATTGATGCTCTTGGTAGGTCATCCAATATTGTGACGCATTTACATTTACCTATTCAATCTGGTTCCAATCGTATTTTAAAGAAAATGAATCGTCATTACACGGTAGAGCATTATAAAGAATTACTTTCTTATTGCCGTGAAAAAATAAAAGATGTGGTGGTGACTACGGATATCATTGTAGGTTTCCCAGGAGAAACTGAGGAAGATTTTCAAGCTACATTACAATTATTAAAAGATGTGCGCTATGACATGGCGTATACGTTTATCTACTCTAAGCGATCTGGAACGCCAGCAGCAACTATGGATGATCAAATTCCAGAAGAGATTAAGCGCGTTCGCTTACAAACATTGATGGATGTACAAAATGAAATCTCTTATGAATTAAATAAACCTATGGAAGGACAAGTATTTGATATTATTGTAGAGGGACCAAGTCCTCGTGATGAAGACATGTGGTTCGGTCGTACATCTGGTAATAAAATGGTTTTATTCCCTAAGGATGACTCCCTAACAATTGGTCAAACTGTACCAGCTCATATCGATAAAGCTCAAACATGGGTTTGTTATGGTAGTATTGTAAAATAAACTATTAGAATCAAAAAGAACTCGTCACTATTATGTTAACTCTAAGGTTAGAATTTTTATCTAAAATTAGTTTGCTAAACATGTGGTGGCGAAGTTCTTTTTTACCATAGATGCTGATTAGAAATCATATGTGTTATAATAATAAAATAATATAAAAGTTGTATATTGAAGACATTCATAGGTATGAACACCATTTACATTTTGTATTTTTACAAAGAAGGTGTAACTATGAAACTTGATTTAAACGCTGTAGGCGAAACGGCATTATTGACACTATATGCAAGAGCGAAAGATTATGAGTCAGATCAATCTGTATTAAAGGATCAGAAATCCTGGGATATTTTAAAGCATATTGATTATGATTTTGATCAATTTAAAGATGTTAAGATGTCTTATTATGGAATTTTAGGACGAGCAAAAGTAATCGATGAAGAGATACGAAACTTTATATCTCTATATCCAGATTGTATCGTCGTATCATTAGGTGCCGGTTTAGATACTATGTTTTATCGAGTCGACAACGGTTATATTGATTGGTATAATATCGATTTTGCCGGAGTGATTGAAGCACGTACACAATTTTTTGAGCCTCATGAACGAGTCCATAATTTAGTGAGTTCTATAACTGATGAATTGTGGACTAAAAATATTGAGATAAATGGACGAAAACTACTGCTTGTTAGTGAAGGTGTAGTTATGTATCTTACATTGGATGAAATGAAGCAGTTTTTAGGCTTGCTGACTGATTCTTTTGAAGAGTTTACGTTATATCTTGATATGATTTCTCCATATGTGGCGAAACGCACTAAACAACATGATATGCTTAGTAAAATGAATGTTTCTTTTCAGTGGGGAACTAAGGACGGTCATGAAATTGTAGTTATGAATCCTAAGCTTAAACAGACTGGATTGATTAATTTTACAGGAAGTATGTTGTCCTTAGCACCTATTGTTTATAAATTATTATACCCGTTTATATATTTGTTTAATAATCGTATGGGAATATACGAATATAAGCGGAATCTGTGATATGACTCATAATATATGAGGTGAATATGAGTAAAAAGCAAACACCTATGATGGAGCAGTATTTAGATATTAAATCTAGATACTCTGAAGAATTATTGTTCTTTCGATTAGGTGATTTTTATGAATTATTTAATGAGGATGCTTTAGTCGCATCACGTGAACTTAATATTACCTTAACAGGTCGTCCTACAGGAGATGAGGAACGCACACCGATGTGTGGCGTTCCTTTTCATGCGGCTGAAAGCTACATAGAAACGCTTGTAAAAAAAGGATATAAAGTTGCTATCTGTGAACAACTAGAAGATCCTAAAGCAGTTAAAGGCATTGTTAAGCGCGATGTCATTAAAGTTGTTACTCCTGGTACAGTGATGACAGAAAATGGTAACGATGCACGGTCAAATAACTTTTTATCATTATTTTATATGGTAAAAGATACGTGGATTCTTGTGTTTTCTGATGTATCTACAGGGGAAGTTATTTGGCACCGCATTACTGATTGTGAAAAACGCAGTGATATGTACGATGCACTCAGCATGTATAGACCAAGTGAAATCATATTGCCTGAAGGAACGATATTACCGCAAGATATTCAGGATTTTATTGAAAATCAATTTAGTAATGTCGTATTTTCTCCTTTTTCTACATACTATACACAACGTGAAGTAGCTGAAAAAGCTGTAACTCATTTCGGTGATTTAGGCCTTATGGAAGAGGATGTATGGGAAGCATTAGGTTATATGCTTTTGTACTTAGAGGATATCATTAAATCTGAAATTTCTCATATCAACTATGTACATCAATTAAGTGTAGGTAATCGCCTTATTCTTGATACATCTTCTTTGCGGCACCTTGAAATTACTCATAATTTACGCGATGGTGGACAAAAAGGTACTTTACTGGATGTACTAGATCGTACGTTGACACCAATGGGGGCACGCCTTTTAAAACAATGGCTTGAAAGTCCATTAACTGATATAAATCAAATACAACGTCGTCAAGCAGCCGTTTCAGAACTTATTACACGCGGTGCTGAACGTTCTCATATTCGTAACTTTTTAGATTGTATTTACGATTTTGAACGCATCGTTGGTCGTGTTGAAACCGGATCTGTGTCTCCCAGAGATTTAACGGCTCTTCGTGAGTCATTAGCAGTTCTACCTGATATTAAGAATGTATTAGGTACATGTTCAAGTCTAGCTTTAACATCTATTAATGAGCGCATGCAAGATCATAAAGATATTTATGACTTATTATGTCGAGCTATTGCAGAGCAACCAGCGTTGACATTAAAAGACGGTCGTGTTATTAAAGATGGATTTAATGCTGATTTAGATGAGCTACGTTCTTTAGCGACTAATAGCGAGCAATGGCTCGCCAAGATGGAAGCGGATATTAAAGAAGCTACAGGGCTTTCAAAAATTAAGACTGGTTATAATAAAGTGTTTGGCTACTATTTCGAGGTATCCCATAGTAAATCAGAACAAGTACCAGACTATTTCATACGAAAACAAACCCTGGCCAATGCTGAACGCTATATTACGCCTGAGTTAAAAGAATTTGAAATTAAAATTCTCAGTGCGAAAGATAAAATCATCGCGTTGGAACACGAACTATATCAACAATTACGCAATGACATTAAACTCGTTATCAAAGATGTGCAAGAAACGGCACGTGCTCTTGCAGACCTTGATGTATTGTGCTCTCTTGCTTTGGTTGCTTATGAAGAAAATTATATTTGTCCAACTATTGTAATGAATGGTCAAATCAATATTCGTGATGGTCGTCATCCAGTTATTGAAAAGTTTTTAAAACGTGAGGTATTTGTACCAAATGATATCGTTCTAAATCATGATGATGAAGAATTTTTACTCATTACAGGCCCTAATATGGCAGGTAAATCTACTTACATGCGTCAAGTGGCTATCTTAATGATTATGGCACAGATTGGTTCCTTTATCCCTGCTCGTGAAGCGTCTATCTCACCTGTGGATCGTATTTTTACACGTGTCGGTGCTAGCGACGATATTTCTACTGGTCAAAGCACGTTCATGGTAGAAATGAAAGAGGTAGCGTATATTTTAGAAAATGCTACCCATAATAGTTTAATTATTCTCGATGAAATTGGTCGGGGTACGAGTACCTTTGATGGTTTGAGTATCGCACAAGCCGTAGTGGAACATATTTGTAAGCACATTCATAGCAAGACTTTATTTGCAACGCACTACCATGAATTGATTTGCTTAGAAGAAAGCTATAGTAAATTAAAAAATTATACCGTTGCAGTTAAAGAAAAAGGGAAAGATGTTGCTTTCTTGCGTCGTATCATTAAAGGTGGTGCAGATCGCAGTTATGGTATCCATGTTGCCAGACTGGCGGGCCTACCTAACGCTGTATTAAAACGAGCTGAAGTGATTTTAGAATCCTTGGAAGATCAAAGTCATGATGCAAGTGACTTAAATAATCGAGTTATGGGTGCTCAACTTACTAATGTGGCAAAACCAGCGGTTAAGCAAGTTAGTGATTCTCCACTAGGCAATTTATTTACCCATTCCGTAGTAGATAGCTTACTGGAAGTCGATGTAATGAGTATGACTCCAATTGAAGCATTAAATAAATTATATGAACTACAAGAGGAAGCTCGTAAAGGAGGCGGGAAATAATGGCAACCATTCACGTATTGGATGAAACGACAATCAATAAGATAGCTGCCGGTGAAGTCGTTGAACGTCCCGCATCAGTTATTAAAGAGCTCATTGAAAACTCTATTGATGCGTCTGCCACTAATATTGAGGTTGAAATTGGTGAAGGCGGTGTGGCCTATATGCGGATTACTGATAATGGTATCGGTATGACGGAGGAAGATGCTCGCTTGGCGATTCTACGTCATGCAACCTCTAAAATTCAACAAGTAGAGGCCCTCTTTGATATTGCGTCCCTAGGCTTCCGTGGGGAGGCCTTGGCTAGTATTGCCTCTGTATCTCATTTCTCTTTGACTACTCGTAAAGCAGACTCTGATTTGGGGACTCGTATTACTGTTGATGGCGGCACCTTTACCGATTGCATTCCTTATGGTGCGGCACCTGGTACAACTATCGAAATTAAAGATTTATTTTATAATACACCGGCTCGTCGTAAATTCTTAAAAACGGAGCGTACAGAAGCCTCTAAAATTCAAGATATTGTAGGGAAATTAGCTCTAAGTAATCCACATATTTCTTTTAAGCTTATCATCGATGATCGGGTAGCTATTATCACACCAGGAAATGGCGATATTAGTGATACTGTAGCTGCGCTATATGGATATAAAACCAAAGAAGATATTTTTACTGTTGCCTATGAAAGTGATTCTATCTATATCGATGGCGTAGTGAGTAAGCCCACACTTCTTAAAAGTACAAGGATATGGCAGACCATTATCGTCAATAATCGCGTGATTTCTGATAAAACCATAATGAAGGCTATCGATAATGCATACCATGCACTATTGCCGAAAAATGGTCATCCTTTAGTGGTACTAAATATTACTGTGCCTGCGAGAATGGTTGATATAAACGTACATCCTCGCAAGAGTGAAGTTAAATTCTCAGATGATAAGATTATATTTAAAGCCGTATATCACGGTATCTTAAATGCTTTAAATAATCCACTCCATGAGAGATACGAACGAGAGTCATCATCTTATATGACGGGTACAGTTGCTAACATATCCGATAAATATGGTAATGATATTGCTAGTAATAGTGATATTAAGAATTTTAGTTCTAATAGTACATTCTTAGCTGGTAATACTACTTATGATTCTTATCAAGCACCTACTGTTGTACACGATTCGATGCAGTCAGCTGAACATATAGCAACAGCTATAGATTATGATAAGGTTTTTGGTGGACGCCGTACAAAAGGCTATGAAGTCATGCGCGGTGAAACTTCGCAGTTTGTGGAAAATCTTAAAACAAAGGGGTATACACCACCTGCACCTAAGGCTACTTATGAACAATCCTCTTTTGTAGATGAAAGTTTTGAAGCTGTTCCTACTGCATACACTAGTTATACTTCGGAAGATGTAGAGAAGTTTAAATCCTTGTCTCACGATATTCGTAACGAAGAGATAGAAGAACGTACAATTCAAAACTCGGGCTTTTTACCAATGGGTCAAGTTGCATCTTGTTATATATTAGCTAAAAAAGGTGATGATCTATATATCATAGATCAACATGCTGCACATGAGCGTGTGCGTTATGATAAGTTGTGTAAGTCTTCTGAATCGATTCCTATGCAATCTATTTTGGTTCCTCAGTATAGTGAGGCCACAAATGATGAAATGAATTTAGTAGAGGAAGAACGAGAAACATTACTTGATCTTGGCTTTGATGTAGAGTTAGGTGGTCCTACTAAGATAAAATTAGTAGGGGCTCCAGTAGATTTAGTAGAGTCAAAAGCATTTGAAATTCTGCAATATATATTCTCTTACTTACATGATCATCAACAGCCTACTAAGGCCCAATTACGACATGAAATGTTAGCTTATGCATCTTGTAGAGGGGCCATCAAGGCAGGTCATAATTTAAATATGTATCAAATGACTACCTTAATTGAGGACTTATTTAGTACCGAAAAACCATATGTATGTCCTCATGGTCGTCCTACGATTATCAAATTTACACCTGATGAATTAGGTAAATTATTCTTACGGTCTTAATATGAATATATTAACTACAGCTCAAAAATCTAATGAGGCCATTCAAGAGGAAGCCAAAGCTTTGGCTTCCTCTATGCATATGGCCTATATAAAAAGAGGAAAATTATCTATACCAGCATTATTTAATGCTCATCCATGTGATTTTATTGCTGTTCTTTCTGGTAATGGCTTAACTATTCATTTTCCTGATAATCAGCAACATAGCTTTCATTTATCCATGGCTCAATTACGTATACTACGTTTGCAACGTGGAGAAGGAGATCATTTAATTAATGCTGTTCAGACAATACTAAGTACTAATGAAATAACTGATAAAGAAGAATTTTCGTTTCTTGATTGTACAATTGGTCTTGGTAGTGACAGTATCGTCATGAGCTATGCTTTTCCTCAGGCTAAAATAAAAGGTCTAGAAGGTTCTCTATCTATATGGCTTGCCACATCTTATGGTTTAGCTCATTATTCGCATAATGTGAAAAGTGTGACGGACGCATTACGTCGTATTGAGGTAAGTTATGATACCTTTGAAAACTATGTACCTAATCTACCAGATGAAAGTATAGATATTATTTATTTTGATCCTATGTTTGAGGTCCCTGTAGAGGATAGTCCTCAATTTAAACCACTTCGTGGACATACTGTGGAAAGTCGTATTGATGATAAAATTATGGAGGAAGCTATGCGTGTTGCCTCTTATGGTGTTATTATTAAAGAACGACCATTTAGTTCTGTCTTTCAGAAATATCCACCTCACCAATGGGTAGGGGGAAAATATAGCCGTATAGGTTATGGAGTATATATGAAGGAGTTATTGTGAATCCCTTAATTACCATCGTTGGACCTACTGCGGTAGGCAAAACAGATCTTACCTTGGACTTAGCAGAACATCTGCATGCTGAGGTTATTTCTGGTGATGCTTATCAGGTTTATAAACAACTCAATATTGGTACCGCTAAACCATCGGTGGATGAACTTAATCGGGTGAAACATCATCTCATCGATATACTGGATCCAAATGATTCATATTCGGTATCTATTTTTCAAGATCAAGCTAAAGAAATAATTGCAAGATTAAAAGATAGAAATATTCTTCCTATTCTGTCTGGTGGTACAGGACTGTATGTCCAATCATTATTGGAGAACTACAACTTTAATGATGTTAAACCTGACGAATATTTGCGAGCAGAACTCGATGAGCTCTATAGTACAAAAGGTATTGAAGGCTTACGAGACTATGCTTTCACATTAGGTAAAGAGCATAATATAGAGATACAATATAGCGACAAACATCGTTTGTATCGAGCTATTGAGATATTGCATCATGGTGATGTAGATTCGTTGCGAAATCAGACAAAAGATGGTGTATCCTATAAAGGTTCTGTTATCGGTCTCATGAGAGATCGTGATAAATTATATGAACGCATCAATTTACGCGTTGATATGATGTTTGATGCAGGTTTGATTGAAGAGGTGGAACAACTCATAAAATCTGGAGTGAATCCAGATTGCCAAGCTTTTAAAGGTATTGGCTATAAAGAGGTTGTAGACTATATAAATGACAATATAACATTAGATGAGTGTCGTGACTTAATTAAGAAGAATACACGTCACTTTGCTAAGCGCCAAATTACATGGTATAAACGTATGCCATATATAGAATGGATACATATTGATAGCAATACATCTAAAGATTTTATATTTAATAAAGCTATGGATTTAATCCGTAGAGAAGGATTAGCATGACATTAGAAGAAATACGCAGTAAAGCCCTAGAAATGGCTGAACCAGAATTTAAGAAATTTGAACCTATTGCATTGGCCAATACAAAAAAAGTATTAGAAGCCTTTAAGGAATGCCAAGTATCTGATTATCATTTCACTGGTACTACTGGTTATGGATATAACGACGTAGGGCGTGAAAAATTAGATGAAGTATTTGCCTATGTATTTAAAGGTGAAAAGGCTATCGTTCGTCCTCATTTTGTTTCTGGTACACATGCGTTAGCTACTACATTAATTTCTTTGATGGGAAATGGCTCTAAAGGGACAGAGTTTATCTATGCCGTAGGGGCTCCTTATGATACAATGCAATCCGTTATCGGTGCCGCTCGTGAAGTACGTGGTTCTTTAGTAGAAAAAGGCTTTACCTATACTGAGGTTCCATTGAAAGATAATACCTATGATGTTGAAGCTATTGCTAACGCTGTTAACGATAATACGCGGGTAGTAGTGATTCAACGGTCTCGAGGCTATAGCACACGTGAACCTTTATCTATTGCAGATGTTAAGGTTATTGTAGATGCTGTAAAAGCTAAAAACTCTAAAACGATTTGTTTCGTAGATAATTGTTACGGTGAATTTACAGAGCTGCAAGAACCATTAGAAGCTGGTGCTGATATTATGGCTGGCTCTCTCATTAAAAATGCAGGTGGCGGTTTAGCACCAACTGGTGGTTATATTGTTGGTAGAGAAAACCTTGTAGAGGATGCAGCGTATCAATTGACAGCTCCTGGACTTGGCGATCATATGGGTTCATATGCTCCTGGTTATCGCTTGTTCTTCCAAGGTTTATTTATGGCACCTCACGTAGTATTACAAGCTCTTAAAGGTGCTGTATATACGGCTGCTGTAGGTGAGTTACTAGGTTATGATGTATTCCCTAAGGTAAATGCTGATCGCTATGATTTGATTCAAGCCATTAATCTGAAAAATGGGGAAGAAATGGAGCATTTCTGTGTAGGTATGCAAGCCTATTCTCCTGTAGATGCTCACGTACATCCTATTCCTGGGGATATGCCTGGGTACGAAGATAAAATCATCATGGCTGGTGGTACCTTTGTACAAGGTTCCTCTATTGAACTCAGTGCCGATGGTCCTATACGTCCACCATATACAATTTTCATGCAGGGTGGCCTAGTGTTTGAACATTCCATGCTTGGTATTTTAGGAGCTGCTGAAGAACTATTAAAACATAGATAATGTTTAGAATCTCTTTCTTTTGTGAAAGGGATTCTTTTTATTTCAAATCTTTTCAATATACCTATTTCTAGGCTATAATATAAGTTGCTATAATTTTATAGCAATACTACTCGGACTTTTACACCGAACTAGTGTTTTACACGTCAGGCTTTCACCCTGATTAGTTTTATGATCAAGAGATCATTAAAAGGAGAAAGTATGGAAAAAGTTATCGCTGTAGCTATGAGTGGCGGCGTAGACAGTTCTTTAACTGCTGCAATGCTATTAAAACAAGGCTATAAAGTATTTGGTATTACCCTATGGTTATGGGTGAGTGGTACGCCCTATGATGAGGTGCCTCTTGCCGTAACTGATGCTAAGAAGATGTGTGATTTTCTTGGTATCGAGCATCATGTTATCGATGCTCGTGATGTATTCTACGAAAACGTAGTAGATTACTTTGTAAAAGAATATGCCTATGGTCGTACGCCAAATCCTTGTGTATTTTGTAACAAGAACATCAAGTTTGACTTGATGCTCAATCGTGCTCTTGAATTAGGTGCCACACATATGGTAACTGGTCATTATGCACAAGTAAATTATAATGAAGAAACAGGTCTATATGAGTTACATAAAGGTGTTGATCCTACAAAAGACCAAAGTTATGTTATGTACAATATGAACCAACGTATTTTGAGTCATCTTATGTTTCCATTAGGTGGTCAATGTAAGACTGAAACACGTAAATTAGCTGCTGAATATGATTTGCCAGTCGCTAAAAAACCAGATAGCGTAGATATTTGTTTCTTGCCTCATGGGAATTATCAAAAGCTAGTGGTAGAAGAAATGAAGGGTAAGCCAGAGTCTGGTAATATCGTTACCGAAGATGGTGAGGTATTAGGTAAGCACAACGGCTTATTTAATTATACGATTGGTCAACGTAAAGGCCTTGGTATTGCTTATAAACACCCTTTATATGTTATTGGATTTAATGGGGATCGTAATGAGGTCATCGTGGGTCCTAATGAACGTCTCTTTACAAATCGTATGATTTGTAAGTTCTATAACTTCTTAGATGATACAATTCATAAGGAATTGAAGGCAGAAGGAAAAATTCGCTATGCAGCTAACCCTTCTCCTTGCACAGCACGTATTTTAGATGACGATACAATGGAGGTTATTTTTGAAGAACCACAACGGGCTATTACCCCAGGTCAGTCTGTAGCCTTTTATAATGGCACTCAATTATTGGGAGGTGCTGTTATCGATCGCGTATGTTAGAAAGGAGAATGCAAGTTCTTTGAACTTGTTTACATAGTATGTCAACGAAAAAGATTCGAAACTTCTGTATTATAGCTCATATCGACCATGGTAAATCAACCATCGCTGATAGATTAATTGAATATACTGGTACATTACAAAAACGTGAAATGGAGGCTCAAGTTTTGGACTCCATGGACCTTGAACGTGAACGCGGCATTACTATTAAAGCGCAATCTGTTCGTATTTTGTATAAAGCGCAAGACGGTGAAGAATATATTTTGAATCTCATCGATACTCCGGGCCACGTCGATTTCAGCTATGAAGTATCTCGTTCTCTTGCAGCCTGTGAAGGGGCATTACTCGTAGTCGATGCTGCACAAGGTGTGGAAGCACAAACGTTGGCAAATGTATATCTCGCTTTAGAACATGATCTTGAAATCATTCCTGTTATTAACAAGATTGATTTGCCGTCAGCAGATCCTGATCGCGTTAAACAAGAAATTGAAGATATTATTGGTTTAGACGCATCTGATGCTGTATTATGCTCTGCCAAATCAGGTATCGGTATTCCTGATATTTTAGAAGCTATTGTAAATAAAGTTCCTGCACCACCAGATAAATCTGATGAGCCAACAAGAGCTTTGATTTTTGATAGCCGTTTTGACGCGTATAAAGGTGCTATTGCTTATGTCCGCGTAAAAGAAGGGTCTATAAAAGCAAAAGATACAATTCGCATGATGCATGATAAAAAGGACTTTGATGTTACAGAACTCGGTATTTTTACTCCCAATCTTGTACCTGTGCAAGAATTACAATGTGGCTCAGTAGGTTGTATTGCAGCTAGCATCAAAAATGTAAAAGATTGCCATGTAGGCGATACTGTAACATTAGCTAATAATCCTGCAACTGAGCCATTGCCTGGTTATCGTAAGGCTGTATCTATGGTGTACTGTGGCCTTTACCCAACAGAGTCTAAAGACTATGAAAACCTTCGAGATGCATTAGAAAAGTTACAGCTTAATGATGCTGCCTTAGAATATGAAGCAGAAACATCATTGGCATTGGGCTTTGGTTTCCGTTGTGGGTTTCTCGGCCTTTTGCATATGGACGTAATTCAAGAACGTTTAGAACGTGAATATAATTTGACACTTATTACGACGGCTCCATCTGTAAATTACAAAGTGTACAAAACAAATGGGGAAATGCTCGAAGTCGATAATCCTGCTAAATTACCACCTCCAACGGAAATTGATTACATTGAAGAGCCTTATGTAAAGGCTACAACAATTGTACCTAAAGATTTTGTTGGTACTATTATGGAGTTGTCCCAAGATAAACGCGGTGAATATCAATCTATGGAATATTTGGATGAAACACGAGTATCTGTCGTTTATCACTTGCCATTGAGTGAAATCATTTATGATTACTTTGATAAATTAAAATCCGCTACAAAAGGTTATGCATCCCTTGACTACGAATTGATTGGATATAAACAATCTCCAATGGTTAAGATGGATATTCTCTTAAATGGAGATCCTGTGGATGCATTGTCCATTATTGTACACAAAGACCGTGCAACTGCACGTGGTCGTGCATTAGCTGAGAAATTGAAAGAATTGATTCCTCGTCAAATGTTTGAAATTCCTATTCAAGCGGCGGTAGGTACAAAAATTGTGGCTCGTGAAACTGTAAAAGCTTGGCGTAAGGATGTTTTGGCAAAATGTTACGGTGGCGATATCTCTCGTAAGCGTAAATTACTTGAAAAACAAAAAGCCGGTAAGAAACGTATGAAGTCTGTCGGTTCCGTAGAGATTCCACAAGAAGCATTCATGGCTATTCTCAAGGTTGAGGACTAATAAAATGAAAACAGATTCTGATATTCTGAATCTGTCTACACTGAGGGATATGGGGCTATATGTCCATATCCCTTTTTGTAAACAGAAATGTATGTATTGTGATTTTCCTGCTTACCAAAATTTACAAGATTATTACGAAACCTATGTATATGCTTTAGTTCAAGAAATCGATTTATGGGTCTCTGAACATCCAGAGTCAACATCTAAAGCTATTGATACAATTTATTTTGGTGGAGGTACGCCTACAGAATTATCGATTCAACATCTACAGATGATTCTTGATAAAATCAAAAACACTTTTACAATTACTGACGATTGTCATATGACTATTGAATCGAATCCTGGGGAAGTAAATTTACATTATTTAACGAAATTAGTTAAATTTGGTTTTAATCGTATTAGCTTTGGTGTTCAAACATTTGACGATAAGGCACTTACCATGCTTCATCGCAGTCACAACGGGGAACAGGCAAAACAAGCCGTTTATGATGCTAAAGAGGCGGGCTTTGCTGATATTAATATTGATTTGATTTATGGATTACCAAGACAATCCTTAGACGATATTAAACGTAATTTAGCAGTCGTAGAAGAGTTGCCTATTAATCATATTTCTACTTATGGATTACAAGTAGAAGTGGGGACCTATTTATATCATTTAGTTCAGAAAAATCTTATTTTCATTCCTAGTGAAAGTATAGATGAATCAATGTATGATACAATGATGGCTGGTTTAAAAGAATTGGGTTTTGAACGATATGAGATTTCAAATTTCGCCAAGGCTAATTCCTATAGTCGTCATAATTTAAAATATTGGCACTATATAGATTATTTAGGCTTTGGTGCTGGTGCTCATTCCTTCTATGACGGAGTACGCCGTAGTAATAATCGTAATGTAATGCCCTATATACAATCTGTTGACAGATATATTATGCCTACTATTGATACGGAGACGATTACTTTAGAGCGAGCTCAAGAGGATTTTTCCTTTTTAGCCCTTCGCACTAAATGGGGCCTTGATGAGCAAAAATTCGAAGATAAATTTGGCGTATCTGTCCATGATTTATTTGGTACTGCTTTAGATGATTTAGTTAGTAAAGGTCTATTAGAGTATCAAAATGGAAGTTATCATTTAACCGCTGAAGGTGCCAAGCATGGGAACTATGTATTTAGTCAATTTATTCGTGAGTAATTTCTCACAGTTTCTCAAAATCTAATATGTTAGTATAAATAGGATGATGGTGAATAAGCATGCTAGATTTGAGGAGGAGCGATGAAGACATCTGTAATATTACACGGTTTACATAATGAATTTACTTTAGATCAAATGAAAGCATGCATAGAACTTGCTGAAAAATATGGTGGATCCTTCCGTCATGTTGTAACAGGTATACAAATTACAGGTATTGAAAAAGATGATAAGGAGCAGTTTATTTCTGAATTGCCTGATGGCGTGACCACTGTTATTCATAGAGGTGTTAATTCCTTAATTGCTTGTGTAGGTAAAGGCCATTGTAAAAATGGACAAATGGAAACTAAAGAATTGGCTGATTATGTAGAGAGAAAACATTACGGCCGAAAAACCTCTCACAAGTGCAAAATCGGCATCAGTGGATGTGGACGTAACTGCCCAGATGCAATGGTAAAGGATATTGCCTTTATCGGTACATCTCAAGGTTTTATGTTGGCTGTTGGTGGTAATACAGGCATGAGACCTGAAGCAGGAAAAATTTTAGCAAGAAAACTAACTATTGAGCAATCTAAAAAAGCTGTAGATATTTTGATTGATTGGTATGCTAAATATGGTGAACCTCGTGAACGTATGGGGAAACTGTTAGAGCGTCTTGGCAATCCATTAGAAGGGGTAGAACTATAAATCAATTAGTACATTTTAGTTCTAATTGATTTATAGTTTATAGTCCGTAAATTCTTGGGCCAAAAAAGTATTTTAACTAAGAGTTTATTGACAACTAAATTATTATATATAAACACTTATACTATTTCAGGTTTTAATAATAGAAATTTTATTAGAACTACATATTCTAATCTTTAAATTTTGGGATATGTCATAAATGTAGATAGTATAAGTGTTTTCTTATTGTTGCACTTTGATTTTTTGACTAATTAATCAAAAATATTGATTTGTCTTTTTGACTAAATTGATATTATTTGACTTTTTTGGCATTTTTTAGCTTGACAATTTTTTTTAATATGGTAATATTATACATGCGATTAGCACTCAAAGTTAATGAGTGCTAACAAGAGGTGTCATTATGGATGAAAGAAAACAGCGCATCTTGCGAGTCATAATTGAAGACTATGTTAAGTCCGCAGAACCTGTAGGATCTCGAACGATTGCTAAAAATTATGATCTTGGCATCAGTCCTGCTACGGTGCGGAACGAAATGTCCGATTTAGAGGAATTAGGCTATTTAGAGCAACCTCATACATCGGCTGGACGTATTCCTTCAGCTAAGGGCTATCGCTTATATGTTGATTCTATGCTGAGTCGACAACCTGTTCCATTACAGGATGCTGAAAAAATTGAAATGTTATGGAAGCGTTCCAATGGATCAACGAGTGAACTCTTTCTAAATATGGCTAAACTACTTTCACAGGTAAGTCATAGCATGAGTTTATTCTTAGCACCAGCCCATGATAGAGCATTAATCAAATACATTCATGTATTACCGCTAGATAGTCATCAAGCCATTATGGTAGTTATTACTGAAACAGGAGCACTCGATAATGAGTTGATGTACTTTGGTGAAAGTGTTTCACCAGAGCTTTTACAAAGTCTAGCCATACAATTTAGCAATGCACTACAGAATGTAAGTATTGGTCATGTAACGGCTGAGGCTTTAGGATCTATATTGGTCCATATGGAAGGACCGCAGGGAATTTTATTAATCCTTTCGGAGACATTATTACGAGCTATTAATAAACGTAAGTTGTTCTATTCGGTAGGTACCACAGAGTTGTTAAATCAACCAGAGTTTAAGTCTGTTGAGAAGGTACAACCCTTGCTTTCCTTAGTGGAAGAACAAAATCAATTAGGACAGTTATTAAAAGATGATTCTCCAACACCTGTTAAGGTCAAGATTGGTATTGAGAATGAAACTGAAGCGCTACATTCAATGAGTGTGGTACAAGCTGATTTTACGAATCAAGATCAGCCTATCGGAACTCTTGCTATTCTTGGTCCAACGCGGATGGAATACGGACGTATCATCGGCATGTTGTCCCATATGAAACATATAATGGAAACTATGGTAAAAGAACAAAACAGAAAGGGCAAATAATGGCTGAAGAACAAGACATTAAACAAGAAACAGTGGAGGAAACAGAGGATACTACGAATGTAGAGGAACCAACTGTTGAAAAAACTGAAGAAGCTGTGGCTGATGCTGCTCAAGTGTTAGAAGAACTTAAAGCCGACTTTGATAATCGCTATAAACGGTTACAAGCGGACTTTGAAAATTTCAAACGTCGTACTAACCAGGAAAAAGAGCAACTTGCTGGATATGTAAAAGGGGATGTATTAACGGACCTTCTTCCTGTATTGGATAACTTTGAACGGGCCGTTCAAAGTCCTGCAGAAGGGGAAGCAAAAGTATTCCTCGATGGATTCATTATGATTCATCAAAATTTGATGGCTATGTTATCTAAACATGGTTTAGCTGTTATTGAAGCTATGGGTCAACCATTTGATCCAAATTTCCATCAAGCGATTATGCGTGTACCGTCAGATGAATATGAATCCGATACGGTGTGTGAAGTTTTGCAAACTGGCTATACTGTTGATGGTCGTTGTATACGTCCAGCAATGGTAAAAGTTGTTGAATAGATTATAAAGTTTTAGGAGGTATATATTATGGCAAAGGTAATTGGTATTGATTTAGGGACAACAAACTCTTGTGTTGCTGTTATGGAAGGCGGCGAACCTACGGTTATTACAAATCAAGAAGGTGCACGTACAACTCCTTCCGTTGTTGGGTTTGCAAAAAATGGAGAACGTTTAGTTGGTCAATTGGCTAAACGTCAAGCTGTATCTAACCCAGAAAATACAATCATTTCTATTAAACGTCACATGGGTACAGACTACAAAGTAACTGTAGAAGGTAAATCTTATACTCCTCAAGAAATTTCTGCAATGATTCTTCAAAAAATCAAAGCTGATGCAGAAGCTTACTTGGGCGAACCTGTAAAACAAGCTGTTATTACAGTTCCTGCATACTTTACAGATGCTCAACGTCAAGCTACAAAAGACGCAGGTGCCATTGCAGGTCTTGAAGTACTTCGTATCATCAACGAACCTACAGCAGCTGCTCTTGCATATGGTGTAGATAAAGATGAAGATGGTAAAGTTCTTGTATTTGACCTTGGTGGTGGTACATTCGACGTATCTATCCTTGAACTTGGTGACGGTGTATTTGAAGTATTAGCAACATCTGGTAATAACCACCTTGGTGGGGATGACTTCGACCAACGCATTATGAACTACCTTATTGAAGAGTTCAAAAAAGAAACTGGTATCGATTTATCCAATGATAAATTAGCTGATCAACGTTTAAAAGAAGCTGCTGAAAAAGCAAAAATTGAATTGTCTGGCGTAGCTAGCACAAATATCAACTTGCCATTTATCACAGCTGATGCTACTGGTCCTAAACATTTGGATGTAACATTGACTCGTGCTAAATTTGAAGAATTAACTGCTGATTTGGTACAAGCTACTATAGAACCTACTCGTAAAGCTATGAGTGATGCTGGTTTATCTGCATCCGATATCGATAAAGTATTGTTAGTTGGTGGTTCTAGTCGTATCCCAGCTGTACAAGAAGCTATTAAAAAAGTATTGGGTAAGGAACCAACAAAAAACGTTAACCCTGATGAATGTGTAGCTATCGGTGCTGCTATTCAAGGTGGCGTATTAGTAGGTGAAGTAAAAGACGTATTGTTACTTGACGTAACTCCATTGTCTCTTGGTATCGAAACAATGGGCGGTGTATTCACACGTATTATTGATCGTAATACTACAATTCCTACATCTAAATCTCAAGTATTCTCCACTGCAGCAGATAATCAACCATCTGTAGATATTCATGTATTGCAAGGTGAACGTGAGTTCGCAGCAGATAATAAAACATTGGGTCGTTTCAACTTGGATGGTATCCCAGCTGCTCCTCGTGGGGTTCCTCAAATCGAAGTAACATTTGACATCGATGCTAATGGTATCGTACATGTAAAAGCTAAAGATTTAGGTACTCAAAAGGAACAAAAGATTACCATTACTTCTTCTAGCGGCTTGAAAGAAGAAGAAATTGACCGCATGGTTAAAGAAGCTGAAGCTCATGCAGCGGAAGATAAAGCTAGAAAAGAAGAATTAGATGTTAAAAACAATGCTGATTCCTTAGTATATCAAGCTGAGAAAGCATTGAAAGACCTTGAAGGTAAAGGCGATGCTGCTTTGATGAAAGAAGTAGAAGAAGCGAAAGATAAATTGAAAAAATCTATCGAAGCTGGCAATATCGAAGACATCAAAAAAGATAGTGAAGCTTTGGAACAACCATTACATAAATTAGCAGAACAAATGTATGCAGCAGCTCAACAAGCTCAACAAGCAGCTGGTGGTGCTGAACAAGGTCAACAACAAACAAAATCTGATGACAATGTAGTTGATGCTGATTACACAGTAGTGGATGATGACAAGAAATAAGAAGGGTTGGTAACGAATGGCACGAGATTATTATGACATCCTAGGGGTTAGTAAAAATGCCTCTCAAGATGAAATCAAAAAAGCCTTCCGTAAAAAGGCACGCCAATACCATCCAGATGTAAATAAAGATAATCCAAAGGAAGCGGAAGCAAAGTTTAAAGAAGCTAACGAAGCTTACGAAGTATTGTCTGATGAAACTAAAAAAGCTCAATATGACCAATTCGGCCACGACGCCTTCAAACAAGGAGGCGGCGCTGGTGCCGGTGGTTTCCAAGGTGGCTTTGGCGGTTTTGGTGGTCAAGCTGGAGGCTTTGGTGATATCTTTGGCGACATTTTTGGTGGCATGTTTGGTGGTGGACGCCAACAACAAGGCCCTCAAAAAGGTAATGACTTGCGTGAAGATATCGATATTTCCTTTGAAGATGCAGCCTTTGGTAAATCTATGGAAATTGAAGTGCATCGTCATGAAGAATGTGATCACTGTCATGGTACTGGTGGTGAACCAGGCTCTCGTGTCGATACTTGTCCAAACTGTCATGGTTCTGGTCAAGAAGCGGTTATTCAAAATACTCCATTTGGACGTATGCAGTCCGTTCGCACTTGTTCCCGCTGTCATGGTACGGGTAAAAGCATTGAAAAACCTTGCTCTAAATGCCGTGGTACTGGTGAAATGTTGGCTAAACGGAAGATTTCCATTAAGATTCCAGCTGGTGTAGATAGCGGATCTCGTTTACGTGTAGCTAATGAAGGGGAACCTGGTATTTTAGGCGGTCCTAAAGGGGATCTCTATGTATATATCTTTGTTCGTCCTCACAAGGAATTTGAACGAAATGGTAATGACGTTATTAGCCGTGTAAATATTAGCTTTGCTCAAGCTGCTCTTGGTGCGACTATACAAGTTAACACTTTAGATGGTAAAGTAGAGTTAAAGATTCCGGAAGGTACTCAAACGGGAACGGCATTCCGCGTAAAGGGCAAAGGTATTCCATATTTGCGTAACCCTAACCAAAGGGGTGATCAACACATTGTGGTAACCGTCCAAACGCCTAAGAAGTTGACAGACACTCAACGTGAGCTATTGTTACGCTTTGCAAATGAAAGTAATGAAGATGTAAATAACTTACAAGTGAGCAAAAGTCTCTTTGAAAAAATCAAGGACTGTTTAACGAAATGAACAGCTCATGTGAAGGAATGGTTTGTTCCATCACATTCCCTATAAAGGAGCATATATGCAATGGATAGAAATATCCGTTGTCTGTGAAAGAGTAGCCACCGATGAGGTGACTACTCTTTTTGACAATTATGCAGACAATGGAATTATAGAAGAAGATGTTGAAGATCAGCCTAATTTAATAAAATTGTCTATGTACAGTGATCCATCACTAGATGACGATATGATTAAGTCTGATTTGAAAAAACGTCTTACAGAAGCAAATATTGGAATTATATCGATAGATACACATATTCTTGATGAGTCAACTTGGTTAAACTCTTGGCAACAGTATATTGAACCTACAGAAATTTTACCTAACTTAGTCATTAAACCAGCATGGCAGGAATACAATAATGTAGATAATAAAACTATTATTATAATCGATTCAGATATTTCCTTTGGTACCGGGTCTCATGAGACAACACGGACTTGTGCAGAGTTATTAAAATCCTATAGTGAATCTATGGATCTTGATACAGCTACTTGTTTGGATATTGGTACTGGCACAGGTATTCTTTTATTAGTAGCAGCCCATTTAGGTATTAAAAATTTAGTTGGTATAGATATAGAAGAGTATGCTGCAAATCAAGCTCGAATTAACTGTGAGAATAATCATGTATCTGCTGAAATCATTTGTGGTAATTTGGATAGTGATTTCAATAGTACTGCCCAATTAATTTTAGCTAATTTAACAGTAGATCCCCTTAAAATACTATTACCTCAAATTGGTAAGAAACTGGATGATAAGGGCATTTTGATTATTAGTGGCATTATTGATGATCGTTATGATGAAATCATGCCATATATTGAGGCTCATTGGCATATTATTGAGGAGCGCGTTGCAGGACCTTGGCATACATTTGCGCTAGAAAAACGATGAAAAAGATTTTTATTCCTACACCATTAGATGAAATAATAGAATTGCCGAAAGATGTGACCCATCATGTACTACATGTATTTCGCCATAATATTGAGAAGCCTATAACTGTAACAGGTAGTGACAATCGTTGTGGTACATATCAAATTACAGAAGAAGTAGACGGTAAAGCTCAAGCAAAACTGATTGAATATGTAGATGCAAATCTAGCATCGTATCGTACTATTCTAGTTCAATCATTATTAAAAGGTGAAAAGCTAGAATGGGTGTTACAAAAGGCGACGGAGTTAAATGTGGATACAATTTATCTTGTGTCCACAGCTAACTGCGTAGCTAAATATGATGAAAAAAAGCTTCAATCAAAAGTAAATCGTTGGGAAAAAATAATGCTAGAAGCAGCTCAACAATGTGGACGAAATCACTTGCCTACACTCGTAGTAGGAGAGACGCTTTTACAAGCATTAGACATTGAATCTGAGGCGTTGAAATTGGTAGCCTATGAAAATGAAGCAGGGCAGACTATCAAAGATGTACTTAAAACTTTACATTCCGATAAGTCTGTAACTGATGTTTTAATTTGTATAGGTCCTGAAGGGGGCTATCAAGAGAAGGAAATCAATGCTATTATAAAATATGGTGGAAAATCAGTATCGCTGGGAAATACAATTTTACGGGCTGAAACTGCTGCTATTGGATCGTTAGCGATGATTCGATATGAATTAGAATTATAAATTAAATAAGAATAGAGAGGTGCAATGAAAACCGTTGCTTTTACAACCTTAGGGTGTCGCGTAAACCAATATGATACAGATGCCATGAAAGGTTTATTTTTACAAAATAATTACGAAGCGGTAGACTTCGATGAAAAAGCTGATATATATGTAATTAATACCTGTTCTGTAACGAATATGGGGGAAAAGAAATCCCGTCAATTAATCCGCAAGGCAAAGCGTCAAAATGAAGATGCCTATGTTATTGTAACTGGTTGTTATGCTCAGCTTGATCCAGATGCGATTGCCGCTATAGATGGTGTTAATCTCGTTATTGGTACCAATAATCGCTCTAAAATTGTTGAATTAGTAGAGCAATTAGAATCTACAGAACGACAAATTAATGCTGTTCGGGATATCATGAAGGAATCTAACTTCGAGGAAATGCCGTTATATGGTAATGAATCTGACAAAGCTCGTGCGTTCATGAAAATTCAAGAAGGTTGTAATAACTATTGCGCCTTTTGTATCATTCCTTATACTCGAGGAAAGTTAAAATCTCGTAAAGTTGATGATATTGTACAAGAGGCAAAACGTTTAGTAGATCATGGATTCCATGAAATCGTATTAACTGGTATACATTTGGGTAATTACGGTGTCGAATTACCAGGTCGTCCAACATTAGCTGATGTGGTAAAAGCTTTATTAGAGATTCCTAATTTATACCGCATTCGTTTCGGATCCATTGAATCCGTAGAGGTTTCTGATGAGTTAGTAGAATTAATGGCTACGAATAAACGTGTTTGTCCACATTTACATTTACCGTTACAAGCAGGTTCTGACCATGTATTAAAGTTGATGAAACGCCATTATACATTACAAGAATATAAAGATTTAATTACAAGTTTACGTTCTCGTATTAAAGATTTATCAATTACAACTGATATTATTGCTGGTTTCCCTCAAGAAACTGATGAAGACTTCGAAGAAACATTGAATACAGTACGTGAAATTGGATTTTCGCACATTCATGCTTTCCCATACTCCATTCGTGAGGGTACACCTGCAGCCACTATGGCGGATCAAGTACCAGAAGCTGTTAAGAAAACTCGTGTAGCACTTTTAAATGGTCTTAGCCAATCTGGTTATGAACGATACGCAAAATCACGCATTGGTAAGCCTGGTGAGATTCTCATCGAAAAGGAAGAGAATGGATACTACATGGGCTTAACAAATGAATATATAAATGGTAAAGTTAAGTCAGATGGGACACGTAAAATTGGTGATCTCGTTGGTGGAACTGTTGTAGGTTTAGAAGATAATTATTTAATTATTGAGTAAGGAGTTATATTATGAGCGATTGTATTTTTTGTAAAATTATTAGTGGTGAAATACCTTCTAAAAAAGTGTTAGAAAACGATAAATTTTATGCCTTTCATGATATTCAACCGGTGAAAAAGGTGCATGTTCTAATCGTACCTAAAAATCATGTGTCTAATATCGCACATCTTACTGAAAAGAATGCAGATTATGTTGAAGGATTATTACCATTTGTTCGCGATGTAGCAAAAGAGCTTGGTATTTCTAAAGATGGTTATCGCTTGATCTTTAATACTGGCGGAAAAGCCGGTCAAACGGTATTCCATATGCATGCACACCTTTTAGGTGGAGAAGAAATGGGCTGGCCAGAAGCCTAATTTTGAGTATTATGTATTCTTTTTATAATACTCATTAAAAAACCTATAAAATATACTTGAAAATATTGACAACATCTATACCTATACATATAATATTATATGTGCGTATGTAAATTATCAGCACTTCCCGAGATTATTTTTGGAGGGAGGGATATAGATGTCTGAAATCAAAGTCGGTAAAAACGAAACGCTTGAAAGTGCTCTTCGTCGATTTAAACGCTCCTGCCAAAAAGCGGGTGTTTTGTCTGAAGTAAGAAAACGCGAACACTATGAAAAACCAAGCGTAAAAAGAAAGAAAAAATCTGAAGCAGCAAGAAAACGCAAATTCAGAGCATAAGATGATTACCCTAATTCTGCCTTTTCATGGCTTTATGAAATCCAGAATTAGGGTTTCTTTATTATATACATAAGGAGGAAATATGAGTTTAAAAGATCAATTAAAGGAAGATATGAAAGCAGCTATGAAAGCTCGTGAAGAAGGTAAAACAGCGTTATCTGTAATTCGTATGGTCAATAGTGCCATAAAAAATACAGAAATCAATGACAAAATTGAGCTAGATGATGCTGGCATTCTTGGCATTTTAGCTAAAGAAATGAAAACTCGTCAAGATTCCTTAACAGAATTTGAAAAAGCGGGACGTGAGGACTTAATTAGTCATGTAAAAGAAGAAATGGCTGTATTGCAAAAATACTTACCAGAGCAATTGAAAGAAGATGAAATTCGTACAATTGTACAAGAAGCCATTGCTGCATGTGGTGATAACGTAAATATGGGCAATGTTATGAAACATGTAATGCCAAAAACAAAAGGGCGTGCAGATGGTAAGGTTGTCAATAATATTGTTAAAGAATTACTTGGATAATATATAGTGATATCAACGACCATTCTATATACAGTTATTGATTAAAGTTGATAGTATTGGATGTGTTAGATGTAACTTTAAAAGAATAATGAAATTCTATAGAAAGTTATTGACATATATTTTCAACATATGATAATATGAACTCAATAAAATAATTGGTCAACGAAGACTCCACTTTAGATATATAGATTTATATATTTATTTGTTGGAGTCTTTTTCTTTTAGGAGGAACAAATATGTCGACAACTAACGAATTATTATATTACATTCCGGCGGGTCAATATGGGAAAGAAGGCGTTCTTGCATTATTAGAACAACATCCTGAAATCAAGTTCGTATCTCTTGTAGGTATTGACTTAGCAGGTAATGATACTGATGAAAAGATTCCTATGTCAGCATTCTTCGATGACTACGAATCTTTCTTTGAAGGTCGTGCTGTTCAAACAGATGGTTCCTCTGTAGTACTTACAAATATTGCTACATTAAATAATGCTCGTGTAGATATGTGGGGCGATCCAAGTGTAAACTGGTTTGTTGATTACAACTACGAAAATATTGATCCTGTTACAGGATTACCAACTGGTACACTTCGTATTCCTGCATTCTTGATGCATAACTATCGCTATGTAGATTCTCGTTCTATTTTAAAACGCAGCTGCGACTATGTACGTGCTGAATTATTGGCTTTGATTAAAGAACATGGTTTACCTGGTATGCCGCATGTGAAAGCTGATGAAGTTGTAGATATCATTTTCACATCTGCAACAGAACTAGAATTCTGGGTAAAAACTCCATCTAGAACAGTTACCAAAAAAGAATTATCCGTATCCCAAAAATTACAAGAACAATACTGGCAACGTACTCATGGTACAGTTCGCACTGCATTAGAACAAGCTGTTGAACGTCTTGATAGATATGGTATGGTTGCTGAAATGGGGCATAAAGAAGTAGGTGGCGTTAAAGCTAAACTTGATGAAGATGGTCATGAAGCCGTTGTATTAGAACAATTAGAAATCGACTGGAAATTCTCAAATAATCCATTACAAACAGCAGATAATGAATTACAAGCTCGTATCATTGTTCGTGAAGTATTCCGTGAAAATGGTCTTGATGTAACATTTAATGCAAAACCAATAATTGGTGTAGCTGGTTCTGGTGAACATACTCATTTTGGTGTTATGGCTAAATTAAAATCTGGTAAAGTTGTTAACTTATTTAGCCCAGAAGATATGCGTAAAGAATCTGCTAGCTCTTTAGGCATTGGTGCAATTATGGGACTTTTAAAACACTATGAAGCCATTAATCCATTCATCAGCTCTACAACAGATTCTTTAAACCGTTTAAAACCTGGGTTTGAAGCGCCAGTATGTATTGTTACATCTTTAGGTACTGATCCATCTGAACCTAGCCGTAACCGTACAATCCTTTGCGGTTTAATTCGAGATATCGATAATCCTATGGCGACACGTTATGAATTGCGTTCTCCAAATCCTTACACCAATACATATACTGCTTTAGCGTTGATCTTTATTTCTGCATTTGATGGTATGAAATATGCCATTACATCTGGTAAAACACAAGCTCAATTGGAAGCAGAGCTTTCCAAAGAAGTAGGTGAAACATCTGATTATCTTGCTACAAATCGTGCATACCGTACTGAAAAAGATGTGTTTGATGATTTCACACAAGAAGAACGTAATCAAATGTTTGGTGTTGCTCCAGCTACTGTATGGGAAAACATAAAGGGTTACCAAAATAATCCTGAATTAGTAGAAACATTGGCTCAAGGCAATGCATTTGCTAAAGATTTAATGGACTCCTTTATTGCCTCCATTCTTAAACGCTGGAAACTAGTATTGGCTAACCGCTTAATCCCAAACAATTTGGATACAGTTCGTAGCATGGTTGCAATTCATACTGACAGCCGAAATAGTGTAGATGATAAACGCTTTGCAGAAGTTAATGACTTACGTTTCTACCTTGCTAAAGATAGTGATGATCGTAAATCCTTATTCACTCGTTTAATTGATGCACTTAATGATGGTGAATATGATTTAGCATCCCAATTACAAATCGAAATGAATGATAAAATGGAAGAATTAGAAGCTAAATACGCTAACTACGCTAAAAATATCTTCTAATAAAATCAATTTATTAATAAAAATGGCCTCTACTACGGTAGAGGCCATTTTTCATTTAAATATATCTAAATAAATTAGATATATTCAAACAAAACGATTTAAATTTTATTCGTTATGTCCAATAAATTTTTCTACTAATACTAAGCTACATACAAGTACAAAAATTGCAACAGACCAAATTAAATTATCAAATGATGATTCATGATTGATAATTAGAAGTCTTACAATTGCAGTTATGCCAATGTATAAAAAGAAGTTAAGTGGAAAGTGGAAGTTATTTTTAAAGTATTTAACGATGAGTGCAATAAACTCAAAGTATAGAAAGAAGGTAATTAGTTCTTCAATCAATAAAGAGTATGTACTATAACCTTGAATATTCGCCCACGTAACATAGACAAGACTAATCAATGTATTAATAAGTGCAATACAAAGTGCAATACCAACGCCTACAAGGGCTATATTTTTTATCGTTAATAATAGTTTAGAAATACGAATCCACATATATAATTCACCTACAATAAAAATCTAAATATTATACTACATAAAAAAGACCGTACACCGTACGGTCTTTTTCGATTACATTGTACTATAATCAAATGAATATCTACGAATTAGATATCAGCTTTAATAGCTTCTAATGCAGCATCGAAGTTAACTGCTTGAGTTACTTCAGGTACATATTCAACATAAGTTACTTTGTTATCTTTGTTGATTACTACAACGCCACGAGTTAAAAGACGAAGCTCTTCAATCAAGAAACCATAGTTTTCACCGAAGGAAGCATCTTTGTGGTCAGACAAAGTAACAACTTTATCTACGCCTGCAGCACCACACCAACGTTTTTGAGCGAATGGTAAGTCCATAGAAATTGTCAATACGACTACATCTTCGGAAAGTGCTGTTGCATCTTGGTTGAACCAACGAGTTTGAGCATCACAAACACCTGTATCAAGGGAAGGAACAACGGAGATAACTTTTACTTTACCTTCGAAGTCTTTTAAAGTTTTAGCTTGCAAGTCATTGCTCAATACAGTGAAGTCTGGAGCTTGTTGACCTACTTTAATTTCTGGGCCAACTAATGTGATAGGGCCACCTGCAAATGTTACTACGCCAGTACGTTTTTCCATGTTGTATTCCTCCTAAGAGTTTTAATTCTAATTATGTAAAATATAATTTCTTTATATGCATAGTATAACATTTACATTACCATAAGTAAACTAAAAAATTCGATATAGTATTAATTAAAAAGATCGTTACGATTGATTACTGTAAAAATTTAAAGAGGCCATTTAACTAATATTAATATTGATGAAATAGAACTACTACTGTAATAAAATATTTAATCTAACTGTTATACGTATAGGTGTATTAATGTATCATAAAAAATGTGTATACTATAAAGAGAAAAGTTAACGTAATAAAATTTGTTGATTTAGCTTTTACAGTATTGATTTAAATTCATTTACAATATAATGATACTAGTAATTATATAGGCAATGATTTTGATTAGACTTAATAGGATATGTTAGAGAGGACCTATGAAACCAATAGATTTATTTATGCAGTTTTTCCGGCGTGAAGGCTGGATCTATGCCATTGGCTTAACTATGTTGATGGCAATTGACGTGGCTTTTTTATTTGTTCCTCAATTTATTGGTAATGCTATAGATACGTTGAGCAATAATAAGGAAGGGTTAGTCACTTATATTTTTTATTTCATTTTATTATTTATTATTATCACTATTTTAAAAGTTATCTCACGCAGAACCCTATTAGGCTCTATTCGTCGCATGGAGTATCTTTTTCGTGAGATTTTGTGTAGTAAAGCATTACAAGTAAAAACAACGTACTATGAGGCTAATGGACCTGGTAAGGTTATGGCGCTCATGACTAACGATGTAACATCGCTACGTGTTGCCCTTGGTCTAGGTGTAATGATTATAGTGGATATTATTTTCTATTCCATTGTGGGCTCCATAATTTTAATTCAAAAGATTAATACTGTATTAGCTTTTAAAATTATGACACCTGTATTCTTAATTATTGTGGCTATATTTGTACTAGGCAGAAAGCTACGTATTAAACAACGTAGTGCACAAGCTACTTATAGCGATTTAACAGAGTTTGGACAAGAGTTATTTCAAGGGATGGATGTTATTCGCGCTTTTAATCGTGAAAGCATTATCTCTAATTCTTTTGAAAAAATAAATAAACTTAATTATAAGAAGAATATGGATGTTGCACTACTAGATGCAATATTAACACCGTTGACAAGAATTGCACCCTTTATTTGTATCAGTATTAGTATTTTTATTTGTGGACATTTAGCTGTAGAAGGCAAAATGACTATAGGCGAATTTGTTACTATTAATTCATTCATAATGTTAATTGTGGGACCTTTAATAGGGTTTGGTGGCCTTATTTCTATTGTACAAAAAGGTCTTGCTTCTTTAGATCGTATTATGGATTTCTTACATTTGCCTACAGAAACAATAGATGATACCGATGAAGTACTGCCGCTTGAGGATATTCATATTCGATACTTAGATTTTACTTATGAAAACTCTAAAGGGCATGCATTATCTCAGTTGACAACGACAATACCAAAAGGTTCTTTTATTGGTTTAGTTGGTAAACCCGGTTCTGGCAAAAGTACATTGTTTAAATTGCTTATTGGATTACAAGAGTGTCCGGAAAAATCTATTTATTTTGGCAGTCAAGATTTAGCTACTGTTTCTTTATCAAAGCTTAGAAACTCAATTGCTTATGTGCCGACACAATCTTACCTATTAAGTACGACCATTGCTGATAATATTAAATTTGGTAAAGATTTATCCATGCATGAAACTGTAGAGTTGGCAGCACAAAAGGCAGACTTATATAGAGATTTAGGCGATTTGTTAAACGATGATTTACATGAGCTTGCTGAAGAAGGTCATGATTTATCAGGTGGACAGAAGCAGCGAATCAATATGGCTCGCGGCTTTTATAAAAATGCGCCATATGTATTACTAGATGATTGTTTTTCCGCTTTAGATGCAGTAACAGTTACAACCATATTAAATTCATTACATAATGTAAAAGATCAGACGATTCTATGTATTTCACAACGATTAGAGGTTGTAGAGAAAGCAGATAAAATACTAGTATTTGATGAGGGGCGTATCGTAGAAGAAGGTACTCATGAAGAATTATTAGGTAACAATGGTTTATACCGTACCTTATATGAAGCGCAGAATGGAGGGGGCCATCATGAAGAAGCGTGATCTAAGAAATGACTGGGCTCTATTCTCCTATATAACTGGCTACATTAAGCCTTATTTAGGTATTCTATTTTTAGCAACGGTTGCGCTCGCAGGAAATTTAGTACTATTACTTTTACGCCCATATTTAACTAAGCAAGTTATCGATCTTGGATTTGCCACTAATGATATCGCTGTTATTGAATACTATGCTTTAATGTATGGCTTTACTATAATTGGTAGTGTATTGTTTATCTTTGTAGAGAATTACTTTTTAAAAAGTTTTGGTCAAAAAATTATCTATAATATTCGTAGTATTATATTCCAAAAGATTCTTAATAAACCACATGATGAGTTCTATAAGTTGCCAATTGGGAATTGGGTAACTCGCATTACTAATGATGTAGAGTCATTACGTACATTATATACAGATGTAATTCTGAATTTGGCAAGTAGCGGTTTAATGATTATTGGTATATTAGGATTTATGTATGCCATTAATGTACCTTTAGCAATAATCATGACAATTTTACTACCTATAATGGGTGGAATTATTTGGGTGTTTCAAAAGTTTTCTCGCAAAGCATTCCGTCAGGTAAGACGTTCTGTAGCTGCTTCTAATGCAAGCATCAAGGAACTGTTAAATTATATTGTAATCGTAAAATCCTATGGTGGCGAAAGAGCAATTGAGGAACGTTATAATACTGTTAATAAAGGTTTCTTAGAAGCAGGTCTTTTTGAGGTTACCACATTTTCTATTTTTAGACCGCTCGTAGATGGTCTATTCTTTGTTGCGTTAATTGTTATTTTTACAACTACGAATTTAATAGACTCCGTAGCTGATGCTGGTACAGTATTTGCCTTTATACAATATATGGACCGATTCTTCCAACCATTAAAGGAAATTGCAGATAAATATAACTCTCTACAAAGCGCATTAGCTGGTGCTGAAAGATTAGTTCCCTTATTAGAGGAAGAAGAGCGTCAGATGGCTAATGAAGTTCCTGATGAATTTAAATATATAGAGACGATTGAATTCGAGCATGTATGGTTTTCCTATGAAAATAACGACGTTTATGCGCTAGAGGACTTTACATTCACTATTAAAGCTGGAGAATTCATAGGTATTGTAGGGCCTTCTGGTAGTGGTAAATCAACACTTTTGTCATTGTTGATGGGAATCTACAAACCAACAAGAGGGGCTATCTATATTAACGGTATAAATATTGCCCAATATGATAGTTCTGTACTTCGTCATTTAATGGGATATGTTTTTCAGCAAGCTTATCTATTTAAGGGTTCCATTAGAGATAATTTAACACTTTTTGATACATCAATTTCTAATGAGGATATGGTCAATGCAGCAAAACAAGTTAACTTGCATTCTATGATTGAACACCTTCCGGAAGGGTATGACACACCGGTTGGTTATTTAGGCTCCTTACTATCTGATGGGCAAAAGCAATTGTTGGCTTTTGGCCGTACCTTGATTAAAAAAACACCTATTCTATTGTTAGATGAAGCAACGGCTAACATTGATAGTCATACGGAGAAGCAAATTCAAGCAAGTATTGAAAATATTCGAGGTAGTAAAACAATTGTAAGTATTGCTCATCGCCTTTCAACAGTAAAAGATGCCAATAAAATAGTGTATATGGAATATGGTAAAATAATAGAAATAGGATCTTTTGATGAACTTATCAACTTAAAAGGGACCTTTTATAATCTCTGGAATAATCAACACAGTGGGAGTTAGTATGGAATGTATCCAATCTAAAGATAATAAGACCATTAAGCGAATTATCTCATTAGGGCAGCGTAAAAATCGCCAAAAATATGGAGAGTACATTGTTGAAGGTATTCGATCTATTCGAGATATTGCAGCTATGGGGGCAGTAAAAACAATTGTTATACGTGAATCTAAAGCGCAAGATAAACATGTATTAGATTTATTAGACTTAGATACTGTTCAATTTGTACCTAAATTTATTGCACAAGATCCAATATTTGATAAGGTGGATAATACCGTAAATGGACAAGGTGTAGTTGCTATTGTATCAAAACCAAAATACGATATGGAAAGCATTCACATTGATGATGGCTTATATATTACATTAGATGGAGTTCAAGATCCTGGCAATCTAGGTACCATAATTCGTACAGCAGTTGCAGCAGGTGTAAAAGGTATATTTTTGATGAAAGGAACTGTGGACCCTTTTAATGACAAGACAGTGCGCAGTACTATGAGCGCCTTACATAAAATACCTTTATATGAGGATATTACCTTATCTCTGTTACATGATATGGTAACTGAGTCTAATATGACTACCTATGTAACTGCTTTAGAACATTCCAATCCTTATCATACTGTACGTTATGCTAAGCGAACTATGCTAGTATTAGGAAACGAAGGGAATGGCGTAACACCAGAGGTTATGAATCTATGTACAAATCGTATTATGATTCCTATGTATGGTGATATGGAATCCTTAAATGTAAGCGTAGCTGCTGCATTATGTATGTATAAAGTACAAGAACAATTGATGCCTTAGTATATATGATAAAAATTTATGACCTTATAAAAAGTCCTCTACTAGTATACAAGTAGAGGGCTTTTGTATTGATTTTTTAGTTGTGTATTTGGTACAATAACATATATCCTTTGTGGGAGAACAAAGTTCTCCCTTTTTTTCATGAAAAGGAAGATAACTATGTCCAAATTAATTGTAAATGCAGACGATTTTGGCCTTCATAGTGCAGTTAATGCTGGTATTATTGATGGTCATCGTAGAGGTATTATTACCAGTACCTCTTTAATGGCAGGAGGAGAAGCTTTTACAGAAGCCGTAAGTATGGCAAAACAAAACCCTAAGTTGGGCATTGGTATTCATATTACCTTGGTAGGTGGGGTGAAACCAGTATGTGATCCATCAGAAGTTTCATCACTTCTCACACCAGAAGGTGTATTTCCAGAGAACTATGTAGAATTTATTAAACGTATTTACTCTGGCAAAATCAATTATAGTGAATTACGTAAAGAGATTCATGGACAAATAGCTCAAATAATGGATACCGGCTTAAGGGTAACTCATATTGATGGACATCAACATATGCATGTTCTACCAACGGTATTGCCAATTGTGATTGAACAGGCAAAATCCTTTGGTATACATGCTATACGTATACCCGATGAGTCTACTGGTTTTATGAATTATATGTATTCCCCAATTCGATTTCTTGGTAAAGTTGGTTTATCAACGGTTGCGGCTAATGCGCGACCAATCATACGAAATAATTGTATGACTACAACCCAATATTTTTGGGGCATGGTAAATGGAGGCCATATAAATCAGAAATCTCTAATGGGTATCCTAAAAGCGGTAAATAAACATTCTGGTACCCATGAATTGATGGTTCACCCAGGTAGTAATAGTAGTATTCTTAGTAAGCTTTATAATTGGGGTTATCATTGGGAAGATGAGTTGCAAGCACTCTGTTCCAGTCATACGCGATTATATATAAGTCAACATGATATAGAGCTCATTAATTATGGAGACTTGGTATGAGTAAAATGATGAAGAGAGGCATCTTTATGTTTCTCTTGTTGTTGGCTGTATCAATTGGTATCATTTACTATACTATTGATTTAGATGCATTGAAAGCCATATCATCTTTTAATAGTATTTCCTTATTATTAGCTGTAGTTGCTTTAGTAGCAGGTATGTATTTTGATGGATTACGACTTCAAAGGCTCGTAAAAATTGGTGGTTACAAGTTATCGATACGAGCAGTGCTACGAGTTATTTTTAGTAATTATTTTATGGCTATGTTGACACCTGGAGCTAGCGGGGGTGCTGTCGCGCAAGTACTGGTGTTGAGAAGTTATGGCGTACCTATATCTAAAGGTACACCGATTGTATTAATACGTACCGTATTTTCCATTATGTTTTTGGTCATTATGCTGCCATTAGTATTCTTACGAGATGCTATTGAAATTCCATATATCTCTCGTGATATGCTTTTGATTTTTGCCGTGCTTGCTGTTATAGCGGCCTTAGTGGGAACTTATATATTACAGACTAAATATATGCGTCAATTTGTCTATAATCTAGCACAACGATTTAAAGCACATAACACTAAAGATTGGCTTTCTAAATTAGAAACATTAAATCAAGGTCTTGGTTTACTTTATAAACAACCTGTCCAATCTTTAATAGTTTTTATTGAATCTGGTTTGAGTTTATTATGCTTATATTGTATTGCACCCGCTTTAATGTATGCTTTCACACCAGATATTCCTATTATCGATATTTTAGATCGCATGATTTTATTAAATCTTATTTTGTATTTTGCACCAACCCCAGGGGGAACAGGCATTGCAGAAGGTCTATTTGTAGTATTATTTAGTGCCTTTGTACCTAATGGAACAGTGGGCATCATCGCTGTAGGATGGCGTGTTGTGGCTGAATATATGCCATTCTTCATCGGTATGTATGCAGTATTAACATTATATGGACGACAATTCGTTGCCCAAGAAACTTCAAGAGAACAATAAGGGAGTGTGCTCTATGTCTAAACCAAAAAAAGATAAATTTTATCTGGTTCAAGAAGATATTTTACCAGAGGCTATAAAAAAGACGATAAAAGTAAAAGAAATTCTAAAACTAGGTGAGGTTAAAACAATTAACGAAGCAGTTGAAAAAATGGATTTAAGTCGATCTGCGTATTATAAATACAAGGATTATGTTTTTCCATTTTTTGAAATTGCTCAAGGGAAAATTGTTAGTATTTATGTTTCTATGTCAAATGAATCTGGTATGTTATCAAGCGTTTTGAAAGCCATTGCTGAACGTAACGGTAGTATTTTAACGATTAATCAAGATATTCCATTACAAGGCATTGCGAATAGTAGCATTTCTTTTGAAACCAAGGATTTACAAGGTTCATTAGAAGATTTATTGCTAGATATTCGCTCTATGAAGGGTATTATCAAGGTAGAAATTTTAGGCCAAGCATAGGCTAATTAAGAGAGTAGGACGATTATGACCACTATAAAAATTGCTTTATTAGGTTTTGGTACTGTTGCACAAGGTACTTTTAACTTATTGCAAGACAATGCTGAATTAATTAAAAATCGTACAGGTGTCAATGTTGAAATTTCAAAAATTTATGTACGAAATCCAGAAAAATATAGTCATATTACATTACCAGAAACAGCTAAATATGTAACTGATATTGATGAAGTGTTAAAAGACGATTCCATCCAAATGGTAGTGGAATTGATGGGTGGTACAAGCTTTGCTAAGGATTGCGTAGAAGGAGCTTTAAAAGCTAAGAAGAATGTGGTAACTGCCAATAAAGACTTATTAGCAGAAGCTGGTCCATACTTATTAGACTTAGCGAGTAAAAATGGGGTAGATCTACGTTTTGAAGCATCTGTTCTAGGTGGTATTCCTATAATCCGCACATTATATGAATCGTTAGCCGGTAATCGTATTACTGAAATCATTGGTATTATGAATGGTACTACAAACTTTATTTTGACTAAAATGTCTGAAGAAGGTTTAAGCTACCAAGATGTATTAAAAGAAGCACAAGATTTAGGATATGCAGAGGCAGATCCTACAGCTGATGTAGAAGGCCTTGATGCAGCTCGTAAATTGGCAATCCTTGCATCTATTAGCTTTAACCGTCGTATTTTCTTTGAAGATGTAACTGTAGAAGGTATTACTTGTATTGATACTGAAGATATAAAATTTGGGAAAGAGTTTGGTTACAATATTAAATTATTAGGTATTGCTAAAGAAACTGCTCAAGGATTATCTTTAAATGTATATCCTGCATTTATTCCTACGACACATCCATTAGCATCTGTTCGAGGATCCTACAATGCAATTTATGTTAAGGGCAATGGTATCGATGATGTCATGCTATATGGTCGTGGTGCAGGTAGCTTACCGACAGGTAGTTCTGTAGTATCTGACATAATGGAAGTGGCAAAGAATGTCTCTTATAATGAAACAGGGCGCTTGAAACCGTTCTATTATGATCAAAAAGATATTTATTCTCCAGGTAAAATCCAATCTAGCTACTACTTGCGTTTAGCAGTGGATAATAAAACAGGTGTTCTAGCAAAAATCTCTGCAAAATTAGCAGAACAAAAAATTTCTGTTTTATCCATCGTTCAACGAAATATGGATCCAGAAACTGCAGTTCTTGCCATTGTTACATCTAAATGCCCAAGATCTTATATTTTAAATCTTATAGACTCTTTTAATAGCTTGCGCTCCGTTAAGGCTGTTAATAGTGTTATTCGTATTATGGAAGCTTAATTATGAATACTGTTCGTGTACAAGTACCTGCCACTAGTGCAAACTGTGGCCCAGGTTTTGATTGCTTAGGATTAGCACTAAATCTTTATAATATATTCAGCTTTACACCAGATGAAAATGCTACAGAATATACATATACTTTTGAAGGTTTTGGTGCAGATATTTTACGCGCTGAAGATCCTAAAAAGAATCTAATTGGTTTCGCTATGGATCAAGTTTTTGCTACTGCTCAAGAACCAATTCGATATGGTCATATAACTTCTGAAACCTTGATTCCTCCCTCTCGTGGACTAGGTAGTAGTAGTACGGCTATAGTAGGGGGACTTTTACTGGCGAACGCATTAGTAAAGCATCCACTTTCAAAAGAAGAGTTACTGGTTATAGCAAATCGTATGGAAGGTCATCCAGATAATGTAGCGCCAGCTATTTACGGAAATTTATGTTGTGCTACAGGTTTAAAAAATAAGGTACTAAACACGGTCATTTCTATTCCTCCGGAGCTACATTTTGCTGTTGTAGTACCAGAAGTCATGGTATCTACTGAGTATGCTCGTTCTGTGCTACCAAATCATATTCCATTCAAAGAAGCTGTACAAAATGTAAGTCATGCTTCATTATTTGTAACAAGCTTAATTACGCATCAATTAAGTAATTTATCTGTTGCCTTAGATGACAACTTGCATGTACCTTATCGTAAGACATTGATTCCTCATTGTGATGAAGTTTTTGAAGCCGCAAAAGTTGCTGGAGCTTACGGTGCTACTATCAGTGGATCGGGTTCTACTCTAATTGCATATGTTGATAAAGCTCATGTACAAGAGGTAGCAAAGGCTATGGGGGCTGTATTCACAGCAAATGAGATTGAAAATAAAATATATTGCTTAGAAGCTGATACAACTGGAGCGTTAATTATATAGTTTATGGTATAATTATAGTGTTAGGCATAGTCCATAACAATAATTGGAGGAAACTATGAACAATATAAAAACAACACTTTTATTAGCGACGCTAACAGCCATTTTAGTGGTTATTGGTGATATGATTGGCGGCAGAAGCGGTATGATTATGATGTTTGTCATATCCATGGGTATGAATTTTATGTCCTATTGGTACAGCGATAAAATCGTTTTAGCCCAATACAATGCTCAACCTGTTACTGCACAGTCTAATCCAAAACTATATGCAATGGTAGAACAATTGGCTAAAAATGGTAATTTACCAATGCCAAAGGTTTATATCATTCCCAGTGAAGTACCGAATGCATTTGCAACAGGTAGAAATCCTAGTCATGCAGCAGTTGCTGTTACAGAAGGTATCCAACGTCTATTAACTGATGAAGAATTAGAAGGTGTGCTTGCACACGAATTAACACATGTTAAGAATCGAGATACATTGATTAGTACAATTGCAGCTATGATGGCTGGTGCTATTTCTATGATAGCCAATATACTTCAATTTACTGCCATATTTGGGCGTTCCGATGATCGAGAAGGCACTAACCCTTTGGCGCTTCTTGGTACGATCATTATTGCACCTATCGCAGCTGGTCTTATTCAGATGAGTATTTCCCGTACTCGTGAGTTTTTAGCTGATGAGGGAGGCGGAGATATGTGTCGCAACCCATTAGCACTGGCTTCTGCACTTGCAAAAATTGACTACTACTCTAAACATGGTGCATTGCCTAATGCAAGTAATGCTACAGCCCATATGTTTATTATTAACCCTATGATGGGAATTGGTGAAAGCTTGAGCAATCTTTTTAGTACACATCCTCGCACGGAAGAACGTATTCAAAAGTTAAAGAAACAAGCTATGAATCCAAAGTATAAAGAAAAGGCAATATTATAATTAGTATCTACTGGAGGGTATCATGCAAGAAACATTAGTTTTAATTAAACCAGATGCAGTTAAACGTCAATTAAGTGGTGAAATCCTTAGCCGTTATGAACGTAAAGGCCTTGTTATTAAAGCATTAAAACTTTTACAAGTACCTCGTGAATTAGCGGAAGAACACTATGCAGAACATAAGGAAAAGCCATTCTTTGGTGAATTAGTTGATTTTATTACATCAGGCCCAGTTCTTGCTTTTGTGTTAGCTGGTGAGAACGCAATTGTATCCGTACGTGCTTTAAACGGAGCAACAAATCCTGTAGATGCTGCCCCTGGTAGTATTCGTGGTGACTATGCCCTAACAATGGATGCTAACGTAGTACATGCTTCTGATTCTCCAGAAGCTGCTGCTCGTGAAATTCATCTTTGGTTCCCTGAATACAAATAATCTCAAGGTTGGTATTATTTAGCTTTTATTTCTACATCCATGTATATCTATAGGAGGTAATCATATGGCAAGTAGTGTTTATACAAAAACAGGTGATGCTGGTACAACTGGTTTATACACGGGAGAACGTGTACAGAAATCATCTTTACGCGTAGAAGCTTATGGTACAATCGATGAATTACAAGCTTTTTTAGGATTGGCTCGCGCTTATGCTGAAAATCCACGTGTTGCTGCTGAATTATACGATATTGAGCGAAACTTATGGACATTAATGGCCGATATTGCAAGTTTAAATACTGCTCCGGTAATTACTGAGCAATATGTAAAGCATTTAGAAAAAGTTATTGATCGCTTTGATGCAAAGTTAGAACCTTTATCTAGTTTTGTCATTCCCGGTGAAAAACAATCTTCTGCTTATTTACATGTAGCTAGAACGATTACTCGACGTGCGGAACGCGCTTTATGGCGAGTATTAGACGCTGGTGAAAGTGTTCACGAATCTAATTTAAAATACTTAAATCGTCTATCCGACCTTTGCTTTATCTTGTGTCGTGTAGAGGAAGAACTTGGGGCTGAATAAACAAAAAAAGCTATGTATTTTACATAGCTTTTTGCTCGTTATAGACCTATTGTGAAATTGTTTGGTTTAAAACATCTTGAGGGCTAGGATAGTAAAAGAAGATATGAGGAATTTCATAACGGAATTTTTCTCTTAATAAATTGGCTAATGTTGTTTCAAAGTTTATAATTTTATCAGCGCCGAAATCAAAGTCTTCAACTAATACTAATAGTTGTGCTTCAACTTGCGGTGCGTTTTCAGGTAAAGCTTCTGGTGGTAGAGGAACATTCACTACTACTCGTGCAGTACCAATATATTTACCTTGTCCGTCATCGATGGCAACACGATATGTATTATCCCATAGCGTAGCCATCATTTTTAGTTTCATATTCATAATTTCCATAGTATCGCTCCTTTGTTATACTTATAATGATACTGAAATTATAAATTCTTGTATAGGTGCATTATGAAATCACAAATTATATTGTGTTCCGGTGGGGCACGCAGTGGAAAAAGTGAATTTGCTGAACGTTTAGCATTGGCTACAAAGGGGCCAAAAGCTTATGTAGCTACGGGCCAAGCTTTTGATGAGGAAATGGTGGATCGCATCAAAAAACATCAAGAGCGACGAGGAAAAATATGGAATAATTTTGAAGTACCTTTACATTTAGCTGATGAATGGGAAAATATCAGTCAATCAGCAGATGTAATTCTTATAGATTGTTTAACCATGTTCACTACCAATCACATGATGGCTTATGGCTCTATTCGTGGTCAAGAAGATGCTAATAGATTAGAACAGACAATACTTTCAGAATTAGACACTTTATTAGACTCGATACAATCATGTGAAGGTAAAACAGTTATATTTGTGACCAATGAAATTGGGTTAGGTATTGTGCCGGATAATAAACTGGCTAGATATTTTAGAGATATTGCTGGTCGTGTGAATCGAGCAGTAGCTTCTGTTGCAGATAAACTCTATTTAACAATTAGTGGTGTTACCATTGAATTGAAATCACAGGAGGTTCATATAAATGGCTAAGAAAATCATGTTTCAAGGAACGAGTTCTAATGTAGGTAAAAGTATTCTTTGTACTGCATTATGCCGTATTTTTTATAGAAAAGGTTTTAAGACCGTTCCTTTTAAAGCACAAAATATGGCCCTCAATTCTTATGTGACAAAATGGGGCGATGAAATTGGCCGTGCTCAAGTCGCTCAAGCCGAAGCCGCTGGTATTGATCCAATTGTTCAAATGAATCCTGTGTTATTAAAACCTACAGGAAATCAATCGTCTCAAGTTGTATTGATGGGGAAACCTGTTGGCGTATATAGTGCCAAAGAATATCATACAAAATATTCACTAACCGCTTTAGATAAGGTTAAAGAATCTATTGATTTCTTAGACTCAAATTTTGATATGATGGTTATCGAAGGTGCCGGTAGTCCTGCAGAAGTTAACTTAAAAGCAAATGATATTGTAAATATGCGTATTGCCAAGATGACTCAAGCTCCAGTTTTTCTCATTGCAGATATTGACCGAGGTGGTGCTATTGCGTCCATTGTTGGTACCTTAGAATTATTAGAACCAGAAGAACGCGATCTTATTAAAGGTATCGTTATCAATAAATTCCGTGGTGATATCAAACTATTAGAACCAGCTCTTACATTTATTGAAGAAAAAACAGGTAAAAAAGTGGTAGGTGTTATTCCTGCCATTGAGAACCTCGATATTGATGAAGAAGATTCTGTTGCATTAGAGAACAAACGCAATAGTGGTACTAAAGATATTCAGGTCGTAGTTATGCAAACACCTAAAATCTCTAATTTTACAGACTTTGATGCACTTAATTATGAGCCAGATGTATCTGTCCGTTTTGTAGGCCCTGGAGATGTTATCGGTACGCCAGATTTAATTATATTACCTGGTTCTAAAAATACATTGGCTGACTTAACATATTTACGTGATACAGGCTTTGCTGATGAAATCAAAAAATTGGCTGCTCAAGGTACACCTGTTATCGGTGTTTGTGGCGGTAACCAAATGTTAGGTAAAACTATTTATGATCCGCATCATATGGAAGGTGATATCGAGGAAATTGAAGGACTTGGCCTTGTTGAATCCTCCACGACTATGAAGGCTCAAAAAACTACCCATCAAGTACAATTCAATGTATCTAATTTACAGTTTTTAAATGGTACTTTCAGGGGTGAAAAATTAGTAGGCTATGAAATTCATATGGGGGATACTACGCCACTAGCAGATTCGGTGTCTCGTTGCTTTACAATTACAAGTCGCAGTGAAGAGGCTGTCAATGTTATTGATGGTTTTATTGATGGTAATCATCAAGTAATGGGTACATATATTCACGGTGTATTTGATAATGACGAGTTTAGACGTTTTATTATCAATCAATTACGTGAACGCAAGGGATTACAACCATTAGATGTAGTATTCCATTATTTTGACCATAAAAATGCGGCATATAATCGCTTAGCTGATATTGTGGAGGAACATCTAGATATGGATTATATTATGTCTACCTTGGGATAGTAGAGGAGATATATGGAACATTTAGCAATTTTTCACTGGTTTTCAAAGTATAACTTTGTGTGCATACCAGTTTTAGCATTTTTATTGGATTTAATTATTGGAGATCCCAATAGTAAATATCATCCAGTGGCCATTATTGGACGTATAATATCTTTTTTTGAAGCCGTTCTTTATAAAGACACTGATAATGATACGAAGAAATTGTGGTACGGTGGTATTGCAGTAGGTTTAATTCTTATATCGGTATATATCATAGTATCTTTATTGTTATGGCTAGGTGGAGTAGTAGACGAATGGGTATACTATGCTTTCGAAGTAGTGATCCTCTACATTGCCATTTCTCCACGTTCATTGGCTGGCGCAGGTTTTACCATTAGTCAGTTAATAAAACAAGGTAATATTGTAGATGCTCGCAAACGTTTATCATGGATTGTGGGACGAGATACGGAAGAATTAGATGAAAGCGAAATCACTCGGGCTACAGTAGAAACGATTGCGGAAAATACGGTAGATGGTATTATTGCACCTTTTTTCTTTTTTATTATCGGTGGCCCTATGGGGGCTATTCTTTATAGAACTGCTAATACTATGGATTCTATGTTAGGCTATAAGAATCAAAAGTACTTGTACTTTGGTCGCGTAGCTGCACGCTTTGATGACATATTAAATTGGATTCCTGCCCGAATTACCTTTGTATTATTTGTAATTTCTGCATTCTTTTTACGCTTTGATGCTAAAAAGGCAATAGAAATCGGTTTACGTGATGCAAAAAAACATCCTAGTCCTAATGGGGGGTATGCAGAAGCACCTGTGGCAGGGGCCTTACATATCCGTTTAGGTGGTTACAATCAGTATTTCAAAAAAATGACCTTCCGTGAATATATGGGCGATCCTATTGAAAAGCTAAACCGTAACCATATTACTCGAACAATTTATATGATGTATGTTACGACTATACTAATGGTTATCATTAGTACAGTCATTACCTATGGGATGAATGTATAATGACACCTTTTTTTATAGCACTACAATTTTTAACGCGTTTAAAAATTGTAAATCAAACTGAATGGTCTGTAGAGGACTTTGGTAAATCTGTTGTAGCCTTTCCTTATGTGGGCCTTATTATTGGTCTCATATTAGCTATATTATATGGCGTATTATCGCCATTTATTCCGATTATGCCATTGATGTTAATTATCGTTGTGGCTGAGTTTTTAATAACTGGTGGCCTTCATGCTGATGGTTTGATGGATACAAGCGATGGTTTGTTTTCCGGCCGTGAAAGAGAACGTAAACTAGAAATCATGAAAGATAGTCGTATAGGCTCCTTTGGAGTTGTTGCTTTTGTATTTGTTACACTTTTGAAATGGCAATTATTAGCTTCGATTCCATCGGCTGAATTTATACCTATGGCACTCATTATGATGCCTTTAATGAGCCGTTGGTCTATGGTTTTTAGTATTCGATCCTATCCATATGCTAGAGAACAGGGGATGGGGGCAGCATTTGCTAATTTAGCACCTAAACATGTTATTACTTATAACACCATATCTACGTTCTTTATGCCTATTCTATTACTATTAATCGGTTTAGTATTATATACACTTTTATATGGTGCTTATGCAATTTTTTCAGCACCTGATGTAGGGTATTTAGTAGGATTAGGTGTGTTAGTATATGCTACTATAGGTATTTTCCAAATCAATATTGTTAGCATGATTATTACGTATATTATTAACCGATTATTAAACCGCTATATTGTAAAAGCGTTAGGTGGCACTACTGGTGATACATATGGATTTGTTGTGGAAGTAACTGAAGTATTATTGATATTGGTATATAGCATAATTGTATCTATACTATCAGCTACGGTAGTTAATAATCCAACTATGTTCTAACTCTAAATTTTTGATTTTCAAAGTTTTAATATTTTTAGAACGTATACTTTATTTGATGTGAAAGGAGTTTAATGTGACCTATTATGTAAGAGCCCCAGGTACATGTGGGGAATTTCTACAAGGTTCTATTGATGGTCAGTCATTTTTAGTGACATGTCCAATTAATCGATACTCCTATGCATTGAGTAATGTAATACAACCTTTTTCTAAAGAATTTTGTGCACTTCAACCAAAGTCTGCACAAGCTCGTAAATTAGTACAAGAGTTGGTCCAACAAAAAAATAAAAATCAAATTTGCCCGCCTGTGTATGTAAGATCTGATATTCTACAAGGAAAAGGCATGGCTTCAAGTTCGGCAGATATTTCTGTAACAGCTATGGCTACAGCTTTGGCCATGGACTATGATTTATCATTAAAAGAACTTGAGCAAATTTGTCTATCTGTAGAGCCTACAGATGCCTCTTTTTATCAAGGTGTAACTCAGTTTGATTATATTAAAGGGACTATCTCTAAGCCATTAGGTATGTGCCCACCTTTAAAAATCCTCGTTTTTGACGAAGGCGGTAGCATTGATACAGTTAGCTTTAATAAACAAGCAGATTTACAAAATAAAATTTTAGAAAAAGAATCTATTATACAAGAATCCTTTGATTTGTTTAAACAGGGGCTTACAACGCATGATATAAAGCTTATTGGCCAAGCTGCTACATTGAGTGCCTTTGGCAATCAGCGTATTTTATATAAACCTAATTTATATGACTTTCACGATGTAGGTAATTCTTATAATAGTGTAGGAACAATCATCGCTCATAGCGGAACCATTATGGGACTATTATTCCCCGTTGATTATGGTCGTATTAATGATTGTAAGAATGAGATTTTGCGTAAGTTGCCACAATTATCCTATGTAGATACGGTTGAAACTACGAATGAAGGATTAACTTATATCAAACGATAAAGTATTTCATAGAAAGAGAATAGTATGTCTAAAATACATGGGGGCAATATCTTTCAGTTTGCCCATGAACAACGAATTGAACCATATGAGGTTATTGACTTTAGTGCTAATATCAATCCACTAGGCCCTAGCCAACGTGGCTTATCTGCATTAGAACCTCAATTGCGATATATATCACATTATCCGGATGCTACAAATGATGATATATTAAATGCCATTGCTGATATCTATGGTATGAATAAAAATCAAATTGTAGTTGGCAATGGAGCGGCAGAGCTATTATATGCAATTTGTCGGTTACCTGGCTATACGGGCGCTTTTGTTCCCGCACCAGGTTTTTCTGAATATAAAGCTGCTTTAGAAGCAAGTAGAATTCCAGTACGCGATATTTATTATAGACCACGGGAAGATGAACATGGAAAACCTTATTTTGAGGTTCCTTATTTAGCATTAGAAACTTTTGCAGCCGAGTTAAAAGGGCAAGATGGTCGTATTATTGTATTTCTAGGTAATCCCAATAATCCAGATGGTACGTTACTTGATAAGAACCATATTCGTACTATTGCAAGCATGCTGAAAGATGCTAATAGTTTACTTGTTATAGATGAGTCCTTTATCGATTTTGTTGGTAACGACACATTACAAGATAATGAATACTCCATGCGCTCCCTAGTTAACGAGTTTGATAATATTATCGTGGTTCATTCTTTTACAAAATTCTATGCCGTGCCAGGGCTACGAATTGGTGCTGCTTTCAGCAATCCTCTTATCATTGAGCAACTAAATAGTTTTATTCCAACTTGGTCTGTTAACACATTAGCTCAATCCTATACAGAGGCGGCTTTGAATGATGTAGAGTATGTGAAACGAACAAAACAAGTATTACATGAAGAGCAACTTTTTATGTATAACTCATTAGATACTATAAATGGTATTACTGTATATCCGCCTTCAGCTAATTTTATATTGTTCCACATTGAACAAGAAGGAATAACAGCAGAGTCGATTAATGAAGCGCTTAAAAAATATAATATGATTGTTCGCAACTGTGATTCTTATATGGGATTAAATAATCAATGGGTTCGCGTTGCAATAAAAGATCATGATACTAATGTTAAGTTAGTAGAAAAATTAACAGATATTTTGAAAGTATAGGAAGACTATGAAAACATTGTATATTGTGCGCCATGGTGAAACTGATTGGAACAAAATGGGAAAATACCAAGGCATCACAGATGTTCCACTTAATGAAAATGGTTTAAATCAAGCAAAGGCATGTGGTCAGGCTCTTAAAGATGTTAAATTTGATCGCATATTATCTAGTGATTTGAGTCGTGCTTTAGTTACAGCTGAAGTCATTCGCGGTGAACGTACTACTCCTATTACGGTAGATAAACGCTTACGAGAACTTAATTTTGGTGATTGGGAAGCTATGTTATTTTCAGATATCGAAGATCGTTGGCCTGGTTTGATAGATGAAATGTATTTGCGACCACATCTAGTTAAGGTTCCTAATGGTGAAAGCTTTAAGAATTTACAAGACCGTGCATGGGCAGGTCTAGAGGAATTCATCAATGTTAATAATGAGGAGGAAACACTTCTCATTGCTTGTCATGGTGGAACTATACGAACATTATTGTGTAAATTATTAGATATTTCCATTAGTCATTGTTGGAATTTTAGTCAAGGTAATACAGCAATAAATCGTATATTCTATAATGGCATGGGAGAATTTGATCATAATATTTTAAACTTGCTCAATGATACAGCACACGTAGATGTATTACAAGGTCATGCATAATGCGACTAGATAAATTATTAGCCAATAAAGCTTATGGTAGTCGAAAAGAAGTCCATCAAATCATAAAAGATAGAAGGGTTACCATCAATGGTAGTATAACAACGAAAAAAGATACTCATATTGATATTGATGTTGATATAGTTGCTGTTGATGGTAAGATTGTTAGTACTACTCAACTATATTATGTAAAATTTCATAAGCCAAAGGGCTATGTTACCGCCGTAGAAGATTCTAGTCACCCTGTTGTTATGGATTTACTCCCTCCAGAATTCATAAAAATGGGAGTAGTTCCAGTAGGCAGATTAGATAAGGATACAGAAGGACTTTTACTATTAACTAATGATGGTGTGTGGGGACATTCTATCATCAATGGTAATAAACATGTGCCTAAGGTTTATTACGTAGAATTTGAAGGAACGCTATCTGATGAAGGTATACAACGTATTAAAGAGGGAATTCTTCTTGGAGATGGTACGCAATGTAAACCGGCAGAAATTGAATTTGTATCGTTACATTCAGTACATGTAACAATTGAAGAAGGTAAGTATCATCAAGTTAAGCGCATGATTGGTGCTGCAGGTGGTACTGTAACATATTTGAAACGTCTTACGATTGGTCATATTGATTTAAGTGGCATTGAAGAGGTTGGTTCTGCAATGGAATTGACCGTTGAACAGATAGAGGGCTTTAAAAAATAGCATAAAATTCTATTCAATATAGGTATTTTATGGTAAGATTAATTGTACTTTATAGACTAGGAGCAAGATTATGAATGGATTAAATCTGCTACAACAGTATATTAAAGAGCAAGAATTAACAGGCGTCATTTTAATAAGCCCTATAAATCTACATTATTTTGCAGGCTTTACTGGTACTACAGGCTTTGCTATCATTACTCAAGATAAAGCCTTTATGATTACTGATTTCAGATATACTGAACAAGCAACAAAACAATGTGAAGGGTACACAGTTATTCAATATGAAACAACTGTTATGGATACTCTTGTAGATATATTCAATGAACATCATATTCACGAAGGTTTATTCGGTATAGAAGGCAAACAAATGCCTGTGGATACGTATGAAACTTTATGTGATACATTAGATGAACGCTTTAATTTTACATCTATCAATTTTGCAAAACTACGTGCGGTTAAGCGTGAAGACGAATTAGACTTATTGCGTAAAGCCGCTAAAATTGGTGATGATGCTTTTGCTGCCTTGCTACCACAACTAAAGGTAGAGATGACAGAAAACGAAGCGCGCATTATATTAGAATCAGAAATGTTAAAACGTGGATCAGAGGAACCTTCCTTTGCAACCATTGTTGCTTCTGGTAATCGTTCTAGTATGCCTCATGGTGTAGCCAGTGATAAGGTCATTGAAGCAGGTGATTTTGTTACCTTTGACTTTGGTGCAGTATATAAGGGTTATCATTCTGATATGACTAGAACTATTGTAATGGGGCCTGCCTCTGAATTACAAAAGAAGCTGTATGGTATAGTTTTAGAAGCACAAAAACGTGGCGTAGCTGCAGTTCGGGCTGGTATTACTGGTAAAGAACTTGATGCAGTTTGTCGTGATTATATTAAAGAACATGGATATACCAAGGAATTTAATCATGGTACTGGACATGGCGTAGGTCTTGAGATTCACGAAGAACCAGTAGCCAATACTAAATCCGATACGGTATTTACAGAAAATATGATCATTACGGTAGAACCTGGCATTTATATAACAGGTACTATCGGATTGAGAATAGAGGATAGTGTCATCGTCAAATCTGACGGCTATGAGGTGTTGACACATAGTCCAAAAGAGTTAATTGAAATAGGTATTTAGAAGGAGAAGAGTTAGATGATTTCCAGTAATGATTTTCGTCCAGGTGTAACCGTTGAAATTGACGGTAATGTATGGCAAGTAGTTGATTTCCAACACGTTAAACCAGGTAAAGGTGCTGCATTCGTACGTACTAAAATGAAAAACTTGCAAACTGGTTCTGTAGTTGAGCGTACATTTAATGCAGGTGAAAAAGTGCCTAAAGCACATGTTGATCGTCGTCGTATGCAATACTTATATGAATCTGATGGCTCTTATACATTCATGGATAACGAAACTTATGATCAAGTTGAACTTACCCTTGAACAATTAGGTGATGCTAAAAACTTCCTTCTTGAAAATATGGAAGTATCCATCATGTTCTTCCAAGGTATCGTAATCGGTATTGATTTACCTGTAGCTGTTGAACTTCGCGTAGTTGAAACAGATCCTGGTATCCGTGGCGATACTGCAACTGGTGGTAATAAACCAGCCGTATTAGAAACAGGCTACACTGTAAAAGTACCTCTCTTCATTGAAGTAGATGATGTACTTCGTATTGATACTCGTACAGGACAATACATCGAACGTGCCTAATACTCATTGATATGTATTGGGGCAAGATCTTTTCAAGGAATCTTATTCCCCATATATCGTAACATTTGCACTGTAAGCACTTGTCGTCTATGTAATTATATATAGGGACAGGTGCTTTTTTTGAAAGAGGCCAGTATGACCAAGAAAAATACTGAACTAGAGTCGGGTAAGATTAAGATTAATGATGATGTATATGCTACAATTGTAACAATGACAGCGCTTGACACAAAGGGAATTCATCATATGAGTTCCACCTTTAATGATGGCGTTAACACTTTTTTTAGACGTAAATCCGATCATGAAGGTGTTAAGATATCCTTTAACGATGAAGGAGCAATATCAGTTACACTATATGTGTGCATTCAGTATGGATATCGTATTCCTGATGTTGTTTTACGTCTACAAGAGCGCATTAAAACTGCTTTAGTCTCTTATACAGAAATTGAGGTTCAAACTATTGATGTAGTTGTACAAGACATTATTTTTGATGATTTAGTAACACCTCAACAGCCATAGGAGGTATCTCTATGAGTTCAGATAATCAATTAAATTATGGTTTAGACACGGATACCATTGATATTGCAGATTCTGTCATCATTGATGTAGCAACAAAAACTTTAGGAACCATTCCTGGTATTCATTCTTTAAGCCCACGCTTTTACGATGAGTTGGTAGAGGGTATTACCCATGCTTTTGGTCAGCGTAGCTTACCTGGTATCAATGTAAAGCATCGTAAAGGTTTTATTGAAATTAATATTTATATTAAAGCATTGTATGGATATAATCTCATTGAATTATCGAAACAATTGCAATTAGAAATCAAACAAACCTTAAAAAATATGCTAGATCTTGATCATATTAAGGTTGATGTGCATATTGAAGGTATTGTAAAAGAAAAGGAGCCAGTTTTACATGGTAACTAAGCGAAATCGGCGAGAGGCTCGTCAATACGCATTCCAAATGTTATATGCCAATGAATTTCATACTGATCAAAATGATGTTCAATTTCCCGAAGGAAACATTCATAAAGCAATGGATAAGGCATATGCAAATAGTATTATAGAGGGTGTACTATCAAATGTTGAAGCAATTGATGCTACATTACAGCCATTCTGTAAATCTCGTAAAGTAGCAAATTTAGATAAGGTGGATCGTTCTATCTTACGTATTGCAGTTTGGGAAATGAACAATAAAGTGGAACCTTTAGAGCCATCTATTGCTATTAATGAAGCCATTCAATTAGCTAAAGAGTTTGGCTCTGATGCATCTTATAAATTAATTAATGCAATCTTAGACGCATATAATAAGAGTAAATAATGAAACGATATTACTTAGGCATTGATACGAGTTGTTACACCACAAGTTGTGCCATTGTAGATAGCGACTTTCACATAGTAGGGGAAGCACGTAAAATCTTAGAGGTAAAACCAGGTGAGCGAGGACTACAACAATCAAATATGGTCTTTCAGCATACAAAGGCGTTGCCTAAGTTAATGTCAGAGTTGCCTCAGGTACCAATTAGCGGCATAGGTGTTAGTGGCTTTCCGCGCCGTGAAGAACGCTCTTATATGCCTGCCTTTATGGTCGGGTTAGGACAGGGGCAAACCTTGAGTCATCTTATGAATGTGCCTTTACATATTTTTGCACATCAAGAGAATCATATATTAGCTGCTTTGAGGGATTTAAAAAATATTCCTAATGACCCATTTTTGGCATTACATCTATCAGGTGGCACGACAGAACTATTATATTGCCATTATCAAGGAAACGGTATTTTTGAATCTCATATCGTTGGTGGTTCTAGAGATTTACAAGGGGGACAATATGTTGATCGCATAGGTGTCGCGTTGGGCTTACCATTTCCTGCAGGTAAACATTTAGAGGCATTAGCATTACAAACTACAGAATATGAACCATTGCCATCATCTGTAAAAGACGGATGGATTAGCTTTGCCGGTCCTTGTAGTGCTGCTATGCGGCGTATAAATAACGCTATGAGTGATATAGATAAATCTAAGTTAGCTAGAGCTGTTTTTACTTCCATTGGAAATGCTCTAGAAAAAATGATTACTTATCATACTAAAGAGAAACCTGTACGTGCACTCATTGCTGTAGGTGGTGTGATGAGTAATAGTTTACTTCGTAAGCGGATGGAAACCTATTGTAAACGAAATCATCTCCAATTACATGTGGCGCAACCACAATTCTCTGTTGATAATGCCACAGGTAATGCTTTTGGTGCTGCTTATTTACAAGAATCTAGAGGATAATCGTGAATGTATTAACCATTACACAATTAAACAATCTCATAAAACGTACCTTAGATCGTGAATATCTATTAAAGAATGTATATGTAAGTGGTACCATTATTAATGCAAAACGTCATAGCAGTGGTCATATGTATTTTTCTTTAAAAGATGAGGAATCTGCTATTGATGTGACAATGTGGTCTAGTACCGTCATGCAAAAGGGACTAGCTAATGCCATTCAAAATGGTTTATTAGTAACTGTAAAAGCATCTGTTAACTTTTACAATAAAATGGGCCGTTTAAATCTCATTGCATCAGATATGCAAATAGGTGCTAAAAGTCCGTTACAGCTCGAATTTGACGCTCTAAAACGAGAGTTAACTGCTTTGGGGTACTTTGATGATAGCCATAAAGTAGGTTTACCCTATATGGCGAGTTGCATTGGTATTGTTACATCCCAATCTGGTGCTGTATTACATGATATTCTACATGTTAGTAAACAACGCAATCCACTAGTTCAATTTAAATTGTTTTCCGTTCCTGTACAAGGTAGTACCGCAGGCCCAATTATAGCAAAAGGAATTGCTACGGCAGATGCTGATCCAGATATTGATGTCATCATCGTTGGTCGTGGTGGTGGATCTATGGAGGACTTGTGGTGTTTCAATGATAGAGCTGTTGTAGAGGCAATTTATAATGCTCATACACCGATTATTTCGGCGGTAGGTCATGAAACAGATTACACCTTATGTGATTATGTAGCTGATGTACGTGGTGCTACGCCTAGCCATGCTGCAGAAATGGCAGTACTTCCAATTACTATATTACAAGATCAGTTGACAGAAAAAGAAGAGTATTTACACGAATATATACGCTATACACTACAACAAAAACGTACAGATTTAACATTGCTCTTTAATCGAAAACTTGGCATTCCAGCTCTGCAATTTTTACATAAGCAAAAATCACACTTACAAGAGCTTTCTCAAACTCTAACTAATGCAACTAAAGAACGATGTAATGCAGAGAGACATAGCTTAGCATTATTGGCACAACAGTTAGAGTCACTAAATCCATTACAAATGATGATTAAAGGTTTTGCAAAGGTTGAGCATGATAACAAACCTATTACTTCGGTTGCCCAATTACAACCAAATGACGATATACGAGTTACACTAGCTGATGGTTATATTACTGCTACGGTAAAGGAGGCGCACAAGGATGGCCGCATCACTAAAAAGTTATGAGAAAAAATATAAGGCCTTAGAAGATATTGTTAAGCAATTAGATGATGGGGATATGACCATTTCTGAGCTTTTATCACAATATAAAAAGGGCTTAACTTTGGTAAAAGAATGTGCTGAAATGCTCGATTCTGTTGAAAATGAAGTACAACAAATTATCGAAGAAGTCCGCATCAGCGAATAAGGAGATTCTATGTTCAAAGATTATTTAGCATCTAGCAAACAAAATATTGAACAATGGTTAGGCGAAGTACTTAATAGCCCAAATCAAGAATTTGAACAACTTTATGAATCTATGAATTATAGTTTAATGCAAGGTGGCAAACGAATACGACCTATTTTAACTAAGGCTGTGTTAGAAATGCTTCATAAAGAGCCAGCTGATTATAAGGAATTTCTATGTGCTATGGAGTGTATCCATACGTATTCATTAGTTCATGATGATTTACCAGCTATGGATAATGATGATTATCGCAGAGGTAATTTGACCAATCACAAAGTATACGGTGAGGGACTTGCTATTTTAGCCGGTGATGGGTTATTAACATATGCCTTTCAATTGATGACTTCAAATACAGTTGCTAGTGCACAGCAAAAACTAGATGCTATACAATGTGTTGCTACTGCGGCTGGTCCAGAAGGTATGGTTGGGGGACAAGCCTTTGATTTGCTCAGTGAAGATAAACATATTCCTTTAGAAGAATTAAAGGTTTTACATACTGGTAAAACAGGTGCACTATTTAACGCTTCTGTAGAATTAGGTCTTATTCTTGGATGTGCTAATAATACCACGCGAACATTCCTTATGGAATATTCTAATTGCCTGGGATTATTATTCCAAATTACTGATGATATTTTAGATGTAACCGGTACTATTGAAGAATTAGGGAAAACACCCGGTAGTGATATTCGCCAACATAAATCTACCTATGTATCTTTACTAGGTTTAGATCAAGCAAAACATCAAGCCTACTTAGTAGGTAGCCAAGCTCATGATGCGTTAAACTTGGTTTCTTATGATACAACTATACTATCAGCATTAATTGATTATCTTTTAGAACGTACGAATTAATGGGTATTACCTGTAGAAGGTATAAACAATGATTGATATATTACCACAAATAGCACATAATTATATCGCACAAGCTGCATTTTGGGGCTGGTTTACGGCTCAAGCTATCAAATTTGTATGGCAACTCTTAAGACATGGTAAATTCCGACCAGAGCGCCTTGTTGGATCTGGTGGTTTTCCAAGTTCACATACATCATTTGTAATTGCTACAACAACAGCGATTTACCTTAAAAATGGTGTAACGGATCTATTTATATTATCCTTAGTATTTTCAATTGTTGTTATGTATGATGCGTCTGGTGTACGATTAGAGGCAGGACGACAAGCTCAAATACTTAATCAAATTGTAGATTATTTTACCAAAAAGAATATACCTGTTGTCATTACACGTAAAGAAGCATTAAAAGAGTTGTTGGGACATACACCTATCGAAGTATTTGGTGGTTTAATTCTTGGTATTCTTGTGGCCTTTATTCAGTTTTATTGTATTTATCATGGTGTAATATGAACAATAAAGAACGATTAGATATACTCCTCGTTAATCGAGGCCTTTTTGAAAGTAGAGAAAAAGCAAAAGCAGCTATTATGGCGGGCCTTATATTTATGGATACTACGCGCATAGATAAAGCAGGCACCAAGGTTCCTGCGGATGCTAATATTATTGTTAAAGGCAATACTTTACCTTATGTAAGCCGTGGAGGACTTAAATTAGAAAAGGCTATTCAAACTTACCCTATCGATTTACATGGGACTGTGATGATTGATATAGGAGCTAGTACAGGTGGTTTTACAGATTGCGCATTACAAAACGGTGCGTCTAAGGTTTTTGCCATCGATGTAGGATATAATCAATTAGCTTGGAAATTACGCCAAGATTCACGTGTAATCAATATGGAGAAACAAAATATCCGTACTGTTACTGCTGAACAAATAGGTGAACTTGTTGATTTTATTTCTATTGATGTAGCATTTATTTCTTTAGACAAAGTTTTACCAGTAGCTACTAATTTATTAAAAGATACGGGCTCACTGGTGGCCTTAATAAAACCACAATTTGAGGCTGGTAAAGAAAATGTTGGTAAGGGCGGTATAGTGCGAGATAGTGAAATCCATAAAGAGGTTTTACATCGTATTCTACACGTTGCGTATGATTGTGGATTGTATACACATGGCTTAACTTTCTCACCAATTAAAGGTATGGAAGGTAATATAGAGTTTTTAGGTTATTTTAAAAAGTACGAAGAAGGGGCCTTAACCATTGATGATATTTTGATTGATACAGTGGTTGCAGAAGCTCATTCATTATAGGAGATTACTATGCGTATCGGATTCTTCCCCAATATGGGGAAAAGCAATATTATGGCAGTTCTAAAAATGGCTGCACATATTTGTAAAGATGAAGGTATCGAAGTATTTTTGCCAGATGATCTCGAATCAGATGCACCTGCACGAGTACTTAAGATTCCTGAAACTCATATTTTAAGTCGTCCAGAAATCTTCAAACAAATAGATATTGCCTTTAGTTTTGGTGGTGATGGTACCATCATCCATCTTGCAAGACAAATTTATCCATATAATGTACCTGTTTGTGGTATTAATCTTGGCGAACTAGGTTTTTTAAATCAAATTGAAATTCATCAAATGCAAAGTCATATTAAACGTATTGCTAATGGTGATTATAATATTGAAAAGCGTGGACATTTATATGCTTATATAGAACGTCATAAGGGTAAAGAGGAAGAACTAGTTCCTATCATTAACGAAATTGTTATCACTCGTGCTGAGCCTGCTAAAATGGCGCGAATTAATATGTCTATTAATAATCAACACACGCAAATGTATCCATCGGATGGTTTAATTATTTCCTCTGCTACAGGTTCTACCGGCTATAATCTATCGGCTGGTGGTCCAATCATGAAACCAGATAATCGGTCCATCATTGTCACCCCAGTAGCGCCACACTTAATTCAAGGTGTAAGCCTTGTTTTAGAGGAACATGATACGATTCAAATTACAATGCCGGAAAGAGAACCACAATTACATATTTGTATTGATGGTACATTTGACTATACTTTTACAAATAAAGAAACCTTACATATAAGCTCTAACCCTGTATATTGTTTATTTGTACGATTCAAGGATCAATGTTTCTTTGGTACACTATTTAAAAAGTTAGCATCTCGTCGAGATGAATTGTTATAACCAAATCTCAAGTGGGGTGGTTTTGTGATTAACATTAACAATGCTGTTCAATTCCAACATTTAATCTGGGATCGATGTATGGAAAATGCCAAAGTGGTAGTAGATGCTACTTGTGGTAATGGCCATGATCTTTTATACCTTTCTAAACGGGCACAAAAAGCATGCCATCTATATGGAATTGATATTCAAATGAAAGCTATTAAAACTAGCAAAGAGCTTTTACAATCAAATGATATTGCACCAGAAGTAAGTTTAACGTTTATTCATGACTCTCATGATTTGGCAGTAGCTCATCAATTAAAAGATGAAGTTATTGATTTAATGATTTTTAACCTTGGATATTTACCTGGAGGAGATCACCAAGTTGTAACAAAACCTCACCAAACCATTGATGCCATAAATGAAGGTTTACACAAACTTTCCAAGTCTGGAGTTATTACAATAGTTGCTTACCCTGGAACAACAGAGGGATTTGAAGAAATGCAGTCTCTTAAATCGTATTTATCAGATTTAGATCAGAAAATATATAATGTATGCCATTGGCATCCGATGAACCAAATACATAATCCACCTGAGTTATTTATATTGCAAAAACGATAAAACGAAATATATCTTTATTCATTATGAATAAAACTCATACTCAGTTAGTAAAACCCCCTTTATAGGGGATTTTAATTATACATGTATATTTTTCTATTTTTAAATTATTAATTCCCTATAAATAGATGAACCTTATGAGCTATGAATTTGCACGTTATCAATATATAGAATATTAACAATATTTTAAATATTAATATAATATGCATAAGACGTATAATATATGCGATTTATACCATATATTAATTATGAATATATGGTATAATATTATCAGAAAGATACTATTCTCTTTTATGTGCAAGGTTTAAAAAAGGGAGTTCAAAATGAAACGCTATCGCTATAACAAAATTAAAGAGATCGTGCAGTCCAAGGCGATTGAAACACAAGAGGAATTAGCTGCGGCTTTACTAGAAGAAGGTATTGAAGTTACACAAGCTACAGTTTCTCGTGATATTAAGGAATTAATGTTAATCAAAATTCCTACAGGCGATGGACATTATCGTTATGCATTATCTCCAGAGGAAAATGTAGTTTTATCTCGTAGTCGTATTAACCGACTATTCCAAGATTCTTTGATTAAGGTTGATCACAGTTTAAACCAAGTTGTATTACATACAATCCCTGGTTCTGCTCAATCTGTAGCATTTTCTATCGACCATGCAAAATGGACTGAAATTATTGGTACATTAGCAGGGGACGATACTATTTTGTTAATTGCAAAATCCGAAGCTGAAGTTCCAGCAATTTTAGCGAAAATTCAAGATTTAATGAAGGACTAATAATATGTTAACGCAAATGAGCATTCGCAACTTTGCGTTGATTGAGCAAATGAATATTTCATTTAATGATGGCATTACTATCTTTACCGGCGAAACTGGGGCAGGGAAATCCATTCTTATGGATGCCTTTAGTATCCTATTAGGAGAACGCGCAAGTAGCGAGTTTATTCGTCACGGTAAAGATAGTTTTGTTATTGATGGAATATTTGATATTGCTAATCACCAAAGTATTCAAGAGCTATTAGAGTCTAAAAATATCATGATAGAAGAAGGCCAGTTAATTCTATCTAGATCCTTTAACCGTAATGGCAAATCTAGTATATTGGCTAATGATCAACCAATACCTTTAAAAGCTTTAAAGGAGATTGGTCAATACTTAGCAGATATTCACGGACAATATAGCAACCAACGTTTACTAGACGCTGATACACACCATGAATATTTAGATACTTTTAATAAAGAAGGAAAGGAAGCCTATAAAGCTTATACTGATGCGTATAAAATTTATAAGCAAGCAAAACAAGATGTAGATCATTTACAAGAAAATATGTCTGAGCGCGCTCGAGAGCTCGATATGTTAAGATATCAAATCGACGAAATCGAAGATGCTGGGTTAAGCATTGGTGAGGATATTTCTATTGCGGAAGAACTTAAGCGTCTAGATAGTTTTGAACATATTGATAAGGTATTAGGTTCTTGTTATGATGCCTTTTATAATGGACGTCAACCATTACTTGATACGATTAACTCGATTAAGGTAGAGGTTAATGATCTAGTAAAATATGACAGCGAGTTAAAAGAAGTCTCAGAAATGGTGGACTCTGCTTATTTCCAACTAGAAGAAGCTGCACAATCTTTAGATCGTTACAGGGATACTATCAGCTACGATGAAGAGCGTTATAAATATTGCCAAGACAGAGATACCACAATTTATAGCTTAAAGAAAAAATATGGTGAAACCGTAGAAGATATTCTAGCATACGAAGAAAAGGCGCAATCTCGTTTAGAAGAACTAGAAGACCTTGTATTTGCTCAAGATGAATTAGAAACTCGTCTTGAAGAAGCAAAAAAGGTAGCAGAAGAAGCGTTAACAGTTTTACACGAGGTACGTCAAAAAAATGCAAAAGATATTGCTACGGCCTTACATCAAGAATTAGTGGATCTAGGGATGCCCAAAGGGGATATTCAATTTCATATTGAAGAGGGGACTGAGTTATCCTCATTAGGTGCAAAGTCTATTGAAATGCTATTCTCTGCGAATAAAGGGGAACAGTTATTACCTCTACATAAAGTAGCATCTGGCGGTGAGTTAGCTCGCATTGCATTAGCCTTTAAATCAGTATTCCGTAGTGACGCTTTTAAAACGATGGTATTTGACGAAATTGACGTTGGTATCAGTGGTGATATAGCACTTAAGGTGGCAGAAAAAATACTTAATTTATCTAGAACAAATCAAGTATTTTGTATTACTCATTTGCCTCAAACTGCAAGTATTGCGAAACAACACTATCATCTATCTAAAATCGAGCAAGATGATCGTACAATCTCTACATTAGTAGTCTTAAATGAGGACGAACGAGTAACACAAATCGCGTCTATGATGTCTGGTAAGGGAATGTCTGCTACAGCACTTGCGGCGGCGAAAGAACTTATTGACCATTTTAATTGACTAAAATCGCATAATTACTTATACTAATAGTATTAAATGAATATGTTGATAGAGGTGCGAGTATTAAGAGTAATCATGAGGAGTAGGCATGCATTGATCCATGATAAAAGGGATGCTTGCCGAAGTTCGATGATTGCGACTCATCGTTCTGGTTGTCTATTTAATAGATAGACAACTGTCATCAATCTTGTATTGGTGGAGTGCTATCATTGAGCTTTTCATAAGAGTATATATAGCTATATAATCTATAAGGCCAGTGGATGCATCCACTGGCTTTTTTGGAGGTATATATGATTCGAGTAATGGTAAATGGCGCTGGCGGCAAAATGGGTCGTGAAGTGGTCAAAGCAGTACATAACGATCCTGATTTAACATTAGTTGGTGGTATTGATCCGACTAAGGCAGGGGAAGATGTAGGCTCTGTAGCAGGAATCGAACAATTAGGTATCAAGATAAATGCCTCCATCGATGAGGTATTAGATACAAATAAACCTGCTGTGATTGTAGATTTCACTAATCCTGCAGTTATTTATGAAAACGCGAAGAAAATGTTATCTGCTGGTATTCATGTAGTCATCGGTACTACAGGATTGACCGCAGAACAACGTGATGAACTTGATACAATAGGTCGTTCCAATCAAGCGAATTGCTTAGTGGCGCCAAACTTTTCTCTTGGGGCGGTAATGATGATGAAAGTGTCTGCAGAGCTCGCTCCATATTTCCCTAATGTAGAAATTATAGAATTACATCATAATCACAAATACGATGCGCCTTCTGGCACAGCTATTTTAACAGCTAAATTGATTAACGATGCTAAACAAGCTGCTAAGGTAACTGCTGATGAGGATTTAACTCGTGAAAGCTTACCAGGTGCTCGTGGTGCTAAGGTTGACGATGTAACAATTCATAGTGTACGCCTTCCAGGTTATGTGGCTCATCAAGAAGTATTATTTGGTGGTTATGATGAAACATTAACCATACGTCATGATAGCTTAAGCCGTTTATCTTTTATGCCAGGCGTAGTATTAGCATGTAAAAAAATTAGTTCTAAAACTGGCTTAACATACGGTTTAGAACATTATTTATAATTTTTGTGCAAGGAGATGTATCAATGAAAAAACCTAATGTTGCTATTCTAGGTGCTACTGGTGCAGTAGGTGCTGAATTTATTACACTTATTGAAGAACGTAACTTTCCTTATGAAAACTTAAAACTATTAGCTTCCGCTCGTTCTGCAGGTACAGAACTTACTGTGAATGGTAAAACATATATTGTAGAAGAAGCAAAACCTGAATCTTTTGATAATATTGATATTGCGCTATTTGCAGGTGGCTCTATATCTAAAACATTAGCGCCTGAAGCCGCTAAACGCGGTGCTATTGTAATCGATAACTCTAGTGCATTCCGTATGGATCCTGAAGTTCCACTCGTAGTACCAGAAGTTAACCCAGAAGATATTTTGAAACATAAAGGTATCATTGCAAATCCTAACTGCTCTACAATTATCATGAGTTTAGGATTAAAACCTCTTCATGATCTCTCTCCAATTAAACGTGTAGTTGTAAGTACATACCAAGCTGTATCTGGGGCAGGTAAAGAAGGTATTGAAGAACTTGAAAATCAAGTAAAACAATATACTGCAGGCGAAGAAATGACAGCAAATCTGTTGCCAACTGGCTCTGCTCCTAAACACTATCCTGTAGCATTCAACTTATTGCCACAAATTGATGTGTTCTTAGAAAATGATTATACTAAAGAAGAAATGAAGATGGTTTACGAAACGCAAAAAATTCTTCATGACGAAACTATTCAAGTAGTTCCAACTACAGTTCGTGTTCCTGTATATCGCTCTCATTCTGAATCTGTCTTGGTAGAAACAGCAGAACCTGTATCTGTAGAGGCTTTCAAGGCAGCATGTGAAAAATTCCCTGGTTTACAAGTTAAAGATAATCCTGCTGAACAAATTTACCCTATGCCATTGTATACATCTAATCAAAACGACTGTGAAATAGGTCGTATTCGTAAAGACTTATACAATGACAACGGTATGAACTTCTGGATTGTAGGGGACCAAATTCGTAAAGGTGCAGCTCTTAATGCGTTGCAAATTGCTGAGTACTTGGTGGAAAAACAAGCATTTTAATCTATCAAGGGGAGGATATATATGAAAACCTTTGGTCGAGTGTTAACAGCTATGGTGACATCCTTTAATAGTGATGGATCTGTAAATATTGAAAATTGTATAGATATCGCCAATTATCTGTTAGATAATGGCTCTGATGGTCTTGTAGTTTGTGGTACAACGGGTGAAAACCCAACTATGTCTAGAGACGAAAAATTAGCTCTATTTAATGCGATTGCAAAAGAATGTGGACATAAAGGTTCGATTATTGCCAATGTAGGCAGTAACGATACAAAAGCTTCTGCAGACTTTGTAAAGGAAGTCTCTAAAATCGATGGTATCGATGGTTTGCTAGTTGTAGTACCTTATTACAATAAACCTAACCAACAAGGTCAATATTTGCATTTTAAAACTATTGCAGAAGCTACTACATTGCCAATTATGGTGTATAATGTACCAAGTCGTGTGGGGACAGGTATTTTCCCAACTACCTTAGTTCAACTACATAACGAATATCCACATATTTGTGCTATCAAAGAGGCAAGTGGTAATTTAATGATTGCTTCTGAAATTAAGCGCTTAATGCCTGGAGATGATTTCATGGTATATAGTGGGGACGATGGTCTTACATTACCGATGTTATCCGTTGGAGGATGTGGAGTCGTATCTGTAGTATCTCATGTAGCAGGCAAAGATATGAATGCTATGATTCAAGCTTATGAATCTGGTCATAACCACGAAGCGATTCGTATTCATCAAGCCTTATCAGAAATCATAAAAGCAATGTTCATCACCACAAATCCGATTCCTGTCAAATATGCAGCCCGTAAAATTGGCTTACCTGTGGGAAAATTTAATTTACCAATGTGTGAACCGACGGCTGATGAAGCAGCATATATTGATAAAGCATTAGCAGAATATCTAAAATAAAATATCAGTATAAAATAAAAACCAGTAACTACATTGTAGCTACTGGTTTTTATTTTATACTACAATCTTACTGTTATTTTTGATTAGAGTGACATTATTTGTATTATATTAATTGTATTTTAATGTAAAAATTTATAATTATGGTATAATTTCTCTGGAGATAGTATTTTTAACTATACTCTAGTCTACTGTTAATTCATGATAAACAGACAAATTGTGAAAGTTCGAACCGACCAATATGGCGGGTACATTTATAACACAAGGAGTTTAGCATGATACTAACAATGTTAAAAGGTAAGATTCACAGAGCTACTGTGACACAAGCAGAACTTGATTATGTAGGGAGCATTACGATTGATACTGATTTATTGAATGCATCCGGAATACGAGAATATGAACAAGTTCAAATTGTAAACATTAATAATGGAGCGCGTTTTAGTACATATACTATTGCCGGAGAAGCAGGTAGTGGTGTTATATGTTTAAATGGTGCTGCCGCACGACATGTACAAGTACATGATAAGATAATTATCATGTGTTATGCACAGCTTGATGAAAGCGAAGTTGAGAGCCATAATCCTCTCGTTGTATTTGTAGATAACAATAACAAGATAAGTCATATAAAAAACTATGAGAAACATGGTTTATTAGTTGATCAAAAATAATTGTCATTGATCGAATTACAGTAGACTGTATAGGAGACTATCTTCGTATTTACAATATAACGGAGGAATATAATGGAATTTATAACAATTATCGAAAATGTACGGAATACAGTAAATAGCTGGAGAAAAGAAGGTTACACAATTGGTTTTGTACCAACCATGGGATTCTTACATGAAGGACATGCTGCATTAATAGATCAAGCTAGAAAAAATAACGATAAGGTCATTGTCTCTATATTTGTAAATCCTATTCAATTTGGAGAAAATGAAGACTTAAGTACTTACCCTCGTGATATTAATAGCGATAAAAAGTTATGTGAATCACATGGTGTCGATCTTATTTTTGCTCCAAATCCGGAGGAAATGTACCAAGATAAAAAGGCATTTGTAAACATTGCGGATTTATCTGATACATTGTGTGGTATTCGCAGACCAATTCACTTTAAAGGCGTTTGCACTGTGGTTGCAAAATTCTTTAATATTACTCAACCAACAAATGCGTATTTTGGTGAAAAAGATGCACAGCAATTAGCCATTATACGTAAAATGGTCTTTGATTTAAATTTTCCTGTCAATATTATTGGTGTTCCAATTGTTCGTGAAAAAGATGGTTTAGCAAAATCTTCTCGTAATACATATTTGTCTAGTGAAGAACGGAAAGCTGCAACCATATTGTATAAAGCTATTCAATTGGGAAAACAAACTATACAATATGGTTGCCCTGCTAAATGTATCATTGATACTATGACAGACACTATACAAACCGAACCACTTGCTAAAATAGATTATATTTCAGTTGTTGATGCTAAGACTATGCAACCTGTACAAGAGGTTACTGCCCCAGTATTAGTGGCTATGGCTATATATATTGGTTCTACACGACTTATCGATAACTTCTCATACGATCCAAAATAAGGAGAGAAGTTATGAATCATTTACTTACACTCAACAACGTCCTTTCCAAATACTTAATTTTTATAATCCTAGGCTTTTCATGTATTGCCTATATAGTACCAGAATACTTTACTTGGGCAATCGCTTATACACCATTCTTACTTGGTATAGCCATGTTTGGCATGGGGCTTACTATTAAGTTTGAAAGCTTATGTAGTATTCTTAGACATCCAAAAGATATTTGTATTGGTGTACTTGCACAATATACAATAATGCCTCTATTAGCTTGGGGAATTTGCCATATATTTACCTTATCACCAGATATTGTTATTGGTGTAATATTAGTAGGTTGTTGTCCCGGTGGGACAGCCAGTAATGTTATAACCTATATTGCCAATGGTGATGTCCCTTTATCTGTAGGAATGACAATTACTTCAACATTAATAGCTCCCATAGTTACACCATTATTAATCTTATATATCGGTGGCGCATGGGTAGATGTTCAAGTACTACCTATGATGATCACTATGGTAAAAGTTATTATTGCGCCAATCTTATTGGGCGCAGTAATCCAATATGTATGTAAATCACATATCAATACTTTAACCAGCATTAGTCCAATCTTCTCAATGATTGCTATTATACTGTTAATAGCAGCCATTATTGCTATTAACAAAGAGAAATTATTGATTTCTGGGCTTGAAACACTTATTGTTGTTGGTATACATAATATACTAGGTCTACTACTAGGATTAGGTGTAGGAGCACTGCTTAAATTAAGATATGATAAAACTACAGCGCTAGCAATAGAGGTAGGAATGCAAAATAGTGGTTTAGCCGTAACATTGGCAGCAACAAATTTTGCATTAAATCCATTAGCAACGCTAGTAGGGGCTATTTTTAGTGTATGGCATAATATATCAGGTGCTATTTTTGCTACTCTACGGAGAGAAAATAGTTTACATTAAAAATAAACTTTATACATGCAACAAAAAAACGGCAACAATATGTTGCCGTTTTTTTGTTTATATTCTATCTCGTACAAGACCGATTACGAGACCCTCAATATGACAATCATCTACAATGATTGGAGCAAAATCATCATTTTCAGGTTGTAAACGAATATGACCATTTTCTTTATAAAAACGTTTTACGGTAGCCTCATCATCAATGCGTGCTACAACTACATCGCCATTATTTGCTGTATTTTGATGGCGTACGATGAGCATATCACCTTCATACATACCGATATTCATCATAGATTCGCCTTGAACACGTAATAAAAAACAGTCAGAATCGCCAGTCAATTGAACTGGCAATGTAAGCGTGGACTCTAGGTTTTCTACTGCAGTAATAGGCATACCTGCTTGTACAGTGCCGATAAGAGGTACTTGTTTAAGTCCAGCCCCTAAAAACTCAAAGTTATCAGAGCTAGACGTTTCATTACCAGTTACTGAGATAGAAGGTTTAGTATCTTCTAAAACGGTAATAGCACGATTTTTATTTGGATCACGTTTAATATAGCCAAATTTTTCTAGCGCATTCAAATGAGATTGAACAGTAGAAGTGGAACTTAGCCCTACATGTGTACAGATTTCACGAACTGTAGGACAACGATATTCATTATGTAATGAATCTTTTATAAAGTCTAATATACGGCGCTGTTTTGTATTAATATCTGTAGCAGGGCGTCTCACGATAAACCTCCAAAGTCAATCTAATGTCAAAAAATGTAAATATATCTATGCGTAAAAATTACCACATAACGTACTATATAATAAAAATATAAGATATTTACTTAACTTATATACCTATTATAGGAAATTTTGAAAGTTTTTGCAAACATTTGTTCTTAAACACTTGACCGAACATTCGTTCGTGTGCTATTATAAACATGTAAACAAACAAATGTTCTCAGATATTATGTTCGATGTAAATGTGAGGTATGAGATGAAAAATATATTGATGATGGTAGGAATGTGCTTAACAGTATTATTTGGTTATAATATGTCAAATCCTACAACAGAGGTAAATACACATAATATACGTGAAGTAAAGGTTCAAGCAGGCGATACAATGTGGGATATTGCAGCACGTACAGCTCATAAAGATATGGATGTTCGTGAAATGGTATATGCCATGAAGGAACTCAACAATATTAACGATTCTGGTGCTCTTGTACCTGGTACAGTTTTAAAGGTACCAGCAAAGAAATCTGATAGTCCAGTTAGAGCTTTGGACTATATGGCTCAAAACTAAATATATATGGGTTAATCCCACGCAAAAAAGCAGCTACTCTAACAGAGATAGCTGCTTTTTGTTATCTAATGTATGTTATTAAATGATTTATAGTTATTGTCTAAATCAACTGATTTATGATTGTTATCTAAATCGCTTTTCAAAAATTGTAGAGATAGGATTATCTACAAACTTATTTGCTTCATTGATATAACGACGAACCATATTTACACTATGATGACGAGTTTGTCGCATAATATTACGTTCTTCAACACCATAAGCTGCTGCAGTCGTTGCAAAGCCATGACGTAAACTATGGGCGCCATACATAGTCGGATCTAGACCAATAAGAGAAATATATTTTTTTACGATTTCTGAAATCATCTTATCGGATATAGCTGTTTTACGTAAAGACATATTTTTTGTAAACCCTCTAAATACAGGTCCCTCAGTAATACCAGAAGCACGTAACCATTGTTGTAAGGCTCGTACTGCATCTAACGGAGAAGCAGATAAATGTGGGATAGCTACCACGGCACCTTGACCTTCTTGGTCGGCCTTAGAGGATGCTACAAAGATTTCAACACCTTGTGGTAAAAATTGAAGATTTTCTACTGTAATAGCCGCAATCTCACTGCGACGGAAGGCACCCATAAAGCCAATCAAAAGAATAGCTTTATCACGCAATAATTGAAGTTCCGGAACATTTAGCTTAGCCATACAGTCTATAATATCTTCAATATCTTCTAATAAAACTGGTGTTTTCCCTTGTTGAAACGTTCCTTTTAACCGTCTAATGCCACGTAAGGCCTGTTTTACAATAGGTGCCATACATGGATTATTTCTTTGACCAGAAGCATTAAAATTTTCAGATATAGCACTTATACGACGTGAAATTGTATTTGCCTTTGCATAATCTGCTAGATCGTTAATATAATTTACTATTGTTTCTGGTGTAGCTGGAAAATAAGATACCTTTTGATAGGTACACCAATCTACAAAATCGTCCCAATCCGATTCGTAAGCATCAAGAGTATTCTCGGCCTTAGATAACAATATGCTTTGTTTTGCTTTCATAGACAACTTTGTACTATTCATAAGCGCATCGTTATTGCGCAAATAGAAATGTTTTTGTTGTTTCTTAGACTTTGACATAATTCACCCTTACCCCTAAAATATCAATATAATTGTACCATAGATTAGATCTATATATGCTATAATTAGAGAATATAATAACTTATTCGGGAGAATTTACCAATACATGACGAAGAAATATATATTAGTAGGAACAGTCCTTGTTCTTTTAGGTACAACTGGCTGCTCATACATTCCAACAGAAAACATTTCTTATGGTGTATATTATAATGATACAGATCTATCAAATACACCAAAGAACAAATTACAAGCGCGTTTGCAAGAGTTGAACGATAAGATACCTCAGACTATATCTATCGATATGGGAAATAATAAAAAACAACAAGCTACATATCATGATTTAGGCATTCAATTCGATACAGAGGGTTTGGTAAAAGCTATTTCCACATACGGCTATGAGGATGATATGTGGACAGTACTGTCACATAGATTTAATGGATTATTTTATGGTCATCATTTTAAACCACAATATAAGTTAGACGAAGTAAAGGGGAAAACATATCTCACTGAGTTAGCAAAAACAATAGATACACCTGGTCATGATGCATATCTTACTGTTGAAAATGGACAAGTAGTAATACATCCCGCCAAAGAAGGTAAACGTATTGATATCGATGCCACCCTCAAAAAGCTGAAAGATGATTTACAATCTGGCGATAGTATAAATTCACTTTCTATGGTATTTACTACGCAGAATACAGTAAAAGTTACCGATACTGATCTAAAACCTTTAAATACTGTATTAGCATCTTTCACAACGGAGTATAATCCAGGTAATGAAAGCAGAACACATAATATCCAATTAGCTTCTGATAAGATAAATGGTACACTCATTAAGCCAGGCGCACAATTCTCCTTTAACGATGTTGTAGGCGAACGTACTGCAGAAGCTGGCTATGATGATGCACCTGTTATGATTGATGGCAAATTAGTTCCTGGCATTGGTGGCGGTATTTGCCAAGTAAGTTCTACTATTTTTAATACAGCTTTATTATCCGGAATGAATATTGTTGAACGAACTCCTCACTTTGAACCAGTTGGATATATTCAAGCTGGCAGAGATGCTACTGTAGCTTGGGGCTATTTAGATTTTAAGTTTAGAAATCCATATCAGCATTCTATTTATATCTTAAGCGTTATGAATAATGGAACCTTAACTATTTATATTATTGGTACAGCTCAAGATAAACCAAAAAATGTATCTATCTCTGTAGGCGATTACAGTGAGATTCCTAATAAAACAATAACTAAGGTAGATCCATCTTTAAAAGAAAAAGAGGTACAAGAAGGACATGTAGGCTTGAAAATGAATACATATAGAACCATTACATATGGCAACTGGGTTACTCAAACCGATTCCTTTGAGTCTGTATATGACCCAGTAGATACAATTATTACAATGCCTACTACATCTGAAGCAGCAGTAAAAAAAGGTGACAAAAAGAAAACATAATTATAGTTTTTATGAAATATAGCCTAAACTATTGACCATTAGATATAAATAGTTTAGGCTATAATTTGGGCTGTAAATGAGAAATCATTATAGACGTAAATAAATTAGTATAGATTAATTATTAAAATAAAAAGCATAAGATATTCTCAATAATTATCATTTAGATGAGAGTAGAATAGAAGAGGAATTTATGGACACAATTTTACAATTTGATCACTCTTTAATCTTCTATGTACATGAACATTTTGTATATAGTTTTTTAACACCAATTATGGCATTTATTTCAAAAATCACAAGTAATGGCGCATTATGGATTATAATAGCCTTATTATTAATGCTACAAAAAAAATATCGCGTTTTAGGCGTGGCAATTATTATTGCTTTAGGATTTGTATTTATAATTGGCGACCAAGGTTTAAAACCAAATGTAGCGAGATTAAGACCATTTGTTGATTTTCCAAATGTAACGGTGCCGTTAGAATCTGCACTACCAAAAGCTACAAGCTATTCATTCCCATCAGGTCATAGTTTTGGTTCATTTGCATCATCTATGACCATTTACCTAGGCTTAACTCAAATAGCGCCTCAGAAGCGATATTTAGGGATTTTAGCATTGTTAGGTTCAATAGTAGTAGCGTTCTCTAGAGTTTACTTATTTGCGCATTATCCAACAGATGTATTAACAGGTTTAGTATTAGGGATCATCGTAGGATTTATTGCCTGGAAGTTAGCAAGAATTGGTTGGAACTGGTGGACTAACCGTCATAATGATGTAAAATACGAACCATACACATTTAAACGTAAATAAGCAAAAAACTTGATGAAATAAAGGATTGGGCCATTTAGGCCCAATTTTCTTATATAAATTACTTCCGATAATATATCGTTATCGGAAGTAATTTATGTTAAAAACAAAAACTAGCCTATAAGTCTATAAGCTAGTTTATTTTAGTTAATCAAAATAATCAGTAAAAATTAATTATTCTATATGCCAACAAAGTATTATATATTACATAAAATTTATATTGAATTTTTTAGAATTAGATTGTAAAATGGTAATATAAATTATCTAATTTACTCATACTTTTATGGAGGAATTTTATGTGCTGGTGTGATATTGTAAGTAAAGCCAAAATTGGCGGTTTAAAACATTTAGGAAATGGCATGGAGAGTTCTTTAAGATTTCTTGCTGAAATGGTTGTTGGTTTAAGTATTATTCGCGTGTTAGTTAACTGGGTTTTTGGTATCTAATTTCTCAGATGAATATGAACATATTAATAGGCGCTTAGTTATCTAAGCGCCTTATTTTTATATATTTTGATTTATATAATTGGTTCCTTAACTACACCCAGTATATATTATTCATATGCTTCACTGCAATCAATGTATTCCATAATAATTTGGCAGATCTGACCATCTTTATCAAATGCCCAGTATACTGGATATAAACCATCGCCAAATCCAGATTGAATCATCGGTACTGTCAACTCTGTATCAGGAATTGTAAAGTTAATCCAATCTCCTTTGGAACGTTGGTATTGTGGATATGCCATAGCATTTAATTGGAATAAATCACTATAATAGTCATCGTAAATATTTTTTTCAGGGTAGTTTATATGCCATTGTTCATAAAACTTATTATATGTTTCAATTGTTTGTGCATCTACAATTGTAGCTAAACCTGAATCTACAGGAAATCCAATATAGGTATCTCCATCATCTAAATCAGTTAAGTCTTCAGTTCCTTTTTAATGCTAATTCATAGTATACAGGTTCATTGCCACTAAAAACAACTCGACTAGCTACATAACGATACTCATTTGGTTCCATTTCAATTATCTTAGTCTCTAACAGATACGTACCTGGTGTTACCTGTCTAAGATATGTATCAGGGTTGCTTGGCAATGTTACTAAAGGATCACAACACGTAATATAACCTGTTGGAAAATTTACCGTCCACATAGGTAATGTGTGTAACGGAAATCCTTTTAACTCTTTTCGGTTAAATAAATCATGATATGGTACGGTAGGTTTTAATTTACCTTCAGAACCCAATCGGTTAAAGGTTTGAATCCATTCGCTAGTTAATTTAGATTGTTCCATATTACTCCTCTGCTTCGTATTTACAATGAATATATTCGCCTTCTAATACTTCATAGGCTGCGGTTTTACGAATAATTTGCTTCACTAATGTATCTAGTTTTGAACCATTAGAATAGTCTGCAGGTGCATAATAACGGATACGATGATGACGCATCATCTTATATACCTTTTCTTTATCCTTCTTAAATGGATCATATACACCTATAGAATGACCCCCATTAGCGTTCACAAGACTCATACAAGGAATATCTGTATCGCTATCCCCAATATAAATCATGTTACGGAACGGCACACGTTGATTTTCAGGCTTAATGTAATCATTAACACCAGTATCATTAATATCGAGAATTCCTTTTTGAATGCGGAACAAAAATTGGGTCTTATTCGTATAGTTAATGGCTTGTGCGGGCCAAACAGCAACACCTTTATCATCGAACATAAATGCACTGGCATAGATTTTGGTGAAAGCCCCCTCTTTTGCCATTTCAGTGCCTTCGATCATTTCTTTTAAGCCAGACGAAATAATATAATGTTCAATCTTAACGCCTTGTTCTAAGCCATATTGACGAATGCGTTCAAACCAAGTCCGTACCCCTTCGTATAATTCTACTTGATTGCCGTATTCCATGAGCTTATCTTTTGTTACATAGAAATGGCCTACAGCTTCTTGAATCATTTTGTACATATAGGCTAAGTTATTATCCATATCATGTTTTTTAGCTAATTGATTTGATTCATGCCAAAATTGTTTGATTTGCTCTTCGTTATAGCCTACCGATTGAATGAAACCTTGTGCCTGCATATCGTCAGGGGTTAATGTCTTATCAAAGTCGTAACACATTGCTAACACGGGCATAGATGAGTCAGGTGATAGTAAATTATCTTTACTATCTTTCTTATACGTTATCATAAATGCACCTCCTTTTAAACTAAACCAAAAATACATTTACACTCTCTTATATTCCTGAGATACCTGCTTGACAACCCCTTTGGTATCTATTTTACACGATAAGTCAATTCATTTAATTTAGTAATTCCTCGTAATTCTCTCTAAAATAAGCTATCCTGTGTTACAGTTTCGTTTATAATCCAGCTCTTTTCCGTACTTTCTTTGATAATTTCTCTTTTTGAAAGTTTTCCAATCAGTAAGCTAGAATTTGGGTCATGATGTAAACGATTATATCGAACTGCCGATTGATTAGTATTGGCATAACAATATCGACAAAAGTGGCTACAGCTATCGTAGGCACCAATATCGCCATGTAAATAACAATTACATTCTGGTCGTGCTGGCGCACGTTTAGGTGCTTTTAATTTTATATTCCAAGCTCTTTCATAACAATCTAGGGTTAAACACCCCTCTGTATCAGCACCAAGCTCTTTAAAGATCTCCCCTTCTCCACAGGTTTTAAGATTCATATGATTGGAATGAGCTATGGAAACAAATTCTTTAATGATCTTAGTTTGAACATCTAAACTTGGTCTATATCCTTCTGGAAAATTCTGAGCCACCTTATCAAATATATCTAAAAAGCTAACAACAACTGTATCTGTATAGCCTTTAAGGGCTTGAGCCATTTTGTGAAAGCTTTCACAATGAAAATCTACTGTATACTCATTGGTTAAAATGATAGGATCATAACGCCACACCATAGATTGAGGATTAAGTTGTTTAGAAATATGTTTAAACCCTTCTATAACAGACGCATAAGTTGGCACGTAAGGTTCAATATCAGTTCCATAAGGAGTTATAGTCATATGCCAGTATTGTCTGTAATCAACAATTTCATTTAGTAGTGGAATAAACGGTAAAGGATTCTTTGTACAGAATGCAATACCATCTACCACCTCTTGATTAATTGGATACCGTGTCACCTGTAGGGGATTATAAGGGTTACGAACATCTACAAAACCTTCACGTATACGATTGATTAGCCATTGCCCATAAAAAGCAGGAATATCTGTACGTTGCCCAGTCTGTAATATCATAGCCCCTGCCCTTTCAGTAAAATAAAAACATAGAAGAATTATATCATATCTAATAGTAAATATTTATGGAGTTAATGTGATTTTTGCTGTATAGTTCATTATTATTTTATGGTACTATACATACTATAGAATATGAGGAGAACTAAATTATGAATGATATTTTTGAACGCAACCATCCTATGAAGGATGATAAAGAATTTATTACATCCTATTGGGCAGATCGAGCTCACGATTTTGGCGCTTTACGTGCAAAAGAATTAGAAAGTCCCAAACTAAAATTATGGAGAGAAGAATTAACTTGTCATATATTTGATTCTGATAGATCTTTACGAATATTGGATATTGGATGTGGCGCCGGCTTTTTTAGTATTATACTATCTCAGCTTGGTCATACAGTGCATGGCATTGATATTACACCTAATATGGTAGATGAGGCAAATCAACTAGCAGAGTCCCTCGATTGTGATGCAACCTTTTCTGTGATGGATGCAGAGAATCTAGGATTTGATACTAATACTTTTGATATCGTTGTGGCCAGAAATGTAACGTGGAATTTACCCCATCCTGACAAAGCCTATGCCGAATGGTTTCGCGTCATTCGCCCAGGCGGTTTGATTTTAAACTATGATGCGGAACATGCTCGTAATCATCATAATGTACCACAATCTGTTCATCATGCCCATGAACATGTAAGCAACGAATTAAAAGAACGGTGTCATAACATTTATCATATGCTCGACATTTCGTCTTATACACGACCTCAATGGGATAAAGAACTACTTACTAAATTAGGTGCTAGTTCTGTTACCATTGATCTAACTGTAGGTCCGCGTATTTACAATGAGGAAGACGAGTTTTATATTCCTGTACCCATGTTCTTGGTGAAAGCAATTAAATAAATCTATATAATATATAACACAAAACCCACTCTATGATTATCATGAGTGGGTTTTGTGTTTAGATTGACTGCTAATTACTAAAATATACCTGAGCTTTATCAATCTCTGCCCGTAGTTTTTCTTCATCAATTGTAAGCAGTTCTTTGTCTTTCATAAGAACTTTACCACCCACAATTGTAGTATTTACATCGGAGCTATTAGCAGAGTATACAAGAGCTGCTAAATCATTGTAACGAGGCATCCAGTGCATACCAGATACATCATATAGCACGATATCTGCACGATAGCCTTTATCTAATACACCAAGATCTGTATATCCCAATGCTTTTGCACCTTCTACAGTGCCCATGTTCCATGCGGCTTGAGCAGGAATAGCCTTTGGATCATAAAGACGTGCTTTATGTAATGTTGCTGCAAGACGTACTTCTTCAAGCATATCAGCATTATTATTAGAAGCGGAGCCATCTGTACCAAGACCAACCGTAATACCTTTGGCAATCATTTCAGGTACTGGTGCAATACCGCTAGCTAATTTTAAATTAGATTGTGGGTTATGAGCTACGGCTACATTATTTTCAGACATAATAGCCATATCTTCGTCTGTCACATGAACGCAGTGTGCGGCTAAGGTAGTATTCCAGAATAAACCTAAATCATGCATATGCGCAATTGGTGTCTTACCAGTAGCTTTCATAACAGTCTCCACTTCTCCTTTTGTTTCGGACAAGTGCATATGAATACCACAATTTAATTCATGAGATAAGGCAATCACCTTTTCCATATAATCATCAGGGCAAGTATATGGTGCATGTGGTCCAAGCAATACTTTGATGCGGTCATTATCAAAGCCGTTCCAAGTGCGGAATAAGTCAGCATTTTCAACTAATGCTTGATCTGCTGTTGGGGATACACCGGCTAAGCCACGTGACAATACAGAGCGAATACCTGTTTCTTTTACCACCTCAGCAGTAGTATTCATAAAGAAATACATATCGCTAAATGTAGTGGTGCCAGTGCGCAACATTTCAGCAATACCGAGTTGTGTGCCGTACCGTACATAATCGTCATTTAATTTTGCTTCTGTTGGCCAAATAGCCGTTTCAAGCCATTCCATAAGCTCAAGATCATCTGCATAGTTTCTAAATAGACCCATCGCAATATGAGTATGTGTATTTATAAAACCTGGCGTAGCCAATTGACCTTTACCGTCTAGTACTTCCTTAGCAGAGTCTTTTACCTTTTCGGCTTCACTATCGTTTAAAATAGCTGTAATATAACCATTATTAATTTCAATGGCATGATTTTTTAAAACCCCCTCATCGGTGAGGACGTCTACATGAGTAATCAATAAATCAGACATAGTCTTCCCTCATAGGTATAACCGAGCCATAATAGCTCGGTTATATTTGTTTAATTTGAAAGCTAGTATAGTTTAGATACAAAATGTATTACAGAAACCATTATATTTCAATACAGTATTAGTTTACTTTTGTTAGATAATCGATTTGTTCTTGTGTTAAAGAATCTAAGTCATAGCCCATGGAGTTCAACTTAAGTTTAGCGATTTCCACATCTAATTCATGAGGCAATACGTATACTTTTGGATCCATTTCTTTACCGTTTTTCAAGATATACTCTGCAGCAAGGGCTTGCATAGCAAAAGACAAGTCCATAATTTCTGCAGGGTGACCATCGCCAGCTGCAAGGTTTACTAGACGGCCTTCAGCCAATACATAGAGTTTACGACCATCAGACATAGTATAGCCTTCGATGTTTTGGCGAACCCTTTCGTGGCTTACAGCAAGTTCAGTAAGATCAGAAACATTCACTTCGCAGTCAAAGTGACCAGCATTACATAAGATAGCTTTATCTTTCATCACTTTGTAATGCTCTTTTACAATAACATCTTTACAACCTGTTACAGTACAGAAGATATCCCCAACCTTAGCGGCTTCAATCATAGGCAATACCTTGAAACCATCAAATACAGCCTCTATAGCTTTAATTGGATCTACTTCAGTTACATATACGTGTGCACCAAGGCCTTTTGCGCGCATTGCAACGCCTTTACCACACCAGCCATAACCAGCAACAACAACGTTCTTACCTGTTACAGTCAAGTTCGTAGTGCGCATGATACCATCCCAAACGGACTGACCTGTACCATAGCGATTATCGAAAAGATATTTACAGTAAGAGTCATTTACAGCAATCATAGGGAATGTTAATTGTTTAGCGTTCTCTAATGCATATAAACGATGTACACCTGTTGTGGTTTCTTCACTCCCCCCTAACAAACGTTCTTTTGCATCTTGACGTGTAGTATGCAATAGATTTACTAAATCACCACCATCATCAATGATAATATGTGGTTTATGATCAAGTGCTTTATGGAGGAAGTTAAAATATTCTTCATCAGTACAATCGTACCAAGCATATACAGTAATGCCCATATCTACAAGACCTGCAGCTACATCGTCTTGTGTAGACAACGGATTGGAGCCCGTTACAATTACATCTGCACCACCGCATTTTAATACAGTCGCAAGGTATGCTGTTTTTGCTTCCAAGTGAACACTAACAACAATTGTTTGGCCTTTGAAAGTTTGTTCTGCTTCAAAACGGTCACCTAATGTGTTTAATGTAGGCATAAAGTTAGAAACCCAATCAATTTTTTTGCGACCTTCTGTTGCTAAATTTATATCTCTAATTAAAGATTGCATAATATCTCCTTTTACTCATACAAGTAGATACAATAAAATAAATAGTTGATAGTAAATCTACTTAGATTTATTGATACTATATAATTTTGTTAATATCGTTGTAGATACTTACTTATATAGATAATATATTGCTTATATAGAATGCTTAATAAGCTAATCATTAAGATAATAGACTATTTAGATTCTACAATCTGGCGTAGCTTACCAATTGACTCTTCATAATTTGGAGTCAATACTCCCTCTTCGGTGATAATCGCTGTTACAAGTTCATGAGGTGTTACATCGAATGCAGGATTAAGTACACCAATACCACTAGGGGCTATTTGAACACCGTGTAAAGCTGTTACTTCATCATCATTGCGCATCTCAATAGGAATATCTCCACCATTTTCCAGAGTAAAGTCAAATGTACTATAAGGAGCGGCTACATAGAACGGAATATTGTGGAAATTAGCTAGTACGGCCACACCATAGGTACCAATTTTATTGGCTACATCTCCTTTTGTAGTGATGCGGTCAGCACCGACGATAACGGCATCAATTAATCCATGTTGCATCGCATAGGCTGCCATATTATCTGTTTCAAGAGTAATAGGAATACCCTCCTCGTGAAGTTCAAAGGCTGTGAGTCGAGCACCTTGTAATAATGGACGTGTTTCATCAGCATACACGCGTTCCAGTTGTCCATTTTCATGTAATTTACGAACAACACCAAGTGCTGTTCCTAGACCACCTGTAGCTAGTGCACCCGCATTACAATGAGTTAAGATGCGAATATTCTTTTTACCTTCAAATAATGTAGAACCTGCTTCGGCCATACGTCTATTCAAAGACACATCTTCTTCGTGAATGATAATAGCCTCTTTTGTAATGAGGTCTACTACTTCACTCATTGAGGACATACTGTCAACATTAGTTTTCACAAGAGAAATGACACGATCTACAGCCCAAGCTAAGTTGATTGCCGTAGGGCGAGTTTCTTTTAAGATCTCACTAAACTCATACAAGCTTGTAAGTTGTTCACTAAATGGCGCCTCTAAACGTCCTGCTTCCATAGCAGCTAAAATGAGACCATAACTAGCAGCTACGCCAATAGCAGGTGCGCCACGAACGCGAAGCATTTTAATAGCTTCGGCCACTTGGCGCCAATCTGTACAGTGAACGTATGTAATTTCAGTAGGCAATTTAGTTTGATCTAATAGTATCAGCGTATCTTTACGCCATTCAATATTAATCATAACTTCTCCTTCGATGAACTATTGTGTATCATTATGAGTTGATTATAGTTTAAAACCACCATATTCATGCATGCGATTATGAGCATCATAATGAGCATCCACATCGATTGCATCAATAGCTCCTAAGATAAGAGATTTTAGTTGAGCCGCCATATTGCCCATCATTTCTACAACTTCCGCATGTGTCAAAGCAGATTCAGAAATACCTGCTGCATAGTTGGTAATCATAGAGATCGTAGCATATGCCATTTCAGCTTCATTCGCTAAATTTACTTCTGGTACATTTGTCATACCTACTGTATCGCCACCGAGCATGTGGAACATTTTGATTTCTGCAGGAGTCTCAAAACGAGGGCCTTCAGTACATACATAGGTACCGCCATTGTGTATCGTAAGGCCTTGTTCCGTACCTACCTTTTGAAGAATATTACGCAATTCAGGGCAGTATGGATTTGTTACATCAAGATGTGCCACTGGACGGTCCCCACCTTCATAAAACGTAGTGATGCGGTTCTTTGTGAAATCTAAGAATTGATCAGTCAAAACAAAATGACCTGGCTTAAAGTTCTCATTTAAAGAACCTACTGCTGTCGTGGAGATAATAAATGTAACGCCTAGTTTTTTGAGGCCCCAAATATTAGCACGATAGTTAATTTTGTGTGGAGGAATTGTATGATCTTTGCCGTGACGAGCTACAAAGATTACAGTTTTCCCGTGGTATGTACCTTGTACATAATCTATTTCACCATATGGTGTCACTAAGGATTCTTCATGAATATTTTCAAAGATGGACGGATCATAAACACCAGTACCACCAATTACGCCAATTGCACTCATTGTGACCTCCTATTATTAATAACTCTATCTTTTATTTTCTCATAGAATAGAAAAACAGGCTATAGGAAAAACCTAGTAGCCTGTATTTTTTCTACATATTATAAAGTTTTTATTGAATTGGACCTTTTGGGATGAACATATCTTGTAACTCTTCACGTGTGAAATGATATTTTTCATTACAATAATGGCAAACAAGCTCTGTTACGTCATCTTCCAAAATAGCATTCTTATCTTCTTCACGTAATGTCATTAGCACACTGGCAAAGCGATCACGACCACAACGACATTGGAAATGAATTGGTTCATTATATACTTCATTCACAGTTAAACCATCGAGAACGCGTTCCATAAGACCTTTACCATCTGGGTTTGCTTTCAAATATTCTGTAATAGGACCAAGTTCATTAATATTCTTTTCTACTTGTGCTAATGCTTCATCTGTAGCATCCGGTAAGGCTTGTACGATAAAACCTCCAGCTACAACTGTATGGTAATCTGCATCTACTAATACACCTAAACTAATCGTAGACGGTACTTGTTCAGATGCATATAAATAATATGCCAAATCCTCTGCTACTTCACCACTTTGAATCGGGCTTGTAGAAGTATAGTCTTGCGCTAACTGCGTGAAACGAGTCACTTGCACTTCCCCATTATGACCTACGGCAGCACCAACATCTAGCTTACCAGCATGCTTTAAAGGTACATCAACATGTGGATCATCTACATAGCCTCGAACCGTATTATCAGAGAATGCATCTACGTGAACTACACCTAGTGGACCATCACCTTTAATACGAAGACTTACGTTTTCATGGTTTTTAAAATCACCAGCTAATAAAATAGCTCCCGTCATAGCACGACCTAAAGCAGCTGTTGCTACAGGCCATAAATCATGACGTACACGAGCTGTTTCAACTGTATCGGTTGTTACAGCTAAAGACATACGAACCCCTTCTCGGGTTGTAAAACGTTTTATATAATCCATTCTATCATTCCTTATTTCTACTTATTTTATTAAGGTATTACTTTTATATTGCTTATATAGTATATCATGTCAAATATTTAACTTTCAATAATAGAGAATATATGTTCGTCTAGTCTGATTTAAAGTTAAAAGAACATATTTTCGATGATATAAAAACACTCAGTACCATAAGATACTGAGTGTTATATATACAATTCTTAGATTTGATCGATAAGGTTAACCATTTCGATTGCACCCATCGCACAATCATAACCTTTATTACCCGCTTTTGTACCTGCGCGTTCGATAGCTTGCTCAATGTTTTCAGTAGTTACTACACCAAACATAACAGGAATACCAGTTTCCAAAGATACATGTGCGATACCTTTAGCTACTTCGTTGCATACATAATCATAATGAGTAGTGGCCCCACGAATAACAGCACCTACACAAATAACTGCATCATAACGACCAGATAAAGCTGCTTTCTTAGCAATCAAAGGAATCTCATAAGCACCTGGAACCCAAATTACTGTAATATCCTCTTGTTTAACATCGTGACGAAGTAAACAATCTTCAGCGCCTCCGATTAATTTAGATGTAATGAACTCGTTGAAACGAGAACCGATAATAGCAAATTTCTTACCAGTACCTAATAAGTTACCTTCTTGAACCATCATTATGTTGACCTCCTCTATTCCATCTAAGGAAATATATATGTAACGACCGAGTTATATGGTGAAAGTTAATTAGTCTTCTAACATATGACCCATTTTTTCTTCTTTTGTTTTTAAATAACCTGCATTAAATTTATTTGCAGCAATGATGAGTGGTACACGGCTAGTTACATTGATTCCCCAATGTTCTAAGCCATGACGCTTTTCGGGATTGTTAGTTAATAAGCGGATGCTTTTAATACCCAAGAAACGGATAATTTGAGCTGCTAAGGAGTATTCACGCATATCTGCAGGGAAGCCTAATTGTTCATTTGCTTCTACTGTATCAAGGCCCTGTTCTTGTAATGCATAGGCTTTAATTTTATTGGTCAAACCAATGCCACGGCCCTCTTGTCGCATATATACAACAACGCCTTTGCCTTCTTTTTCAATAGCGCGCAACGCATTGTCTAATTGTTCGCCACAATCACAGCGCTTAGAACCAAATACATCGCCTGTTAAACATTCGGAATGAATACGTACAAGTACATCGCTACAATCTTGAACATTGCCCTTTACGATAGCTAAATGTTCTTTATGATCTAATTCATTTTTAAATACAAAGATATTAAAATCTCCAAATTTAGTAGGCAGTTTAGAGCAAGCACCAAGATCAACCATATCTTCATGTTGTTTACGATATTCAATAAGTTCTGCTACAGAAGCAATTTTCAAGTCATGCTCCTTAGCAAATTTCATAAGATCTGGCAAACGGGCCATATCGCCATCGTCTTTAGTAATTTCACAAATAACGGCAGCCTCTTGTAATCCTGCTAGGCGACAAAGGTCGATAGAAGCCTCAGTATGACCTTGACGTACCAATACGCCGCCCTCTTTATATACAAGTGGAAATACGTGCCCTGGACGACGGAAATCTAGAGGTTTCGCATTAGGATCTAATAGTTTTTGAATTGTATAAGCACGCTCTGCAGGAGATACGCCTGTTGTAGTATCTACATGATCCACAGTCACAGTAAAAGCAGTTTCATGGTTATCAGTATTTTTGGTAACCATTGCAGGGATGCCAAGTTTTTCTAACGCTTCTCGACGCATAGGTGTACATACAATACCACGGGCGTATTTAACCATGAAGTTAATGTTTTCTTGCGTCGCAAACTCTGCAGCAATGATAAGATCGCCTTCGTTTTCACGGCTTTCATCATCAACAATAATAACAGGTTTACCAGCTTTAAGGTCTTGTAAGACCTCATTAATAGAATGTAATTGTTCGCTCATAGGAACGCTCCTTACTTATATAAATCCATTCTCTACTAAGAGGGATTGCATAGATTTTTTAGGTTTTTCTTCGGTAGGTTCACTACCAAGATTCATAAAATGACGAATATATCGTCCAGCAATATCCGTTTCTAAATTGACCTCTGTTCCAATATGAGCAAAACCTAATATGGTTTCACTTAAGGTGTGAGGAATGATAGAGACGGAAAAACTACTGTCTGTTCGTCGCATAATTGTGAGGCTAATTCCATCGATGGTAATGGAGCCCTTATAGATAACATAATCCATAACGGATTTTGGGGCCTCTACGGTAAAGATAATGGCATTATCCGTTTGTTCACGATTAATGATGCGGCCCGTACCATCTACATGACCTGCCACAATGTGACCACCAAATCTACCATTAGCAAGCATAGCTCGCTCTAAGTTGACTGGTTGATGGACTTTCAAATTAGTAAACGTAGTCATCTTAATGGATTCTGGCATCACATCCGCTGTAAATATACTATTGCCAATCGTTGTGGCCGTCAAGCACACCCCATTAACAGCTACGGAATCACCAACTTTTAAATCACTAAAAATTTTTTCTCCTCGAATTGTTATGGCTAAGGATTTAGGGCCCTTTTTAATGTTCTCGATGCGGCCGATTTCTTCAACGATTCCCGTGAACATAAGCGCCCCTCCTTCCTTGACGATACGCTTCAATGCGAATATTATTATCTAATACTTTAGTCTTGGTAAAAGTTAATTGCGGTGAAACCTCTAAGCTTTCAAAACCTCGACCTCCTACAGCTGGTGTTGCATCGTTACCACCAATAATGGTATTTCCAATATATGTTACGACCTTATCAAAGTTCTTCGTTTCCACAAAGGAACTGATAATTGCAGATCCACCTTCAACAAGAATAGATGTGTAACCTAGTTCACCTAGTTTTGTAAGAATATCATCGATAGATAATTTCTTAATATCAATCACAATGTCTGTGCTCTTGCTTTTACGAGTAGAAATAGATTCTACTACGGTTACTTGAGCACCAACTTGTTCTAAGGCTTGTATCCGATCCTTAGGACAACCTTTAGATACGAATATATGAATCTTGCAATTATTTATTTCAAAGACGCGACTAGTAGTAGGTGTTCTACCAAGACTATCCAAGATAATTACATCTGGTTGATGAATCGTAATCGGTTCATCAAGTATGCTTTTATCTAATAACGCATCTGATAATTCACTATCCGTTAAACGACAATTTAACTGTGGATTATCTGCCAAAATTGTACCAATTCCAACGAGCATGGCATCATGCGTTGCACGCAACACATGTCCATCGCGACGAGAGGACTCATTTGTAATCCATTGAGATTGTCCAGTAGATGTAGCAATTTTCCCATCTAGTGACATAGCACTTTTTAGAGTGACAAAAGGCTTACCTGTCTGTATATAGGTAAAGAAATGCTCATTTAGTTCAGCACATTCATCACTACATACGGGGCAAACAACCTCAATACCTGCTTCACGAAGTAACTCCATTCCCTTTCCAGAAACTAGTGGATTTGGATCCGTACTACCTACTATTACTTTAGCTATGCCAGCCTCAATGATACGAAGCGCACAAGGTGGTGTTTTTCCATAATGGGAACATGGCTCTAATGTTACGTATAAAGTAGCACCTTTGGCATTATCACCTGCTTGATTTAGTGCATGCACCTCAGCATGAGCTGTACCAGCTTTATGGTGATAACCTTCACCAATTATTGTATTATCTTTTACCACAACAGCACCAACCAAAGGATTTGGTGAGGTGTGACCTGTGGCTAATTTTGCCAGTTCAATGGCGCGTTTCATATATACTACGTCATCCACCATATCACCTCAATAAAAAAAGGACTATTACATAGTCCTTGGGTCATCTCAAATGCGCACAACAAATGTGCCTCGTCTTTTCTCATCCAGACTCTACTGTCGGTATCGGAATTGCACCGATTCATACCAAAAAGGTTCGCGGACTTTACCGCCGGTAAGGAATTTCACCTATCCCCAAAGACTTATCTATTTTGTTTATGAATTAATAGTAACACTTTTATTAATGTTATGCAAGAATAATAGTTTTGTATTGAGAAAGAATATTAAATAATTTAATTAAAATATAATTTTTAGAACACAAATACTAGAACAATATAAATAATAATATATATTTACTTTTAATATAAACATATATAAACTATGTATACAGTAAATAGTAACTTTTATCACATAATTACATGTTAAACAAGTCTAATATAGTATATATGGTTTGAATAACCATATTTTAATGATAGTAATTATTAAATATAGGTGATAATATGGCAAAAAAACGAATTTCTGATGTACTTATAGAAGTCTTAGCCAATGCGGGCATCGAACGCATTTACGGTATCACTGGAGATAGTCTAAACTCTGTAAATGATAGTTTACGCCGCAATGGTAAAATTGCTTTTGAACATGTACGACATGAAGAAACAGCAGCCTTTGCTGCCGGTGCAGAAGCATCCCTAACTCATAAACTAACTGTATGTGCTGGTAGCTCTGGTCCTGGCAACTTACACTTAATTAATGGTCTCTTCGACTGTCATCGCAATCGTGTTCCAGTATTGGCCATTGCTTCTCACATTCCTCAATCTGAAGTAGGTTTGAACTATTTCCAAGAAACACATCCAGAAAATCTATTCAAAGAATGTTCTTGTTTCTGCGAACTTGTATCCAATCCTAAGCAAATGCCGGAAATTCTATTCCGTGCTATGAACGCTGCTGTTGGTAACCAAGATGTTGCTGTTATCGTTCTTCCTGGGGACGTTGCAGTTATGGAAATGGAAATTGACGAATTACCTATATGGGCCCCACCTCGTTTACCTCATATTGTTCCACAACGAGAAGATATTGAAGAAATGGCTGCTCATTTAGAAACAGGCAAACGTATTACCCTATTCTGTGGTGCCGGCTGTGAAGGTGCTCATGACGAAGTGGTAGAATTAGCAAAACGCTTACAAGCACCAGTTGTACATGCTTTCAGAGGTAAAGAATGGGTTGAATGGGATAATCCATATGATGTAGGTATGACTGGCCTATTAGGCTATACATCTGGCTACCGTGCTATTGAACAATGTGATACATTGGTAATGCTTGGTACAGACTTTCCTTACCGTCCATTCTATCCAGAAAATGCGAAAGTAATACAAGTAGATAGAGATCCTAGCGCTTTAGGTCGTCGCGTACCTCTTACACAAGGTATCATTGGTACTGTAAAAGATACGTTAAAAGAATTATTACCTCTTGTAGGCCAACGTGGTGATACTGAATTTATCGACACAGTGCGTAAAGCGTACACTAAATTTAGAGGTGATTTAGATAGTTATGCCGTTGCCGAGCCAGATGGTGTAGCAATTCACCCTCAATACTTCGTAAATCGCCTCAATAAACTAGCAGCAGAAGACGCGATCTTTACCTTTGACGTAGGTACTCCAGTTATTTGGACTGCTCGCCATCTAAAAACAAATGGTAAACGCCGTATTTTAGGATCCTTTAGCCACGGCTCCATGGCTAATGCTATGATGCACGCTATCGGTGCTCAAAATGCATGTCCTAATCGTCAAGTCATCTCCCTCTCTGGTGACGGTGGCTTTACAATGATGATGGGCGAAATGCTGACTTTAAAACAATTGAATCTACCAATTAAAATCTTTGTATTCAATAACGAAGAACTTAGCTTTATCGCTATGGAAATGAAAGCTTCCGGCTATCTAGACTACGCTACAGACTTTGTAAATCCAGATTTCGGTAAACTTGCTGAAGCTGCTGGTATCAAAGGTGTAAGCATTCATAACTCTAGCGAAGTGGATGAAAAAATCATGGAAGCCCTTAACCATAATGGTCCAGTCATCGTTAATGTTCGCGTGGACAAACAAGAACTTGCAATGCCTCCGAAGATTGCTTACCAACAAGCTAAAGGCTTCAGCAAATATTTAATCAATGCAATCCTTGATGGCCGTGGTACGGAACTTAAAGAAATGGCCAAAACAAACTGGATGAAATATAAATCCTTATACTAAAACTTTACTAAATCTGCCAAATATTTAAAACTGCAAAACTTTCAAAAAAGAGGTGTCATCATTTGATGATACCTCTTTTATTACATAATTTTAATCATATACTGTTATAAAACCTTCAGTCCACCCTCTTAAATTAAGAGTAATTATGTTTATTCCTAAATACTCTAATCCATGTACTTTAAAGATATCCCATGTTTTATACCACTTTAATGCTTTCTCTGCATATTCTAAAGTGCTAAATAAACCTATGTATCCAGAACTGGAATAATATGGATCTATATCGTAATCATACCAAACACCATAAATTTTATTATTTACTATTTCATAGTTAATATCATCACCTATATGAGCACAATCATTTAAATAGTGAGTTTTTATGGAAAAGGAATCATCATTTAACTTAGAAAATCCAGACAATATTTTAGATTCAACTAGAGCCTCTTCAGCTAATGATATATAAGAAAAAAATCCTAATCCAAAATATTCTGTATAAGGCAGCTCTTCATTCTTTTTATAGTGTGCTAAAGCTTCATATATTGGAATTCTCATAATTCACCAACTCACTTTAATATAATAACAAGATAAAAATTACACTTTAATTATTTCTATCTATAATAATCGTCCTCGTAATCGTCTTTATACCGTATCGCATCAACCTCTGATGGAGATAATACATTCCTCTCTTCATCTACATATTCCCGGAATTCGTTAAAGTATACACCTGGAATATCTGATTCTTCTAATTCAGGAGTATCTTCTGACTTAATATCCCAAAGTTTAATATCATCAGCTTGATTCGAAAGTCGATCAGTTATGTTAAAAGCATTACTATTTTCTTCCACTTTTGTATTTAGTTTAGGCACTTTAGAAACACTACTATTTGATGAATAGATTCCTAATAATTTTAATAAACTACCTATCATTTCCCAACACTCCCTTGCACCAATGATATATATTAATTATATTGTAGCAAACTACATAAAAATAAGCACTATATCAACATTTGGTATATAGTGCTTACTTTGTATTTAAGTCTTATCTTGTATTTTATTATGCTCCAAATAGTGACATTTGTTCGTCTTCAGGAAGTTCACCACAGCATTTGAGGTCTTTCATAAGATCAATGATGGTATTTGATACTTTACAACGGCGTTGCAAGTCTTTTAGAGATGTAAATGGACGTTCATTTCTTTCCTCGACGATAGCATCAGCTACTGTTTCACCAAGGGAATCAATAGCTAAGAATGGAGGTAATAGAGCACCATCCTTAATGCTAAAGCGTCTAGCTTCGGAGTGTTGAATGTCTACATTGATAAAACGATAGCCCCGTTGATACATTTCCATAGATACTTCCAAGGCACTCATAAGGTCCTTATCTTTAGGACTGGCAGCACGATCAAGAGCCTTGATACGGTTAAACTCGGTCAATTGTGTTTTGAGATCCCCTGTCATGATCCGTAAATCGAAGGCTTTCGCACGAATAGAGAAGTAAGCTGCATAAAATGCCAATGGATGATATACCTTAAACCAAGCAATACGGAAAGCCATCATTACGTAAGCTACCGCATGGGCCCGTGGGAATAGATAGGAAATCTTTTTACAAGATTCAATAAACCATTCAGGAATATTATTTTCACGCATTTCTGCTTCAAATTCCGTCGTAGCTTGCCCTTGTTTATTTCGTTTTTCAATACCCTTACCTTTACGCACGTTTTCCATTACAAAAAAGCTATGCTTTCTATCCATGCCACGATGAATCAAGAAGTTCATTACGTCGTCACGAGTTGAAATAGCTTCATTCAACTTACAAGTACCATTTTTAATGAGATCTTGCGCATTGTCAAGCCATACGTTTGTACCATGTGAAAAGCCAGAAATACGAACTAAATCAGAGAATGTTTGGGGACGAGAGTCTTCAAGCATGCCCCGTACGAATTTCGTGCCACATTCTGGAACAGCCAAGCTAGCTACTTGGTCACCTTGCAATTGCTCAGGTGTTAAACCAATCCCCTCTGTAGAGGAGAACAAGCTCAATGTTTTTGGATCATCAAATGGTATTGTTTTGGCGTCGATACCAGTCAAATCCTCTAACATACGAATAATGGTCGGATCATCATGGCCCAGAATATCTAGCTTAGTCATACGACCTTCAATGGAGTGATAATCAAAGTGTGTCGTTAATACGCCACTTTCCTTTTTATTAGCTGGATGTTGAATTGGCGTAAAGTGATGCACATCCATATCTCGAGGACATACCATAATACCACCAGGATGTTGGCCTGTAGTATTCTTCACATTTGTAAAGCCCTTTGCCAAATGTTCAAAGAAACCATTACGAGCTTGAATGTCTCTAATTTCGGCGTACTTTTTAACATAACCAAAAGCAGTTTTATCAGCTATAGTGCCGATTGTACCTGCTTTAAATACATTATCACGGCCAAATAGTTCTTCCGTATATTTGTGAGCTTTTGCTTGGTAATCACCAGAGAAGTTAAGGTCAATATCTGGAACCTTATCACCTTCAAAACCAAGGAAGATAGCAAACGGAATATCGTGACCATTTGTTTGTAATGGATGACCACACTTAGGACAATCTTTACGAGGCAAGTCAAAGCCCCCTGCATATTCGCCCTTTTCAAAAAATTCAGAGTATTTACAATGAGGGCAGACATAATGCGGCGGTAATGGGTTTACCTCTGTAATCTCAGACATGGTTGCTGCAAAGGAAGATCCAACGGAACCACGGGAACCTACGAGATACCCATCATCAAGAGATTTTTTTACCAACTTATGAGCGATGTAATACAATACGCCGTAGCCATTGGAAATAATACAATCTAATTCATAATCGAGACGTTCTTGTACGACACGAGGCAATGGATCACCATAAATAGCCTTCGCATTTCTATAGCACATTTCTGTGAAAGCTTCGTCAGCACCTTCAATCTTAGGTGAATATGTACCATCAGGCACTGGCTTAATATCTTCAATGCTATCATTAATAGCACGTGTATTAGTAACGACTACTTCGTATGCTTTCTCTTCGCTTAAATAAGGGAAGGACGCAAGCATTTCATCTGTAGTACGTAAATGTAAATCTGGCTGTTCATCTGCATCTGGATAACCACATGCAGTTAACATGATTTCACGATAAATTTTTTCTTCTGGTGTCAGGTAGTGAACGTCACAAGTAGCACATACAGGTTTATTTAAAGCTTCCCCTAATTCGATAACGGTCTTATTCATATCGATGAGTGCCTGCTCGTCGGGCATGAGCCCTTTACGAACCAAAAACGTATTGTTAGTATGTGGCTGAATTTCAAGATAATCGTAGAAGGAGGCTATTTCTAAAAGCTCTTCTTTTGTAGCTCCACGAACGATGGATTGCATAAGCTCCCCTGCTTCACAGGCAGAACCGATGATAATACCTTCACGATGTTCTTCAATAACGGAGCGAGGCAAACGCGGACGAACCTTGTAATGTTCAAGGTGAGAAATGGAAATCATTTTGTATAAATTACGTAAACCTACCATATTTTTAGCTAACAAGATAATATGGTACCGTTTATCTTTTTCTTTTTTCTTTTTCTTATCTAGTACAGGCTCTTCATCTTTTGTTACCGTTTCATCTTCGATGAGGTAACCTTCTACACCGTAGATAACCTTAACACCTAACTCCTTACCAAGAGCTTGCGCTTCTGGGAAGGCTTGTACTACGCCATGGTCCGTAATAGCCACCGCAGGATGACCCCATTTTTTAATTGTTTTAAACAAGTCTTTTACAGATACGAGAGCATCTTTATCACTCATCTTGGTATGTAAGTGGAGTTCCACACGAGAGTCCGGACGATTTTCAGTTCGTTCCACACTAGTAGTTTCTATTGCTTCAATACTGCGAATAGAAAGGATATAATCCTTGTCAAAACGATCATCAAAGCTGACACTACCTTGTACGCGAACCCGTTGTAAGCCTTTTAGTTGTTTTAGTAATTCATCCCCTTCTTCAGGACTGTTCGTAAACTTGATAAATTTAATGCTATTTGTATCATCTACAATGCTGCCGTTAACGATACTTTTACCAGTCTTAGTATCACGTTTATCTAAACCTACAAAGACACCTTCAAAAATTACACTAGGTGTATCCAAGGTGCCCATGATTTTAGAGGTGACCCCTTCAATTTTAGGCCCTAAAATCATGCCTTCATCAGTAGGTGCATCCTTTGGTGCACGACGAGGATATTTACCATCCCCTTCACTTCCTTTAGCCGTAGATTTTGTAGTTTTTTTATGTCCAAAGCCTTTGCTTGCTTTAGGTGTACTGCTCACAGATGCAATAGTATCACTACTGCTAGATTCGGCAGCCGTATGATTAGAACGAGACACAACAACTGGACTATTGTTGAAATAGCCTAATTCAATAGCTTCTACAAATGGAGCAAAATCATCTTCGTCTACATCATCATATTCATCTTGTTGGTCATAACCCGCAAAAGACTTGCCTCTAGGTTCTTGATTTTTAGCCTCTTCAGCTTCACGTTGTGCTTCAGCCGCTTCAATCCATTCACCAGCACCACAGCCACCGCCATAATAATAGGTATCTAACCCTTCACCCGTTTCAGTATCTACTTTCCAAGCAAAGCAACAAGCTGTATCTGTATTTGTTGGAATATCATCAAAAGAGATATTTTTTTCCTTATACCATGCAGATAACCTTTCACGTAGACTAAGCAATGTGGAAAATGCAGAGTCTGCTGCTTGAATCGTCACATGTTGGCTATGACAGTTCACATAGAAGGATGATTTCTTATTCTGTTTTGGTACAACACGATAACGTACTTTCATTTTTATCCCTTATACCCACAGTAGGTAATACATAAATCTCTAAATCGCCAAATATCGCCCTTGCTGCTACGGCTATCTAATATAATCTCATAAAGCCCTTTTAATAAAGCTCGTAGAGCCTTAATTGAAATTCTTGGACTCGCCTCGTAAGCTAGCTTAATCGGATATGGTTTAAATGACGAATCATGATCCTTACATAAGTTTTGTATGGCTTGAACAGACATACCCACTTGGCGACATTCGCTAACTAGCAACTGTAAACGTAATTGCCCCTCAATATAGCTCATAGCACGGTCTAATTCTTTATAGCCGAACATAAATGGAAATAGTTCAAGTAATGTATCGATATCTCTTTTTAATAGAGCCTCTTTAAAAGTAAAAATATTTTTGGCTCCATAGTCACTACCGTTTTCTTCGAGAAATTCTTTGGTAATAACCCTTTCCCCAGTAATCTGTAAAAAATATCGGTCAAACTCAGTTCTCATAAAAGAAACAGGTACCTCTTGCCACAAATCGATAAGATGAGCCACATATTCCTGTGCATCAGGCGTCATTTTAAAGCCGTTAGACGTACAGTACTGACGTATCCACATCACGAGGTCTTCCCCTTCAAGACGCTTACATTGATGATTTGGTATTTTTTCTAAAATCTCTTTATTCTGCTTGATCCGTTTATCAATCATATCATGATAAATCAAAACGATAGGATTATCTCCATTATATTTCAAGAGGAGTTCATACAATGGAACCCAAGCATCACTATTTTTGCCACTTTTACGAATGATGGGCAAATTAACTAAACAGAATACCTTTTGATCGCCAAAAAGTGAATCTTCACATAGTTTTTCACTTATTTTTTGTGGGCCCACCTCATCATCTAATACAGTCACTGGAAGGTCTGGATAGGCACTTAAAAATTTACGTTTTTCTTCTTCAATTAATTGTGGTTCGTCACCATAGATGAGTTGAATATGTGCCATGTTCCCTCCTTTCACAGATAGATATCTTTAATAAAGCTGTATCCCATTATATACATATGTTCTGATGATGGATCCACATCGCGTAAAGCACCATGAGGACTACTAAACAAAACAGTACTACGCGGTGAAATACGATCAATTTCATGCATTACACTAAATCGACTCGTTATAAATAAAACATTAGCCTTATCATTTAATTTTAGATTTTTTTCTCTACTTTGTCCATTATATACGACTATTTGGTTCATACCATTTTTATATATTACCCTTGCCGAACCGTTACTGTGAAAGTACTTAACTTTTACCATTCTAGGATTCATGCCATATGCCCTAATAGTTTGATTAATTAGACTTTCATTAGGCATTGTTTTAATATAATCTGGTGCATCGATTAACAAATATGCCTGTTCATGGTTTGGTGCTATACACAGCAGCACATTACACTGTTTCATAGGAATATAATGGATTAACGTATTCTTGTGATGATGAGTCACATAGTATGAAACACCATAGGCTGCAACCATGCATAATAAGGACATTACTACATATACAGTATACTTCTTCTTATGTGTCAAAAAGTACGTAAACAGACCTAGTAAAGTATAATATACATAAACACAATAAAGATGCATCATACCAAGCCAAAGTAAACTACCACTACTCCCTAAGACATGATTTAAATATAACGATATGCGTAATAGTACATCTATCAAAGACCATGGAAAAGATATAGACATTACATAGCTAATAACAGTGCTTATAAAGATTAAAATGATGGATATATCTAATATAGGTGCTACTATGCAAGCTGCTAATAAACTAGCAATACTAATATAGTGAAAGTAATACAGCTGTAGCGGCAAGATGAGCAACTGTGCTGACACACATAAAACAAGGGGTGTTTTAATCCATTTTGGTAGCCATTGTATCCGTTCATATAGTACCTTCCCCCATATAAGTAAACCATAGGTTGCACCAAAGGATAGTTGAAAGCTTACATCAAACAAAGAAAAAGGATCATATACAAGACATAGTATAGCGCATATACATAAAGCCTGTTTAGCTTGATATAATCGTCCTTTTACATAAGCCATGCACATGAGTATACTCATCATCGTTGCACGTATAACAGGTGCATCTCCACCAACGATACAGCAATATATACAAGCTACTAATATACCTAAAATTAAGCATGTGCGCTTCCCTAATTTAACGAGTCTTCCTAAACCGTAAATTAAGGCTAATAGCAGTGCAATATGTGAGCCAGAGATAGATAAAATATGGATGAGACCCGTATAAGCAAAATCTTTCATTCGCTTTTCCCCTAGCTCACTATAATGACCACCCAAGCATAAGGCTTGTGCTAATACCTTTTGTGGACCATCTAGATTACTAGCAATATTTTTTTCAATAGATTCTCGTATTTGACCACATAAATATAAACTTTTTCCATATAGTTTTTCAGAAAATGTTTCTTTAAAGTGGAATGCTTGTAAATCTTTATTAGTAGCAGATCGATATACACCATCATAGATTCGACCTCTTGTATTAGAGCTCATATATCTGCCTCTAAGATTAATGCGTCCTTCCTCTTCAATGAGAAATAAGCTTTTTGGTGTACCTTCAATTATTGCTTGTTCCCCTAGCCGTATTGTATACTTTGTAGCAGATACCTTTGAGTAAATCTGTAATCGACCCTGTGCCTTAATATAGTCATTTTTAGCAGAATCTTTATAGGGATGTAATCCATGTAACTCTACATTATATTTGTAATATTCCTGTCCATCTAGATTTACTATTTCAGGAGATGATACAACAGTACCTAGATATTCTCCTTCTTGCTGTAAATAGTATGATGTATAGCTACTATAATTAATAATTTGTAAGTCTGTATGATAATAGGATAATCCCATTGCAGCAAAAACTAATATTAATAAATTGGCATATAAACGCCACCTATAATAAGATTGCATTATTTTAATAACAGTTACACCAATAATAGCTAAGGCAATCGCAAAAATATAATGCATTTGACTAAGTACGGGATAATATTTACCATATCCTAATATAGTGCCAATTATTATAGATCCCAATATAGTATGTGCCCATTGGCTATAAGTTATAAATGGCTTTGTATTAACTAAAACTTGAGTATTGAAGATTGATTCCTCAAACGCTCGTTCTGTATTCCTAAATTTAGATTGTAATTTTATCTTTAATCTTCTTAAATACGCCATCACCGATGCCCTTCACCCCCTTGATACCTTCAACGGATGTAAAGGGACCCTTTTGCGAACGATATTCTTCAATTCTCTTCGCCATAGCTGGGCCAATACCTGGTAATGAATCTAATTCCTTTGCAGTTGCCGTATTGATATTAATCTTGTTACCGCGCAATAAAACCTCTGGATTACCGTGAAAGTTAAATACTATATGGATATGATCTCCCGCATTTACTGGTTTTGCCATATTGACTGATTCTATATCAGCATAAGGTAGTAGCCCACCTGCAAGCTTTACCATATCTCCATAAGTAGCTGAATTTTCATATTCATACAATCCTGGTGATACAACAGCACCTGTAATATACGCAATTGGTTTATTGGGCAATTGTTCTACATTTGATATAGAAGAATTTCCATCTATTGCCCCTTCAGCTAGGACAGAATCGCTTTCATCTGTTATAATAGGCCATAGGAAATAAATTCCTACTAAAATACATAGGATTAATATAATTATCGTATACGGCTTCAATTTACTTTTCATAATGCACCTCCTACTAAAGGATTTTCCAATATAAAAGTAAACTCCTACCGTTGACTCTATTGGTCACACAAGCAGGAGTTTTATAATTGATGTCGAATATAAGGAGACTCAATGAATCAAGATACATTAAGAAAATATGCCCGTACATTATTACAATACGGCGTAAATTTACAACAAGATCAAACTTTAGTTATTTCTGTTGATGTGGAAAATAAAGACTTTGCAGTTATCGTTACAGAAGAAGCCTATCAATTGGGGGCTAAAGAGGTTGTCCTCAACTGGCGCTGTTCACCTATTGCACGTCAACGTTTAATGCATGCCAAAGAAACAGTCTTAGAAAAACCTGCTAACTGGATTCCTGAATTCTATAAGCAATATATCGATGATAAAGCGGCATTCTTATCTTTAATTAGTGCCAACCCTAAAGCCCTTGCTGGCATCCCGACAGAACGTATTTCTTTACATTCTCGTAATTTAAACAAAGCCTTATCCTTCTATCACACAGCTATTATGAAGTCCTCTGTTACTTGGTGCGTTGCTTCTGTGCCAACTGTCTTATGGGCAGATTTACTCGGTTATGAAGGTACCGATGAAGAAAAAATTGACCAATTGTGGGCAACTTTGCTTAAACTTTGTCGCATCGAAGGCATTGAGGCAAAGGATACATACCGTCACCACATGGCTAAATTACGCCATCGTCGCGAAGCAATTAATAAACTAGACTTAAAAGCATTGCGTTACACTTGTGAAAATGGTACTGACCTCTTACTAGAATTACCAGAAGGTCATATTTGGCAAGGCGGTGAAGAAGCGTCTAAAGATGGTACTATCTTCAATGCTAATATTCCTACCGAAGAAATTTTCTCTGCACCACAGTACAATGGTGTAAACGGCATTGTATATAGCACAAAACCTTTAATTTACCATGGCAATACGATTTCTGATTTCTCCTTCACTTTCAAAGAAGGTAAAATTGTAGAGTACACTGCCAAAGAAGGTTATGAAGTACTAAAAGAATTAGTTGAGACAGATGAAGGCTCACACTACCTTGGCGAAGTTGCATTAGTTGATCATTTTAGTCCAATCAGCCAATCTAATCAAATCTTCTATGAAACATTATTCGATGAAAATGCATCATGCCATCTAGCAATTGGAGCCTCTTACCCTACATGCCTCAAAAACAGTGATGGTTTATCTGACGACGAATTAAAAGAACGTGGTTTGAACCACTCTTTAACACATGTAGACTTTATGATTGGTCATGAACATATGAATATCAAAGGCTATACACGTGATGGCCAAGAAGTAGACATCATGATCGATGGTCGCTTACAAGTATAAACATAAATAAAAGATAACGAAATCCCCCATATACAACTGTATATAGGGGATTTTAAAAGCAATTAAATTTTTATTACATTACAATGTGATATTCAAAGTGCGGCCTGTAGGCTTGTATTCAATAATTTCTACACCTGCGGTTTTTAACATTCGTTTAGAAGCTTTTACCTCTTTCGTATCCTTATATAGGTCATCACGATAGATAACGGCCTTAATACCACTTTGAATAATGGCTTTCGCACATTCATTACAAGGGAAAAGTGTTACATATATTTTAGAACCTTCTAAAGAACCGCCCCGATAATTAAGTATGGCATTCAGTTCACTATGAACGGTATAAAAGTATTTATTATCATCCGCCGTATCGCGTTCCCATGTGAAATCATCATCACTACAATTTAATGGCATCCCATTATAGCCAATAGACAATATTTTATTATCATTGCTCACAATACAGGCACCTACTTGTGTGTTGGGATCTTTAGAACGCTGTGCCGCTAAAATGGCAACACCCATGAAGTATTCATCCCAGGAAATATAATCGTTACGTTTTGCCATAGTTACCTCTCTTAAAAATAAGCCCCCATCTACCTATGTAGTTGGGGGCTTACATTATTAACCAAAAATATCATCATTTATATTTATTTAACAACGATATTTACAAGTTTACCTGGTACATAAATAACTTTTACAATGTTTTTACCTTCTGTAAACTCTTGAACACGGCTAGACTCTTTAGCCATTGTTTCTAATTCTTCTTTCGTAATATTTACGGAAACAGTAAGTTTATCGCGAACTTTACCATTTACTTGCAATACTACTTCTACTTCATCTACTACAAGCGCAGCTTCTTCGTATACAGGCCAATTTTCAGTATGAATGGATGTAGCTTCACCCAATTCATGCCATAACTCTTCTGTAATATGAGGAACGAATGGCGCTAAAAGAAGCAATAAGGAACGAGTCAATTCATTTGCTAATGCGCTATTGATAGTCTCTGCTTTGTCCTTATGAGCGTACATAGCATTCACAAGTTCCATGATTGCAGAAATTGCTGTATTAAAGTTGAAATTATTATCTAAGTCTTCCGTAACCTTTTTGATGACACGGTGTAACTCACGACGTAATCCGAATTCGTCTTTTGTAAGTTCACCGGTTACATTCTTCTTAGCTTCTTCGTTATACGCATCAATGATACGCCATACACGACCTAAGAAACGGTAAGAGCCTTCAACACCTTGATCAGACCAATCAAGGTCACGATCGACAGGAGCCGCGAATAGAATAAACAAACGAGCAGTATCTGCACCATAGGTATTGATGATTTCTTCTGGAGAAACTACATTACCTTTAGATTTAGACATTTTGCTGCCTTCTTTAAGAACCATACCTTGCGTCAATAAGCCTCGGAATGGTTCGTTAGCTTCGATAAGACCTAAGTCGTGAATAACTTTCACAAAGAATCGAGAGTACAACAAGTGCAAGATAGCATGTTCAATACCGCCGATGTATTGGTCAACGTTCATCCAGTAATTAGCAATTTTTTTATCGAAAGGAGCTTGGTCGTTTTTAGCGTCTGTATAGCGCAAGAAGTACCAAGAGGAATCGATAAATGTGTCCATTGTATCTGTTTCACGACGTGCAGGACCGCCACATTTAGGACATGTAGTATGTAGGAAGTTTTCAGATGTAGCTAATGGAGATACAGCACCAGATTCAAATTTAATATCCTCTGGCAAGCGTACTGGCAACTCTTCTTCAGGAACGAGTTGTTCACCACAAGTTTCACAGTATACTACAGGAATTGGCACGCCCCAGTAACGTTGACGAGAAATCAACCAGTCACGAAGGCGGAAATTTACTTTACCTTCACCAATACTGCGTTCATTAAGAGCTGCCGTGATATTTTTACGAGCCTCTTCAGATGTTTGGCCATTATATTCACCAGAGTTAACGAGGATACCATCTTCATGATACCATTCTTGCCATTTTTCAAGGCTGTATTCTTCACCTTCACAAGTTACGACTTGTTTAATAGGCAAATCATATTTATGAGCAAATTCCCAGTCACGTTCATCATGTGCAGGGGAACCCATTACAGCACCAGTACCATAGTCTACCAATACATAGTTTGCAATCCACACAGGAACTTGTTCGCCAGACATTGGGTTTACTGCATAAGATCCAGTAAACATACCTTCTTTAGGTGCCTCTGTAGATGTACGGTCGATATCGCTCATATTGCGCATACGCGTAATGAAAGCTTCTAATTCAGCTTTATTAGGAGCATTTTCAATGAGGCGTTCCACATATGGATGTTCAGGAGCCAATACTACATAGCTTACGCCGTAAATAGTATCAACACGTGTAGTATACACAGATACGCGTTCATTGATGGATGGCACTTCAAAGGAAAATTCTGTACCTTCAGAACGACCAATCCAGTTCTTTTGCATCAACTTAACGCGTTGTGGCCAATGATCTAGAGTATCTAAATCAGCTAACAAGCGATCTGCATATTCTGTAATGCGCAAGAACCATTGAGACAAGTCTTTTTTCTCAACTGGGTTGTCACAGCGCCAGCAAGCACCATCGATAACTTGTTCATTTGCCAATACAGTATGACAAGTTTCACACCAGTTTACTTTTGCTTCCTTTTTATAGGCTAAGCCTTTTTTATAGAACTGTTCAAAAAACCATTGAGTCCATTTATAGTAATCTTCTTTACATGTTGCTACTTCGCGGTCCCAATCATAGGACAAGCCAAGTGCTTTTTGTTGCAATTTCATGTTCTCGATGTTATCAAGAGTCCATGTTTTAGGTGCTATGCCATGTTTAATCGCCGCGTTTTCTGCAGGCATACCAAAGGAGTCCCAGCCCATTGGATGCAACACGTTAAACCCCTTCATTTTCTTGAAGCGAGCTACTACGTCACCGATGGAATAGTTACGTACGTGACCCATGTGTAAATTACCAGATGGGTACGGGAACATTTCTAATACATAGTATTTTTCTTTAGATTCATCATATTCTGTTTTAAATGTATGGTTATCTTCCCAATACTGTTGCCACTTTTTTTCAATATCTTGGGCTACATACTTTTCGTTCATGTAGGGGCCTCCTCATATGGTCAACCTCATAGGTTGCCATTTTATAATTAATGTTTTTATTTTACTACGTACTGTAAAAGCAGTCAAACACTAGCGTTTTACGACTTGAATAGTTTTTGTTAAATCATTTTTAGGGCTTGTATTTTGACCCGAACTATAACCAGTATATAAGTCATTTTGCTCTTTAACTGTTTGTTTATTATGCTCTTTTTTAGCTTTAGCCTCTTCTTCTAAGCGTTTTTTCTCAGCTTTTACTTTTTCAGCTTCTTCTTTTGCTTTGCGTTTAGCAGCCTCTTTATCTTCTTTAGCTTTACGTTTTGCTTCTGCTTTAGCTGCTTTTTCTTTTTCTTTTTCTTCTAAGCGCAATTTATAAGCATCAAGTTTAGACAACGGCTTAGCTTCTTCTACTTTAGGTTCTGGAACAACAAGATTAGCAGATTTAGGTATACCACGGCCTAAATCTTTTTCTTGAATCATAGCAATCGTAGAAGAATCTTCAAACCCTTTACGCCATGCAGCAAACCCACCAAGGTGTAATTCTTTTATTAGATCAAGTTTTAAGCCTAACGATGTATTATCTTCAAACCAAATTCGATCTGAACCAGAAGCTGTTAGAATAGATAAATAGTATAACTTTAATCGATCGTCCCAAGTCATTTTATCCCTGTAATTAGCAAAGTAATTACTTGTATTCTTCATAGCCAATGTTTCGCTTTTAGCATAACCATTCGTGTCATGCCATAAGCGCATATAGAATGGTACCCCTAATATTAATTTTTGAGAAGGAACTTCAGAAAGCATTCTTTCTGTATGGCTACGAACCCAAGGATAACTTGCAACAGGACCTGCAGTAGTACTCTTAGCCCACGTTTCGTCATACGCCATAAGAACTACATAGTCTACTTTATCTGCCAAAGCTTTACGGTTATACACTAATGACCATTCTGGACTATCAGAATAGCCAGTTACATCGATAGAAGTTTTAATATTATATTGATGTAAATGATTAGACAAATATGCTACAAATGTTGTTAAACGATCGCGGTCAGCATAATCGATGTTTTCAAAGTCAAAGTTATAACCATCAAACCCATATATATAGGCATATTGAACAAGATTATGAGCATATTTCTTCCATACCGATTGGTCCGCCAAAATACCACTTGTAAAATTAGAGTCAAACCGATTAGTAATCAACGGCCAAATGTGATAGCCTTTATCCTTATACGCTTTCACATAATCAATATTAATATTTGGACTTGCTTCTAAACCTAAGCTATGCAATTTAAACCAACTTGGAGAAATAATATTATCACCACTCGTATTGAGTTTTGCCTGATACGGAATTCCCTCTGTTGTCCATGGATCAAAAGCCCACGCCAATGGTGTTTGCAATGTATAAGGCGCTTTCACCGTAGATGCTTCTGGTGCAGGGCCTAAAATAAGTTGACCATTATTTTTTGTATAACTAACACCCAGCATAACTGGCTCAGACTCAATATCTACATAGGATATACCATCTTTTTTAGTAATGGGCAATTTAACAGGTTCACCTACAGCTACAGGATTTAAAACAACCTTATCACCTTGTAATTCACTTTGTGGAACATACACAGTATATGCTGTTTTATATTGATTTGCTTCGTAATGACGTGTAGTAGTGGCTAAAAACTGATCTAATGGAACCAATACCTCTGCATGTACGAATGTACTTGATAATGCAGACATTACTAAAGCTGTTAACGATTTTATAATAGTAGATTTACGAATCATGTACTCTCCTAATTCTAGGTCCCATACTGGGATACAATACCAATTTCTATATTATACCATATTATATATTGTTCATCTCTTTTCTTGCACGAAGTATATATGTAATTTATAATTTAATCTATGTACTAATAAAAATTATCACATAAGGAGTTTTGTATGCATCAATATTTATTTTTCATAGGGGACTTCCCTATTAGAGCCTATGGTACCATGTTGGCTTTGGCTATCATCTGTGGTGCCTCTGTTGCCTATGTACTTTTGAAAAAGGATGGCCGCGGTTGGCATGAACACATTATCGACTTTTCCATTACTGTTGCCGTAGCTGGTCTCATCGGTGCTCGCCTATGGGATGTCTTTTTCTTTGATTGGAATTATTACGGTAATCATTTATTGGAAATTCCCTTTGTTTGGCAAGGAGGCATGGCCATTCAAGGTGGCGTGGTACTAGGCACAATTGCTGGCTATTGGTATCTTCGTAAAAACAAAATTGACTTTTGGGCTTTTGCCGATTTATTTGCCCCTGCATTGATTTTAGCTCAATCGGTAGGCCGTATGGCAAACCTTTTAAACGGTGATGCTTTCGGTCATCCTACGGGTGGTAATTATGGTATTATCTATCCTGAAAGTACCCTTGCCTATCGCACCTACGGTAATCAGCCGCTTTGGCCTGCCGAAGTATGGGAAGGTCAAATTGATATTCTCATCTTTGTAGCCCTTCTATTATTTGGATCTTTCAAACATGCTAAGGGCCAAGTGTTCGTACTATATGCCATTCTCTATTCTACGGCTCGCTTCTTCTTAGAGTTCTTACGTGGCGATTACGTAAACTTAACGCTAGGTTTAAAATCTGCTCAAATGACGAGTTTAATAGCCATCATTGTAGGTATCTGTGTATTCATTTATCTAGGCTATCTTGAAAAGAAAAATCAAGCTGTTATAGTAGCTACAGAATCAACAACAAAAACTAAAAAACGTAAATAATAAATACAAAAATACTTAACAAAAAAGTCCTACACTCATGGGTTTTACCTATGAATGTAGGACTTTTACTATTTTTTGAAATAAAACTATTTCTTAAAAGGCTATTTCTTATAAATTTTCTTTAGCTTTTAGAGCATCCAGTTCTTCTAAAGCACGATTTGCAATCAGTGCATTTTTTTCTTTTTTCTTGCGTACTTTTTGAGGCCACGACTCCATAATGCCAAAGTTGACATTCATCGGTTGGAAGTTAGATCCTTCGTAGTTAGAAATATAGTGGCTAAGAGAGCCAATAGCCGTCGTCTTAGGGAATTCAATAAACGGTTGTTCCTTTAAATAACGATATACTTGTAGACCTACCATGAGACCGCTAGCAGCAGACTCCAAGTAGCCTTCTACACCTGTCATTTGACCAGCAAAGAATAGACGTGGTTCTTTTTTTAGTTGGAATGCGTGATTTAACAAATCAGGAGAATTGATATATGTATTGCGATGCATAACACCATAACGAACAAATTCTGCATTTTCGAGTCCTGGAATCATACCGAATACACGCTTTTGTTCACCCCATTTTAAATGAGTTTGGAAGCCTACCAAGTTAAACATGGTGCCTTCCTTATTCTCCTTACGCAATTGTACCACTGCGTAAGATTCCTCATTGGTACGTTTATCCACTAAGCCTACAGGCTTTAATGGTCCATAACGTAATGTATCTTCACCACGGCTTGCCATGATTTCTACGGGCATACAGCCTTCAAAGTAGATTTCTTTTTCAAAATCCTTTGGCTGTACGGCTTCAGCTGTTTTAAGCTCATGCCAGAACGCTTTATATTCCTCTTCTGTCATAGGACAGTTAAGATAATCCGCATCGCCTTTGTCATAACGAGAAGCAGCAAAAACTTTATCGTAGTTTAAAGATTCAGCCGTTACGATAGGTGCAGCAGCATCGTAGAAGTAAAAGCCTGTTTCACCAGTTAGGGCTTTAATCTTATCTCCTAATGCTTCAGATGTAAGTGGACCAGAAGCAAAGATAACAGTTCTCTCTGTAGGAATCTCAGTTACCTCTTCGTGATGAACTGTAATATTAGGATGGCTCTTTACCTTCTTAGTCACCATTTCACTAAATAAATGACGATCAACGGCTAATGCACCACCGGCAGGTACAGCAGTTGCATCGGCACATTCCATAATGATAGAACCTAAACGACGCATTTCTTCTTTCAAAAGGCCTACCGCATTTTCAATATTACCAGCACGCAACGAGTTACTACATACGAGCTCTGCAAATTGATCTGTTTGGTGCGCCGGAGAACTCTTCACAGGGCGCATTTCATATAAGTCTACATGAATACCTCGGTTAGCGAGTTGCCAAGCCGCTTCGGAGCCTGCAAGGCCTGCACCAATAACAATAACATTTTTATTATTCAATTGTAGTTTCCTCTTTTTTAGCTTTACTAGACTTTTTAGATTCTTTTACAGGTTCTTCACTAGCTTCGCTCTTTTTCTTTCTTGTTTTCTTTGGTGGTCGAGTCGGACAAGTTTCATTGGAACAGAACTTTTTAACTGTACCATTTTTATATGTCTTTTCAACCATTATAGAACCACATGTTTCACAGAAATCATGGGTTGGCTTATCCCATAGTGTAAAGTCACATTGTGGGTATCGATTACAGCCATAGAAAATGCGTCCACGACGAGACTTACGTTCTACGATTTCCCCTTCTTTACATTTAGGACACGTTACCCCAGTTCCCACTGTAATAGGTTTTGTGTTTTTACATTCTGGAAAATTAGAGCATGCTAAGAACTTACCGTATCGACCAAATTTATATACCATTGGACTATGACAAAGTTCACATATCTCATCGCTTTCCATAGATGCAATTTCAATGCGGTCTACATCACTTGCATCTTCTAGTTCTTGCGCAAAGACCTCGTAGAAATCAGATAATACTTTTACATACGTATCCTTACCAGATGCGATAGCATCAAGTTCTTCTTCTAAATCACGGGTAAAGCCAGTATTGATGATTTTTTCAAAATATGTAATCAAGAAGTCTACCACCACAAAGCCTAACTCTGTAGGCACGAATTGTTTATTCGTATTTTCCACATAGTTACGGCTTACGATAGTATCTAGAATTGGTGCGTATGTACTAGGGCGACCAATGCCAAGTTCTTCTAATGTCTTGATGAGACTCGCCTCGGAGTAACGTGGAGGTGGTTGTGTAAAATGTTGTTCAGGCAATACCTCTACCGTATGGGCAGCATCATTTTTTTTCAGAGCTGGCAATTGAGGTGCATCCTCTTTTTTCACATCTTCATAAACAGCACTGAAACCTGGGAAGATAACACGAGAGCCAGTTGCTTTAAAGGTATAGTCATCTTTAACATTCAACTCAATCGTTGTGGATTCATTTTGTTGAGGCGCCATTTGGCTCGCCATAAAACGATTCCAAATCAACGTATATAACTTAAGTTCATCACGACTCAAGAATGGTTCCACCATTTTAGGTGTTAACTCGAGAGATGTAGGACGAATCGCCTCATGCGCATCTTGTGCAGAACCTTTAGAACCGTACACATTTGGTTTAGATGGATAATATTCCTCCCCATAGTTACGAAGAATAAAGTCCTCAGCCATAACTTGCATCTCTTTAGAAATACGCGTAGAGTCTGTACGCATGTACGTAATCAAACCTACGTGGCCATAGGAGCCAATTTCTAAACCTTCATATAAATGTTGGGCGATCATCATCGTACGCTTAGCTCTAAAGTTCAATTTACGCACACCATCTTGTTGCAACGTAGATGTTGTAAACGGAGGTGCCGCTTTACGAGAACGTTTGCGCTTTTCAATATTTGTCACTACTGCATCTTCACCGCCAATAGCATCAACCACCGCTTGTGCATCGCTTTCAGTAGTAATATCGATTTTCTCGCCTTTAATATGTGTCAACTCCGCTGTGAAAGATTCTTTTTTGGGTGTTTCAAAATTACCTTCAATGGTCCAATATTCTTGTGGTTCGAAGGCTTGGATTTCACGTTCTCGCTCACAGATGAGACGTACAGCAACGGACTGTACACGACCTGCACTTAATCCTTTACAAACCTTTTTCCAAAGTAATGGACTCAATTTATAGCCTACGATACGGTCTAATACACGGCGTGCTTGTTGAGCATCCACCATGTTCATATCGATAGTACGTGGAGCCTCCAAAGCCTCTGCTACGGCATTTTTAGTGATTTCATTAAACGTAATACGACATGTAGACTTAGGATCTACATTGAGAATATACGCTAAGTGCCAAGAAATGGCTTCCCCTTCGCGGTCAGGGTCAGTTGCAAGCAATACGGCGCTGCTTTCATCAGCATAGGAAACGAGTTCATCTATAACCTTTTTACGTGTTACAAGATTGCTATAGCGCGGTGTAAAGCCATGCTCTATATCAATGCCCATTTGAGATTTAGGCAAGTCTCGTAGATGACCCATACTTGCTTTTACAACGTAGTTGGGACCCAAGAATTTTTCAATTGTTTTAGATTTAGCAGGAGATTCTACGATAACCAAGACTTTGCCGTCCGGATTATATACGCGAGGTTCCCGTTGCTCTGGTGGCACGGAAGTTTGTAGTACAGATTTATCCCTTACAATCCCCATTGGAGTAAGGGCCTCTTTAGTAACCTTACGCTTTATAGTAGTACTCTCTTTCTTAGTATTTTTCTTTTCTGTATCTTTACTAGTACTAGCTGCTTTCGGCTCGCCAATAACGATAGATCGTTTAATGGACAAGTATATCACTCCTAGTCATATTAATATAGCCTCTCGGCGGATGATTCTCTATAGCCCCTTCCATTTCTAATGTTAGTAATAAGGGCTGTAGTTGTTGTAATGGAATACGAGTCGCTTTCAAAATATCACTAACCGTAATACATCGATCATGAGGTATTTCATTCAATATTACACTCCTATCCACATTAAAGCTTAACATAGAGCACCCTTTTCTATCAACACTTTGACTATGATTCCCTATTTGAACGCTAGCTTTTACGCCTTTATTACCTTTATTATTTGTTGGTAAAAGTTTATGTTCACTAGTAAAATATTCCCGCATTGTTAAATGGTATTGTTCAACTATATCCTCATAACCAGTAAGTACATATGCACCATTTTTCATTAAGAATTTATTTCCATCTGCCGTATGATCTAATAGATTACATGGTACCACAAATACATCTCGACCTTCACTAACCGCCATATCTGCCGTAATCAAAGAACCACTACTGGACTTGGCCTCCACTACGATAACACCTCTGCATAACCCACTAATGATACGATTCCGTGCTGGGAAATGTTTTGCGGATGGCGGTATGCCTGGCGGGTATTCGGAGAGAAGTAACCCATTATTTTGTAATATACGATCAAATAATTTTGCATTTTCTCGAGGATAGGTAATATCTAAACCACATCCCATAACAATGATTCCATACCCCTGACTAGCCAGAAGGCCTTCATGACCATGTGAGTCTATACCACGCGCCCCACCACTAACAATAATGGTACTATATTTACCTAATTCCTTGCCGAGCATTCTCGCCACATTCCGACCATATAAGGAGCAACTTCTTGCTCCAACAATAGCAATACGATTTAAGCGTCCATCTAAGAGTGCCCGATTACCTCTCATAAATAAAATGGTTGGCGGATTATATATATGATTTAAAATAGACGGAAATTCTTTGTCTAAAAAGGTAGTAAAATCCATCTGATATTCGTCTACTTTATGGATAATATAATCTAATTTTTCATCTTTAGCCGATGCTGAAATGGCACGTTTATCAGATGCAGAAATATGTGTATAAGATTTTAAGTTTTCTACATTCTTAATAGCTTGCCACGCATCATAAGGGGATCCAAAATCCTCTATAAATCGCCTTACATATGTGGCTCCAACATTGTATAAGCTTTGTAATCCTGCAATATAAATATTGTCATCGTATCTAATCATATAAACACCTAGTAATTCTTTCTAAGTATATAATCATTAATTTTATATAGAATCAAACAACTACTTTTGGCAAATAAACAACTACTAAATTTATGAGATAATTACTTTATTTGCCAGTTCTAAATAACATTGCTTCAGAAATATGATGTGGTTCTACTTTTGGATTTTCTTCTAAATCAGCAATTGTACGAGCCACCTTTAATATGCGATCAAAAGCTCGCCCACTTAAATGAAAATGGTCAAATATATTGCCTAAAACACTCCAAGCCTTATCTGTAATATTGCATAGTTCACTAATTGCCTTAAGAGGAACTGCTCCATTCGAATTAAAGTCAAAACCTTCATATCGTTTCTGTTGCATAGCAGTGGCCATGATAACTTGTTGTCTCATACTTTCACTCGTCATATTTGAAGATGATGTATCTAACAGCTGTTCAAGGGTCGGTCTCTCAACGGGAATATGCAAATCAATACGATCCATAATCGGCCCTGATAACCGTTGCTGATAGTTTTTAACCATCGTTTCTGTACAGACACATTCCTTATGAGGATCATGGTAATACCCACAAGGACAAGGATTGGCCGCAAGAATACAAATAAAATTAGCTGGATATATATAATTTCCTTGAGACCGATTTATAGTAATCGTTCTAGACTCTAAAGGCTGTCGTAATGCATCGATTACTTGGCGTTGAAACTCAGGCGCTTCATCCATAAATAATACGCCTCCATGAGCTAATGTTACCTCTCCAGGACGTCCCTGTATTCCTCCACCGACCATACTAGCTAAAGTAGCCGTATGATGAGGATGTCTAAAAGGTCTAGATGTAACTAGCCCATTATCGCCCAGCAAACTTATTACATCTTGTATGCGACTCACTTCAACGATTTCATTCCAAGTCATAGGAGGCAATATGGTCGGCAATCGTTCGGCCATCATCGTTTTACCCCCACCTGGAGGTCCTATCATAATACAATGATGATGACCTGCAGCACTGATGAGCATTGCTCGTTTTCCTAACTCTTGACCTTGTACATCGCCAAAATCAACTGTATATGTTTGATTAGTCTTTATAGTTATACTTTCATCCGTAACAGACGTATCAACACAATTATTACTAATCATAGTTACTTGTGGTTTACTGATTGTATCTAGATTTTCATTGCTTCCGGTTAATGGCATAGACTCTAAAGACCCTAGAATTGATTTATTGGCATTGTGTTTATCTACTTTTTCTTTTTTGATACTTATTTGTTTATTTTTATCAACTACCTTTGGCTTAATTTGTTCCTCTAAAATAGTAATAATTTCTTGTAGTGATGATCCACCATATATGGTTAAATTAGGAATAGCTTGTAGCACTTTACTATTTTCAATACTTGTATAAACTTTTGAATAGTTAGCATCTAATCCTGCTAGCGACATAGCTAAAGTCCCAAAGGTTGGTAATAGCGAACCATCTAACGCTAACTCTCCCATAAACAGACTCTTATCAAATAAAGCCGAAATCTTTGCTTTACGCCCCTTTATCTGTCCTGATGCAAGCAGAATCCCTAAAGCAATCGCTAAGTCGAGTCCAGCGCTACTTTTACGAATTGTGGCAGGTGCTAAATTGACTACGATACGTCTCATTGGAAATTCGTAGCCACTATTTTTAATGGCCGCTCGCACTCGTTCACGAGCCTCTTTAACCGATTGATTAGGTAGACCAACGATATCAAAAACCGGCAAACCTTGTGATATATCAACCTCTACAGTAATGATACATCCATCAATGCCGTGTAAGGTGGCTCCATTTAATTTTGCGTACATAAACTGACCTCACTAAAAGCACTGTGGTAAATAATGAATAGAACTTTGAAAGTCCTCGTGCAAATACACCTCTATTACATCAAAGGATATTTCCTTCCAACGGCGCTTTTTTTGATTTAAATCATATAGAAACAACATAGCAGCTCGTTTAATATGCTTTTGTTTTTTCTTGGTAACTGCCTCACGTGCTAGTCCATGTTGCATACCTCGGCGAGCTTTAATCTCTATAAAATGATAGACTAAATCACGTTTAGCAATGATGTCTATTTCGCCTAAACGGGTTCGATAATTTGTATCTACTACCGTAAGTCCCATTTTTTCAATATAATTGGTAGCTACTCGTTCCCCCCATTTGCCCAGTTCTTTTGAATCGAGTTCATTAAATGCTTTACCAGTACTAATCGTTTTCATATATACCTCCTAATAAGGTGTATCTGCAACAACAACTCATAGAATTTAATATCTATACTATATTAATCTTTCAACAGGTAATACTTACTTGTAGCGTAAATTATGGAGGTAACAAAAGTAAATACAAAAGAGGTTCCTAATAGTCACATAGGTGACCAATAGGAACCTCTTTACGGATATAAACTATATGCAATTTATAATGATATAACGAATAAAACTAATACGACTATAGGACTTAACTTAATAGTCGAATCATAAAGTAAATCTATTACCCATATATAAATAACTAAGATTTACTCAGGTTTAACCCAACGTACAATAGATTTAATAGGCTCAAAGCTCTTACGATGAAGCGGTGTTACCCCTTGTTGCTCGATAGCTTCTTTATGTAATTCCGTATAGTAACCTTTATGAATACCAAAGCCATAACCAGGGAACTCAACATCAAGGCTCTTCATATATCGATCTCGCGTAACCTTTGCAATGATGGATGCAGCAGCAATATTAGCGCTTTTACTATCGCCCTTAATAATGGATTCAACAGGAATCGTTAAATCAGGCAATTTCATAGCATCAGCCACTACTGCTTCAGCTGGTACGCTGAGCGTACGAATAGCCTCATACATCGCTTGTCGCGTTGCTTCATAAATATTGAGTTCATCAATCTTTTCTGGGCCGTAGGAAATACAGCTAACAGCAACAGCTTCGTCCATGATGATATCATAGAGCGCTTCACGCTTTTCTTCCGTTAGCTTTTTAGAGTCATTAAGGCCTGGAATTAATGTCATAGGTGGCAAGATAACAGCAGCTACCGTAACAGGCCCCGCAATAGGACCACGCCCCACTTCATCGACGCCAGCCACATGGTAGATACCTTGATCATAGAACATTCCTTCATAGTCATACATACCCATGAGGCGTTGCTGTTCTTTTAACTCTTTTTCTTGACGCTTAATATAAGAAGCAGCCAATTTCTGTACAGAACTACGAGTATCCTCTTGAGCAAAAGACAAAATCTCTAAGGCTTGTTCAGTTTCAAAGAGAGCTTTAATATCTGCTACTTTTAACTTAGAAAATACATCTTTATCCATTATGACTCTCCTCACCATCTGTAGAATAGTACGGTTCTTCATCAACTTGATCGAGAGTAATTGTACCTAACTTAGTATTGCGGTAATCTTGCAAGATAATACGGCGAGCCTTGTCAAAATCTACAATGCCACCGCTTACAAGACAACCTCGACGACGTCCGATGCTTTCAAGAATCGTATCAACATCGGTCATCTCTTCTTCTTTTAATTTATAACGCTCTACCAAAATATTTGACGTGTTCGTCAATAAGTAATTTAATAGCTGTTTTATAACATGCTCTAAATCATAAACATCATCGGAAATGGCACCTGTCATAGCGAGGCGAGCCGCTGCACGTTGGTCCTCTAATTTTGGCCATAATACACCTGGTGTATCAAGCAATTCAAGATTTTTACCGATTTTAACCCACTGTTGACCACGTGTATGACCTGCCTTATTAGCTGTACGCGTTGCAGCAGAACCAGCTAAAGAGTTAATCAATGTAGATTTACCAACATTAGGAATGCCTAAGATAATAGTCCTAACAGAACGACTGCGAATACCTTTCGCTACCCAACGATCAATGATAGGTTTACTTAGACGTTCTACGGTAGATAGTAATTTTTTATTGCCTTTGCCAGATTTAGAATCGATAGCCAATACTGTAATGCCTTGTTTAGTAAAGAATTCAGTCCATTCCTTTGTGGCTTTAGGATCTGCTAAGTCAACTTTATTTAACAGTACAATATGTGGTTTTTGACCAACGAGTTCAAGGATTACAGGATTCGCACTAGAGCGAGGAATACGCGCATCTAATAACTCGATAACAACATCTACCTTCTTGATGTACTCTGTAATCATACGAGTAGCTTTCGCCATATGCCCAGGGAACCAATGTACGATAGGTGAATCTGCCATTTTATATCCTTTCTACATACTTTATATACATCTCATAGAGATACTTAGTATATTTTATATTTATCTTTTTACAGCTCTATATTCCTCTATTATAACTCTTTAATTCATAGAATAATAAAATAGAACTATTCATATCCAATTTTAGCAAATCAGAACCACCCGTAAAACGGGTGGTTTGCTCACGGGCTATAAGCCCGTAGTACTAGGCCAGCGTCTAAAGGCGCTGGCTTTCACTACGTTCAAG
>JAWETS010000003.1:0-232348 GCA_032480995.1 Veillonella sp. | reverse complement strand
CCAGGATCAAACTCTCCAAGATATCTTGAAGCTATTTGAATAGCTCATTATTTGTTGTCGTTACATTGAAGTAACTTTGAATTATGGTTGGTTTTGACTATGTCAAAACCCGCACTCTGGCATATGTTCAATCATATGATTGATTACCTATCATTGTTCAGTTTTCAAAGATCTGTTATCAATTTGCACTACTTCATTATTAAGTACTGTCGTAATTGACGACTTGATTATAATAACATTATGACCACTTTCATGTCAACACATTTTATAATCTTTTTGAAGTTCATTTTAAACCTCTAAGTGTATTGCTACACTCATTAAGAAACAGCCGCTCAAACGACTGTATGCATATTATAGTACAATGAAAATATAATCGCAACCCCCAATTCTCAATTTTACAAAATCTTCATTTTATTTTCATTTTCAACTATAAACCTAATAATTGATTTTACACAATTAATCATGTACAATGTAGCTGTAATAAAGAACTTTCAGCACAAATTAGTTTTCTTTTATTAGCATTTACCAATATGAGTATTACATTATTGTAAGGAGATTGAGTATGAAACTATCAAAACATTTATTATCAAAAGCTGTAGCTATAGCTGCTATATGTGCTACTATGGGAACTACCACATTAGCTGCACCACAGGGCACATTTGATACTTCAGAAATTAATATTACTGGTCAAGCGTCTCGATCTGTAGCACCTAACTATGCGATTTTAACACTTGGTATTACAAGCCAAAATACCAATATCAATGCTGCAAAATCTAATAATGATCGTATTATGAGTAATTTAATTAGTCAATTAGCTAACTTAGGTGTTGCAAAAAAAGACATCTATACATCTAGCATTTCCATCAATCCAACGAGCGACTATCAAGACGGCAAACGCATCAATACAGGTTACAATGTATCAAATCATGTAACAGTTAAGATCAATAACCTTGATAACGTAGGAAAGGTTGTCGATGCCGCTGTTAGCGCTGGTGCTAACGACATTAACAACCTTTCATTCCAAAATGATGTGTCTCAACAATTATCTGATTCTTTAACTACAGAAGCGATTCAAAACGGTCGCCATAAAGCAGAAGTTATCGCAGCTGCCCTCGGTCGTACATTGGGACCAGTAAAAACTGTTTCCATTAGCACAACTGAAACTAGCACAATGGACTCTGGTTACTATCGTAACCCAGTAATGCTAAAAGCAGCTCTCGAAACTGCTACACCTGTAGAAAAAGGCTCTTTAATAGTTTCCCAAGACGCTAACATCACTTATTATCTACAATAGAATTTTCCGGTACCACACCTTCGTGTACAGCTACAATGCCGCCTGTCAATTCATGATAGGTGGCATTTTCATATCCTAGAGATTTCCAGATTTCTAAAATCTCACTTTGATGAGGGTATCTACGTAAAGATTCTGGAAGCCAGGCATAGGAAGAGTTATCTTTGCTCAATTTTCCTATAATAGGCAATATATATGAAAAATAGAAGTTATATAACTGTTTAAACCCAAACATACTTGGTTTTGCAAGTTCTAACACCACAACCTTCCCCCCTGGTTTTACCACGCGTTGCATTTCAGACAATACCTGCTTAATATCTGGAACATTTCGCATTGCAAAGCCACTCATTGCAGCATCAAATGTATTATCCTCATATGGTAAGGCCATGGCATCACCTTGTACTAAATTTACTTGATTAAGTAAACCAGCAGCCTCAATACGAACACGACCTTGATTTAGCATTTCACTATTAAAATCTAATGCCTCTACCTTCAAAGTAGGCTCTTGACGTAATGCTTCCTTCGTAAATACACAAGTGCCACATGCCACATCAAGTACATATTGGTGAGGACCGATATTCATCGCTTTTACAGAGAATTTACGCCAAAAATAATCTTGTCCAAAGCTTAACACCGTATTCATTAAGTCATAGTTTTTTGCAATATTAGAAAAAACGCCTTGTACAAATTTCTCTTTATCTGCATACGTTTTAAATTCTTTAGTATTCATTATGGACCTTTCACAAATCAAGAACTATGTTCAAGAATTATATATGGCATAGTATACCACACTATAGGAACGCTAAAAAGAATCCTAATATATATACTCTATATAATGACTATGTAATATATACATATCTACTAAAAACACTGGTATTTAGTATTTTCCGCTACATAATATAGAACTAAACACACATATCTATTTTTTACCTATATTTATAATAAATATATACGACTATCGATTATAATATCTATTGCCACCATTTCATGTTCGTTGTATAATGACATATGTCCATGTTGAAAGGATACTTTATCATGGAATTTTATTTGTTTTTATATAAGTATTGGAGTGTACTATGAATCGATTTGTAAAATCAATCAATAGAGTCAGTCTAATCCAACAAATTATCATAGGTTTGATTATTGGTATTTTAACTGCTCTTTATGTGCCCGATGTGGCCAATGAACTTGCTTTATTAGGAGTCCTCTTCGTTGGAGCGCTAAAAGGTATCGCCCCTATTCTCGTATTTTTCTTAGTAATTGCTGCGATTAGTAAACATCGCTCTGGACAAAAAACAGGGATGGGCTCTGTTATAACCTTATATTTACTAGGTACATTCCTATCTGCGGCTTTAGCAGTAATCGTAAGCTTCTTTTTCCCTACTACATTACACCTAGCAGCAGGTGCAGCCGATGCCGCACCACCTCAAGGTATCGTAGAGGTTATGACAACATTACTAAAAAATGTAGTTGATAATCCAGTAAAAGCATTAATGACTGCTAACTACATCGGTATTTTAGGTTGGGCACTTATCATTGGTGGTGCTTTACGCCATGCACCGATGAATACGAAGGAAGTTATGGAGTCCATTGCACAAGCTATTACTACTGTAGTAGGTTGGATCATTCGATTCGCCCCTCTTGGTATTATGGGCCTTGTAGCAGAATCCATTGCTACTAACGGCATCGAAGCCTTGATTGGGTACTTTCAATTACTCGTATTATTACTTGGTTCTATGATCTTTGTAGCACTAGTAATCAATCCAATTTTATCCTTTATTTACCTTCGTCGTAATCCATACCCATTGGTATTCAAATGCTTACGAGAATCTGCAATCTATGCGTTCTTTACACGTAGTTCTGCTGCAAACATTCCCGTAAACCTTGATTTAGCCAAACGATTGAAACTTAATCCAGATATGTATTCCGTATCCATTCCATTAGGAGCTACAATCAATATGGGTGGTGCAGCAATTACAATCACAATCATGACATTAGCTGCGGCGCATACATTAGGTATCGTTGTAGATATTCCTACCGCAATCCTATTATCTGTTATTGCCACTATAGGTGCATGTGGGGCTTCCGGTGTTGCAGGTGGTTCCTTGTTACTCATTCCATTGGCTTGTTCCCTATTCGGTATATCCAATGATGTAGCAATGCAAGTTGTAGGCGTAGGCTTTATTATCGGGGTATTACAAGATTCCACGGAAACTGCACTTAACTCTAGCACAGATATCCTCTTCACTGCTACTGCTGATTATGCAAAACGCGGTTATCATCAAGATTGGAACTAAAATTTTTTTAGACGGTCCTTTGGGACCGTCTTTTTTTTGTAAACTAATTGTACATTCTTTTATAGGACTTTGTGAAAGTTACATATATCCGCGCCTCTTAATTTTCTGGAAATAATATTATGTATTTGGATAAACTAAATATAAACTTTCACCAATCACTAACAAACTATATTGATTTTCTTCAATGTAGTGGTATAATATAGTTAATGATAATAACTATTAGTAGATATATAGGAAGGAATCAACATGAAACAATACGATATTATTGTAGTTGGTACAGGCGGCGCAACCATCGTAGCTGATGCTGCGCTCAAAAAAGGCCTTAAAGTGGCAGTCATAGAAAAAGGTAAATTTGGTGGTACATGTCTAACTCGCGGTTGTATTCCTACAAAAGTTATGGTTACAGCAGCTAATGCAATTCAAGAAACAAAAGAATTCAAAAAAATTGGCGTTAACGTTGGACCTGCTACTATGGACTGGCATACTGTGTCCAAGCGTACTTGGCATAAAATTGACGAATCTGCAGGCATCTATGATTATTACAATGCCTATGACAACGTAGATGTGTATCGTGGTGCAGCAAGCTTTGTATCTGATAAAGTGATGAACATCCATCTTAACGATGGGTCTGGCATTGTAGAAATTACAGCGCCTACAATTATCCTTGGTACTGGTGGCTATAGTAATGTACCTAATGTACCAGGTCTTCAAGAATCAGGGTTCCTTACTAGTGAAAGTCTCTTTGGTGATAAATTCCCTAAACAGCCATATAAATCCCTTGCTGTACTTGGTGCGGGTCCGATTGGTGTTGAGTTCGCTCATGTATTTGATTCCGCTGGTACAAAAGTAACAATTCTACAACATAATGTACGTTTAGTTCCTAAAGAAGATGCAGATATATCGGAACACTTGCTTAACAACTACAGAGAACGTGGTATTAACGTACTTCTAAACCAAGACACTGTTGAAATCCGCCAAGAGGATGGCCTTAAAGTAGTAGTTACTAAAGATCGTACTACTGGCGAAATTACAGAAACTAAAGTTGAAGAAATCCTTGTAGCTGCAGGTATCCATCCAGCTGTGGAAGAACTTCACCTAGAAAATACTGGTATTGAAACACGGCCTAAAGGCTGGATCAAAACTAACGAATTTTTAGAAACATCCGTTGATGGTATCTACGCTTTAGGTGATGTCAATGGGGAGCCGGCATTCCGTCACCGTGCAAACTACGAAGCAGATATCATTGCTCACAATCTCTTCTATGCAACAAGTGAAGATGATTACCGTTGGGCAAGGTATGATACATTACCAAAAGTTACTTTCTCCTATCCTGAAGTTGGTAGTGTAGGTCTCACAGAGGCTGAAGCTATCAAAGCGGGTTACAATGTAGGAGTTGGGAAGAACTTCTACTCCTCCACTGCAAAAGGCTATGCAATGGGTATCAACCCTGGAGATATAAACGATGGATTTGTAAAAATTGTGGTAGATAAAGACACCAACCATATCCTTGGTATGCATGTCGTAGGTCCTCAAGCCTCTATCCTCTTCCAGCCTTATGTGAACCTTATGAATAGTGGTGTAACTCCGTTGACAGCAATCAACGAAGAAATTGCTTCTGAACGCACTAAACGTTTACGTGAAAAAGGTATTACTCGTGAAATGGACCCTAGATCCGTTATCACTGTAGGCGAAACTATGAGCCCACATCCATCCCTCGTCGAGGTTATCATGTGGACACAAGTGTACTACGAAAATCGTTGGTAATACAACTATAGTTATAAATAATAAAAGGACTAAACCTAGGCGCAGTCCTTTTGTTGCAAACATATCTATTGTAAAAAAAATATTCTAACATAAGAGCACTATCAACCGATATTTTATAGTATCGGAATCGCAAAAAAGAGCCAAAGGCATTGCCTTCGGCTCTTTTCTTATTAATCATCAATAGATAGGTTAGCGGCCCATATCTATATCAGAACCCCAAACGAGATTTGTTTTACGACCATCGAAGCCTTGATCTGGCTCAGGTGGTAATTTATAGGATTTAGATTGTTCTACATAAGCACCTGTCTCAGCATCTACTGTAACAACTACTTTTTTACCATCTTGATGCATAGTCACATAGTATAAAACTTTACCATTATGAGCTTCAATTTTCCAGCCCTTCATAACAGCATCATTTCCAAGTTGTTGTTTTGCAACACGTTCTGCTTGCGTTGATTCAATAACTTTATCTTTATTGAAAATCTCACCAATAACTTTCTTAGGTTTGCCCCCCTCTTCCATATCAGAAGCATTACCAGTGATTACATCAATTTTCATCTTGTACTGATGATACTTACTATAACCAACTACTTTATAACCATAGTTTAAGTCATTAGAGTTGAGCTCTACAGAATGAAGCGCCGCATTTGGATAGCGATTTTGGAAAATAGTACCAATTTGGCTCATAGTCATAACCATGGACTCGCCAGGTGCACGTTTTACAGAGATATCCGTACTTGTTTCAGGCTTTGTTTTGCGTGCATCTGCCACACTTGGTGTAGCAACGGATAACATACCTACCGCTAATACACCCGTCAATGCCATAGAAATTAACTTTTTATTCATTATAATCCTCCTACTAGATACTATGCTTCTATTAATCAAACTATTAGTACACTAGAATTTCTATAAGTTCATGCTATATTCAACAGCACTAAAATATGTAAATAGTCATATCATTTAGACAATATACTATAAACCTTCATTAGATGCAAGTCGCCCATCTACATCAGTCATAATCAATTTATAGCATGTAGCCACTAAAGGCACACCGATCAACATACCAGTAACCCCCATCAAACTACCGCCTACGATAACGGCAGCAAATACCCACAAACCTGGTAATCCAACAGAATTACCTACAATTTTCGGATAAATAAAGTTACTTTCAATTTGATGAAGTACCTCTAAAATAATTACATAGATGAGAGCATCCATAGGGCTAACAGTAAGTAGCATAACGGCTCCAATGATACCACCAACATAAATACCTAATAGTGGAATTAAACCAGTTAGGCCAATTACACAAGCAATCGTTGTAGCATATTCAATATTAAATAGCCATAAAGTAATACCTACCATCACACCTAGAACCAAGGCATCTATAAACTGACCTACAAAAAAATTACTAAATGTTTGAACTGCTACGCGAGTTACATAACTAACTCGATTTACCCACTCATCTGATGCATAAGCCTTTAATATACGTTTACCTTGTAACATAAGGCGTTCCTTATCAAGCAACATATAAACAGCAAAAATTAAGCCAAGACCAATGTTCAAAGTCCACGACAATACGGTGCCCATTGCATTTACAATATATGTGCCACCTTTTGTCCCCCATTCACGAGTATATTTAGCAAGATTCTCTCCACTTAGGGCATCTATAATCGTTTGATTCGACGCCATTGGAATTGTTTCTGTAATATGTTGCATCCATGTTTGGAAGTCCGTATACAATTGCGGTGATGCAGCTACAATAATCGACATAGAATGAATCAATTGAGGTAAAGCCAACCGAGCAATAAAATACACAATAACGCTAATTGTTACAAAGGATAGCAAAAGACTTAGTGGGCGACGTATTTTATACTTCCATCCAGAGTCACACTTAGGCCATAGCCATCGCTCATAACGAACGACTAGAATATCCAATACGAAAGCAATACAAGCACCCACAATGAGCGGAACAAAGGCCGTAAAGATAGCGTCAAGACCACTAGCAATATCACTTATACGTAGTGCCATCATAATCATAATGCCCGCTAGTATAATAGCCCCTATGAGCTGTTTGTAATATTTAAATTCTTTCATAATAACCTACTTCACATAACACTATTAATAAGCTACACCTATATAACTATACGATTCTCACATCGCATACATTACCAAAGCATAATGAACATTGTATGACCTAGTATTGTATGCAAGCTTAGTATAACACAAAAGTCCACCTTGTCGCATGCTCGAATTCCCGATGAACAAGAGAGCATGATTGAAGGTGGACTTATTGTAGGGCTAATCTAGATAAGTCTAGAAATTAGCGATGAATATAAACGTCTACACGACGGTTTTCAGCTTTACCTGCTGCTGTAGAGTTAGTTGCAACTGGTTTAACATCACCATTAGCAATACCGATAAGACGATCGGCAGATACACCGTGGTTAACTAAATATTGAGCCACATGTTGTACGCGGCGTTCAGACAAAGCAATGTTGTATTGAGGATTTGCATCAGTATCAGCGTTACCCATCAATTTAACTTGGTCTTGAGAATATTGGTTAGCAGCATTTACAGCAGCCGTTAAGTTTGGATATTGGTCTGCACGAGCAACATCTTGATCAGAGTCAAAGTAGATAGATTGTACATAGTAGTCCAATTTAGGAGTTTTATATGCAGGCGCTTCTACAGTAGGAGCTGGAGCCGGAGTGTATACAGGAGCTGGTGCTGGAGTGTATACAGGAGCTACGGATTTGTGACCACCGAAACGGTAAGATAATCCTACTACAGGACCTTGGAAGGAAATATTAGACTTATCATCACGTTTAGTATTGATATAACGATACCCTGCATTAATATCCCAGTCTTGGTTAACTTTATAACCAAAACCTGCTTCCCAAGTGGTAGTTCTCTTAGTCCCTACACCCGCTTTACCATAAACGTCTACTTTGGAGCCAAGATTAGCTTTACCAATTACACCCAATTGAGCAATATTATTTGCTTTAGGGAATGTATCACCAGAAATATGAGCATAACCGCCATATACTGCGAAATTTTTATTCAAAGATTGAACCAAGTTAACTTCTTGCATTCTGTCACTATAGCTAGTGCCGAACATTTTATCATTCAAACCATGGTATTGGTATTGTAACGCGGTTTTATCTGTGAAAGCGTATGTTACACCACCATCAAAGTTCCATTTTGCATCAGAAGTCCAAGCTTTAGTTTTTGCTTTAGAATCAGACGCGCCAAGATCAACTTGAAACTCACCTTTATTGAATTGAGTTTGAGGAGTTGCACCTGCTACGGACACGCCTACAGCAGCAACTGCCAATAAAGCTAATAATTTTTTATTCATTATAATTCCCTCCAAAAACAGCCCTTATAATACTTAGGCTTTGGTAATAATATGCTTATATTTTACACAATTTTTCAATATAATTCAATATCCTTCATGAATATTTGATGAATTTTTAGTTATATCTATCTATAAATATTATAAATATAAATATTTAAACCCTCTCTATTGCCGAATCACTGCGATTCTCTGCACATATTACATTCCCGAAATTATAATACTATTTATCTTTTTTAAGATTCTCTAACAATAATAAAATTACTGGTTTTATAAGTTCATCAAAATCATTATTATAAATACTAATAAATCTAACTATAATTGAACGAATAAAAGCTCCCTTATGCACTAAGGAAGCTTTTATCATTTCATATGTATATCCCTTACATATATACGTGAAATCAGAAGTTTCTGGTCAGATAACACATTCCCCAATGTGTCATTTTTTTCACATTACGTATTGTACATCAAAAATTTTTAATAGACAAGAGTTTATTCACTTCTTTTTCATGAATCCTTCTAAAACTTTCAATGTGAAAAAGAATCATTTACATCTCATTAAACAACCTTATGTTGCCATGTTCCTCGAATAAATCTCAAATAAGAACAACATAATCTTAGAGACTGATCAAAGCACAAAGATAACCATGCCCCAAAAAGCCCTAAACCTAATGTAATGCATAATAAATATGTAATAATAGGACGAATAATCGCTACACTCACAAGGGAATATTTCATAATATAATATGTATCCCCTGCCCCTTTCAACACACCGGAATATACTTGCTGTAATGCTTGAGGGAATGCAGCGATAGCCATAATACCCATCAAAGTGGCTGAAAGTGTAACAACATCACTTTCACGAGTATATAAGTGTACTAAAAAATCACCAGGGCCAATAAAGATTAATGCACTTACAAGACCCACGACTAAACCGATACGAGCACCAATTTTACCATAAGTACGTGCAATATCCGGCCTTTTATGCCCAAGATTTTGACCCGTATGTGACGCGCCTGCAAAGCCAAGTCCCATCGCAAAATAATAAAATATATCCATTAGATTCATACATACGTAATGCGCGGCCAAAGGTACTGCACCTAAGGAAGCCACAATCATAGTGTATGTATACATACCGAACCTTTCAAAGAACTGTTCCCCCAAAGAACTGCCACCTACATGAAACATCGTATGAAGTACAGGTCTTTCAAAAATCCACTTCGACGGATGGCGCAATGTTAATCCAGTAGCAGTATGTTGTGAAATCGTACGCAACAACAATAATGCAATAATCGCACTACTGATCATAGTGGAAACACCTGCCCCCATAACACCAAGTTCAGGGAAGAAACCGATACCATAAATCAAGAAGAAATTCATTATCGTATTCAAAATATTCCCTACTACATTAGATTTAAAAATAACCTTGGTGTTACCATATCCAATGAGTGCAGCCCCTACGATTTGACTAAAAGACTGAAAGATTAAACTAATAACTATGAAACGACCATACCAAACAGCTGTTTCAATATAGCTCTCTTCAGCACCTGTAAAACGTAGAATATGCTCTAAATTTAAGAAACATATCAATAATAACGGTACATAAATCAAAAAATTCAATAAAATAGACTGCTTGAGCACGGCATTCATACCATCTACATCACCTTCACCATGACGACGAGCTATGATTGCTGTCACAGCAATGGATAAGGCGCGGCAGAAGATGAGCATTACCATCTCAGGTTGTCCCATAATACCTACCGAAGCAAGAGCTGATGCACCTAAGGCACCAACCATCGCCAAATCGATGGCCGTCATAAATTGTAACATCAAGCCTTGTAATGTAGCTGGCCAAGCTATTTTTAGATAATTACCATATAGCTGCTTTGTCGTGCCTACAGGTCCTAATCGTTCTGCAACAGGCAACATGGTATCTATTGAAAGCCATCGTTGTATACGGTCTAACATTCTATCTCCTATTCATGCAAGATCATACATAGTAGAGGCATCACTTCGCCTCTTAGTTCCACTGTATTATATCACATAACATATGAGAAGTCATTCATATGTTATGCATTTTAAATAAGAATATATATCAAAATAGCAAAAGAACCTCTTATACAAAATGTATGTACCCTATCAGGTATAACAGTGTATAAGAGGTTCTTTAGGTCTACAGGAAAATAATTATCTTAAACTATTATCAAAACTAGCTCTCAACTTTTAACCTTTAGATGCTAATAGTTGATTTACTACTGCACGCAAGTCATCTAAGCCTTGTTTAGTCTCAGCCAATTCTTGACGTTGACGTTCATTTTCAGCTTCTAATGTATTTAGACGTGCTGCTTGATTAGCAATAACAGTTTTTTGATTACTATTCTCTTTTTTGAGGCTAGATACTTCGTCTTGCATTACATAAACAGAGCTAATTGGACCTGCTTTATAACGTTCTGGAATAGCATCTTTTCTTTCACGACTACCACCAAATTTATGCGTAACACCTGCATTTACCATGTTGTGGCTAGTACCAAGTGAAACACCTACGTTGAACATAGTATCCTCAGTTCGGTAGTGAGCAATACCGATAGCCCCCGCAGTTTCACCACGGTAGTTGCCAATACCAGCCATAATTTGAGTTGGTTCCAATGGATCGTATTGAATTGGTTTCAACGCTGCCATAGCTGCCGCATGAGCACCAACACGTTGTGTTTCAGTGCCTACACGATTAACAGCTTCTTGTAAACCAGCATTAGATGCTTTCAATTGGCTAACATTTACTGCATCAGTATCATCTGCGCCAGGAGCCACACCATGAATTTGATTACCACCATTATTTAAACCGTCTACAGTAAGGGATACAGGGCTAGTTGTTGCATTTGCCGGAGTAATAGTCATACCACCACCCTTAATTACAGTAGAATTGCCAGCTGCATCTTTTACAGTTGTACCTGCAGGAGTAATCTTAGTGGATACACCGTTTTCATCACCTACGATAACACTGTTTAGACCTTTCAAGTCTTTAGCCAAGCCATATGTGAAAGTAGTTCTATCTTGGTTAACTACAAGATTATCACCAGCTTGGAATTTTACGGTATCCCCACCTTGTACTTTTTCAACAGTACCTCCTGCAGCTGTTACCTTCCATGCAGATATATCTTTAACTTGTTGTTTACCAGCATCTGTTAAGTTGCTCAAGTCTTGATTTGCTGCATTATCGATTTTACCTTTAGTTGCATCATCGAGTTTAACAGTGACATCGTCGCCATTAGCAACCGTAGTAAGACCATTTTCACCTTTCACATTGAATTTCACATCACCTGTGCTCAACGATTTTTCATCGGTAAAACCAGAGTTACCACCTAAAGAAATCTTACGGGCAATAGCTGTCGTGTTTTTGTCGATATTAGCTTTATTGGTTGCGATGTTATCCTTATTAGTTGCAATATCAGCAGCATTTCTATCAATTGCAGCTTTATTATTAGCTATTTTTTGCTTGTTATCCGCAATGGCATCAGCATTTTCAGCAATGTTGGCTTTGTTTTCTGCTACTTGATCATCAACATGTTTCAATTGATCTTCTGTGGCGGCACGTCCAGAGACAGGCTGTGTTTGACCCGGAGTCCATGCAGTGTTAGTCAAACCCGTTACTTGAGGTGTTTCTACCCCTTCTGTAGCTTTCACTTTTGGTGCTGTAATTGTTTGATTTGCTTTTACAGTATTGAAAGTTACGTCTTGTTTAGTAGCAATTGTGAAATCTTTACCATTTTGAGTAATGGAAATGTTATCACCATCGATAAACTTAACTGTGTTTCCACCTTCAACTTTTTCAGCAGTATTACCATTAGCTACTACATTCCATGCCGATAAATCTTTAACTTGTTGTTTACCAGCATCTGTTAAGTTGCTCAAATCCGTATTTGCTGCATTGTTGATTTTATTAGCCGTAGCATCATCTAATTTGACAGTTACATCTTCTCCATTAGCTTCAGTAACAATACCATTTTGCCCTTTAATATTGAATTTCACATCGCCTGTACTTAAGGATTTCTCATCGGTTGAACCAGTATTACCACCTAAGGAAATCTTACGACCGATAGCTTCTGTATTTTTATCAATATTAGCTTTATTGGCTGCGATATCGCCAGCATTTTTAGTGATGGCCGCTTTGTTATCTGCAATATTTTGTTTATTCGTCGCAATATTATTTTTATTAGTTGCTATATCGGCTTTATTAGTTGCGATATTATCTTTGTTAGTAGCAATATCTACTGCATTTTTACCAATTGCAGCTTTATTGTCAGCTATTTTTTGCTTATTATCTGCAATGGCATCAGCATTTTTGACAATCTTATCTGTATTATCAGCAATATTGGCTTTGTTTTCTGCTACTTGATCATCAACATGTTTCAATTGGTCTTCTGTCGTGACCCGGAACCCAAGCAGTATTAGTCAAACCTGTTACTTGAGGTGTTTCAACCCCAGTTGTCGCTTTCACTTTTGGCGCTGTAATGGTTTGAGTAGCCGTTACCGTATCAAAAGTAGCATCTTTCTTAGTTGCGATTGTAAAGTCTTTACCATTTTGAGTAATGGAAATGTTATCGCCATCGATGAACTTAACAGTGTTACCACCTTCAACCTTTTCAGCCGTTTCATTATTAGCGACTACATTCCAAGCTGCTAAATCCTTAACTTGTTGCTTACCATCAGGGGTCAAATTGCTCAAGTCTTGGTCCGCTGCATTCTCGATTTTACCTTTAGTTACATCATCGAGTTTAACAGTCACATCGTCGCCATTTGCAACCGTAGTAAGACCATTTTCACCTTTCACATTGAATTTTACATCACCTGTACTCAAGGATTTTTCATTAGTAGAACCAGAGTTACCACCTAAAGAAATCTTACGACCGATGGCTGTTGTGTTTTTGTCGATGTTATCCTTATTAGTTGCAATATCACTAGCATTTTTAGTGATAGCAGCTTTGTTATCAGCAATATTTTGTTTATTCGCAGCAATATTGTCCTTATTAGTAACAATATCACCTGCATTCTTATCAATTGCAGCTTTATTATCAGCTATTTTTTGCTTATTATCTGCAATATTATCTTTATTAGTAGCAATGTCGCCAGTATTTTTATTAATTGTAGCTTTATTATCAGCTATTTTTTGCTTGTTATCCGCAATGGTATCAGTATTTTTGCCAATCTTAGCTGTATTATCAGCGATATTGGCTTTGTTTTCTGCTACTTGATCATCAACGTGTTTCAATTGGTCTTCTGTAGCTGCACGACCAGATACAGGTTGTGTTTGTCCCGGAGTCCATGCAGTGTTGGTCAAACCTGTTACTTGAGGAGTTTCAACCCCAGTTGTCGCTTTAACCTTTGGCGCTGTAATCGTTTGAGTAGCTGTTACCGTATCAAAGGTTACATCTTTCTTAGTAGAAATGGTGAAGTCCTTACCATTTTGAGTAATAGAAATGTTATCACCATCGATAAACTTAACTGTATTGCCACCTTCAACTTTTTCGGCAGTATTACCATTAGCTACTACGTTCCATGCGGATAAATCCTTAACTTGTTGCTTACCATCAGGAGTCAAATTGCTCAAGTCTCGATCAGCTGCATTGTCGACCTTACCTTTAGTTGCATCATCAAGTTTAACGGTTACATCGTCACCATTAGCAACCGTAGTAAGACCATTTTCACCCTTAACATTGAACTTCACATCACCTGTGCTCAAAGATTTTTCATCGGTAGAACCAGAGTTACCACCTAAAGAAATCTTACGAGCGATAGCCGCAGTATTTTGAGCAATATTAGCTTTATTAGAAGCAATATCCCCTTTGTTTGTAGCAATGTCACTTGTATTTCTATCAATTGCAGTTTTATTGTCGGCTATTTTTTGTTTATTATCTGCAATAGCATCAGCATTTTTACCAATTTTATCTGTATTGGCTCCGATATCAGCTTTATTCGCAGCAATATTGTCTTTGTTAGTAGCAATATCTACTGCATTTTTATCAATTGCCGTTTTATTATCAGCTATTTTTTGCTTGTTATCAGCAATAGCATCAGCGTTTTTGCCAATCTTATCTTTATTATCAGCAATATTAGCTTTATTCTCTGCTACTTGATCATCAACGTATTTCAATTGATCTTCTGTGGCAGCACGACCAGATACAGGTTGTGTTTGACCTGGAACCCATGTAGTGTTAGTCAATCCTGTTACTTGAGGTGTTTCGACCCCAGTTGTCGCTTTCACTTTTGGCGCTGTAATCGTTTGAGTAACGGTTACCGTATCAAAAGTTACATCTTTCTTAGTAGAAATGGTGAAGTCTTTACCATTTTGAGTAATGGAAATATTATCACCATCGATAAACTTAACAGTGTTGCCACCTTCAACCTTTTCAGCCGTTTCATTATTAGCTACAACATTCCAAGCTGCCAAATCCTTAACCTGTTGCTTACCGTCAGATGTCAAATTACTCAAATCTCGATCAGCTGCATTATCAATTTTACCTTTAGTCGTATCATCAAGTTTAACAGTCACATCGTCGCCATTAGCAACAGTAGTAAGACCGTTCTCGCCTTTAACATTGAATTTCACATCACCTGTACTCAAGGATTTTTCATCGGTAGAACCAGAGTTACCACCTAAGGAAATTTTACGTCCGATAGCTGTCGTGTTTTTATCGATATTAGCTTTATTGGTTGCGATATCAGCTTTGTTTGTAGCAATATTGTCCTTATTAGTAGCAATATCTGTTTTGTTTGTCACAATATCGCCTGCATTCTTATCAATTGCAGTTTTATTGTCAGCAATTTTTTGTTTATTCGTCGCAATATTGTCTTTATTGGTTGCAATATCAGACTTATTTGTTACAATATCGCCTGCATTTTTAGTGATTGCAGTTTTATTTGTATCAATAGCAGTTTTATTAGCTTCTGCTTTATTGTCAACTTTTTTCAATTGAGATACATTGACAGCATCTTTATCAGCAACACCATCTGCTACATTCGTAACTTTCAAATTCCCAGCATTGATACCTTTGTCACCATCAATTTTAACGGTTTCATTACCACCAGCATTATTGAAAGAAGCACTGTTTAATTTAGAAAGATCTTTTTTCAAAGCTACAGAGATTTTCTTATCATTTCTAGCAACCGCAACATTATCGTCACCAGAAAAATCTACTGTATTACCTTTTTCAACCGCTAATGGTGTAGCTTCACCATTAGCAGAAAGATTCCAACCGTATTTATTTTGATCAATCGCTTGATTAATCACATTAGCTACGTTAGCAGAATCCGCCATACCAGCCGAGGCTGTAGCGTTACCATTTGCTACAGTAATGTCTTGCTTTTTACCAGAAACTGTAATTTTCTTACCATTAGCTGTAGTTGTAATGTATGTATTATCACCATTTACAGCCAATTTACTATTAGCAAGGTTCACATCACCTGTACCAGTATCACCTGTAAAAGCTAGATTAACACTCTTTAATTGCGCCACGTTTACTGCATCTGTATCAGCAGTACCAGCAGCAACATAGTTAATTTGACGTGTTTGGTTTGTCGTACCAATAGCAACACCACCTAATTTAGACGTTAGGGCAGCACCACTTAAACCAGCATATATATCTGTACGACTAGTATTAACATTATAGCCCGCTACGCCTGAAGCAATATCAGCTGTAGATTTTGAACCAACAGCTACACCATCTACGACTTTACCTCTAGCACCATCACCAACAGCTACAGAACGACTCGCAGATGCGTCTGTTGCGGCATTTGGGCCAATAGCAATAGAATTAGCTGCCGTAGCACCAGTATTATCTTTATTAGCAACATCAGAAGATTTTATAGATATATATTTATAAGCAATTTGGTCTACAATAGCGCTAAGTTGAGAGCCATTAATTGCATCTGTGGAAGTAGCACTTACTTCGCCAGGAGCCACATGTTTCAACTGACGTTCATACCCTTTAGAGCCAAAAGATACAACGTCACCTGGCAATGTTTTATCACCACCAGCCCAGGAAGCAACAACGTTATTTGGCAAAGTATAACTAGATTGTTTTGTACCGCCTACATCAGTGTTAGAACCACCACCGATGGCAATAGCATTATCACGATTTGCCCTAGCCCCTGTGCCAATAGCAATAGCATTTGTTACATCATTATTGGCTTGACCAGAAGCACCACTAGAAGTTCCTGATAAACGATCCTTCGCATTTGCACCAGTACCAATTGCAATGCCAACATTTCCAGACTGACCTTTCATACCTAATGTGATACCAGATTCGCCAGCCGTTGCCGCTGTATATAGTGGGTTTCTCATATCAAATCCTGTTAAGCTTTGAACAGCACTACGCAAATCCCCAGTTTTATTCTCACCATTATTCGTAGTGTAAATAACTTTTACACTATCGGCTTTAACTACATCATCGCCACCAATAACAATAGAAGAGTTACCTTGAGCTATTGTATTTCCCCCAATGGCAATTGCTTGCTCCCCAATTACTCTTGCACCTTCATTAGCAGTATTACCACCACCAATAGCGATTCCTTGTGGACTGTTAACACTGGTACTAGAATTAGAACCTATTGCAATAGAATATCCACCAGCAGCTGCTGCATTTTGACCGAAACCTACAGCTTTGTCACCAGTAACAGAAGCACCATCCCCCAAGCCTACTGCTGTTGCATGCAGATTTGTAGGCAAAGTATTTGCCGCCATAGAGATGCTAGCATTAGTCATTGCTAATACAGCCAAGATTGCTGCTACAACAATTTTCTTTTTACCACTATTATTCTTAGCGAACTCAGATACTACTACGTAACAGTTTTTTGATTTGCTCCAAACCACTTTAAAAATCTTATTCATACTTTCTCCTATAAACTATATTAATATTAATGCACCCTCGATGTTTTATCATATGGTAAGTCATACGAGAATTTTAAAATCTTCAATATTATAAGTATACCAAAACCTTTAATATACTATCAAGCTTTTTTCATTTATTTTTCATAACTATAGGCATTAAAAAAAACAGCGTAGCAATGGGATTTGTAGTGATTCATGTCACAAATTTATATAAAATATGGGCTTATTTTATACCATAACGAAGAGATAAAATGAATATAAATTCATAATCATTATTTTAAACTTATTTTATAAGATTATATTTTCCCACCACCTCATCAATTCATCTTACATTACATAACAAAAAGCTATCTCATAGAAATAACAATCTACAAGATAGCTTTATTGCTAGTTTATATAATTAAATATGGAAAACCAATTAAGTTACATTAAAGACATATACACTTTGTTGGTGTGCTAATTGTATTCGCTTATGCAAGTGTTTCATATAGGTACGATATATTTCTTGTGATTCTTCTACAGAAATAATATCAAAATGAATTCCATCCCCTACTGGCAACTGGCTTAACCTAGGTAAATCAGCGGTAATGACAGTACCAATCTTTGTATAGCCGCCCGTTGTTTGCCGGTCCGCCATGAGGATTATTGGATTTCCATCTGACGGAACTTGAATAGAGCCAAATACAGCACCATCAGAAATAATGTCTGCACTATCGATATGCTCTATAACAGGGCCATCTAAGCGGAAGCCCATGCGATCACATTGTACGGTCAATGTATATATTTTACTACCAAAGGTCTTAATCCCTTTCTCGGTAAAATACTTTGCTTGCTCTCCTAGTACTACACGCAAAGGTTCGTGACACTCACGACCGCCGCGATTATATAAAGCGGTATTGAATAATTTATGAGTTCCATAGAAGTCGCACATATTCACTTCGTCTCTAGTAAATGCTTTAATGCCAAACTGATCGCCCGCTTGTAATGAACGCCCCTCAAAACCACCTATTTTAGCCTTTGTATGAGTGGATACGCTACCGTTAATAGCAGGAACATCGACACCACCAGAGAAAGCAATATACATACGCACGCCACATTGGCTGAAGCCACCAGAAATGATATCCCCTTCGTGACAAATAAAAGGTATATATCTAGGCACGACTACATTGTTAATGGTTGGGTGCATGTCGGCCCCTGTAAAAGCAACAATACATGTACCTTGAACAGTTAGCGTAGGAGGTAACACAGTACATTCTAAAGCACCTAGAGGTTCCTTGTTTCCTACTAGAGCCTGTCCCAAGAAATAGCTTTCACTATCCATAGGACCAGCCACAGGCATACCATATTGTTGAAAGCCTACGCGGCCAGAATCTTGAATCGTAGTGTACATCCCTGGCGCATCTACGCGGATTAAAGCAGCCTTAAACTCATTTATACCCACGTAACTCACCTACCTCTACTTCATACATAGACGGAATATATTCCATACCCAAGGATTTAATCCTATGAAATTCGTTTTCATCGATAGACACATAACGAACATAGTCTCCGGCTTGCAATAGTGCAGCTTGTTTCTTAGACATGTCATACATAGTCACAGGTGTGCGTCCAATAATCTGCCAGCCCCCTGGAGAATCTGATGGATATGTACCAGTCTGTTCTCCCGCAATACCTACAGAGCCGGCAGGAATCAAAGTTCTTGGTGAAGACAACCGAGGCGTTGCAATGCGTGGATCCATGCCACCTAAATAGGTAAATCCAGGAATAAAGCCTAGCATATAAACTAAATAATCTGTACCACTATGAATGGATACGACCTCAGCTTCACTTATATGATTGTAAGAGGCTACAAAGCCTAAATCTGGACCAAACTCACCACCATATACGGTAGGTATTTCAACAATCATAACACGTTCAATTACGCTGTCTGTTACAGATTCTTGTAATATAGGATCAAGAATTCTACAAATGTCTGAATACGTATATACCATTGCATCATATTGAACAAGCAATGCACAGTATGTAGGAACTAGTTCAATAATTCCATCTAGCTGTAAGACTTTAATCTGCTCTATAACTTGTCGGATTTGTCGATTAATCTTTGGATCGATTACTTGACCAAAATCAATAGAGATAGCGCAATCCCCTACAGGTGAAATTGTAGGTTTCATATGTACCTCCTGCTATAACTAGAAAGGACCATCACATTCAAGCCGAACGTAATGGTGCTTTCACAGATAATTAATTAACCTAGTAACTTAGCAATGCCTTTTAAAGATGTAACACCAATGTAAGATGTTACGAGCACTACAATCCACCCTGTATAATATAAAAGTTTATTGTGTTTATATGTTCCTACAATTTCAGATTTATGAGTAGCAACGAGCATAACTGCCAACGTAACAGGCAGGATCAAACCATTTACAGAGCCCGCTAAAATCAATAGAGATGCTGGTTTACCAATAAAGATTAAGATACATGTAGAAATAAAAATAAACGCCATAATAGTCAATTTTTCATTTTGTTCTACAATCTTAAACAATGTTTTTAAGAAGGATACTGATGTGTAGGCAGCCCCTACTACAGAGGTCAATGCGGCACAGAAGAACACTATACCGAATAATTTATGACCGATTTCACCAGCTCCTAAAAGAAAAGCAGAACCAGCTGGATCCTTAGAGTCTAGTACATAACCCATAGATACCACACCAAGAACAGCTAAAAATAATAATATACGAACTAGGGCATCAACAGACATGCCCATAATCGCTGCACGACGTACATCCTTTAAATGTTCTTGACCTGTAATACCAGCATCAATGAGGCGGTGACCACCAGAGAATGTTATATATCCACCTACGGTACCTCCAATAAGAGTTATCGTAGCAAGCCACGGATAATTCGTAGGTACTATCGCATGAGTTACTGCTGTCCCTACTGGAGGATTTGTTGAAAAGGCTACGTAAGCGATAAGAACAAGCATAACAGTACCGAGTACTTTAGCCGTATTATCTAAAACACCACCCATCTTCTTAGATGTAAATAGTAAGATACCTAAGATACCGCTAATAGCGGCCGCTGTTGTTGTGTCGATACCAAATATAATATTGAGGCCCATAGAAGCACCACCAATATTACCGATATTAAAGGCCAATCCACCAAGGGAAATTAAAAATGCCACTATATAACCAAGACCTGGCAATACCTTATTCGCAATATCTTGACCACGCATTTGGGATACCCCAATAATCGTCCACACATTAAGCTGTGCAATAATAGAGAAAATAACGGATACAACGATAGCAAATGCAAAGTCTGCTTTCAACTCATTTGTAAATGCTGCCGTTTGTAACATAAATCCAGGTCCAATGGAAGACGTGGCCATTAAGAAAGCTGCCCCTAATAGGACAGAGAAACTCGCTTTACCTGTAATTGGTTTCATAGGAACCTCCACATATAATAATTAATCTATGCCATACTTATTGCTTAAAGCTCATACTTACATGTAATACTTACTTTTAATACTTATATTTGCATTTTTTGTTGGTATTAATTAAGCATTTATTTTAATGTATTTAATAGCGTTATCGGTGTTGAAAATTCGCCACCGTTATACCAGCTTTTGATAGCCCTTCCCAAATATACTTTGTGAAAGCTATCGCTTCAGGATTATCTCCATGAACACATATGGAGTCAGCCACAATATCAATGGTCTTCCCCGTATTAGTAACAACCTTACCCTTTGTAACCATCATGAGAACTCGGTCTAAAGCCTCTTGCGGGTCTTTGATGAAAGCACCTACTTCTGTACGAGGGACCAATGTTCCCTCCTCTGTATAGCCACGATCGGCAAACACTTCCTGTATAACAGGAATACCTCTTCGCTGTGCCTCTTGAGCAATATAACTACCACTTAAAACCATGGCCGCGATATTAGGATTTACCGCTTGCAAACCATCTAAAATTGCATCAGCTAGTACAGGTGTAACACAGGCTGTATTGTAAAAAGCACCATGTAATTTCATATGCTGTAAAGTAATGTCATAACTATCACAAAAAGCTTGAAGTGCACCTAGTTGGTACATCATATATGCTTTTGCCTCAGCAGGATTTACTGCCATCGCACGACGACCAAATCCCATCAAATCTGGATAACCAGGATGTGCCCCTACGGCAACTCCTTTTTCTTTACATATACGGACAGTCGCATCCATGATAAGAGGATCTCCAGCGTGCCAACCACAAGCAATATTAGCACTTGTTACGTGATTTAATACTTCACTATCCATGCCTAATGTATAGTTACCAAAACTTTCGCCTAAATCACTATTTAAATCTACATAATGAGACATATACTATTACCTCTCCATCTTCATTTATTTTATAAATTCTATAGAATATTGAATTTAATGATACGATTATACTAAATAAATCGATGTGTTAGCAATGATTTTTATCATGTATACAAAATTCTTTTATAACTAAAAAACCACAAGATTATAATCTTGTGGTTTGTATGTAAACTCAATTTTTTTATCTGACTTGCCTATATCCAGTCATAAGCTCATAAACCGTATTTTTTATATTGTCCGACTCTGTTATTTCAGAAACGGCACAAATAAAATCGGGATGCGCTTGCCAAACGATATCAGCATTTGTCGTTTTAATCCCCCCAATAGCAACAATAGGAAACTTACTAAATTGCTTTGCCCAATATACATAAGAAATCCCTACAGGATTAGCATTGGGTTTTGTCTGTGTAGAAAAAATAGGCCCTACCCCAATGTAATCAATAACACCTGTATATCTGTTTGCCGCTTTTAGATCGGATATACTATGAGTTGACCACCCAATCAACATATTAGGCCCTACGATTCGTCTTACCGTATTAGGGGGCAAATCATCTTGCCCAATATGAACACCATCAGCATGTACAGCCAACGCAAGATCAACATAATCATCAATAATTAATAGTGCATGATAATCAGAGGTCAACCGCCTCAAAATCATAGCCTCCTGATATCGCAGAATAGGTGTTTTTCCCTTTTCACGATATTGAATAATTCGTATCCCTGCACTTAGCATATCTTTTACAAGCGGAATCACATCTCGAGTACCGCCCGTAATTCCATATATAGGGCAAGCATTCATTACCTCTGTCAATTTATCTTTTCTGTCCACTTATTTCACCTCATTAGACATAGTCTTTTCTAGTAAAAGTGATAACGCTAGATCCGCCTGTTTTGCAGCAGCAATAGCCACACGTGGTGCATAAGGATACGCATTATCTACACCGGAATGCTCGTCACCAACAATATATAAATTTTGACCTAACTTTTTAGTTCGTAACGCATCGGAATTACCTATTCCAGCCAATCCGGATACCATGATTTTAGGTACATCTACTGAGATTGTAGCCTCTAAGAACATAGATTTAGCTTCTACCGCATCAAAGGCTTCTATCAAAATATCGGCGTTTTTATAGATTTCAAGTATATTCTCGATTGTCAATTTATCCTTATAAACCGTAACGATAACATTTGAATTAATGGCAGTTAACACATCTTGTAAAGCCTCTACCTTATACTGCCCCACATGATGCGAAAAATAGTATTGTCGATTTAGATTACTTAGCTCTACAATATCATAATCTGCAATAATCAGATGTCGAATACCACTACGTACAAGGTTAACAGCACAATTGGATCCCAATCCGCCAGCACCTAAAACGCCTACTACTGAATTCTGCAATTTACGAAACTCCTCAGGACTATAGAAGTGAGATATAGCCGTTTCAAATTCGTTATTCATATGAGCCATACACATGTCTCCTCATAGTGTCTGCCAATCTTTATAAATAGGTTGGTATCCATTATTTTCGAGCATTTCAGCCATTTCACTTACACTGCGATTATCACTGATTGTAAATTGGCTAGAATCATCTTGTTTTGTATGTCCCCCTACAGAGGTCGTTACGCCAGCTGAAAGTTTTGTAATCCCCAGTCTCACCAGATTATCACGCATATACTTGCTTTCACGAGAGGAAAGTGTAATTCCCACACGGGGGAACAAAAGACGCAAAGCCAAAATATATTGAACTAATGCCGTATCATCTACAGGATATTTTGGTGAATAACCTACTGCACAAGGTCGAATTCTTGGAACGGAAACAGATAATTCTACATCTAAATAATGTTGCATAAGATAATTAAGATGTAACATCGTCTTGTATGCCTCTCTATGCCATTCATCAAGCCCCATTAAAGCACCAATATTGACTACTCTAAATCCAGCCTGACAAGCCAACTCAGGCGTATCAATACGCTTTGCAAAATCACTCTTAGGCCCAAATGGATGTAATTGCGCATACAAAGTCGGATTATATGTCTCTTGGAACATCGTCATTCCATCTGCTCCAACTGCGACTAATCCTTTATATTCCTCCAGCGTAAGCGAATACACCTCAATACTAACGCTACTAAAAATAGGAACCAATTTTTCTACGGCGGCCTGTATATACGACGGTGGACTGCAGGATTTAGACTCACCAGTTAGCACCAAAACTTGTTCTAATCCCGTTTCAGCAATCGCTTTTGCCTCAAACTCAATATCGTCTAAACTTAGTTTTTCACGAGCAATCCCACTATGATGGCTATATCCACAATACACACAACCATTGTCGCAATAGTTTGAGATGTACATAGGCGTGAACAGCTGTATAGTATAACCAAATTGCTGTACCGTCCGTTCATGAGCTAACTGCGCCATATTTTCTAAATATGGTAGGGCTTGAGGTGATAATAGAATAAGTGCATCATCAATATCAAGTACTGCTTTAGAGAGCGTTGAAAGTATTTCATCGTCAGTTACAACATCTAATGTTTTAGCTATATCTTCGTCAGAAACTCTTGAAAGCACATCTAAAAATGACATATTCTCACCTTACTTTCGCAAGAAACCAGTTAACGGAGAAGATGCACTGCCTACCAACTTCTTAGGTGCACATTTTGCTAGATATGCCTTACGTCCAGCCTCTACGGCATGATAAAAAGCCTCTGCCATACCTACTGGATCTGAACTCGTAGCAATAGCCGTATTAACAAGAACAGCACTAGCTCCCATTTCCATAGCTATTGTTGCATCGGAAGGTCTGCCTATCCCCGCATCAACAATAATCGGTACATCAATAGAGCTGATTAAAATCTCTATTAACCCTTTTGCTTCAAGTCCACGATTGCTACCAATAGGCGAAGCGAGGGGCATAATACAACTAGCACCGGCATCTACTAGTCGCTTTGCATCCATCAAATTAGGACTCATATAAGGAAAGACTATAAACCCTTCCTTTGCCAACACCTCGGTGGCTTTAATAGTCTCTAAATTATCGGGCATCAAATACATCTGATCTTGAATGACTTCAATCTTAATCAAATTACCACAGCCTAATGCTTTTGCCATACGTGCAATGCGTATAGCCTCGTCTGCATTTCTAGCACCCGATGTATTTGGTAATAAATGCATTCTATCAGGGATATAGTTTAATATATCCTCCTCGCTTTGCGTTGTACCTACTCGCCTAAGAGCAACCGTCACAATATCTGATTGTGATGCTACTAATGAATCATGCATCAAATTATAGGATGCATATTTCCCTGTCCCCACTAACAAGCGACTAGAAAATGTTGTATTACCTACAGTAAATGAATCCAACATATCAACCACCTCCTACAAAGCTAACGATTTCTAATCTATCAGCAGCCGTTAATTTAGTGGTTGTATACGTTTCCTTACTAAGAATCTCTCCATTAAGCTCAACTACAAAGTGTTTACCGGCATACCCTAATTCATTAAGAACCAAATGAAGTTGCTCGTTTGAAACCTGCTTTGGCTCTCCATTAACAATTAAATCCATAGTGACCTCCCATATGAAAAAGCTTATAAAATATCAATATATTCTTCTTGTAAAGCTTTATTCATACTGCGCACAGCACAAAACTTGCCGCACATCGAACAGGTTTCACTATGATCTTCCTCCGGTGCTCTACTTTCACGAATAGAACGAGCCCGTTCAGGATCAAGGGCACAAGCATATTGTGCTTCCCAGTCGAGAACTTGACGCGCCTTAGCCATAGTGTCGTCTATATCTCTTGCATTAGGAATACCACGAGCAATATCTGCAGCATGCGCCGCTATTTTGAAAGCCATAATTCCGTCTTTTACATCATCTGCATTTGGTAAGGCTAAATGTTCCGCTGGTGTAACGTAGCATAAGAAGGATGCACCATACATACCCGCTACAGCGCCACCAATAGCAGCCGTAATATGGTCATAGCCTGGAGCAATATCTGTTACGAGCGGTCCCAATACATAGAATGGCGCTCCATCACATAAGGATTCTTGAACTTCCATATTCATTTGTATTTGATGTAAAGGTACATGCCCAGGTCCTTCAATCATAGCTTGTACACCATATTGTTTCGCTCGTTTTGCCAATTCACCAAGCCTTACAAGCTCTTCAATTTGGCACACATCAGTTGCATCCGCCAAGCAACCTGGACGACAAGCATCACCTAAAGACAAAGTAACATCATATTCTTTGCAAATCTTTAAGATTTCATCAAAGTATTCATAGAATGGATTTTCATGGCCTGTCATGCTCATCCATGCAAACACCAAACTCCCTCCGCGGCTAACAATATTAAGCATCCGTTTATGATTCTTGATTTGATCTATTGTTTTCCTCGTAATACCACTGTGGATAGTAATAAAATCTACACCATCTTGAGCGTGTAATCGGATAGTGTCCAAGAAATCTTGAGCCGTTAATTCACCCAAATCTTTTTGATGATGAATGACACTATCATAGATAGGCACTGTACCAATCATTACTGGCGATGTCTCGATTAATTTACGTCTAAAAATACGAGTATCACCATGAGTGGAAAGGTCCATAATCGACTCTGCTCCAAGTCGAATAGCTCGATTAACCTTTTCAATCTCACTATCATAATCAGTAACATCTTTCGATGTACCTAAATTAACATTGACTTTCGTTCTTAGACGCTTACCAATCCCCTCAGGCGAAATGCTAGTATGCTGCTTGTTACAAGGGATAACAACCTTTCCTGCTGCCACTAGGGAACATAACACCTCTTCATCCATACGTTCTTTTTCCGCGACTACTTTCATTTCCTTCGTAACTACGCCAGCCACAGCCGATTCCAATTGTGTCATAAACATTTTTACATCCTCCTATATAAAAGACATATATAGTTAGGTATGCAAAAATGGGTATCGAACAAAATGATCGATACCCGTATTAAGTATTAGCGTGCTTCCTACGCGGGCATGATCCCGATCAGGTATAAAGGTCAGGTGCTCGCAGCCCTTTCTCAGCCTATATAATAGGCTCCCTTGCATACTCACTATATAATTATGCTATTAATATTACTACTTTATTCAGATTTGTCAAATGATTATTCTGACACTTTTACGTCTATTCTTTATTTCTCAGCCTTATCTTGGTCTTTGTTATCATCGGAATCTGCTTTTTCAGAGATTACAATATGACCATCCTTAACATCGGCAAGCAAGTGTTTAGCATCGATGTGATCCAAGTAGAAATCAGTTACATTATCGCGGATTTCAGATTCGATAACACGACGTAATGGACGAGCGCCCATAGTTTTGTCATACCCTTGTTCCATCAACAATTCTTTAGCTGCATCTGATACATCAAGAGTGATATCTTTTTTAGCTAAAGTTTTATTCACTTGATCAAGCATCAAATCTACAATTTTTTTCAAATCTTCTTTGCTCAATTGATTGAACTCGATAACTGCGTTGAAACGGTTCAAGAACTCTGGACGGAAGAATGGAGCGATGCGTTCCATTACATCTACTTTATTTTCATCATCATTGTCATTACCATAACCGAAACCTGCATTGGATGTAGCAATGATAACAGTATTTTTAAAGTTTACTGTGTTACCTTGACCATCTGTTAAGCGACCATCATCCAATACTTGTAAAAGTAATGTAATAACTTGAGGGTCTGCTTTTTCGATTTCATCGAATAATACGATGGAATAAGGATTACGACGTACGCGTTCAGTCAATGTGTTAGAGTTATCTTCATAACCAACATAACCAGCTGTAGCGCCGATTAATTTAGATACGGCTGTGCGATCACTATATTCGGACATATCCAAGCGAATGATTGCATCTTTGTTACCAAACATATCTAGAGCTAATTGTTTAGCTAATTCTGTTTTACCAACGCCAGTAGGACCTACGAATAAGAAGCTACCGATTGGACGGTTGCCTTCGTCAAAGCCTGCACGGTTACGACGAATTGCTTTAGATACAGCTTCTACTGCTTTATCTTGACCAATTACATGAGCTTCTAAACGAGATTTCATGTCTTTCAAGCGTTCGATATCGGATGCGCCCATTTGAGATACAGGGATACCTGTCATTCTTTCAACGGCTTCTGCTACATCGTTAACCTTAGCCACTACCTTTTGATTTTCTGTATGGTTATCAAGCTCTGCTTGTAACTTTTGAATACGCATTTTTTCATTAATCGCAGATTCATAGTCTTCTTTTTGAGCATATTCCTCTTGTTTTGCTTTAGCATCAGCAATATCTGCTTCCAATGTTTTAATATCTGTTACAGGATGTTGAGACGCCAAGTGAGCTGCTGTTACATCGATTAAATCAATAGCTTTATCAGGCAAACTACGTTGCGGAATATACTGTACGGAATAATCTACAGCTGCTTTCAACACCGCATCTGGCAATTCAATATTATGATGCGCTTCGTACAATGGACGAATGCCTTGTAAGATTTTGAAAGTATCCTCTGCAGATGGCGCATTTACCTTGACTTCATTAAAACGACGAGCAAGAGCCGCATTTTTCATGATTGTATTACGGTATTCATCTTGTGTTGTAGCACCGATAACAGTCATTTCACCACGAGACAAAGCAGGTTTTAAGATATCTGCCAAGCCTTTGGACCCTTGACCATCACCTGTGGACCCAGCACCCAAAATTTGGTGAATTTCATCGAAGAACAAAATAATATTGCCAGCGGCTTTTACCTCTTTAATAAGGTTTTGAATATTTTCTTCGAAAGAACCACGGTATTGAGTACCAGCTTCCAATCCGGAAATATCGATGGAAATGATTTCTTTGTTTTTAATAGCTGCTGGAACATCACCATTTACAATAGCTTGTGCCAATCCTTCTACTACTGCAGTTTTACCAACACCAGCATCACCTACAAGTACAGGATTATTTTTAGTACGACGTGCTAAGATTTCTGCTGTTTCTTGGATTTCTTTGTTACGCCCAATGACAGGATCGAGTTTACCATCACGAGCTTGTTGAGTTAAGTTTGTCCCCAAACGAGCAAGGATTCCATCTTGTTTAATTTTACCTTGTTGCGCAGCTTGAGCAGCTTGCATTTCTTCATTAGATGGTAAGCGACCAGTTTGACGATAAAACGCAAATTCTTCTGGAGTTACTTCGCGACCATTAATCTTATAACTACGTCGTTCTGTAGAATAACCACCCATATTACCCATCAATTGATTAAACAAATCATTCATGCTAGAAAATTCATTACCAAAGTTGTTAAAGTTGTTGTTCATATATTTTACCCCCTCATACATCATAGAGTTTAACTATTTGACTAATACTATTTTTACTGGGTTTATTTACCCTATGACATTATAATAGCCCCTAAAAGTCAAAAAGTCAATATATCAAATTAGAATTTTTGACTTTTATTTTGACTAATTTGACTTATGAGGAAAGAATGTAGATAAATACTGGGTTTACGATTAACAATTAAGTTTGATTTTTATATAAAATCAAATTGTCTTTTCATTACTTAAAAGTATATTTTAAGTTTACTATTATAGTTTATTAATTTTAAATATCTTATTAATTTAAACCAAAAAAGGACAACACAAATGTGTTGTCCTTTCCCAGTAGGTGATGCCTCCATCACCAAGAGCTCTTAAGAGCCAAACTTAATTGATTATTATAATATCAAAAGTAAACTGTTACGTCAACCAAAAAAACTACAGTTCAAACAAAATATCTCCTGATAACAAGGATTTCCACTCTATATATCTAGGACACCCCATTTGATTCAAAATTTTTTCTTTCAACTCATTTCCACGTCTTACACCCATTCTTTGATTATTTGAATAAAAAAGTGCTTCAACAATTTTCTTATATCATTTAAAGAATAGAAATAACTTAAAATCTTTAATACATCAAATAAAGATAATTTTGAGTGTTTATAATTTAAGTATTTTTGTGGATGTAATCCAAATGATCTAACAATATTAGAGTTAACTATATAACGAATCGGTGTATTAAAACGATTGATTAACGAGCCATGCGCACAACAATTTCTTAAATACAATAGAAAATCTAGCATATTCAAAAATTCAAACCGTTTTGAAATTCTCAAATTAAAATCATCTAAAACCCCTTCAATAACATCAACTTTTAAATAATGAAGAAGTCGTAATACTTCACCAAATGATAGGGTTTCAATAGCTACCCATATAGGCACAGCAACATCTGAATAGTAATTATTATCATCATCTCTATATACAGCTACACCTCTTGGCGCACTATAAGTTGGAGCCCTATAAAAAGTTTTATCTATATGATCATTATAATTAATTAAATTCGATAAATAAAACGGCTTAAAGAACAGAAAATCATTAAAGCTAAAGTATATCCTTTTATTTTGATCATTAAAAAAGGGATAGTTATTAGAATATGGACAATAAGTATCACTCAAAATATTATCATCTTGAGGATCCATATAGTTTAATTTATTTGTATATTGCATTGTATTTGCAAGAGTATTGCAATAACATTTAGCAAAGTGATAAGCAATCGACGTTTTCAAAGCAGACTCAAGCTTATTTAAATAAGAAAATATAATGCGTGAAAGCTTCTTATCAAACTCATATAAAGCTTCAAAATCTTTCAGTGTCACAGCATCATATTTTTTAGGATGTAATTCACATAAAAGTAAATTCTCAAATCCATTGAATAAAGAATAATAATTGAACTTTTTTAAAGTATTTCTCAACTCTTGTTCATCAAATATTAATCCTCGAGACCTTAATTTATTAACCAAACCATTTCTTGATTCAAATGATTTTATTGCCATCTAAAATCGCCCCTTTGCTAATCTAGAACTAGGCAATACTATTACCAACACGTAACACCTCTTAACAAAATCAATTTTATTATATAATTTTACATATCTATCGATAAAAAATAAAGATAGATTTACTTTATACGTCATCTATTTATAAATTTATACAATCAGAACTGCTCGTAAGACGGGTGGTTTGCTCACGGACTATAAGCCCATAGTACTAGGCCAGCGTCTAAAGGCGCTGGCTTTCACTACGTTCAAGCCGCATAGCCATTGACTCGTAACCTTCCCCTCAAAGGGGTTTCCAAATTTATACTTTAAGTTTGCGTGTTTATCGAACATCATAAGTGCACTTTTACCTTTTAAATATCCCATAAAAGATGAAACTGCTATTTTAGGTAGGATTAATATTAACATATGCACATGATCTGCCATGAGCTCCCCCCTCTATAATCTTGACACCCTTATATTCAAATAAACTATTTCTATTTTAATTATATATAACTTTACGTCTATACTTAGGTGTAAATACTATGTGTATTTGCATAACCATTTTGTGTGCGCAAGACTCTATGTCTTTGTTGCCATATAAAATCACCTTTCTTTTGCATATAATGCGGCTTGAACACCTACATTATACTTAAGCAAGGTGATTTTTTGTATAACTTTCGTTGCCGCACCCGCATAGCGGGTGGTTTTATGATTCGCGACTACGTCGCGAACCAGTCTAAAGACAACAATAAAAGGAATGCTCCCCCTATAAAATACAAGGAAACATCGATGTATTTTGTCTAGTAAATAATATATCTAGAAAAATGAGTCCATATCAATATAATTTTGATATAATAAAAATATCTTTATAGAAAGGAGGAATATTATGGCTAAAAACTCTCCAAACCCTATCAATGACGGATACGAACGCAGAGACGGAGCACAAAAAACTACTAGTGGCAAGCCTGTTCGTCCTGCTCCGCCACCCCCATCACCTACTCCGAAGAAGTAATTTTATCTGCTGAGAAGCCTTCTTCAAAGAAACCATTGGGATAGTCATATTCTCTAACTTCGATATCATTTTTAATATCAAATATAGAATGTAGGTATCCAAAATACTCACTATATCTTTCATCAGATAGCCAGCTAGCATACACTGGATGGCTATCTATTTTTATTTCAGTAGTATCTTCATTCGAAAATGTTGCTCCTAGAAATTTCCCTGTTGCTATCACATTCCCTGACTTAACTATTTGAATTAAATGATCTTTGCCATCTAACATACAATTATTGAGCATGCTATCTTCTTGAAAATACATATAACCATTATTCGCACTTGTATACTTATCAATTATACGCTTAACATTTTTTTTACTATTGACTGCCAAGCATATCCGACACTAACCCCACTTAATATGGCCAAGAATACAAGTAGCAAATATTGCAAGCTATCAATACCAAGTAACTTATTGATAATTGTATACATAAGTAGCGTTATAAAAAAACAAAAGATACTATATACAAAATAATTTAATATTTGGTCTATCGAACTACTTCTTGATTTCACATTTCCTAATGCTCTAGCAACTTCCTTAGCAATAAATCCAGGTGCTAGCATAACAATAATTTCAATGTAATGTTCCATTATTCTCACCTCTTTAAATTTACTATAACATGAATTCTCTCTTAATGCACTTAAGACTCTATACTATTAGATACTAGCACTGTAGCTGTAAATTTTTGTTTCATCAAATAACTCTATTTACTTATCGAAGAAAACTATATTCCAACATTCTCGAACAAATACGCTCCGATTGTAAAAAGGAGATTATATGTTTCTACTTCCAATCAGTAAAGGAAGTATATCTAATATCCTACAAAAGAGTGGGATTCGCTATTACTGCCTCCGTAATCTACATATATATAGATGAAAACGAAAAAATTATAAATTATAATTCTAAAAGGTTTTACCAGTAAAAAAACTATCGAAAACATCGACAAAAGATAATTATGAAGCGTGATGAAGGTATTTATAAACTAAATTATATCAATGAATTAACAGCAAGAAAGTTAAAACTAAAATCATCAAATACTGTAGCAGATGAAAACTATTACTCTTTTTATCTCCATTTCTTTACAGAACGAGATAAAGCCACTGCTACAAAAAAGTTCTAACTTCATCTTATTGAATCACGATTTAAACCTTACTTTAGTAAAATAGCCATAAAAGACCTTAATAAAGGGTTAATACAAAGGTTTATTGATCAGCATACAACAGCTATCAAAAAAACCTTTGTTATATTACGGCAGACGCTGCGAAAACTATATAGTTTAGACTTAATCCCTCAGTACTTTTATGATGGGCTAATCAAACCCAATACTACTGCCCCACTCCATCCTAAACAAGCGTTAACACATGAAGAGGTCAATTTATTCTTAGACTACTTTAAAGGACACAATCTGGAATATACAATATTATTATTGTTTCAAACAGGTATTCGAATTGGAGGATTACAGGCACTATACTGGAATGAAGTAGAGATATTAGGCGATAAACATGGAGAACTTCATATCAACGCTTCATGGAGTAAAACAGAATTAGGACTAGCACGTAAAGCAACTAAGACAAAAAGCAGTAACCGAGTAGTGTCTTTCACTAGCTCTAAGTTAGTTAAATTACTACTAGAAGCAAAAGAGAACTCTAAGAGTAAATGGATTTTAGCTAATCAAGTTGGAACAAGTCCTATTGAAAAAAAGAACTTTACTAATCGCTATTTTAAAGCAGTTGGAAAACGACTCAATATTAATAAACCTCTTAGTTCTCATGCAGTCCGTCATACCTATATTAGTAATCTTATAAATGCAAACGTACCATATACCACTATTGCAAAATTAGTAGGCCATGATACAACAGAAATGATTATAAAGGTCTATGCTCATCCAATCAATAATAAAAAAAAGAATTCCAATTAGTGGAAAATATCTATCTATAATTTGATTCTTAACTCAAAATCGATAGCATAGTTAATTGCGCAAATAATTGCGTAAATTTATGCTATCGACATATGCTATCGCACTGTTTCAGGATAATAAAAAAGTCACTGCAAAGGCTGTAAACCCTTGCAGTGACTGCATTCTTAGTGGTGATCCAGGAGGGATTCGAACCCCCGACCCACGGCTTAGAAGGCCGTTGCTCTATCCAACTGAGCTACTGAACCATGTGGATTACCTATATATGGAATTATCTATTATAGTATAAATTATGTACTATGTATCGTCAACTACACCCTATCTTAGTATACCCTAAAAAAGGCAAAAAAAAATGGAGCGGGTGAAGGGAATCGAACCCTCGCGACCAGCTTGGAAGGCTGGGGCTCTACCATTGAGCTACACCCGCAAATAAAAAATGGTCGGAGCAGCAGGATTCGAACCTGCGACCCCCTGGTCCCAAGCCAGGTGCGCTACCAAACTGCGCTATGCCCCGTCATTAATTACTTTGCTATTATAGCAAACCCGGTAGTTGATGTCAACCACTACTCTTGCTGAGTTCTTACTCTCTCGAGTATCGCTCTGCAACGAAAATTATTATATCATTGATAGAAACTAGTGACAAGTACTTTTTTACAACTTCATTAATTTTTTTGCTTATACATTAATACATTCTTTAATATATATCTATCCTTACTTCTATTATCCTATACGCCTACGCCTCCATATCATTTTAATCTATAAATTATTCACCCTAATAGTATAAAGCCAATCATATGCTTAATCGAGCATATAAAAACATGCACCCCTTTCGAGGTGCATGTTATATTGTTCTATAGTTATATAAGATTTTAAAATGCTAGTAAAGCAAATAGATTAACCTTCGTAGCTACCATCTTCTACTGCTTGAGGATTTTTTGCGATACCTTGTTTTACAGCAACTTCAGCAACTGCTTTAGCAACAGCTGGAGCTACACGAGGATCGAATACGGATGGCATTACGTTTTCTTCGTTCAATTCACTATCAGGAATCAAGTGAGCCAAAGCGTCAGCAGCAGCTAATTTCATTTCGTCAGTGATTTGAGACGCACGAACGTCGATAGCACCGCGGAATACGCCTGGGAATACTGCTACGTTGTTGATTTGGTTAGGAGCATCGGAGCGACCTGTACCAGCAACGCGGATACCAGCAGCTTTCATATCAGCATATGTAGCTTCTGGGTTAGGGTTAGCCATTGCAAATACGATTGCATCGTCAGCCAAGTTTTCCAAAATTTCTTTTGTGAAAGCACCTGCTGCAGATACACCAAGAAGAATGTCGGCGCCTTTAGCATTTTCAGCCAAGTTGCCATGTTTTTCTTCAAGTTTAAGCAAATCAATCAATTCAGCTTGCAAAGAGTCAAGTCGTTTGTAGTCTTTGTGCAATACGCCAGAGGATACCAACAATGTGATATCACGAGCACCTGCAAGGTACAATAAGCGAGCAATGTTTGCACCAGCAGCACCAGCACCGTTTACAACGATTTTAGCAGTAGCTAAATCTTTTTTAACTAAACGAAGAGCACCTTTTACACCAGCTAAACATGCAATTGCAGTACCGTGTTGGTCATCATGAAATACAGGAATTTCCAATTCTTCTTTCAAACGGTTTTCGATTTCATAACATTTAGGAGAAGAAATATCTTCCAAGTTGATACCAGCAAAGTTTTTTTGCAACAATTTTACTGTATTGATCAATGTATCAGCATCTTTTGTATCTACAACCAATGGAATGCAGTCTACATAACCGAATTTTTTGAACAATAAGGATTTACCTTCCATTACTGGCAATGCTGCTGCAGCGCCAATATCACCAAGACCAAGTACACGAGTACCGTCAGATACAACGGCAACCATGTTGGAACGGCAAGTTAATTCGAAGGATTCTGCTTCATTATCTTTAATACGCAAACATGGTTCTGCTACACCTGGTGTGTAAGCTACAGATAAATCATGAGCGTCTTTTAATTCATATTTAGTTCCTACAGTAAGGAAACCTTTTAATTCACGTTTTTTTTGTACAGCTAATTCACGTACGTCCATAACAATTCTCCTTTGTGGATACACTCGGACTCTTTAGAGTCGGTAATTTATACCTTTAACTAATTGTATTATACAAAATGCTAAATCATAATTCAAGTTTTTTCGATATAGTTTTTCGAAATTTTTAAAAACTACTATCATTAAGCTCCAGTAGTAATAAAGATTAAGCTCTAATAGTTATAAAGTAAATTATAAAAAAGTAGATAAACCATATAAAGCTTATCTACTTCAAATCTATCTTCGTATTATACGATAAAAGCTGTCACATCAATGTTATAAAAGCTGTCTTTAAGCTTTTACAGATGGCAAATTGCGTCCATAGAAGATTTCCATCATTTCTTGTTTTAATTGATGTTTAATTTGCTTGATTTCACGATCGCTCAACTCTGACTCAGTGATGCCAAAGAGATAATTATCTAAATCAAATTCTTTTAACATCATCTTTGTATGGAAAATATTTTCTTGATATACATTTACATCAATCATGTTGTACATGTTGCGAGTTTTTGCACTGATGTAATTTTGAATAGAATTGATGCGATGATCAATATAAATTTTCTTACCAGACACGTCCCGAGTAAAGCCACGTACATGATAATCCAAGGTAAGAATATCAGAGTCAAAACTTTGAATTAAATAATTAAGTGCATTTAGCGGAGAGATTTGTCCACATGTAGACACTTCAATGTCGGCACGGAATGTACTAATCCCTTTGTGCGGATGGCTTTCAGGATACGTATGTACAGTAAGATGCGATTTATCTAGATGCATAACTACATCTTCTTTTTCAATTTCCTCTTCAGAAATTAAAATCGTAACAGACGCACCTTGAGGATCATAATCTTGTTTCGCTACATTAAGGATGTTAGCGCCGATAATATGGCTAACTTCCGTCAAAATAGCCGTTAAACGATCCGCATTGTATACTTCATCAATGTACTGAATATATTGTTTTTTTTCTTCTTCCGTACGAGTATAACAAATATCATAAATATTAAAACTCAATGTCTTTGTGAGATTGTTAAAACCATATAACTTCATTTTAGGCTTTGCTTTAACTGGTGTATCCATGATATGTCATAACCCTTTCCATGCATAGACTTACTATTCCTTTGAAAGTTTCAAAACCGAAGCTTTCACCATATAACTAAACAATATCTTGTTTATACACAAACTCTACATCAAACTGTCCATTATCGTAGGTAACGATGGCAAAGGTACCACCGGAGCGATCACGAGCCAAAGAAATACTACCAGGATTTACAAATACCGCATCACGGGCACGAACCTCCCCATGATGATGGCTATGACCGGACACGATGAGTCGTGCACCCATGTCAGTTCCTAACTCAATCAATTTTTGTATTCGATTATAATATGATACCTCATGACCATGTGTCATGTAAATATAGGTATCTTCAAGAGGAATTAATTGCTCTCGTGGTTCAAGCGGTTGCACACGGTCGTTGTTCCCACGTACAGCATATACAGGAATATCCGTATGTTCCTGCATATAGCGTGCGTCATCTCCAAAATCACCAGCGTGAAGCCACATATCAATGTCTTGATCAGCGGTAGCAGCCAAGACGAGGTCGATATCCTCTAGATACCCATGAGTATCACTTAAAATTCCAATTCGTTTCATTGTATTTAATCTCTAATGCCACTATATTATATATTTATATGAACTATACCATATAGTTCAGAAATATCAAAGCTTACTAATTAATTCGCGTAATGCTCGACCACGATGGCTAATCGTTTCTTTTACGTCGATGCTAAGCTCTGCCATCGTCTTTTTAAACTCAGGCACATAGAAGTACGGATCATAGCCAAAGCCATTTTCCCCTTTTGGCTCATCTTGAACGAGTCCATCGCAATAGCCTTCAGCCGTCACTTCTCTACCATCAGGATATACAAGTGCTAAAGCGCATACATAATGACCTGTACGGTTACTTTTCCCTTGTAGTTCATGAATTAACTTCTCGTTGTTTGCATTGTCATCACCATGACGACCTGCATAACGCGCAGAATATACACCTGGTGCACCATTGAGGACATCAAGCGTAATGCCAGAGTCATCAGCAAGGCATGGGCGATTCGTAGCCTTTGCATAGTAGCGGGCCTTCAACAAAGCATTTTCCATAAAGGTTGTACCAGTTTCCTCTGGCTCCTCAATGGAAATCACAGCTTTTACAGGTACACAATCAATAGATAAGTGGGAGAAGGCCTCGGAAAACTCACGAATTTTTCCTTTATTGCCTGTAGCAAGCACAATTTGTTCCATTTTATACCTCCGGAGCTGTAGGATACTCTTTACCTACTTTATCTGCTGTCGCACCAAGTACTTCACGTTGTTTAGCCATGAGCTCATCTGTAGCAGCCTCTGCTAAATCAAGTAAAGCGTTGAGCTCATCACGATTAAATGTACCGTGTTCACCTGTACCTTGTACTTCAACCATATTACCAGAACCGGTACGGACTACATTCATATCTACAATGGCTGCACTGTCCTCTTCGTAACAAAGGTCCGTAATAGGACCATCTGGACCAATACCTACGGAGATGGCTGCACAGAAGTCAGTAATTGGAAATTTGCCAGCTCCGCCAAAGGTGAAGTCCACCGCATCAACGAGGGCTACAAAGGCGCCTGTAATAGATGCTGTTCGTGTACCACCATCCGCTTGGATCACATCGCAGTCAATAGTGATAGAACGTTCGCCAAGTGCTTCAAGGTCTACGACAGCACGCAAAGCACGACCGATAAGGCGTTGAATTTCTACAGTCCGTCCTGTTTGTTTTCCCTTTGCAGCCTCACGGCTCACGCGAGTTTGCGTAGAACGTGGCAATAATGAGTATTCCGCAGTTACCCATCCTTGCCCAGAACCTTTTAGCCAGCGTGGCACAGAATCCTCAACAGTAGCCGTACAGATAACCTTGGTCTTACCACACTCAATAAGTACAGAACCTTCAGCAAACTCTGTAAAATTCCGTGTTATTTTAGTAGGTCGCAATTGACCCGCTGTTCTATTATCACTGCGCATAGGAACCTCACCATTCTAAAACTAAATATTAGAACGCCCCTTACACAAAGGGGCGTTATTACTTATATTATATCACAATTTTACTATTTTTTAGCATTACGAATTATATTGTAATTCGCGATTCTAACATGATAACTGGCGTTATCATTTACGGAGATTAACATTATAGTTCATATTGGCCGTTGCCGAGTGGATCCACCACAACATAACGGCTAGCTCCCCCTTCTGCTTTGGCTCGTTTTGCTTCTACAATAGCATCTTGACGCGTTCCTTCATCTGCTTGCCAAGGGATGAACATAGCATATACGCTTTGCGGTCCATACGGTCCATATTGTCCTCGTGAAAGTACACTATACCAGCCTACCTTGTCTTCGTACATGCGCACCCTTTCAAGGCGCTCCTCTTGTACGCCCGTTTCATCGTAATACACATTGTAACGATTTGACCAAATATCACCTACACTAGCACGTTCTTCTTCTGCTATACGATATCGATTAGCCCATTGTACCTTCCACTTAGCGATAAGCTCATCTATATAATTTGTTACACTTTGACTTTGCTTATATTTAACAGGGTCAAAGGCAGGTTCTACGACCTTACTGTAATCAAGGCCTGCCATGGATAAAATGATACCTGTATTCACATATGGCAATGCTTCCTGTACGGAATAGCCTCCTTCTAAAACTGCTATATCTGCTTGTAATAAATCGACTAGCTCTGCATAGCCCTTTGCAGTTACCTGCATATTGGCTAATGGATCGCTAAAGTGATTATCTTGTCCAGCCGAGTTAATGACGATATCTGGATTAAACTCTTCAAGGATAGGCAATACAAGCTCACGCATGACCTTCATCAAGCCTTCGTCACCGGTACCTGGCGGTAGTGGAATATCTATATTACCACCGATGGCCTGAGGTCCACCAAATTCATCCATAAAGCCTGTTCCAGGATATAAAGTACGTCCATCTTGATGGAAGCTAATATACAACGTATCAGGATCATGGTAAAACACATCTTGAGAACCATCACCATGGTGTACATCGGTATCTACTACGGCAACGCGTTTGATTCCATAGGTTTGACGTATGTGTTGAATCATAACGGCTTCAATATTAATCGTACAGAAACCACGAATACCATGAACCATAGCCATCGCATGGTGACCTGGTGGTCTTACTAACGCAAAGGCGCGATCTACTTCACCGCGTATGACCGCATCAGCTGCCGCAATAGCACCTCCAGCAGATACCCGATGAGCTTCAGTCACCCAAGACTCTAAATCTGGAGCACCAACGTGAACTCGCTCTATTGTATCCCAATCCGCTACTATTGGATTATATTCTCTAATATTGGGTATATCTAACAGACCTTCCTCTACGATTTGATCTCGCGTATAGAGTAAACGCTCTTGTCGTTCAGGATGTGTTTCAGAAATTTTCCAGTCAAAAGCAGGGAAAAAGACAAGACCTAAACTGTGATGATATTTAGCCTTATCAATAGTAGAATTCACGTCGTCATTCAGTTTCGTGTTCGTATCCTTTTCTATAAGGCCATGACGCTCTCGATAGGATAGTCCTTTATTCCACATAGTGTTTCACCCCCGCCGCTAGTTGTACTTTCACCGTAATTAAACGCTCCATAGATTGCCAGCCCTCTACCACAGGGAAATCTTCAATGCTAATGACCTCGATTTCTTGCGCCGTATCTAAACCTAAACGTAAAGCCTCTTCACTGAGAGCCTCTTTAGTTCGTTCTACAACTTGTTCCGCTCGTTTTAAAGTACAATTTTGCTGTTTAATACCTAATTCAGGAATAACAAGCAACCGACGTTTTGTATCTACATGGACAGTGAGTTCGATGGTAGATAGGGCTAGCGCAGCACCAATAGCATTCGCTACGGCTGCATTTTCTGGAATCGTAATAGGTAAATCCATATATTCTCCAATGCTCGCTCCGAGACTTGGCGCCGTGCCTCCTACTACAACAATATGTTCAGGCACAAATATATCAGGATTTACAATATCTGCCACCACATAAATAGGGCGTTTATTCTCAACCGTTATGACCTCATCTACGCCACGTTGAATCGTTTCCAACGCCTTTTGTAGGATTAGTCTTGCTACATCAGAGGAGGTCTTAATAAGAGTTAGTTGATTATTTAAGGTATTTACATTATTAGATTGCAACGTAGCCTGGATAGCATCTTCTAAATCTTGTAAAGCTCGTGATGCTAGATTAAAGTCGCCATAGTTCGCGTGACCGAGCACGATAAGTGCATCCCCCAAGGTAGGTTCTATACCCCCTAGAGCTACCGATGGTCCCACTCGTTCAGGACCTACGGTAAGATTACCATTTTTAAAGCGAACTACAGATTCCCCACCAATGCCGACAGAGGTAACGGCAAAGGATCGCACTGCACTTGGATACTCACGAATAGATACACCATTTTTTGTCATCAATGGTCTACCATGCTTCCAAAGGGATATATCCGTTGTAGTCCCCCCAATATCTAGAGCCACTGTATGCTGATTACCTATAGCGCCGAGAGCAGATAGTCCAAGAACTGTTGCGGCAGGGCCTGTAAAGGCAGTCTCTACTGGACGACTCACCATATGCTCCATAGGTAGAGAACCACCATCGGCCTTTAAAATGTGAAGTGGAGCCAATATATTCCGTGCACTGAGAGCATCTTCAACATTTTTCTTAAACGCCGTAAATACTGGTGTTACAGCGCTATTAAAATAAGCGCTAATAGTACGCCGAGGAAAATTTAAAGAACCACTTAATAAACTGCCATTAGAAATTGTAAGATACGTGTTTTTCAATTCTTCTGTAATAGATAGTTCTTCTTGAGGATTCCGCACCCCAAATTTAGCGGACACAGCAGCCAAATCAGTACCACTACGTGTTTGAACCATGTTGGCTATACCACGTACAGCATCAGTAGGGGTACGCTCTACAACGATACCTCTATGATCTGTATAACCTTGAAGGTATATAGGGCTCACAGGAAAAATATCATCAACGTTTCGCCCAGGCCCTGTTACTACATAAAGGTCTACAGGCTGCTCCTTTCCTTCTACAATAGTATTAGTCACCACAGTAGTAGATAAGGTTACTTGTTCAATATTTGATGTATCACAGTCCTCTAAAACTGCATCTAAGGCCTCACCTATACCATTCATTAGATTATCCTTTGTAGTCCGCCTCTTGGCAGTTGCCACTACACGATGGCCATCAACGATAACAGCATCGGTAAAAGTACCACCTACGTCTAACCCTAGTAACATATAACCTCCTTATTAGTATTAATAAAGAATCTATACAAACTCAAAACAGAGTAAAGAAAACTCAATTTAAGCTAGCATATAATCTCTATTTGAACTAATATGCAATTCCTATTCAACCCTGCGTATAGTTCGTATTCAATCTCATTATATATAAAAAAGCTGTACCCATCTCTATGTGATGAGTACAGCCTTCTGTTATTTACCAGATACAGATGCGTAATTTTTGATGATAACAATCGGAGTCATTTGGCTATCATTACCAAATGGATTATCAATCAACAATTGTGCAATTTTCTTAGCGTCAATGCCACGACTTGTACCTAAAATAGCGGACCGTTTCAAGTCATTAACGTCAGCTACAACGGCACCATAACAACCAGTGCGAGATACAATTTTCTCAGCCACTTTATCAGGATCCTTTGGACCAAATACAATATGCTTATCAAATGGAGGCATAGTCCCCGTTACATCATCGGTTAAGGATGCAGCACGAGCAATTGCATAGAACACGCCAGGTTTACGGAAAATTTTAGCAATAGCCCCTAAAATAAAAGCACCTAATACCTTCCATTTACCGTCCAAATTCATAGCCGATTGCATACCATAAATAGATGCCATGGAGCCATCTGGATGGATAAAACGATTAATTAAACGAGCTTGCCAGCATACATCTAGCTCTTCAGGACGTGTGAAACGGCCTTGTGTAATAGCCACTACAGATTCAGCAACGCATACGATATCTTCAGGTCCAATATTATGACCGCCAAATTCAACGATAGCATCAACGATGTCATCATTATCTGTAAGAATACGTGTTGGCACACATACTAACTCTAATTCTGCCATTGTTATGCCTCCTTATTGAACCATTGCTGCTTGAACTTCTTCAGCAGTCAAACGAATACGCTGCTTATCGATATGATAGTCTGTCCGACCCACGATTTGGTAGTAAATATCGATATCCATATAAGGGAATCCCTTAATATCTTCTCGAATATTGCCAGTTTTACCTGTTAATGTAACATATACACGAATTGTGCCACCTTTGCGTGGTTTGATAATTATAGCTTCAAAGTATCCATCTTGACGCGGACGATTAATATCCATAGCCCAGGCATTTACCTTAACTGCATCAAAATGTTCTTCAGGTAATAATGGACGTGGAAATAAGTCCATTATTGTGCCCAATTGGCGCCCTTTATTTACAAATGGTATATCACAGAACAACGTAATGGATTCAAAACTACGATCAGATACTTGAAAGTTCGTTGCTCGTTTCGCTAATAAGACAATATTTTCATTACCTTGTTTCAATACAAACAAACGGAATAATAAGTACAGAGCTGCAACAGCCACAATAATAGCTATTACTGCACTGAGGATGTTATAAAACCACATGGGGTATCTCCTTTATAATGTAATATGTTCAATGGTACGACGGCTTGTATCAAGGAAGGATGCACTCAATGTATCACCAAGTTCGACATCCTTTGTAAAATACAATGTCACGGTACCTACAGTATCTTGAGGATTGAAAAGATTTTTACTCTCTAGTCTGTGACGAACCAATTCACTTGTTTCAAAAGCAGGATCAATAAACTGAATGCGACACGATGTTAGTTCCTCTAGTAAAGGTTGTACAAATGGGAAATGAGTACAGCCCAAAACGACTACCTCAATTTCTCGAGATAATAAAGGTTCTAAATAATCCTTGCATACTTCACGAACAAAGTAATCATCTAAATGACCTTGTTCAATAAGCCCCGCCAACTCTGGACAAGGTTGTTCCCAAACCAAAACCTCATGATCAACTTCTAAAGCCACATGCTTATGAATATGACTATTTACAGTGGCTACGGTTGCCATAATACCGATAGTCTTGCTTTTACTTTTATTAATGGCTGTTTTCACACCTTGTGATACACCAATAACTGGCACAGATACAAGTTCACGTACCGCATCAAGAGCCACAACGGTGAAGGTATTACAGGCAATCACCATCAACTTAACAGGCTGCTTTTCTAGCGTCTCCGCAATACGACACGCCAAATAAGTAATTTCATCATCACTGCGATTACCTACAGGATTATTCGCATTATCACCGATATAGATGAAATCTTCGTTAGGAAATTGTTCTTGTAACACCTTTAACACAGATAATCCGCCTACACCAGAGTCAAATACACCGATAGGCAATTGTTGTACATTACTCATGCGGCATCTCCTCAACAGCTGCTAACATAGGCAGATAAAAAGTATCGTCTAATCGCACAATCTTTCCTGTTGATTTTGACATAAAAGCGTTCTTAGTTTCCCCCGTAGCAAGTAACGCTCCATCACTAGCACGGCGCATGCGATAGCGAAACACCATTTGAGCCCTTGTCATCTTAACCAAATACGTTTCGATGTGAAGTTCATCATCGAAATTCGCAGGTTCTTTATAATTGCAAGATACATTCATGATAGGAAATACAATATCCTCATTCATCATATCCCACAAAGTGACACCAATCTTACGAAGGAATTCAATGCGCGCCATTTCAAACCATCTAAAATGATTACTATGGTGAGCAATCCCCATCATATCAGTTTCATAAAATCGTACATTTACTGAAGCAATATGCATAAATTCTGTCCTTTTTAAATAGTATACAATTTTTATTCTATATCTATTACTTTAGTGTGTCAAATAAATAAAGGCAGTTCAATCACTGTGGATCAAACTGCCTAAAATGGTAAAAGTTAGCGACTGCTACCAAATGGAAAGAATTTTTTTGCCTCTTCTTGATGACTCGTTTTGATATAACGATTCGCAATCTTAAAGGCTAATCCGAGTACTGCCACATCATCTACCCAACCTAATACAGCAATCGCATCCGGCACAATATCAATAGGTAATACCAAATACCCTAAGGCACCTGCAATGACCGCTTTTACATATTTGGGAGTATCCTTGTCACGAAAACAAAGGAACAAGGTTACTGCTTGTTGTACAAAGGCAAGTTTCTTACCATATCGACCAAGAAAGCCTAAAAATCTTGATTCGCTAAAATACTTACCATACTTAATAATATTAAATGGATTCATAGTAATAATAATCCTTCAGCGTTTATTTACGCAAACCGCCAATTTTATCTTTCGCTGTATTAACAGTGTTTGTAGCAACATCTTTTGCTATCTCTACGGCATCAGAAGCTTTAGTTTTTGCAGTTTCTACTGCTACTTGTGCAGAAGCTTTTGCCACTTCTACACCACCTTTTGCGAATTCTTTGGCTACTTCAATACCTTCTTTAGCAGAATCAATTTTTTCTTTCGCTGCATCAGAAACCTTTGCTACAACCTCTGCTGCGTTATCATGGATTTGGTATTTTGTTTCATTATTCCATTTATTAATGGCAGGTGTTACTTTTTCTTCGTAAACTTGCTTTAAAGATTCTTTAGCAAGACCTGTTTCATTAGCAATCCCAGCCCATACGTCACGTTGACCTTGAGTGAAAGGAATGCTAGCACTTGCATCACGAACGATTTCAGAAGCAATAGCTTTGCCATTTTCTAGGAATTCAGCAACCATCGGTTTATAACGTTCGATATCAGAAGGCATGCCATCTTGAATCCAAATATGTGCAATTTTACCAATAGCATAAGTTAAACCGATAGCTACAGGAACGCGAACAGCTTTAATTGGAATTAGAAGGGATACTGCAGCTGTACCTACAGCTGTGCTAAGACCACCTACTAAACCAACTACAGCACCTGCTTGCAATTCTACGTCATAAAGATGAGCAATGCGAGTTACCATGTACGTAGCATTGGCGCACAAAGCGACACTGCTGAATTTAGAGGATAATGCCAATGCTGCCGCACGACCTGCCCCCCAGAAGATAAATTGTTCAACTTGATAGTCACGATCTTGAGATCCATCCGTAAGGGGCTCAAGTGTTACGCCATTATATTCTGCCATAAGTATTCTCCTTTGTTGTGAACCAACTATAGGTCTTATTATTAGTATTATTATACCATTCTATTGATAGAAGTGAAATGAATTTTTCTAATTATCCATATATAATAGCTTCTAATATTTTCTATATTACCAACTTGTGAGTCCTCCATCGATTGTCCAGGCTGCACCTGTCACAAAAGACGCCTTATTACTCAACAAAAATACAATTACTTCTCCAATTTCATGAGGCTTAGCAATACGACCTAATGGGTAATGTTGGCCCATTTCAGCCTTAGCAGCCGCCGCATCTTGGTGGGCATTAGCAATCTGTTTATCTACTAATGATGTATCTACATCACCAGGACACACACAGTTTACACGAACACTGTGAGGTGCCATTTCAAGGGATAGAGATTTTGTAAAGCTCACTACAGCTCCCTTTGACGCACCATATACAGAACACGCTACATTACCTTGTAAACCTGCATCACTAGCGATTGTTACAATACTGCCCTTTGAAGACCGTAAATAGGGAAGCGCCGCTTGGCATAAGAATACAGTACCTTTTACATTGGTTCCAAACATTTCATCAAAAGCTGCCTCTGTAACATCAGCTAGTAACTCTTCTTCATAATAGCCTGCAGCTGTTACAAGAGCAGACACCCCACCAAATAAATCTACTGTTTCTTTTACAATTCGCTGACAGTCCTCAATTTTAGATACATCACCTTGAATATATTGCACCTTAGAGGAATAGCGACGTAGCTTAGTTTTAACCTTTTGACCAACTTTTTCATTTCGACCATTGATGACTACACACCAACCTTCTTTAAGTAAAAGCTTTGCCGTAGCAAATCCAATACCCGATGTACCACCACTAATCAAGGCCACTTGAACATCACTTTTATGAGGCATACCTTGCCCTCCTATAATGTTGAAATATAGTCATAGACTAATTTCAACAACATAACTGTCGTTACCGACAAGAATACAACTCGCACCAAAGATGAGCCCTTCGCAATTGCCAAATGCGAGCCTAAATAAGCACCTATAATTTGACCTGCCCCGGTGGCAAGACCATACGTAATATTGACGTGTCCTAAATATAAAAATACCAATAAAGACGCCAAATTACTAGTAAAATTCAATATTTTTGCATTAGCAGATGCATGTAAAAAATCAAAGCCTGTAAAGATAAAGCCCATAATCAGAAATGTACCTGTACCAGGACCAATAAAGCCGTCATATATACCAATGCCAAGAGCAAAAGCCATACAAATATATAGCGCTTTTCCTGCTACCTGAGATGTACGATTGATTTCACCCCAGTCTTTTTTGAACACCACAAAGAGTGTTACACAAACAAGTAATATGATAATAATAGGCTTTACATATAGCGGTGGTAAAGAAACAACCGCCAAGGTACCAAGCATAGAACCCACAAAGGTAAAAGGCAGTAATTTACGAACTAGGGAAAAATCAACCATGTGATTTCTCAAAAATGTAATCGATGCACTGCCAGCACCAAAGATACTGGATAATTTATTACTGCCTAGAGCCACACTAGGTGGAAGATTTGTTAATAACATGGCAGGTACAGAAATGAGGCCTCCCCCGCCTACAATGGAGTCTACAAAGCCAGCAAACGCACCAGCTACGGCGAGTAAAACGAGTATAAGGATATCAAATGGTAAACCTGTTACCGTAATGAGCCACTCCATAATAAACCTCCTACAGATAGCACATCAACGGTCGCCAAAGGCCACCGTTGTCATGCTAATTTATTTTATTTTGCACCTAGACGATCGAGAGCCAATGTATAACCATCTGCACCATATACTAAACAGCGCTTTACACGACTAATCGTTGCAGTACTCGCACCTGTTTCTTCTACGATTTTCTCATAGCTATCCCCTGCGCGAAGCATTTTTGCTACCTGCAAACGTTGAGATAATGCTTTTAATTCGTTAATCGTACAGATATCTTCAAAAAATGCATAGCATTCCTCTGTATTTTCAAGCGTTAAAATGGCGGTGAACAATTCGTCATTTTGTTGACTTCTCAATTTTTCATTGATACTCATAGGATCCTCCTACTTCTTATTCATCGCTTTAGACCAAGCATCACCAATCATTTGTACAACTTGTACCAATACAATCAAGATGATGATTGTAGCGATCATAATATCGGCTTGGAAACGTTGGTAACCATATCGGATAGCAATATCCCCAAGGCCACCACCACCAATAGCACCAGCCATCGCAGAGTAACCGATGAGGTTAACGATAAGAACCGTTACATTGTCAATAATTGTTGGCAATGCTTCTGGTAATAATACTTTCCAAATGATTTGTAATGGGCTTGCCCCCATGGATTGAGCCGCCTCGATAACGCCAAAATTGATGTCCTTAATAGACGTTTCTACAAGGCGTGCCAAAAATGGAATTGCCGCAATGGTCAACGGCACGCATGCTGCAGTTGTACCAATGGATGTACCTACCACCATACGAGTAAACGGAATGATAGCAACCATCAAGATGATGAAAGGTACAGAACGCGTTGCATTGACAATGGCACCCAATACTTTATTGAGTGTTACATTTTCCAAGATATGACCTTTAGAAGTAACAACCAGAACAACACCAAGAGGAATACCTAATAACATTGCCATTACAGTAGAAATTATCGTCATTTGCAATGTATCAAGGGTACCAGTTATGAGTAGATTAATGATTTGCTCTGACATAACCGATCACCTCGCTTTCAATTGGTAACGTTTTGATGTAGTCCAAACCTTCTTGCGCATTTTCTGGGTCACCATTCAAGATAACGATGAGGCGACCAACGCTCGTATTTTGGATGTAATCAATGCCGCCAAAAAGGATGCTTACATCTAAATTAAAGCGTCTCACAAGGCCTGCTACTACAGGCTCATCTGTTGCTTGTCCTGTAAATTTGAGGCGCACTAAAGGTGCGGTCCCTGCAATCCATTGATCATGTAATTCCAAGTGTTCCAATGCTTCTGGAGGTAAGTTATCACTCACTACAGAGCTAATAAACTCTTTTGTCGTATTTTCGCGAGGATGTGTGAATACTTCAACCGTGCTACCTTCTTCAAGTATTATGCCGCCTTCAATAACCGCCACGCGATCACAGATTTCACGGATAACGTGCATCTCATGTGTAATGAGCACAATAGTGAGCCCCATCTTCTCGTTAATATTTTTCAACAATTTCAAAATAGAATCTGTTGTTTGAGGATCAAGGGCAGATGTAGCTTCGTCACAAAGGAGAACCTTTGGATTAGACGCTAAAGCACGAGCAATACCAACACGTTGTTTTTGACCACCAGACAATTGAGATGGATAGTTGTTCATCCGGTCTGTAAGGCCTACGATATCAAGAATTGGCGTAATGCGTTCCTTGATTTCAGATTTGCTCATTCCTTGTAATTCCAACGGAAATGCCACATTGTCATATACGGTACGAGAAGACAATAGGTTAAAATGTTGGAAAATCATGCCAATATCTTTTCGCGCTTTACGCAAATCAGATTTGCTAAGTGTAGTTAAGTCTGTACCATTTACGATAACAGAGCCAGATGTAGGTGCTTCGAGCATATTGATGCAACGAATCAATGTGGATTTACCGGCACCGGATTGACCGATAATGCCAAAGATTTCGCCTTCTTTCACATTTAGGCTAATATCTTTCAACGCTTCCACACGAGTAGCGCCTTCATAGACTTTACTAATGTGTTCTAATTGTATCAAAATAATTTCCTTTCTTAAGGTAAATGTTTAACATTTGATGAAAGCAGCTTATCTATCAAGGTAGTCCTTCTTCCATCAATTTTTCTAGTGCTTCGCGTAGACGAAGTGTAATAGCACCTGGTTTACCACCAGATACTGGATTTCTGTCTAGCTTAGTAATTGGGATGACACCACCAATTGTATCGGTAAAGAATAGTTCGTCCGCTTCATCTACAAAGGTGCGGTCAAATTCTTTCTCAATAATGGTAATACCTAAAGATGGTGCTACACGGGTTAAGATCATTTGGCGCGTAATACCTTTTAAGATATGATTATCCGCTGGATGCGTGTACAAGATACCATCTTTAACAGCAAACACATTAGATGTAGCGCCCTCTGTACAAATGCCATCACGGAACAAGATGGCTGTATAGGCAAATTTCTTTTCTGCTTTTGTTTGCGCCAAAATATTCGGGATCAAGTTAGTGGTCTTAATATCTACATGTTCCCAACGTTCATCAGGCAAAGCTATCGCTTTTACACCTTCACCCAATTTATTGACTTCATCTAAATCCAAGGTACGGATAGACATAAGCATTTGTGGTTCTAATTTAGAGCGATCATAAGCATGATGACGTGGTGCTACACCACGAGAGATTTGTAAATAAATATAGCCCTCTTTGATTTCACTTTGCTCGATCAAAATTTCGTGCAATTCTGTCAAATCATCAGGGGTCATTTTTACAGGGATATCCATTTCACGCATAGAGCGATACAAGCGATCTTGGTGGTAAGACAAAGCGAAGCAACGGCCTTTTACGACGCGAACAACTTCATATACAGAGTCACCAAATAAATAGCCACGGTCATCAATGCTGATAACTTTGGCACCTGGTTCGACGAATTCACCGTTAAAATATGTTAATTCTTGCATAGGAGCACCTCTTTTTCTATTTCGTTACTCTATCAAGTGGTAATCATCATGGACTTATTATAACACAATTACTTTCAAATTTTCACACTTTACTTTGTGAAAGATATTAATTCGATATACAAAAATCCGCTAGGATACCATAGTTAAAAACTATATCCTAGCGGATGTATAACAAATATTATTTTAATACTAAATCAGCACTACAGAAATAACTAAAACTAGGTACACCATTAGAGTACTAGTACCAATTAGGTTTCTCTATACAATAGTTCCCATACTAGACTAATGCCCCAGTATAAATTTACGGATAGATTTAGGCATATAATTAAGAGCCACCGTAGACAAATAGGATAATCCCAACGCCATAATATACATAATTAACACGTTGGACACCGTATACAAGAGATTATATTTAGCCATCACACCCGAAATGATTAACAACCAAAATGGATGTGATAAATAAATACCATACGATTTATCGCCTATCTCAGACCAAATGGACTCCATCGTCACATTCATAGGTAGCCTTTGGAATAGGAACAAACTAAACATCGTTCCCAATCCTGTATAAAGAACGCCCATAGGACTCATTTGATGTACCGTGTAAATTGCTTCTAACACAGTGTAATGCCATACGTCCATGACATAGTAATAGGAGCCAAGCATCAACAATATGGAGCTTACCGCGCTGACGCCTAAAAGGTAACGATAACGCCACATATATTCGCAGACGGGTTCATATCGTTCAGCACATACGGCACCTAAAAGGAAAATCCACACATAATGAATAACCCAATAGTTGAGTCGCATATCAAAAAGATATTTAAGAACTGGCTGATTGCTTAGATTTTCTGTTACCCAACGGCCAAGCATGTAAGACGAAACATAATCGATACCAACTTGGATGACAAATAGTAACACCAACCAAAATACAGGCCGTTTTAAGATGACTTTCACCATGGCCCGCCATAATGGCATCATCACGTAGAACCATAGCAAAATAACCATAAAATATAGATGATACATAGAGGTACCAAAGAGTAGATTTATCGCCAACGGCCCTGGATGTAAATTGCCAAGGTTATGAGCTGTCATCCCTGTATATAGCAAGTAAAAGATGGACCACGTAATATATGGAAATAGCACCACCTGAATGCGGCGGTGCATAAATTCCTTATATGAGAATGGTCCCTCTACCGAGGTATGATAAAACAAGCCAAATGCAGAGAGGAAGAAAAACGCAGGCACTCCAAAGCGAGAGAGAATTTCTAACACGCTGATGAGTTCTAAATTTACAAAAGGATTTTGCAATGCGTAAGATCCTACATGAATGCCGATAACACCGAGCATACAGAGGCCTCGCATATAAGTAATTTCCGGTAAAAACGCTTTTTTCATAGCCATTGCCTATTCACTATTGACCAGGTGCCACTGCAGGTGTCGGTACCACACGTGGACCTTGAGACTCTGTAGCTGGTTGTTTAACTACCGGAGATGTAGATGTAGGGGGTTGAGGTGTTGCAGCTTTTTCAGGTTGTGCCGGTTGAGCTGGTACAGCCTGACCATTTGCTTTAGCAGCCGCTTCTGCCTTAGCCTTAGCTTCTGCTTCAGCCTTAGCTTTTGCTTCAGCTTCTCGTTTCAAGCGTAATTCTTTTTCAAGTGGTACCACTGGTTTGTCATAAACAGTGATATCCGTTTCAAATAGACGTCCCCATGGGAATGTAGCTTTTACTGTACGAGGATTGATTTTAAGGTATTTTTCAGCGAAATCTTGAATGCGTTCACCTAAATAACTTTCAAGACGTTCATTTAATTCACCAGAGTAACGAACATTGTCTGTTCTGATAGAATCTTGCATACGATAAATATCTTTGCGGATATTTGCTTGATATGCCCAGTTATCCAAATATTGTTGCGTCAACATATCACGATGACCTTCTGGACTCATAGATTTAAGCAATAATCCTTGAGCAATAGCGTAACCTACTGTGTTACTTGCTGTATTCCAACCATTATACGCACCGATTTTGTACAACAAATCTCGTTTATACATAGCGGATACCAATGTATTATCTGCGCCATTATTGAAAGCAATATCTGCAACGCTTACGTTCACACCAGAGTCAACAGCTTGTTGAATGCGATCTACGAAAGCATTTGTAGAGTTAGAGATCATTGGGAAGTTTTCGAAGTTTTCAGACTCGCCTGTACTCGTAGTAAGAGGTGTATTAACAGCCAATAATACAGTTGGTTTACCTTGTGTCACCATCGTGCCACCTACAGCCTCAACGTGTTGAGCAATTGTTTTATCAATCGTTTGATCTTCGTAACCTGGTAATGTTTTACCTCCGCCACCGAGTGGATAAATTACGGAGAATGTAGGTTTTTCTGTGCTCACATCGGTACGGGAACGCGCCATCAATAAGAGACCAAGTTGGTCAGCACCAGGGAAGCTACCGTATTTTTCAACAGAAATATCCTTGGAATATTTGTTAAGGTAACGACCTTCTAGAGCGGATTGAGATAATTGAGATGTATCATCATGACCTAATGCAAAGTAGTCGAATACACCACTGCGAGTTTCATCAATCAACTCTTTGTTGATTTTCATATTTTTTTGACGGCGGTCAAACCAGTCTTGCAAGTATTCCACAGGAACAGAGGCTTGTAGGCTCATCAATTTTTGAGTTTCTTCTTGCGTTAAAGAGCCAGAATCTAATTTATCTTGTAATGCAGCGATTTGGAAGATAGTTGGGCCATATTCCGCATAGTAGGCCGGTTCAGTACCACCACCACTCGCGCGTGGGGAACGCATTACGGTACCAAATCCATAGATGCGTACATTTTTATTACGCGCTTTTAAACCTTCAATACGTTTCAAGCGATTTTGCAATGTGCTAAGAGGAATATTATGTTTACGAGAATCTACAAGACCTCCATAAATAAGAGTATCTGTACTTAATACCATAACATCAGCACGACCTGCATTTTGCTCTACCCAAGCCATAATTTGATCAGCTTGACCTTGGTACGTCTTACCAGAAATCAAGTGTTGAGGTGGTGTCAACACAGTCATACCCGCCTCACGAGCTGTATCAACTGTATATTGCAAACTTACAGGACGATCATCTTGAGGTACATATAATACGGTTTCTGCATCAATTTTGATGGATGTACCTGTAGCAATGGCTGTAACCATTAATGCTACTTTCAACCATTTATTTGTCATAAAGCAAATCTCCTTCTGTGTACACGAGTACTCTCGACTCGAAAATTAACTCTTATATAATACTCTTTTTTTCTGACACTTTTATGAAATACTTAATAGTATAATTATATCATTTATCTGTTATTTCTCAAATGCAGTGCCTTTAGCTTTAGCGCACTTTGGGTAAGCTCCAATTATATTTAATAGCTAGTAAACGGATAACTAGTACAACGGTAAACGCACCATATACAGCCTCTCCAACCCAGTTAGAAATAACCATTAAGTAATAAACGATGCCCCCAATAACACTAGGTAGAGCATACACATCTTCTTTTAAAACAGACGGAATCCGTTGAGCCAGCATATCTCGGATAATACCACCACCAACAGCAGTAATAGTTCCTAATAAAACAATGAAAATTGGCAACTCAGGATATAGTTTAAATCCTGCAGATGCTCCAGTTACTGTAAAAGATGCCAACCCGACTGCATCGGCTAATAAATAGCTTGCTCGGCTACGAGGGCCCATAGCATGCTTGCGATAACGGCTGTTATAGATAATAAATACGATAATTGTTACGGAAATAACCACAGTTACATATACAATATTGCGTAACGAATTCGGCGGAAAATACCCCAAGAGAACATCACGTACAATTCCACCACCGATTGCCGTAGCCAGTGCCAATACAGCCATACCAAATATATCCATTCTCCGCGCCACCCCAACAAGTGCTCCGGAGATAGCAAAGGCAATAGTGCCAATCATATCAAATATATACCAAATAATATCCATAATACCCTCACACAATCTATTCGCATAACTTCGCACACTATGATAGACTTTATGTAAGATATTATACATTAAGAGGTATGAGAATGACAAAGAACATTACACCTATAGAGATTAAAAATATGGATGAGCGTAGCCGTGACGAGTATTTCATGGCGTTTGCTCTAGAGGAAGCTCGCAAGGCCTATAACCTAGGAGAAATTCCTATCGGCGCTATCTTAGTGCAAAACAATACAATCATTTCACGCCACCATAATCGCCGTGAATTAGATCACGATGCAACAGCTCATGCAGAAGTGCTCGTCATCCGCGAAGCATGCGATGTACTCAAGCGCTGGCGGTTGACTGGTTGTACCCTGTATGTTACGATAGAGCCGTGTCCGATGTGCGCTGGAGCCATCATCAACAGTCGTATTGACCGTGTTGTATATGGTGCAAGTGATTACAAAGGAGGCGCTGTAGAGTCTCTTTTCAATGTACTCTCTCACCCTGGTTTAAATCATGAACCCGAATTAGCATCGGGTGTCCTTGGTGATGAATGTAGTCAAATCATGAAAGACTTTTTTAAAGAGCGCCGTAAAACACGGAGGAGTACCCAAGAGGCTGAAGGGTCCGCACTCGAAATGCGGTAGGTCGGGCAACCGGCGCGGGGGTTCAAATCCCTCCTCCTCTGCCATATAAAATATATAAAGCGCTAACCATGGTTAGCGCTTTTTTGCGAAGGGACCACTACTATGAAAAAATATTACCCTTATCTCATTACGGTGAGTCATATGATTAACGACTCCTGTCAAAGTGTATTACCTGCCCTCTTGCCATTATTTATCTACACTTATGGACTTAGTTTAGAGCAGGCAGGCTTTCTCATATTAGCCAATACAGCATTATCTTCATTGTTACAGCCATTATTAGGTTATGTCTCTGACAAGATCAATCAGCCACGGCTAATCGCCTTAGGTGTTCTGCTCTCAGCTTGTAGCACAGGTGCCATGGGTTTTGTAACCTCTTATGAAAGCTTGCTTGTTTGTGCTACCTTAGCTGGTGTAGGCTCCTCTATCTTCCACCCTGAAGGAGCGAAAATCATGAATCGCCTGGGAGGTGGTAAAAAAGGTAAAGCCATGGGTACCTTCGCCATCGGTGGTAGCTCTGGTTTTGCCATCGGTCCACTCTTTGCGGGCTCTATTGCCTATACAGTAGGACCTCATGGACTGGCAGCTTTCACCATAGTGGGGCTTATTATCTCAACGGTTTTGTTCGTCCTCATGCCGTGCATAGTAACTCAAGCACGCACTATCGACCAAGCGGTAGCTATGGAAAACCCTACACTAGTGGCTAAGCCGCTAAAGAATTACTGGAAATACTTTGGTATCTTGTTTATTATCATCCTAAGCCAATCAGTAAACTTCCGCGTTATCAATGCATTTATTCCTATCTTCTGGACTCGTGAACTCGGCACTAGCCCAGAGCAAGGTAGCTTTGCATTAACCATATTCTTTAGTATCGGTATCTTCATGACATATATTGGCGGTCTATTAGGCGACAAATATGGTCCCATTAAAATCATTAGACTATCCCTATTGATTTGGTTGCCAGCCATGTTCCTATTAACAGAAGTGCCAACCTTCTCCCCTGTTATCATGATGCCTATAGCCTATATGTTACTACTCATGATTGGCGCTGCTAAAGCTCTTAGCTACAGCCCCGTTATCGTACTAGGCCAAACCTACCTTGCTAAAAGCATCGGCTTTGCGTCCGGTATTACCCTCGGGGTGAGCCAAACTATCGGCGGTATCATCGCACCTGTAGTAGGTAACCTTGCGGATACCTATTCTTTACCTGCCGCTATGATGACACTCGTACCATTCCTAGTAGTAGGTCTTGGGGCTTCATTGATACTTAAAGATCCTAAAAAATTACAATAAACAAAAAAGAACCCTTCACGTGAACTGTACCCCAAAAATTGGACACAATTTTTGAAGGTACAGACCAACGAAGGGTTCTTTTTATATTCAGCTAACCACGTCACTTGCAGTTTAGTGTTTTAGCATTTCATTCAATATAACTACGTCCGTTTCTTTCATACCTTGTGCCACAGCACCAATACTGCGGATAGTTTCATCAACGGAGTATGCTACAAGGCCATCGCCTTTTTGGTAGTTTTTGTTAAGGCGAGCTTGTTTATATCCAATAAAAGCGCCATCAAGGGAGATTGCAATTTTTCCTGCACAGGATGGTTTCGCCCCATCACATACGATACCAGATAAACTTGCAAGACCATTTACAAGAGTGTTCTCGATTATATCTTTACTATCACCCTTCAAGAAGGCAATACCTGCTACACTTACCACACCAGCAGATACAACGCCACAGTATGCAGACAATTTACCAATACCAGATTTAACGTAAAGCGTTAGCAAGTTAGCAAAGACGAGAGCGCGATACAATTCATCTTCACTTTTACCAAGTTCCTCGGCAGTCGTAATGATTGGCACAGATACGGTTAAACCTTGGTTACCGGAGCCAGAGCAAATAACAACAGGCAATGGACAACCACTCATACGCGCATCAGAGCCAGCTGCGGCACGAGCCTTACATTTCGTTTCGAGAGATGGATTTTCTTCATCTAACAATAACAATTGTCCAATATTAGATCCATAATCATTGGATAGACCTTCCTTAGAAATTGCAGTATTATACTCAACTTGCTGTTTAATTTGAGGTAGGATACCAGAAATATCACCTGTTAAAGCAAATTCGTAAATGCTATCGAAGGTCATGGCATATTCTGTTTTAGCCGCTTTCTTAATTTCATTGACTGTTTCAGAGACAATCTCACCATCTACTGATACATAGGTTACATTCGTATGGTCATTTTCAATGCGAACAACCGCTGTATGTTCATCTGTTTCTGCAGTGATTTCTATATATAAATTATCTACGCCTTCAGCAAGTGAAACGGTACAGAAGTTGGCATCAAGCAATGTGCCAAGCCATTTGCGATCTTCGTCTGTAGCAGATTCCAATACTTCTAGTTCACGCTCTGGATGACCTACAATAGCACCTAGTGTAGCGGCCGCCGTTAGGCCTTTTCGACCCCCAGAATTTGGAATGACTACAGATTTTACATTTTTGATAATATTCGCGCTGCATCTTGCGTGAATATGGTTAGGAAACTCATCTAAAACAGAGACTGCCTTCGCAGCCGCATAAGCCAATGCAATTGGCTCAGTACAACCGAAGGCAGGACGCATCTCTGACTGTAACAAAGAAATATAATCCATCTTATACTTCCGCAATAATTTCCACTTCCACAATAACGCCTAATGGAAGGTCTTTTACTGCTACACATGAACGAGCTGGTTTAGAAGTGAAATATTTAGCATACACTTCATTAAATGCTTTGAAATCACCAATATCAGCTAAGAAGCAAGTTGTTTTAACAACCTTGGAAAAGTCTGTACCAGCTTCAGTCAATACGGCTTCAATATTTTTGCATACTTGTTCAGTTTGCTCTACAATGCCCCCTTCAACAATTGTACCAGTTGTAGGATTGAGTGGAATTTGACCAGAAGCAAATAATAAACCGCCAACCACTTTAGCTTGAGAGTAAGGGCCTACTGCTGCTGGTGCTTTGTCTGTAGAAATTGTTTTCATGATAAATCTCCTTTTATAAATAAATATAAATTAATATGACTATATTTAAGGCGCGAAACTCATGTTGATGCCTCGATATATATGACTTACCTCAATATATCACATATAAAATAAAAGTACGTATATAACCAATTATTTAATTGATTTGAATGCATTGTCAAATATTGGTTTGAAATAATCACGTTGTACATCAGTTGTTATACCTACATACAACACTGGCTTTCCTGGCTTCAACACAAATGCAGCATTTGCATAGAGTGGAGTTTGTACACTTCCATCTGCATATAACAAGCGAGAGCTTGCTGCATATGTTTGATATTTTGTGCCACCCACCGGATGTACTTGTTCTGCATTTTCTACGGTTAGAGTTTTAAGTGTTTTAGGCATAATCGTTGCTTTTTGGGGATCACGACTAGACACATTAATAGGTCCATTCAAAGGAACTACTGTTGTGCTAGTGGGAATCTGTTTATTTATTGTTCCTAATAAAAGTTGCTCTGTTACAGGATCAATTTGACCTTTATCAAGAGCGGCCATTGCCGCTATAAACATAGGGTCATTAGCCTTTTCTTTAGCCACTTGTTGCGCTATTTGTTTAACATCTACAGCTACTACGAATGCATCTTTTTGACCAGTTTTATCCTCACCTTGTAGCTGATATATGTCGTAGCTAATTCCCATCTGATCCAATATAGCTAAAGCTTGTTGATTACTTTGTCTTGTCATTTGATGCGTGTTTGGCTTTGCATTTTCTTTAGCAATTATATCTTTTACAATACCTAATGTATTAGTATTAGACGCCGTAGCTAGTGTAACATTATTAGGAATCGACATTGTTCCTGCCAAAGTGTTTACATCCTTAGCACTAGCAAAACTTGTAACAGCACCAACTAAACAAGTTGCTAACACGAGAGTTTTTAATGGTTTCATTATTTATTTCCTCCCTTTAGAGCTTTTAAGCTATACATTGATTCCAATTGTTTAGTCCAATAATCGTGACTTGTATCTTCTGTTACTAGTAATTGTATAGTGAGCCCTTCATCTTGTGGTAACATATACAATCCTAGAGAACCAGGTAGCATAAATCCATCATAATTTAAACTGCCACGTATAGACATCGCCTGCATTACACCAAATTTTGAAGTATATGGTCTAGCAGAAAAGTCTGTAGCTTGTACAGAAAAATTAGGAATAATCTTTTTTAGAACATCGACTACTTCTTGTGTAGCTAGCTGGTCCTTAGGAGATAACTTTTTACCTTCTATGGCCATTAGATTTAACTGTGTATTCATATCATGATTCACTCTAGTATTGAATTTTTCCATAACAGGTTTTAAGGACTTTTGATCTAAACTTATCGGCTTCAAACTAGTAATAAAATTTTCTGCATTAGATCTTGAATATGGTTTAGCATCAGGAAGTTTCTCCGCTTTTTTATCTGCCATAACGGAATTAACTATTTGTGTTGCTACATCACCAGAATAGTTAATAATATCTTTATTCACATTATAATTTACCAACCATGCTGTATGATGACCTAAAGCACTATCACCAGATAGTTGATACAAGTTGTATCCATCTATAACCTTCCCTTGGAATGGTGGCACCTCTGCATGGTACACTTCTTTTATATGCTCACCAAGCCTTTTTGCTGCTAGCGCATTAACTTCATTTACCATTACATTTTGTTCTTTTGTTCTCAAATTAGGATTTGTGGAAACTGAATCTATAACAGATGCTTTAACACCATTACGAGTCTCTACGTTCATACCATAACCTAAATCTACCGTATCAGCACATGCCACTGCCCCCATACCCACAGTTAAACAGGTGGCACAAGCCAATGTCATCAACTTTTTATTGAGAGTTCTCATAAGACACCTCACCTTTTTAACAATACACTATGTATAGATTGTTAGATAATCCGTGCAGTATATATTAAGAGTTTAAAAGATAATCATCTATACTGCATATATTAATTATTATACTATATCGACATATATAACTGTATAGTATAATTTACAAGCTTACCTTTCTGCTATACAATACATAAATAGACATGTAAAGATGATATATGTATGAGAAATGGAAAGGAGTGCACACTCGGTGTGCTTTTAACATGATACAAGAATTAATTCCCCTCACTAGGCCTCGCACATTAGCTGCTGCATTAGGGCCTACCATTTTAGGTGCCGCCTTTAGTTATTACGCATTTGGTGCTGCTCAGGGTACAGGTCTTGCCATTTTACATACAGTGCTCATATTTTTAGCTGTTGTAACAGCCCAAATTGTAGCTAATTTATGGAATGAATATAAAGACTTTAAATCTGGACTAGATGCTGGTCAAAAGGTAGGTAATGCTGGTTCTATCACACGTGGCGTTATAACACCAGAGCTCATTATAACGATGATTAAAGTACTCATGTTTGTACCCATTATTATTGGTCTTTATTTATCTGCTACTATAACTTGGTACTACATTCCTGTAGGCTTCTTATGTATTCTAATTAGTTTCCTTTACTCTGGCGGTCCAAAACCAATTTCTCGAACACCATTTGGAGAAATTTCCTCTGGTATCGCCATGGGTTTTACTATCGTACTCATTACAGGCTATGCCTGGATACGAGAATTATCCTTAGCCCTGTTAATTCCTGCAATTCCATCTACATTGCTAGTTGGTTCTATCATGTTGACGAATAATATCCGAGATATTCGTAATGATGAAAGCCATGGACGTCACACGTTGCCAATCGTGCTTGGTCGTGAAAGAGCACTCAGCTTAATGAGTATCTCATATATTTTCAATTTTATTTGGATCATTGCTTGGATTATAGTAGGCCATATGACATGGTTCGCCTTATTAGCATTCCTTGCAGCACCACTAGCTTTCAAAACAATTCGTACATTATCTACCAATACAGATGAGTTTCAACTAGATAAGGCTATGGGCACTACCGCTGGGGCCGCTATGATTTATCAACTAATGTGGGCGATTGGACTTATCATGGGCAAACTATTTTAAAAATGAACATACTTATATTATAGGTTCTCCATAGTTTTTAGTTATGGAGAACCTATAATAATTCCTTCTTGATAGATAGGAAATTATTTAGTACTATAGATTTAATATTTTATATGTAATTATTGTATAAGGAGTGTGTCTAATGAGAAAATTTTTAGCATTGGCAGCTACTGTCATCCTTGGCGGCGCTTTATTAATCGCAGGCTGTGGTAACGACAACAAACAAGCTGCTAGCGATGGCAAACAAGTATTAAAAATTGGGGCAACAGCAGTACCTCACGCAGAAATTTTAGAACAAGTTAAACCGATTTTAGCAAAAGATGGTATCGAATTAAAAATCACGGAATTCACTGATTACAACACACCTAACTTGGCTTTAGGGGACAAAGAGATTGATGCCAACTTCTTCCAACACGTACCTTACATGGAGGAATTCGCAAAAGCTCACAAACTTGACTTAGTATCTGCCGGTGGTGTTCATCTTGAGCCAATGGGTTTATACTCCCGTAAAATCAAAGATTTGAAAGATCTTCCAAAAGGCGCTAAAATCGCTATTCCTAATGACCCTACAAACGGTGGCCGTGCATTATTGTTATTACAAAAACAAGGTCTAATTACATTAAAAGACTCTACAAACATCTTATCTACAGTGCAAGATATTACTGCGAACCCTAACGAATATCAATTCGTAGAATTAGAAGCAGCACAAGTACCTCGTTCCCTTGACGATGTAGCCTTAGCCGCTATCAACACTAACTTTGCATTAAACGCAGGTCTTAACCCTGGCAAAGATGCATTGGCAATTGAAAATAACGATTCCCCTTACGTAAATATCGTAACTGTACTTAAAGGCAATGAAAATGACCCTCGCATCAAAAAATTGATGGCTGCACTTCATAGTCCTGAAATTATCAAATTCATCCAAGAAAAATACCAAGGTGCTATTGTTCCTGCATTCTAAGCATCAAAAAGCTAGCCTCAGCGGCTAGCTTTCTTCATATACTAGTCAAAATTATGTTTAAAGGTGTCTCCATTGAGACGCCTTTTTTATTTAATATTTTATACTATTGTTTTATATAATTATCCCATTTATGGAAACGATACCCTACACCCCAAACAGTATCAATATACTCTTCATTTTGGAATTGTTTATCAATTTTAGCTCTTAATCTATTTATATGAACCATAATTGTTGAAGTTTCTCCTAAAGAGTCTATCCCCCAGATACTTTCAAATACTTCTTCTTTTGTAAATACACGATTAGGGCTAGATGCAAGAAGAACTAAAATGTCATATTCACGTGGAGTCAAATTCACCTCAGTACCACCTAAAAAAACTTGATGAGAATCAAGCAATATCTCTAAGCTACCTGCAGTAATTTTTGCGTCCAACACAACTGTAGGGCTTAGACTATTACGGATGCGATTATAACGCTGAATGTGTGATTTAACACGTGCTACAAGCTCTGCCGGACTAAAAGGTTTAATCATATAATCATCAGCACCAAGTCCTAGCCCCCGAATTTTATCAATATCTTCACGTTTAGCACTGACCATAATAATAGGTATTTCTTTTTCCTTACGAATATCTCGACACACAGAGAATCCATCCTTTTTAGGAATCATAATGTCAAGAATAATTAAGTCATATTCATAATCAAGGGCTGCCTTTAACCCATCAACGCCATTAGTTTGAATGTCTACTTCATAGCCTTCGATTTCTAAATAATCTCGCTCTAACTCATAGATACCCATATCATCTTCAATAATTAAAACTTTTCCCATACTTTTACTCCTTATCCAAAGGAAACTCCATCACAATGGATAGTCCAGGTCCACTATCATTATGTTCAGCATGAATAGAACCATTCATATCTTCAACGATTTGTTTTACAATAGCCAGCCCAATGCCATTACCATTAGCTACCTCTGTACGTGCTTCATCAGTACGGAAAAAAATATCAAACAAACGATTTAACATTTCTGTAGGAACACCTTTCCCATCATCTGAAAAAGTCAGTTTACAGCCATTATCTATCTTAGCTGTAGATATATCAATAGATACAGATTCGCCACGTCTATACTTTATACTATTGGATACAAGATTATCCAAAACACGATAAAACTGTATCCGATCAATTACTATTAAACTATCTTCGGCACTATACGATTCATGTAAAACGATAAGTTCATGATTATTTAAATGTCGCTCTCTAATATACTCTCGAATTAAATCATCTAATGCATATGTATCTCGATTGTAGTGAATTTGTTTTAACTCTAGTTGCGAAAAGTCCGATAGCATATTAACTAAATGTTCAATACGCCCCGCCATATCATAAATCCGCTGCACATAGCGTGCTTGCTTCTCTTCTGTATTTGCAATACCTTCAATAATACCACTAGCATACCCCTTTACCGATGTAAGTGGTGTTGAAATATCATGACAAACCCCTGCTATCATTTCGCGCCTACGCTCTTCATAAAGGTCTTGCTCTTGACGGGCTTTAAGCAATGATTCCTGCATATTATTAAATGCCTCACAAGTAACCCCTAATTCATCGTGATTTCTTACAGCAATTCTTTTTGGCACTATCCCATTTTTGAGATCATCAGCAGCTTGCTTCAAATCTATGACAGGTCTCAAAATATACTCACCTAATCGATTGGATATATATAGGCCTATACCAATGATAATAGCTATTATCATTAAAATACCTATACCAAAAGCGCCTTCCACCATTTTCTTATCCGTTGATTCTGGCCCCATACTTTTAGTCATAAATGGGATTCTACCAGCACCATACACTGTAAGTCCCATATCATAGGAATTCACATAGATAAATTGGTTGCCTTCCCAGTTCAAATAATGATTAGACTCTAAGCCATTTATCATATTTTTAACGTTCGATAACATTATATTAGGCTCTATATCTGGCGTAGCATAAACTATTTTATTATCTTTGAGAATGACTATATCTAAGCCTTGTGCTTCTAAAACAGCACTACTATCCAAAATATCACTTATTGATGTAGACTCTTTTGAAAGTTTCTTATTTATTTGTTCTAACCCCAATTGAAATACTTGAGACTGAATTGTACTAGGCGCTAGCATCATCCACTGACGATGATTTACAGGATTAGTATAACGAATAACCCCCCATACTATAGATAAGGCGGTAAGTAAAACAATAAAAGGTATGATAATAATTAATAAATTACTAATTATCATCTTTCGCCGTACGCCTAAGCTATTAAACCAGTTAAAAAGCATAGATACCTCCTTTTTAACTATTATACAAACCTATATCTTATCTGTCATGATATAGAAATCAATCTTTTAGAAGATGTAATTTCATCGTTATATTTTCGTAATATTTCTCCTTTATGATGTATTCATACAAGAAAGTCATCAAATAAAAAGGAGATATATATGAATTACGAAATCTTTCAACTTATCAACAGCCTAGCAGGTACATATACGTGGCTAGATACAAGTATGATATACATTGTAAAATACCTTTCAATAGTCTTTGCTTTATTACTGATACTCTTATCTGGATTAGGCCTCTATTTTAAAGATAAAAGACTTATAAAAACCTGCATACATACTATCGCATTTCTTGGTATTACCATGATAGCTCATAGTATCATTGGTTTCATAGTGCAAGAACCAAGACCATTCGTCACACACACAGTAAATCTACTTATTCCTCATGTAGCTGATTCTAGTTTTCCTAGCACCCATGCTATGGCAATGACTGCTATTTCATTACCAATTTTAGCAGTTTATAAGAGACTAGGTTCTATTCTACTAAGTGGAACCATTTTAACAGGTTTTGCGAAAGTCTTTGTTGGTCATCATTATCCTCTAGACGTTATCATGGGTATCCTCATCACATATTTGTTATTTAAAGTCTATCAAAACTATTTATCTTCTAAGATTGATACGCTATTAAATCACCCTAAATATAATATTTTCCGATTACTCATAAATACAAAACTAAGCCTATATCTTATAAAAAAAGCAAACCAACCATTGAGTAAACAATTTAGCATGAAAGGTTAAGGCTATGAAGTATGTCTTAAAAAATAAGAACTATCATATTTTGATAGTCCTTATCTTCTCTGCCATCATTTATTTTATTGGAAATGCATATCTTAGTATTACGGATCCTGTAGAGTCTAATTATGCGCTAACCGCAAAAGAAATGCTTCTAACCAAAAACTATTTATCTCCACAAATTTTTGGTCATTATTGGTATGATAAGCCTATATTTTATTATTGGGAACTCATTGTTGGTTTCAAACTATTTGGCATTACAAACTTTGGCGCTAGATTCTTTTCTAGCCTTTTAGCTCTCTGCAATATTTTTCTAATCTATCGCTTTGTAAAAGCACAAACAAACCACGTTATTGCTCTTGTGAGCGCCATTATCGTATCCGTGTCAGCAGAATATTGGATTATCGCAAAATCTCTTATAACAGATATGACCCTAGGACTATACTTTAATGCTACCTTAATGAGCTTTTACATAGGATACATACATCATAAAACAGGTCAACGAGGTTATAAACGTTACTATCTATTAGCCTATATAGCATCTGCTTTTGCCGTATTGACTAAAGGTCCAATTGGATTCCTATTGCCAGGTCTCATCATATTAGTTTACCTTGCAATCAGACGAGATATTCGAGAATTATTTAGTCTACAGATTATACCTGGACTGTTACTATTTCTAAGCCTCGGTGGTAGTTGGTATTATTATATGTATATCACCCATGGAAATGACTTTATCAATGTCTTTCTAGGTGTCCATAATTGGCTTCGTGCTACAGTGTCTGAGCATCCAAGATTCAATGTTTGGTACTATTACATTCCTATAACAATCATAGCATTATTACCTTGGTCCATTATATTACCGAAGTCAATTTATAGTAATCGCAAGAATTGGTTTACCAATATTCCATTCCATAGCTTTTTAGCTGTCTGGGCTGGTATAGTTATCCTATTTTTCACTTGTATGGCAACTAAGTACTCCACCTATAGTTTTCCTGCTTTAACACCGTTAACTATATTAATAGCTGTTATGTGCTACAAACGTATCAACTTAATTTATAAAACGGCATTCGTTATGGGTATTGCTTATATAGTGCTTACATTTGCAGTAGCAGTACCACAAATGAAGAAAGCCTCAACACCTAGTATTAGCCAATTTATTAGCCAGTCTATTAGTGATGACTCCATTCTTGTACAAGGTAGTGGTAGATATCGCGTTTCACCTACTTACTATAGCGGTCATGAAGTATATCAATTACTCGGCCCCAATGAAGTAGCCCCTGATCCAACTACTATTTCTTGGAACGCTAAAGATGTCATGCCGTTTATATCTATAAATGACTTACCAACAAATAAAAAAATATATCTACTCGTTTATGGTGACGATTATCTTCCAGATACAATAAATTCAGATAATTTGTCTTTGGAATATTCCAATGCTGAAGGTACTATCTATCAATTACATCGTTAGATGAAAAACTAAATGGTAATAACGCTTCAATAGATACTACTTTTATATTGCCCTTCATGTTTCTCATAATGATAATAGGAATGTTAAACTCTCCCATTACCTGACGACAAGCACCACATGGTGCACAAGGCCCTTCCGTATCAGCAACTACGGCAAGGGCTTTAAATTTTGTTTGCCCTTCCGACACGGCCTTAAATATAGCAGTTCTCTCCGCACAATTAGTTAATCCATAAGAAGCGTTTTCTATATTACACCCTTCATAGATGGTTCCATCTTCGCAAAGAAGGGCTGCGCCCACACCAAAATGTGAATACGGACTATAAGTTTTCTCACGAGCAACGATGGCGCAATCTATAAGGTTTTGAATTTCCTGTTCTGTCATATGAGTTTCCTTTTCTATCATATGGATCTCCTCATTCCACAATATCAAGAATCGTATCCGCCATGATTGGTGCAGTTTCGCCAAAGGTAATCGCCTCTAAATATGTCTTTGCAGCATTAGAAAGCAAGCTCTCATCAGAAGCATACAAGGTAGCTATACATTCACCTACTGTAACTGAGTCGCCTGTTTTCTTGTGCATCAAGATGCCCGCACTATAATCGATAGGACCATCCTTAACAGTGCGACCGGCTCCAAGCATAACGGATGCAATCCCACATTGTTCTGTATTCATATGGATAATATAACCGTCTTGAGGTGCTATCACATCATAGGTAAACTGGCCGATTGTCAATATACTTTCATCATCGATAACGCGGCTATCTCCTCCTTGAGCATCAACCATTAAACGTAATCGTTCTAGGGCTACGCCAGAATCTAATGCTTGTTGCACACGATTAAGAGCAGTTTCATAATCACACATATGACTCAATACGAGCATGTGGGCAGCCATGATAATACATTCATGCGTTAAATCCTCTGGACCATGACCTTTCAACGTATCAATAACCTCGCGAATCTCCAAAGCATTTCCAATAGCATGGCCTAGCGGTCGATCCATATCCGTCAAAATAGCCTTAATTGAACGGCCATTTCCCTTTCCAATATCTACCATTGCTTTAGCCAATTCACGAGCATCCTCTATGTTTTTCATAAAGGCACCACTGCCAACCTTTACATCTAACAAAATTGCTTGAGCACCAGAAGCCAATTTTTTGCTCATAACAGAGGATGCAATAAGAGGGATACTATCCACAGTTCCCGTCACATCGCGCAAAGCATATAGCTTTTTATCAGCAGGTGCAAGCCCTTCCGACTGACCAATAACAGCAAGACCAATTTTATTAACTTGATTGATAAAAGCATCTTGCTCTAAAGATACCTTTAAATTTGGAATAGATTCCATCTTATCAATAGTGCCACCTGTATGACCAAGTCCACGTCCAGACATCTTAGCCACCTTGCCGCCACAAGCGGCTACGAGAGGTGCAATAATAAGTGTTGTCTTATCTCCCACGCCGCCTGTACTATGTTTATCTACGGTAATCCCATCAATATTTGACAAGTCTACCATATTACCTGATTGAGCCATAGCCAAGGTCAAAGTTCCTAGTTCGCGAGCATTCATACCATTAAAAACTATGGTCATCAAGAGCGCACTCACTTGGTAATCAGGGATTTCCCCCTTTACATAACCATCTATGACAAAGCGGATTTCCTCATCTGTTAACGGCAAGTTCGCCCTTTTCTTCAGAATAATATCATACATACGCATAGTTACACCGCCATTCTAAGAAACCACCTAAGCATAGCCTAGGTGGTTTTCTATTATACTTCTTCGTTCAAGTGATTCTTTAGTAACTCTACAGCTGCACTGGCTCCAATTCGGCTACAACCTTCTGCAATATAGGCTTTCATATCCGTAATAGAGCGAATACCACCTGCGGCCTTAATCTGTACATTAGGACCAATATGCTTTTTAAAGAGTCTAATATCTTCAAGGCTTGCACCGCCGCTACCAAATCCAGTAGATGTTTTAATATAGTCTGCGCCACCATTTGTAATACATTTGCAAAGCGCTACCTTTTCAGAATCTGTAAGATAACAAGTTTCGATAATAACTTTTAAAATTTTATCACCACAAGCCTTCTTAAGCGCCTCAATTTCGCTAGTTACCGCTTCAAAATCACCTTGCTTTACAGCTCCAAGATTAATAACCATATCAATTTCAGAAGCGCCCTCTTCAATGGCCTGTTTCGTTTCTGCCACCTTTACCTCTGTTGTTTCATATCCTAAAGGGAAGCCGATAACGGTACATATGTTAAGTTCTGGATATGCTTCATGGGCGGATGCTACAAAATCTGGAGGAATACAAACAGATGCAGTTTTATACCTTAAACCATCCTCACAAACTTCTTTAATATCATCCCATGTAGCTGTAGGACGCAATAATGTATGATCTACATAAGCTAATAATTCTTTCCCCAACATAGTACCTCTCCTTACTAAAAGAACGACATTTGTTCTGGTTCTGGCTCTTTATGTAATGCATCTTGAGCAGAGCGATTTTTATCATCAATGAATGGTTCTAACGGTACGCCTGTAGTCTTTAATAAATCTGGTAAACTATTAACGCCTTTCAACTTAGCAGCTTCTAATACAACCTTTGCACAAGTCTCTGCATCATCCAGTGCATAGTGATGTTTAAACTCAACTCCAATATATGCGGCCATTGTATTCAACTTATGATTAACTAAATCAGGCCATACCGCACGTGAAAGTTTAACTGTACATGCATAATCTAGTTCTGGCCAAGGGATTTTATAATAATCTAAAGTAGCACGCAATACGTTCATATCGAATTTCGCATTGTGAGCCACCATAATATTCCCTTTTAAATGGTTTTCATAAATGGCATTCCACAACTCATCAAAGGTCTTTTCATGAAGAACATCCTTCGGTTGGATACCATGAATTTCAATACATTCATCATCAAAACTCATAAACGGAGGCTTGATGAGGCTATATGCCTTTTTGGTAATTTGTCCGTCCTTTACGGTAATAACCGCCAAGGAGCACGCGCTATTTTTAAATTTATTTGCTGTTTCAAAGTCTAATGCAACAAAATCTAACATAGGACTCCTTTCAAAATCTATATATAAGAATTATATTCATTTACTCTACTTATTATAGCATGAAATAGACTATAATCTACTGTTCAAAGGTGACCAATAATCACCTCATTCACACCAATTTTAATTGACAGATAGGCCCTCAGTATGTGAAAATTATTTAGATATGTATGTAGTATGGAGGTTGCAACATGGCAGATGACAGATTAATCGTTGCCCTTGACGTATCCACGATGGATGCAGTGAAAGAAATCGTATTATCCCTCGGTGATTCGGTTAGCTTTTACAAGGTCGGCATGGAGCTATTCTACGCCGAAGGAGCAAAAACAATTCGTTTTTTACAGGAGCAAAACAAACAAGTATTTCTTGATTTGAAATTGCACGACATTCCAAATACCGTAGCCCATGGCGTAGCTTCCTTAACACGTCTCGGTGCTAGTTTAATTACTTTACATGGTCAAGGTGGTCCTGTCATGATGAAAGCTGCTGTTGAGGCAGCTCATGAGAGTGGCAAAGAACTAGGCGTGGAACGCCCAAAATTATTAGCCATCACCGCATTAACTAGCTTTGACGATGAATCTTGGACTGCTATTGGTGGTCAGCTACCAATTTCCGACCAAGTCATTCGCCTTGCAAAACTCGCTAAAGACTGTGGTATGGATGGTGTTGTATGTTCCGCATTAGAAGCCAAAATGATTCGTGAAGCATGTGACGATGACTTCCTCATCGTTACCCCTGGTATTCGCCCTTCCTTTGCAACAACAGACGACCAAAAACGGGTTGCTACACCAGCTAGTGCACTACAAGATGGAGCATCTCGCCTTGTTATCGGTCGACCTATTACACAAGCCGAAAACCCTCGTGAAGCGGTTCGTTTAATTATTGAAGAAATGGAGAAAGTATCCAAATGATGACAGAACAAGAAGTAAAACAATTACTGATCGACACTCAAGCTATTTTAGAAGGTCACTTCCTTTTGACATCTGGTCTCCACAGTCCAATGTACGTTGAAAAATTTAATGTATTACAACATCCAAAATATACAGAAAAACTTTGTAAAGAATTAGCTGAACGCTTCCGCGATCAAAATGTGGAACTTGTTATTGGACCTATGACCGGTGGCATCTTACTTGCTCACGAAGTAGGTAAAGCGCTTGGCACCCGTGCTATCTTCACAGAACGCGAAAAAGGCATTATGACATTACGTCGTGGCTTTAAAATCGAGCCAGGCACAAGAGTACTTATCGTTGAAGATATCGTAACTACTGGTGGTTCTGTACAAGAAGTAGTAAATGTGGTAAACCAATCCGGTGGTGAAATCGTAGGTGTAGGCCTTCTTGTTAACCGTTCTGGGGGTAAAGCAGAATTCGGTGTACCTCACGAAAAGGTACAAGCATTACTTAATCTTGAAGTTCCAACTTATAAACCTGAAGAATGCCCTCTTTGCAAAGACGGCGTAGCTATGACAGAACGTGGCTCTAAACATATCAAATAATTTTTTAACGACCTATATACATGTATAGGTCGTTTTTCATTGAGAAGTTAATAATATATTCCCAAACCATCAAGTACTATCTAATATTTATAAATAGATACAAAAAGAGCTCCTTCGCTAAGGAGCTCTTTTTGTTTGTGTGTAGTTATTGTGTGTAAGAGAGAGATTCTGATACGAATGTATCACATAGAGTGTGTGACTCTATGGTGGCCATGAATGCACTTTCATGACCACGTTCTCTATATCTTATGAGAGAAATGAACTCATAAAGTATCATTAGTTTTGTGTAGTTTGCGGTGCACCTTGATCAGTTTGTTGTTGTGGTGCATTGCCATTAGGTTGTTGAGGTGGTTGGCCTTGCATAGGCATTTGACCTTGCGGAGGCATTTGACCATTTGAGTGCATATGCTGACCACTATTTGGTCCCATACCATCTTGAGGCATCATTTGATTTTGACCATTTTGGTGCATATGTTGGCCATTATTTGGCCCCATACTATCTTGAGGCATCATATGATTATTTCTATCCATCATATGTTTATCCATATACTGATTAGGACCATCATGTCTATGTGGTTTTCTAAACTGTTGTTCATTCGTTTTCATCCATTCACCAAAATTAGGTAAATCATTAACAGCAAAAGATGTACATGCTCCAACAGCACAGATTACTGTTAAAATTGCTGTAATTATAATACGTCTCATAGGTCCTCCTTAATTTAAATTGCGGAAATAACGTTCACGTACGCCACGAAGCTCTGTACCAACAAAGACGCATGTAAGTCCACCAAATAAACCTACACCCCCAAGTGCCACTAAAGTTACAATGGACAATACTGGAAATGCAGTAACATTCTCAAATGGTTGCCATGAGCTACCTAGTAAGAACAAGATAGCCGGTGTAATAATGAATATAAGAGCACCTACAATATAGGATAAGGCACTTCCAATAGAGAGCAAAGTCTTAGATGCTTTTTTAGCCATCCCCGGTAATTGAGGTAAAAGACGCTCTTTATAATCATCAAATCGTGCATAAATTTCCTGCATATTAACGGATTTACTTTCACTACCATCTTGATTCATTGTGTCAGTAATAATACCTGCATCTACGTAGGATGCATATATTTCCTCTGGAGACCCTAAGGATTTAATGATCTCACTATCGGTAAGCCCTTTTTCATAACCTACCGCAAAATGCTCTTCATAAACCTCTATAATACTCTCTACATCTGCAACACGCGCTTTTTTAAATATATTACGCAATGCATCCAAAAAGCTATTTTTGTTCATTATTATCGACTCCTTTCAACAGCATATTGATAACACCAGAAAAATCATCCCATTCTTGACGCATCTTGTTATATGCTGCACGGCCTTCGTTCGTGATATGATAGTATTTCCGTGATGGGCCTGTAGAAGACTCCTTTAAATACGTTTCAACATACTTTTCTTTTTTCAGTCTGTTAAACAATGGATATATCGTTCCTTCAGATATTTCAATATATTCCGAAATGGTGCTTACGATTTCGTATCCGTAACGATCATTTTGTGTTAATAATGCTAGCACCAGCATGTCCATAACACCTTTTTTTAATTGAACTTGCATAGTTCCTCCCTTTTAGGCTGTGCTTGCCTGCCAATGTGAAAGCTCTCTTACGGTCACTATCATGTACTGACAAATACATAATAACATAAGGTACCTCGGAACGCAAGGTACTTTGTAAAAAAATATTGAAATTTAATATATTTTTTCTTATTTCTAATCTATAAACACAGTTAATTTCTGCGTTTATAGGGAAAAATTTTTTCAAAAAAATTTTCTTATTTATGGTATTTTTTATACAAAATCTATTAAAGCACCCTATTATAACTAAAAATCCTCATCTAAAAGATGAGGATTTTCTAACACTACAAAAGAAATTAGTGCATTATTGGAATACTTAATTAAGTTTTATTTACTAGATTCTAATTTGAAGACGCTTCCCCTAATTTAAGCTGTGCACTCTTCATTTTGCCGTTATGAGTATAGGATACCAAAATTGTATCTCCAGGGCTCTTAGCATCAATTTGTTCTTTTAATTCAAGTAATGTAGTAATATCTTTACCATCAATTTGTGCAATCGTATCCCCTTCTACGAGACCAGCTTGTGCAGCAGGACCATTAGGATCAAGTTGAACAACAAGAAGTCCATCACCTTCATAGGTTACATTATTGCGCGCTGCAGTTTGACGGTCTACAGCCCACACCCCAATATAAGGGCGAATGACCTTACCATTTTTAATAATAGAATCAACAATTGTCATCGCAGAATTAATTGGAATAGCAAAGCCCATACCTTCAATTCCCTCTTTAGAGATTTTAGAGCTATTGATACCAATTAACTCACCATCTGCATTAATAAGCGCACCACCTGAGTTACCTGGATTAATGGCTGCATCAGTTTGAATCAATGGGAATCGTTGACCTTGATCATCAATTGTACGTGCTAAGGCACTAATAACACCAGAGGTAACTGAACCTTTAAACTCAAGACCTAAAGGATTGCCAATAGCAATAGCTGGCTCCCCCACTTGCAAGGAGTCAGAGTCACCAATTTTGATAGGTTTAATATCTTTTGGAGGTTTAATTTTTACAACTGCTAAGTCCGTCTGTGAATCTGAACCTATAACAGTCCCCGTCACCGTACTGCCATCAGACAATGATACTGTAACCTCCCCATTTCTAGCCCCTGCTACCACATGTTTATTGGTTACAATATGTCCATCATTATCGATAAGTACACCAGATCCGACACCTTCTCCAGCATAGATTGTACGGTTAAATATATCCTTTTGAAATACTTGTGTTGTAATCCCTACTACAGCTGGCCCAGATTCTTTAGCCGCTTGCACTACATAGGTATTACGCGCTTCAGTAATAGGCTTAGTCTGTTTAGTTTGTTCTCTCACGTTTGTTGGTTGCGTATTAACAGGGCTGCCAAAGAAATAGTATCCTCCGCCTACCCCAATACCCAAAGCAAGAATACACGCAATTACTGTTTTCTTATATTTTGAAAATGTCATGTAGATCTCCTTATATTCTTCTTAATATTCTTCTACATCACCCATAACATCTTAATGATGATTATAAAAGTTAAAATAAGAATCAAATCATAAATCATATAATTATGATACTTTATAAATACGCCACGTCTCACACTAATTCAAATCATCTCAAAATTAATTTTATAAAATTGATTTTGATGAACCTATTATAGTACGCCTGCTTTTACAATGCAAGATATCAATTTATAACTTTTCTTATGAAAGTATAATTATTATAACCGTATATCCTCCACTAGATAAATACCTAGAATCCTGAAAGAAGCTGTATAGAATGTATTCAAATATCTAAAATCTAAAAAACATAAAGGGCATTTACTAGCCGTCGCTAGCAAATGCCCTTTATGCATATAGTTTGAGAGTGTAAGGACTGTTGAGAGAGAGAGTATATGTGATCTAGATAAGCTTTAGAGAGAACTTATTAAGAGAGAGAAGTTAAAATATTACTTATCTAGAGTCATAGTCAGCCTTACTTAAATAAGTATACATGGAATATCTAAACTATCAAAGTAACTATATAAACAATTCTTAAACCTTTGATTATATCTCTATAATAAAATCTCTATAAAGTCATATCTAATCAACAGCCACGAACAACGTGAGTATAATGTGAATGCATATTCTCGATACTAAACGAATTTATACCCTACACCCCACACTGTAATAATATGCTTACTATCGGATGGATTATCCTCAATTTCTTCACGTAAACGATTAATATGAACCGCTACAGTTGCATAATCACCATAGGAGTCAAGTCCCCATACACGAGAATACAATTCTTCTTTGCTAAATACAATATCACGGTTACGCATCAAGAACTCTAACAACTGGAATTCTTTCTTTTTAAGATGAACCTCTTTTTCATTCACCCATACTTTCATCATTTTAGGGTCGAGACGGATTTCACCGGATTGAATAGCGTTTGTTTCCATTGCATCGCGCTCTGTTAAACGTTTATATTGCGCCAACATAGCTTTAATCTTCGCAATCAATACAGATGGAGAGAATGGCTTTTCAATATAATCATCAGCGCCTACGCCTAAGCCACGGATTTTGTCGATATCATCAAGACGCGCAGTTACCATAACGATTGGTACACGAACTTTGTCACGAATTTGACGACAAACTTCAAAGCCATCCATTTCTGGCAACATAACATCAAGGATAATAAGGTCTACAGGAGTATTTAATGCTGCTTCAATGCCATCTGTACCATTAGTCATAATCGTTACATCATAGCCCGCCACCATTAAATAATCACGCTCAATATTGGCAATATCCAAATCGTCTTCAATAATTAAGATATGTTCACTCATGATTCTTCTCCTTGCTTAGGAAACTCTAATATAATACGTAGACCATGTGGCCTTACATTTTCAATCATAACTCGGCCTTCAAAGATTTCCATAATTCGACGGATAATCGACAATCCTAGGCCACTACCTTCTTGAGGATTCGTACGAGACGAATCTACACGATAGAATGGGCGCATCAGACGCTCTAGAGATTCTGGCGGCACACCTGGTCCATCATCACTGATGACACAGTATACAAAATCATCATCACTCGTTACATCTATGACGCAATGACCAATATCGGTCATTTTATACTTAGCACTATTGTTCAACACATTCTGCAAAACACGTTGTAACAATTGTGGGTTAGCATTGATAAAAGGTGTTTCCGTAGCTATACGGGCCTTAATCTCAAGTCCCTTCGATTGATACGGAGCTAAATGATCTTCTACAAAGTCACGTACAAACTGACCTAATTCAATTCGTTCAGATGGACGAGATTCTTTTTTATAGTTCAATGTTGTTATGAGGAATAGTTCCTCTAACATAGAATCTAAATCATTGGCCCGTTTCAAAATAATTCCCATGTATCTTTTTTGTTGCTCTTCCGTTGGTGCAATACCATCACGAACACCTTCAGCATACGCTTTAATAGCCGTCAATGGAGTTCGTATATCATGGGATATACCAGCGAGTAGCTCTTTTTGTTGCTCCTGTTCCATTTCAATTTGACGATTCGCCATTTCTAACGACTTTGTCATATTCTTAACGTGAATCATGATAAATCGTGTAACAAATCGGTTAATAGCAAAAAATGTAACAATAAAGAGCAATATGGAAACTACGATAATATAGAAAGATACGGATTCCATTAAGCTATCACTACCATGAGTAGCACGCCTAATCGCAATATGGTATACATAGGAATGACGTCCATCGTACTTTCTCATTTCATAAACGAAAGTATTATTGGATTGATATACGATGCCCTGTAATTCAGGGTTAACATCAATAAGACCAACAATGGCAGAAGCACTATAGATTTGTGGATTACCGTAGTTATACACCATACTTCCTTGATCAAGTACTTCAACATATACTTCCTTTGGATCAAGTAAGCTATAGCTAGGCTTAACCAAGCTATTAATTAGATCATTTTCTAACCCATAAAAGGTAATGGTTTCAGTTATTCGACTGACACTTTTAAACTGTTGTTCCTGCTCAATACGCAAATAGTAACCGGCATTGGCCAATATGCGCAAACCTGTAAAATATAGCAAAAATAAAATAATTGCTATTAAAATAGGTACAACAAACAGCACAACATTGGATATCCAAATTCGTATTTGTAAATTCACAGGATTACCTCAATATCATAAATAGTAGATACTCTCTATAGTTTACGCTATTTTTATAACTTAACGCAAGTAAAACACGCAAATATCCAACATATTTTTCACTATTCTTTCATACGTAGTTTATAATTGACCGATTATTCAAAGGTATCTCGACCCTTTTAATATCTAATACTTTTCGTAAAAATTATATTTTCACACGCACCCATGTATCTTATGGCGATATGAAAATTGGTAATATCTGATATTTCATAGTTCCTTAGTCTCCCCTTTTAATAGGAACTCGTCTATACTGTTTATAAAAAAGCTAAAATATAAAAAATGAAACAACTATTGAATCTCTTCATTTAATAAAACAAAATATATACTGAATTATACTATTTCTCTATGAGGATAGTTTAAATATGGTCAAAAAAAAGAGGATTCCTAAGAATCCTCTTTTAAAATTTGGATTAACGACGATTTGCATCGAAGAAGTTAATAGCAACTTCTGGGAACATAGCGTAAGTCAATACGTCTTCGTCAGTGATGCCATTGTAGCCTTTAGAAGCTAAATCTTGACGGTAACCTTCCAATTCAGGTTCGATAAGATCTGCTGGACGGCAAGTAATAGGTTGTTCATCACCAATGATAGTTTGACGAATTTCATCAGAAATTGTACCAGGTAATTGACCATATTTACCACGAACAAGATCTTTAACTTCGTTAGGAACCATTTTGTAACGGTCACCCATCATAACGTTCATCATAGCCATTGTACCAACGATTTGGGATGTTGGAGTTACCAATGGAGGGTAACCCAAGTCTTCACGAACGCGTGGCATTTCATCCATAACGTCAAAGAAGCGATCGCCCATACCCATTTCGTTCAATTGGTTTTGAGTATTGGACAACATACCGCCAGGAATTTGGTAACGACGAACAGCAGGGATTACATCACTAGCTGGTTTCAAGTTGAATTCTTCAGCGATTTGTTGTTTTACTTTACGGAAGTGGTCAACTAATGGAATGTATTTATCAAGGTCAAGACCAAGATCCCATTCAGTACCTTTGAACATTTCAATCATAGTTTCAGTAGCTGGTTGGCTAGTTGCATGAGCGAATGGAGAGATAGCAGTATCGATGATATCTACGCCAGCTTTAGCAGCTTCCCAGTATGTAGTACTAGCAAGACCGCAAGTGAAATGGCTATGCAAGTCGATTGGCAATTCGCCAAAACGTTTTTTGAAAGTAGAAACCAAATCATATGCATCAGCAGGTCCTAACAAACCGGACATATCTTTGATACAAAGGGAATCAGTACCCATTTCTACCAAAGTTTCAGCTACTTTCAAGAAGCTTTCAGTTGTGTGAACTGGAGAAATTGTGTATACCATAGCGGATTGAACGTGTGCACCAGCTTTTTTGGAGTACTTAATAGCAGCTTCCATATTGCGTGGGTCATTCAATGCGTCGAAAATACGAATACGGTCGATACCATTTTTTACAGCCGCATTACAGAATGCTTCTACTACGTCGTCGGAGTAGTGTTTATAGCCCAACAAATTTTGACCGCGAAGCAACATTTGCAATGGGGTATTTTTCAAATTAGCTTTCAATTTGCGAAGGCGTTCCCATGGATCTTCATTCAAGAAACGAAGACAGCTGTCATAAGTAGCGCCGCCCCAACATTCAAGAGCTTCATAACCAATATCATCTAAAAGGCCGAGCACTGGCTCCATTTGTTCGTAGCGCATACGTGTTGCCAAAATAGATTGATGACCGTCACGAAGAACGGTTTCGCAAATTCTTAATTTTTTAGCCATGTTAATCCTCCAAATCGAAATAGTCTGTGTATGTAACTTTATACACTCATCAAGCAACTATCTCATACCTATTTTTTTTACGATTTTTTCGATGTCTGCTCACACTAGCCAAACGCGCTAAAATCGTAATACATACTTATATTAGACTACTTATAAAATTCTTTGTCAACAACCACATTATGCTATTTACTCATAATTTCATGTATACAAAGATGATTTTTTCGTGATGAATATCACAAAAAACTGCAGAGGAACTAGAGTTTAGCATGTATGTTTAATCAAATTAATTTTTTGTAATTGCTCATTTTAATGAGAAACTAAAAATTATATCGTAATAATTTTTAGTTATTATTAAATACTTTTCAAAATATATCGGTATTTATAAATGTAGTAATTCGATAAACATCGGTATGCTTATGAGTTCATCAATTTTATTAATAACTTAGTCGATATTTTTAAATGCATAAACATACAAAAGAACCTGTCCATTTACGGACAGGCTCTGACGTAATCTTTAAAATTTAAGAGTTCCCATTATACGCATTACTTCTCAGGCTTAACCTTTTTAGGCGCAGTTTCAAGGACAATATTTTTACCTTCCCGTTTTACTTGAATAGAAAAGGCCCCTTCTCCTTCTTTAAAATACTCCATCTTGATATCAAGGAGCATTTTACCAATTATAGTCTCTACTTTTTCAGTTAAGAACTCACGGTAAAATGCATCTTCTTTTTGCTTTGGACTTTGGTAAACTACTGGCTTCTTAGCATCTCGCTCCATATTGAGCATAGTATCTTCAAAATTTTCCGTATCCTTAAAATTTTTCATCATATCCGCATCGGATAAACCTTTTTGGATTTTAAACTTTGCCATGTGTATCTCCTATCAATTCAAAAATTGCTTTTTTTACGCGTACTGGTTCAATACCAGACATACAATATTGATCAGGCTTAGGACAACGTCGTTTTCGGCAGCCCAAGCAATCTAATTCATCATTTACGAGCACCTTAAAGGTTCCCGTCAGAGGTCCCCATAATTTAGGATCCGTAGGGCCAAAGAGTGCTACTACAGGCTTATTTAAAGCTAACGCAATATGCAAAGCTCCAGTATCAGCAGTAACTACTACATCACAACTTTCAATTAAAGCCCCTAATTCTTGAAGCGTCGTTTTCCCTAACATATTCAGTACAATTTTATCAATGCCCTCATCTGTTAGCGAGTCCATCAAGGGTTTGTATTGAGTAGCCTCTTTAGGGCCACCTAAACAAACAAAATTTGCTCTATATTGAAGGGATTTAATGAGGGAGTACCATTTTTCCTGAGGCCATTCTTTCGTTGCCCAAGAGGTGCCTAATACAAGCCCAACTCGTAGAGGTGTATCCACCTCCCCACGATTCAAAGAAATGTCGTTATCAATCGTTTTCCACTGTTCTTCTGCCCAACTATGTAAATTTGATGGCACCTGAAAATCCATGTGGTACAGCGTATTAGCACTAGATTCATTTAGTGGAGAACTGCTTTCAACACCGCATTTAGCTATGTTAAGCGATGTATCTAAATTTGCATGTTCAGTAACAGCCTTTGTTAACAACTGAGCTACCTCTACATAGCGCTTAATCATGTGTTCTGTACTAGGCTTCGTTTTATAGTTAGTAAACAACCAATTCAACTCTTTTGTGCCACCAAGGCCAAGTCTAATGGGGGCTCCTGAAGCTAATAGTACTAACCCTGTTATAAGACGTCCTTGTACATCAATGGCTACATCAAATTTATAAGGTTCTAATTTGGCCTTAAGATCCCACCACATGCGCCACATTGTAGGGATATGTAGTTTTTTAGAATGAGCCTCGTATTCATCCCGTTCCCAGGGAATTATCTCATCTACATAGGGATTGTCCTGTAAAAGCTCTACCATACTAGGCGTTACAATCCAATGCAACTTAGCATCAGGATACTGTTTCTTAATCCACCGCGCAGCAGGTGTAGCATGCAAAATATCACCTATGTAACTAAGGCGTACAAATAATATATTCATAGATATCCTTAGGGTACATACTATTATAGGAATAAAGCCTTTATAATGAAAGAACATTATAAAGGCTTTTTCTTAAGATTTCTTTTTACTACTACTATTGGATGATTTAGAAGATGTAGTATCTTCTGTTACCTTAGTAGTTTCTTCACTACCATTCTTAATGATGTTTTTTACATCTGATAATGTCAACTCATTAAATGTAGTAGGGTGGTTGTATTTGTAAACTGGATTGAAGCCTACACCTAGTTTACCAGTGTAAACAGTCAATGCATTATTATCCTCATCAACACGAGCGATATAGATAGTTTTGTCCATATCAACACCGATAAAGCGGAAGCGCCCTTCAGGGTTGATAACACGCCAACCACCTTCAATGCCATTAAACATGAAGACATCCCCAGTTCTCACATTATCGTAGAAGAAGTTATCCTCATCGTAGAATACGCCGATATGACCGATATCAGTAGCTTGCATGTAAACACGACGTGTATCGTAGTTAGCATCGGTACGATAAATACGATATGTATGTTCTTGAACTTTTACCTTCATATAAACCACATTCGTCGCTTCAGAGTACGCAGCATCTACGATTTTACTGCCCCGAGGCAAGTCTTCAAGTTTCGTATCAACCTCATGTTCTGGATCATCCGCATTAAGACGAGCCATGACAACATCTCTGGAGTCATATAAACCCATGATAGCATAGTTACGGTCTGGCATCCAGTTGAAGTAACTAATCGAACGCCCCTTCAAATCAATATTCGTAGGGGTACTTTCATTAGCCTTGTAAATTTTCAAAGAGTTTTCTGTAACAACGGCCATGAATTGACGGTCATAGGATACATATTTAGTGCCTTCCTTCACATCAGGGAAGTTTTTAGTATCATCTTTTGATGCGCCTGCTACGTTAAACTCTGTAGTCGGCGCAAACATATATTGATCAAGGTATAGGTATACCCCACCTTGCAGAAGAATACCTACCGCAAAGGCGCTCAGTACACGCGTAAAAGGTTTCATCTGTCCTCCTATTTCACGATAAACGCCGTTGGGATCATGCGTTCCCCTAACAAATCGGCAGGTTTATTTACGACTTTACCATTTAGGTACAAAGTTGAACTAGAACCGCCATCTAAATTTGCTGCAATGTAGCAACCTTTTTCAAATAGAATATCTTGTACGTCACGCAAGGTAGCCCCAATAGAATACCCTGGTTGGCGACCATCGATTACAAGGAATAGCACTGTGCCATCTTTCTTTTGACCGATAGCAGTACGAGGACCTACGCCCCAGCCACCATCACCTTCGGTAATCATCTTCTTACCATCAACGATAAGAGGCGGACCAAAGGTAATACCTTCCATGGCCTTCATATCACTAAGCTGAGTTTTATCATAGTTACCAGCGATAAGATTACCAGATTTAGAGAAACCTACAAAGTCTACGTCTTCATCAGGGCCTACATCCTTACCGATAACGTACTCACCGTCATGCAAGATGAAACCATATGGCAAACGGCCTGTACCAGTACCATTAGGGTCGTGGAAACCACCGCCATTAATCGCTGCTACAGCATTATTCATTTTTGCAATATTACTTGTAGTATCGCCTTTTTCTTGAATATTAGCCGCTGTACCTACTTGGATACGACGAGGATCAGGAATTTCTAAAATATAGCCTACATAACGAGCAGACTGGATTTTTTCAAGATTTAAAGTCTTATCTTCACGAGCATTAAACTTGAACAAATCTTGGCTTTTAACAACCCCTACAGTCCCCAAAATAGATTGTAACTCGTCTTCATTAAACAACCACGTAATGTAATGAGGATGGCGAGATTGTAAGATAGCACCAATAACGGCGCGCTTTACATTATTAAATGGTCCAAAGAGCACCACGAAGGGTGATGTGACAACGGTAAATAAGAACACCATAATGATGAACTTTACCCAATTCTTTTTGAACAATGTATTTCTCCTTATAAATCAGTGAAATGTTCAGTGCTAATGCGCTCTTCAAAATGCTTAATATCTACCGCATTACCTACCCAAACACGCAAAATATTATATGGATTATCACCCGTATGAGCCCAGCCAGACTTCATAGCCATGCCCATCTTGATACCAGCTTTCTTAGATGCCGAATCGGTGAATTCATTTTTATCTCCATACGGATAGCAGAACCAAGGATTATCCTTAATGCCTACTTCTTTAGCAAGTGCCTCTTGGGCCTTTGTGATATTTTCAATTTGTTTCGCTTCAGACAATTGACCCATTTCTATATGTTGGAAACCATGATTGGAAATAGTGATACCATTTTTATGCATTTCACGCACTTGATCCCAAGTTAAACGCGTACCAATATCGCCAGGATTAATAAAAACAGTCGCTGGGAAACCATATTCTTTCATGATTGGATATACAATAGAATATGTATCTGCATAACCATCATCAAAGGTCAAAACAACTGGTTTTTCAGGCACTGCAGCACCATTTACAACATATTCATACAATTGTTCCATCGTCAATGGATTGTAGCCGTTATCCTTGAGGAACTTCATTTGTTCTCTGAATAAATCCTCCCGAATAACCGCATCATTATCTTTGTCGTCGCCGACTTTATGATACATAAGGACAGGAATGCCCGATGGATGTACCATCTTAACTTCTTTTACAGGCGGTACTGAACTAGTAGGTTCTGTTTTTTGTGAAAGCACGCCACAACCTGCCACAACCATTGCCAATACCAAAAGTAACAGTGTTACCAACGGAATCCGTTTCATAGGTCCTCCTCTATTAGAACACAATTATATACAGAATATTATAACATTTCCATGAAGAATAGTAAAAAGTAACGCTTTATTAGTACTTCATCAATCAATTTTCAGGATCTAGGATACATAGTTTCATCTGGATGCCTATAACACCGGAAAGCCTAAATTCATATAAATCTTCAGTATCAAAAATCATTTAAAACTTCTACGATTATTTAGAGCTATATTGTAATCCGTTCAATAATGCTTTAATATTCTAATTATAATACACATTACTAAAATTATGCTCATCCAATAGACAAAGGATTTCTTATGAAAAAACGCTTAAGCCTTATACAAATGGACGTCCATGTAAACGAAGTGGAATACAATTATGCACGCGTCCAAGAATTACTTTCACAAGCCCTATCAGAAAGTCCTGACATTATCGTCTTGCCCGAAACATGGAATACAGGATTTCATCCATCTAAGGATTTAATCAATATTTCTGACAGAAATGGAGAAAGAACAAAAGCTTTATTAAGTACATTCGCAAAAGAACACAATGTAAACATTGTGGGCGGTTCTGTAGCCGTAGCAAAAGAGGATTTAGTATTTAATACATCCTATGCTTACAACCGTAAAGGCACGCTCGTAGGAGAGTATTCCAAAATGCACGGATTTAGTCCTGCTAAAGAGGACCAATACTTTGCTAGCGGTACACATACCACTCATTTCGAATTGGATGGTATTCCTTGTAGTACGGTTATCTGTTACGATATTCGCTTTCCTGAGCTCGTGAGAATGGCTGCATTATCAAATACAGAGTTATTATTTGTACCTGCTCAATGGCCTACTATGCGTTTACGCCACTGGCAAGTATTAAACGAAGTGCGCGCCATTGAAAACCAACTCTTCTTATGTGCTGTCAACGGCTGTGGTACAGTAGGTCGAGTTCAAAGCACTGGTCACTCCGCCGTATACGACCCATGGGGCACCAATCTACTCGAAATGGACACTAGGGAGGGCATCTCATCTATAGATATCGACCTCACCGTAGTAGAGGATATTCGCAATAAAATCAATATTTTTAGAGATCGCAAACCTGAACTCTACAAGCTATAAAATAAAGGCACATCGTTTTTAACTACCATCTTAAACAATTCATTTATAGATGGTCTGCGCATAAAACAATGTGCCTTTTTATTTTTACTCTACTGTATTAAGAAAATAAATGACTCTAGTTTGCTCTGGATTAACGGCCATGCCTGCAACAGTAAACATATTATATGAATAATCAAATTTAAAGATGTAGAATGTGTACTCTGCGTTAAATGGTCGCTTTACTTCTTTATACGAATAGTAACCTAAATATTTTTTCTGTAAAGTCTTATTTTCATCATTGGACAACACTTTATCAGAACTTAATTTACTAATATCTTGCTCTAAGTCCAAAACCATTTGATTATTCATTTGGTTAGAGAGCTCACGATCAACCTTTCGCTTAATATTCTCATTGCTTAGCGCCATTTTATATTGATACATATTATTGAATATATTAGTTACTTCAATCCATTCTTCTGGCAATATAGTAGACAAGTATTTTCTATAATTCATCTTAACATCTTCGTACGGTTTAATAGAAACACGTTCAGCCTCACCCTTAGTAATAATAACCTTAGCATGATTTTCTGCATCTTGAATATAGGGCTTTAGTTCTGATGGTTTACCCGTAAAAGAAACTTGAATATACCGACCATCTTCAATCGCCTTAGGCGGCTTTAAATGAATATCAACCTGCTTAGCAAAAGAAGGTATTTTCTTTGGAAAACCAGACAAATCATTTACTTTATTTATATCTATATGATTGTAATATTCCTTGTCATTAACAGGGTACTTACTGCTTTCTCTAAAATTAATGGCCTTTACAATTTGTTTTTCAATTTCTTCTCGTGTATAAGGATTTTTAATAAGGTCTCGTTGCGGCACACTTCTTATTGTTCTATTATGTTCCTCAATATGAGCGTGCATACGTGATTCTACCTCTCGATTTAGCAACATTTGTTCATTAAATGTTTTTTTAGCAACAGACATAACAGCATAAGATAATTCTGTTTCACCCGTAACTTTACTTTCCAAATAAGGCATAACTTCTTGAGGTTGTACTCTATCAAGTTGAGTAGTTTTTGCGCCTAATAGCGTTGATACAGATGAGATGGATATCTGCTCAGCATTTATTATTCCTATATTAGCAAACAATGCTGTCGCAACTAGTACAATTCCTTTTAAATTCATTCAAGTCTCCATCAAATAATTATATTAAAAACTGGCTATACATCTCATATAATTAGTCATATACATTAAAACTCAATAAGCTTCCACATATTCTCTGGAACCTGTTCTAGAGGTTTATTTTTCGCAATTGCTTCTTTTAGAATATCAATAGTATCTTGCACATCTTGTTTATCCTTTGTATCAGGATCATGAAGGATGACACGATTTAAAGAATCTTCACCAAATTGTTTTACATATTCTTTTTCTACTTGATTAAGTTCACGGCGTAAATATTTCATAGATAATAACCTCCCAATATATTTAATCTAATATATTAAGAAGTACTTGTCTATAATTCAAATATTTTCTATACACATTTTCAGCTAATAATAAGCAATTTAAATTGTAAATTAATATTTTTATCTCATAAATCATTTACATGAATTCTATAGAAATGGTAGTATTAACAATGCAATAGGATTTAGCTATTAAGAAAGAAAGGTAATAACTATGTTTTCATTTCTACAACCTAAAGAGGCAAAATCATCAGTTCCAGATAGCATGATTATGAATCTATATTATAAATATAGATTGCAATCATTAATTGGTATTTTTATAGGTTATGCTGCGTACTATATTGTTCGTAATAACTTTGCCTTATCAACACACTTTTTATCAGATATCCTCCATATGAGCAAAACAGAAATTGGTTTGCTATCTAGTGGTATGCTTATCGCTTATGGTTTAAGTAAAGGCTTTATGAGTAGTCTTGCGGACAAAGCAAGTCCTGCCAAGTTTATGGCTTTCGGTCTCATTTGCTGTGCAATTATCAATATCTTTATGAGCTTTGCCGATAGTCTCGCCTTCTTCTTAGTTTTAGTAGTACTAAATGGCTTTTTCCAAGGATTTGGTGTAGGACCATCCTTTATCACCTTAGCTAAATGGTACCCAAAACAGGAACGTGGCCGTTATGGAGCTATCTGGAATATTTCACACAATCTCGGTGGTGGTATCGTAGCACCAATCGTAGCCGCCGCATTATATTTCACTACTACAGATCACTGGCAATTAGGGAGTTATGGTGTACCAGCGCTTATTGCAGTTATCATAGCAATTGCCATTTCTTTCTTAATCAAAGAAAGCCCTGAACGTGAAGGCTTACCGCCAACAAGTGAAATCATTGCCGACACAGCTCATAAAGCGCACAGAAGTTCTGAAGCACCGCATATGAGCACAAGAGAAATCTTTGTAAAATACGTATTGAAAAATAAAAACGCTTGGTATGTATCATTAGTTGATACCTTCGTTTACATGATTCGCTTTGGTATGCTTACTTGGCTTCCAATTTATTTATTACAAGTAAAAGGTTTCTCCAAAGCAGAAATGTCTGTTGCTTTTTTATTCTTTGAATGGGCGGCTATTCCTTCTACTATTTTTGCTGGTTATATTTCCGATAAATTCTTTAAAGGTTATCGCATGCCACCTGCAATCATTGCTATAAGCATTATCTTCTTCTGTATATTTGGTTATTGGCAAAGCGAGTCTCTCTTATGGGTTACTTTCTTCGCTGCTATTGTAGGTTGTTTAATCTACATTCCTCAATTCTTAGCTTCAGTACAAACTATGGATATTGTACCACCATTTGCAGTAGGTTCTGCTGTTGGTCTTCGTGGATTCATGAGTTACATTGTTGGTGCAAACTTAGGTACAACACTATTTGGTGTTTTAGCAGATAAATTTGGTTGGAATGCAGGTTTTTATCTTTTATTAGTAGCATGTGTTCTTTGTATAACATTCTGTGTATTGGCTCATTTTGGCGCCAAAGAATTAGATGCTAAAGAAGCTGAACTTGAACAACTTCAACCAGCTGAAGCTAATAGCTAACCCCTAACAAATAAATCCTATAGTAAAAAGGTCGTAATATGTATTAATACATGTTACGACCTTTTATTTACCCCACGAAAGGGACTCCTATATAACCGATGTGTTTTCATCAACGCATAGTTCTGGAAATAATGAAAGCACAAACCACAATGATACCAAGGACTATACTCCCAGCTACTATATAAGGCCATGTAAGTACATCCCGTACATCATTCAATATTTTTATATCAAAGATTGGCATATAAAGTAGTAAGTTCCCCAAAATCCAACCGACTGGTCCTATGAACTTCAGCTTCTTAATCGTATCCATTTTATCTAGAATAGACTCGGTTACCTCTGAATCCTTTTCGACAGATACGTATTCTTTATTAATGTAAAAGCCTTTTGAATATTCCGTTTCAAAAGCCCACTCTTGAACAGAAAACGTAGCAGTACCATCAGCATTTTCATACTCTTTATATTTAGCAGTATCAGTAGTACCTACGTCTACCTCACCCCAAGCGCCCGTTACCATCTCATAACCACTATCTACAAGTTTCATATCGGCTGGTAGTACTTTTCCACACAACTTGGAAAACTGGTACGCATCTCGCTTCTTATCCCAACTGAGCCAAAATGCCTTGTTATTACTATGTTTGACTAACTTATACTCATACCATATCTTCCCATGAGTATCAATGTAGCGTATCTTGCCTAAAATCGTATATAGATCCCTTCGGATACGTAATGTCTCACCATAATTAAAAACCATAAGCTTCTCTCATATTGAAAACTATATATATATAAATGTATATTACTAATTACTATGATTGTACACGGATTGTGAAAACCTGCCAACACTTCTCAGATTAAAAAAAGAAGATAAACTCATTAAATGTATTTTAATATCAAAATAACGAAAAAAGACCTACAGTAAACTGTAGGTCCTTATATTTGGTGCGGTTGGCGGGACTTGAACCCGCACGAGCGTTAGCTCACCACCCCCTCAAGATGGCGTGTCTGCCATTCCACCACAACCGCATGGAATACAAATGGTGCCTCAGGACAGAATCGAACTGTCGACACACGGATTTTCAGTCCGTTGCTCTACCAACTGAGCTACCGAGGCATGATTTTTTGTAAAAAAAAATGGCGACCCCGATCAGATTTGAACTGACGATCTTCGCCGTGACAGGGCGACATGTTAACCGCTACACCACGGGGCCGCGTATCAACTCGCGTTGACTACTTGTACATAATATCATGGATTTAAAAGCAATGCAACTATTTTTTCAAGAAATATTATTACAAATCTATTAAAATAATTGATTATATTTGATAATCGTTATTTTATAGCTTTTATAAAGATATCTCTATATTATATTACAAGAATCCACCCTTTATCGTCATAATTCGTCAGTTTTCGCAATAGTACAATTTTCTCTATAAGCTATAATAGGTATACCCTTTACTAGAAATCATCCTATTCTTTACTCAATATGCTACAATATGTATATATTCAGTATGAAAATGCCTCTATAGAAACATGAAAGGATTCGCTATGCATAAGTTCAATTCAAAAGGTGTTATTATCGCTCTTATCATAGCTATTGTAGGAGCGATGGCCGCAGCATGGTACTTCTTATGGTATGTACCACATACACCAGCCTACACATTAAAAATCATTCACCAAGCAGTACAAGATAAAGATGCAGACGAAGCATTACGCCACGTAGATATAAAATCCATTGTAAAAAACATTGTAGAACGAGAAGGCAATAAATATGTCGATACATCTACCCCACTTGGTAAAGCTACAATAGCAGCTACCAAAACATTTGGACCAGCTCTTATCGAAGACGTAATACGGACATATATCGAAGATCCTGACAGTTTTAAATCTGAATCACCTACCAATAATACTACTACAGCAAATGATGATAATAAGTCTATGGTAGATCGTCTTGTAGAAGGTCGCCTATTTAAGGAACATGATGTAGAGGTTAAAAACCTGAAGTCAGAAGATAATGGTGATACGGCTACTGTGACTGTAACGATACAAAATAATAAAAAGAATATGACAAAAGATATAAGAGTTTTGATGCGTCATTTAGGAGATGGAACATGGGTAATTTACGATATTCCTGATATTGAAGACCTATATACTATCACTAGAAAATAAATATCTTTGTCTTTCCTAACATTTTAAATTGCAGATCTTAAAAAACGTAAAAAAGAGCTATGTCGTTTTTCTAGACGAGCAATTTACATTGTAAATCCAACAAAGGACAGTATCTACTGAAAAGTATATACTGTCCTTTTATTATCCTATAATCTTAACAATCGTAAGTTCTCATGTAAGACAAAATTATACATAACTTAATTAGCAAATATAACTAAATCCTTTAAAAATGGGATTTTATCTATCAAAATCTACAATAGCCAAGGTTACAGTCACTTGTGAAATAAGGCGTTGTGCATCATCTATCATATCAAAGCGCCATACGTGGGATGTTTTGCCTTTCACTAGTAGTGTTCCTAAGGCTGTTAATGTTCCTTCGCATTTCACAGGACGCAAGTGATTAGCAGTTACAGACTGGCCTACGCCAAATTTATGAGAACCTACCAGCTCATTGCTCATCATGCCTGCAATAATTTCTGCAAAAGCTAAGGTAGCACCACCATTTAAATAGCCTTGCGGTTGTTTATGAAATTCATTTAAATTCATTTTTGCAATACATGTAGTGTCGCTCGTCATACGAGGTACATCAATTTGTAAGGATTCAATTAAATTCATAGTGTTCGTTTCTCCATACAATAGGCTTCTAGCCGGTCATCAAAGACTGTTACACCTAGTCCATCACCATCAGGGACCTGCATAATACCCTCATTAAAGGTTAAATCTGGGAAAATAAGATCTTGTTCAAAATATCGATTTGAATCGGACAAATCCCCTGCCATATAAGAATCTCCTAAAGCGGATAGCTGGACATGAAGCATTTTAGAAACCCCTGACTCTACCATGCTACCAATCCAATATGGAATATGACGTTCTCTACATAGATTAATAGCTGCTTTTGTTGGAATAAGCCCCCCCATGCGCCCTACTTTTATATTAAGCACATCAATCAAACCATATTCGATAGCATAGGACAAATCATCATATCCTAAAATGGACTCATCCAAACAAATTGGCGTATAGATTTTCCAATCACCATGATTAAGACGCTCCCACTTCCAATCTTTATAAGATTGAAGGTTTACCATCGCAAAGGGCTCTTCAATACAAGCTAGACCTAAATCATCATACTGACGGACCTTATCTATTTCTTGATATGAATAGCTTCGATTTGCATCAGCCGCTAAAACTAAATCCGGATAATGTTTGCGAACTAAAGCTACGCGTTCATAACCATCTATAGGATTCACCTTTAATTTAATCCGCTTACAACCACTTGTAACATGGCACTCTACAATATCGAGTAATTTGTCTATTGGTACATCACCGACAACGACACCACTTTCAATAGTATCTTGTAAAGCTTGTCCCATAATATAAGAAACAGAGTTTACACCTATTCGTTCGCAATGAAGATGAATGAGTGCATTTTCTAGAGCCGCAATGGCCATAGGCATATTATCTCGATTGAGCCAAAACTGTAATTGTCGTACATAGGTCATAAGCGGTTTAGGCCGCATCAAGCGCAGATTAAAGATATAATCGTCTACTAAGGTTTTCCAACAGGAATCTACGGTCTCAAATGTATAGAATGGATCTGTGAAAGCTACGCATTCCCCATATCCTACATAGCCTTGTTGGTCTTCAATGCGAACGACGATAGTTTCTCTCTCGTTCACCTCGCCCTTGGCAGTCTTAAAATTAAACTTCAGCGGCAATTTAAGGCGATATGTAGTTATACTCTTAAAGTTTAAAATATCATTCATAGGCGCCTCAATTTTCTAATTTCAGTTCATTGCGCAATATTTTGCCTGTTCCATTTCGAGGCAATGCGGTTAATACTTTTACATATTTCGGAACCTTATATTTCGCTAAAGAATTAGCCATAAAGTCTATGATTTCATCTGTAGTCATGCTTTCACCATCATGAAAGGCTACAAAGAGCGCTGGCACTTCTCCCCATTTAGTATCTGGTATAGGAACAACCGCACATTCTTTCACTGCTGGTAATGTATACACTAAATCCTCTAGTTCCTTAGGGTAAATATTTTCACCCCCAGAAATAATGAGGTCCTTACGGCGGTTCAAAATATACACAAAGCCATCCTCATCAATGTAACCAATATCATCTGTATTAAAGTCTCCATCGATAGCTTCCTTGTTGATATAACCAGACATAACCATCGGGCCAGTCAAATGAATTTCGCCTACCCCATCCGCATCAGGGTTATCGATGCGAACCTGCATACTAGGCAATGGCTTACCTACAGATTCTCGTTTATCAGGATAATCCAATACCGAGAAGGTCACGCTTTGACTAAAGGTTTCCGTCATACCGTAAGTCTTATAGATAGGCAGAGATTTCTTTTCACAAGCATCGATGAGAGCCATCGGAATGAATTCTCCACCGAGCAAGATAACTCGTAAATTATGGTGAGTAATACGCGACTCTAATTGAGTCAGAATGGTGGGCACTAAGGACATCATATTGATTTGCTCAGATTCTATGAGTTTTAGAACTTGAGCTTCATCATATTTAGGCAAAATAGTGATAGCCGTTCCGTTATAAAGAGACCTCATCAAGATAGATAATCCACTCACATGGAACAGAGGCAGTACCATTAGCCAATTATCCTGCTCTGTTTTCCCTAGTACCTCTTGGGATGCTTGTACATGAGATTTAATTTGCCCCCATCGAAGCGGTACAGACTTAAATTGCCCCGTAGTAGCGCTCGTATTCATGATAGCAGCTATGTCTGCGTCCGCAAAGGTCCAATCAAAGGAATCCTCGCCCGCTAAATCCGATAGAATACTTTCTAAAGTTTCAAACTCAATTGTAACAATTGAATTAGCAGCCTCCAAACCAACGGAATGAGATAACTGATTTTCAACAGAATCTGATACTATAGGAGCAACTAAATTTGATACTTGAGTTTCAACGGCATCAGGCAATTGATTACATCGTTCTTTACTATGTAATACGGTGGTAACACCTAATTGATCCAATTGGTTCGCTATTTCGTTTGGTTTAAGATGTACATTGAGTAAAAGGACCTCTTTGTGAACTAGCATAGCAGCCAACACATACATTGCCATGGTCAGAGAATTATCGGATAAGATAGCCACACGAGATACATCTAAAGGCACTAAATTACGAGCTACATGGAGTACGCCACGGTATATATCGTTATAGGTGTATTCATTTATGCATATACGATTAGGGTAGTGCTGTGCACCATAACGTAACCACTCCATCGTTTCACCTCGTATCTAAACCTAATCACTAATAAGTAATCACTAATTACCAATAAGTAATAAGCAATAAATAAATAGTAAGTAACAACTAAAAAGTAAGTAATTACTAAAATGTAATAATTGAAATATGATAAGTAAAGAGATATTACAAGAAAGGCGCCTCATGTAGAGGCGCACTTGTCGTTTTAACAGTTAATATAATCCGTCATATAGGACTGTATCGACTCCCTATTAAGGGAATTTAGGGAATTGTTTGAAGTTAGGTTTGCGTTTTTCCTTGAACGCGTCGCGACCTTCTTTAGCTTCATCGATTGTGTAGTACATCAATGTAGCGTCCCCTGCGAATTGTTGTAACCCTGCAAGGCCATCTGTGTCGGCATTGAAAGCGCCTTTCAACATGCGCAAAGCCATTGGAGATAATTCAAGGATTTCGCTACACCATTGAACTGTTTCTTCTTCCAATTTATCGAATGGTACCACAGTATTAACCATGCCCATTTCATACGCTTGAGCTGCTGTGTATTGGCGGCACAAGAACCATACTTCACGAGCGCGTTTGTGACCAATCATGCGAGCCAAGTATCCTGCACCATAACCAGCATCGAAGGAACCTACACGAGGACCAGTTTGACCGAATTTAGCATTTTCAGAAGCAATTGTAAGGTCACATACGATGTGTAACACATGACCGCCACCGATAGCATAACCATTAACCATTGCAATAACAGGTTTAGGGATGACGCGAATTAAGCGTTGTAAATCGAGAACGTTCAAGCGAGGCACATTGTCTTCACCTACATAACCACCGTGACCACGTACGCTTTGGTCACCGCCGGAGCAGAATGCCTCTTTATCTTCGCCCTTACCGTGGTTAGCACCAGTCAATACGATTACGCCTACTTCGTTATCTTCACGAGCTACTGTGAAAGCATCAATTAACTCCATTACCGTTTTAGGACGGAACGCGTTGCGCACTTCTGGACGGTTAATAGTAATCTTTGCAATGCCATTATATGTTTCGTAAATTACATCTTCATAATTACGATCCAATACTTTCCAATCAAATTTGCTCATGGACTTAACCTTTCTTCTGTAAAAAATCTAACACCGCTCGTTCAAAAATCTGCGGTTTCTCTATATGTACATTATGCCCCGCCCCTTCGACGATGACATGATTAAATCTTGGCAACTTGCCAAATACATCTCTTCCTATTGTAGTATATTTTGTATCTAATGCGCCACTCACATATAAACCATTAACAGAGAATTTTTCTAATTTATCGCCTACATAAGGCATTACGCCCTGCCCTGAGCCACGCAAGGTACAGGCTAAGGCGTACGTACTATTATTGGATCGACGTAGATAGATTAATTCCTCTACCCCTTCTGAAAGCTGTTTTTGACTCTCAAAAATAGGAACCTCCGCCCATCGTGTAGCAAACCAAGCACCATCATGTTCTTCGATATTAACTGCTAAGTCTTCATCCGCCTTGCGGCGTTTTGCTCGCTCAGCATCAGAAGCGATGCCTACCGAGCCACTTTCAAGAATGAGACCTTTGATTTCACGTTCATACTCCAACGCATAGGAAAGTGCAATACGAGCACCCATGGAATAGCCCATGAGGTAATAGCTTTCACCAACCATATGATAGATAACTGTATGCAAGTCCTCTATCATTTGAGGAATGGTATAGGCCTTATCCTCATCAGGAATATCTGAATCACCATGGCCGATCAAATCGATACGGACCACGCGATACCCCGGCAGATTAATAGAATCCCAAGTATAGCTCGATTCAGAAAAACCATGGAAACATACAATGGGTTCACCTTCTCCAACCACAGTCAAACCGTAGCGGTACTCGCCCAAGTCAAAATACATACGCTGAGCTGGATTACACAAAGCATTATCTACAATACTGCAAAAATACTGACTCATAGTAATGCCTCCATATCAACTGAAACGTTTGTATATTTCCTATGTAACTGACGACTATATTCCCGGTCTGTAGGTATTTCAATGATATGAACACCAGATTCCGTGCTAACTTTAGCTAATACATGACTCAATTCATCAGGACTAGAGATTTTAGTGTGCCCACAGCCATAGAGTTTAGCGGCCCCACTATAATCTAAGCCTTGTGACGTAGAGAACAAATAATCAAAATGCTTTGTTCCCTTTTGCGGTAAATATTCAAAAATACCGCCTCCATCGTTATTATGCAAAATAATCGTCAAATTTAGATTGTGCGTTTTAGCGACCGCTAAGCCGTTTAGATCATGGAATAAAGACAAATCTCCCGTTACGAGATATGTAGGCTGACCATTTGTGGCAAGACCTAGTGCAGTTGAAACGATACCATCGATACCATTAACACCACGATTACCGTAAAGAACGGCATCGGATTCACCAGAGAACCAGAAGTAATCAAAGTCGCGAATGGTCATACTATTCGCCACAAGCAATTGGCTATTGTCAGGAATATGCTGTTGCAACTCGCGTATCGTGCGACCTTCAAAACAACTTGGTTCTTCTATGGCTGTACTTAGTTGAGCTTTGCCAGCTACTTCTAAACTTTGCCAACTATTAAGATATGCATTAGATTCGTTCTTTACAGCGTACAAATGCGTAAACATGTCGATGCTTGCTTGCATGTGTATGGTGGTTTTCCCCGTTGGATTCATGGAGTCCATTGTAGGATTTATCTCTATATACTCCACATTATCCCAACTTGCCACCATCTGTTGCACGCGTTTAGACACAACCATTTGGCCAAACTGAATCACGCAATCCGGCTTTAGTACAGGCCATAACTCTTTATCCGCTAAAAATGCATCATACGTTGAAATCACAACATCAGAGAATTGTTTTTTCTGAGTCATATCTGTATCGTTGCTACGATTGATATTAAATTCATGATTATCATCAATAGCATCAGTCTTATGCCAGCGTCTTACATTGGACAATGGATCCGCCAAGATAGGAGCTTGTAAGTTCTCCGCAAAGGAGTGAATAGATTCAACTTCGTTTACATCGATTTGTGGACCAGCTAAAATAAGAACTTTCTTATATTGCGCAAGCAATCGATTAGAGTTATTAAAGTTATTAGTATTATTAGCACTATTATCAGTAGTATTTTTAGTATAACTTACATCACTTATGTCACTTATGTCACTTACATTACTTGCATTACTTGTATTATTACTTCTATTCTGATAGCTAAACACCTCGCCGTAATTAGGTTTAAATACTTTGTAAGGGCTACGTCCCGCTTCAAAGTGCTTACGATCCAGTTCAGGTACCAACGGCTCAAAGAGAGGTATATTGATATGCACGGGTCCTTTTTTAGTATCCATAGCTTTCATATATGCCTTGCGCGCTACTTGTCGTGGATATGTATAATAATGTTCCTTTTGAGGCACCGCTAATTCTTCATAATAGTTTACAGCTGTACCAAAGATTTTTTGTTGATCTACTGTTTGTGGAGTCCCTGTATGTAGCAAGGTATAAGGTCTATCGGCAGACAATACAATAAGAGGTACCCCACTATATTGAGCCTCTAAAATAGCGGGCAAATAATGAGCCACTGCGGAACCGGATGTACAAACTAACACAGTTGGTTCTTTATGAGCCCTTGCAATGCCAAGTGCCATAAAGCTTGCCGAGCGCTCATCTATATTCATATATGTTTCAAAGCCTTCATACTCCGTGAAAAGCATAGCCATCGTCGTAGAACGAGAACCAGGGCTAAACACAGCATGCCGGACGCCGAGTTGGTAAAACTCATCTACCAAGGCAGCAATATATTCGTTCATTATATTCCCTTTCAACAACTCCTAAGGGTTTGGAAATTTATTATAACGCATCCAAAATGGTGCGCATTTTATTATTAGTTTCTGCATATTCTTCATCCGCATCAGAATCGGCTACGACGCCACATCCTGCATAGGCATAAAGAACATTATCCATAATGAGGGCAGATCGAATAGCAACGATGACAATGCCGTCCCCCATATCTTTCATAAAGCCAAAAGGTGCTGCATACATGCCGCGCTCATGAGCTTCGTACTTTTGTAGCAATGCCAACGCCTTTTCTCGTGGTTCACCACCGAGAGCCGGTGTAGGATGGAGCAACTTTGCCCATTCCACGAGGGATTTTGTGCTATCCTTTGCAGTAATAATGGTGCGCAAATGATAGAGATGCGCCAGCTCCATGATACTCGTTTCACCTATTATAACCTCCGGAGTAATAGATTTCATGATATCCACAATACGGTCACGGACGATATTATGTTCAAAGAGATTTTTCTTATCCGTTAACAGTTGTTCCTTAGTCCACGCATTTGGTCCATGTTTAGGCGCTGTCCCCGCCAAGGCATAGCTGAGAATTTCACTACCTCGATGGCGAACTAGAATCTCTGGCGATGCACCCACAAAGGTGCGTCCATCCTTTTCGTAACCAAAGATAAAGCAATTTGGATTATTATCTACTAAATTTGCTAAAATACTTGCCACATTATATGGTGTTTTGCTAGTGAACTGTACCTCTCGAGAAGAAACGACCTTCGTCATTTCACCGCTACTAATACCATCAGCGATAGCGTTCATCAAACTATCCCAAACCGCCTTATCATCACTGGTTTCCTTGTAGTTATGGCGAACTCGAGGCACCTCGAAATCCGTAATAGGGACGCTTTCACCAGCGTGCAAGTAGAAAGACTCCCCATTTTCTACGATGTAGTAATGGGTGAAAGCAATCATTTCATGACCCATGCCAGCCCATTTAGGGTCCTTAGAGTTCTCAAAAAAAGTATCTCCATAAAACACGTAAGCGTAATTATGGCGATCTTCATCATCTTTGACCGTCGCCAAACGTTTAGCGCCTACAACGATGCGATCACTTTGACGATCCACCCAAAATACGCGTTCTTCGTTTGGAAAATTCAGCCAAAAGGCTACCGGACTATTCAGTTCTAACGGTTCTTTATTATATATCATAGTTGTATATCGCTATTAAGAAATAAAATAGACTATAGTAAAAACACCTAACGTGTAGAAGATTTACTTCTACACGTCAGGCGTCATCAATAAGTTTCCAAATTTTTGAGATGAGCCTAACGCCATCACACGTCGATGGGCCCTCTTTATATCTAATTTATTATATCATAGGTAACAGTTAAAAGGTAGAAAATAAAACCTCTACACCGCATGCGTCGTGCATGAATGTAGAGGTTTTCTTTATATTCAAAATGTTGTTACTTTATTTAAAAGCCTTAGCCCCAATATCTGTACGATATTGCATGCCTTCAAAGTCGATATGCTCTATACGTTCATAGGCTCTATTAAGTGCCGTTCTAAGGTCTTTGCCAAGACCGACAACACCGAGCACACGACCGCCATTAGTGACATAGTTTTCACCAACAAGCTTTGTACCAGAGTGGAATACAATGGTTGTATCATATTGTTTAATATCCCCAATGATGACATCGCCCTTAGATGAAGTTTCAGGATAGCCCTTAGAAGCAAGGATAACGCAAGCCGCTGAGGAATCTTTCCATTTCACCATATTAGAGGTTAATGTGCCCTTAGCACAGGCCATCATAATCTCACCTAAATCACTATCCAGCAGCGGCAATACAACTTGTGTTTCAGGATCACCAAAGCGTGCATTGAATTCTACCACCTTAGGGCCTTCGCCAGTAATCATAAGCCCCGCGTAGAGGCAGCCTACATACGGCATACCTTCTTTTTCCATAGCCGCTACCATAGGTTCTAAGATGGTTTTCATCGCTTCGTCCCGCAACGCATCTGTAAGAACTGGTGCCGGTGCATAGGTCCCCATGCCACCCGTATTAGGCCCTTTATCACCATCAAAAATACGTTTATGATCTTGAGAGGCAATCATAGGAACTACGGTCTTGCCATCTACAAAGGCTAATAAACTAGCCTCTTCACCTTCCATAAACTCTTCGATAACAACAGTGCTGCCTGCATCACCGAATCGATTACCACTGAGCATATCTTCTACGGCTGCATTCGCTTCATCGATGGTCATGGCTACTACAACACCCTTCCCTGCCGCCAAGCCGTCAGCTTTAACAACAATAGGAGCTCCTGTTTGAGCAATAAAAGCTTTTGCTTCATCTACCTTGTGGAATACACCATACGCAGCAGTGGGAATGTTGTATTTTTTCATGAGGTCTTTGGCAAATACCTTTGAGCCCTCTAGTTGAGCGGCTGCTTTAGATGGACCAAAAACTGGAATTCCCGCCTTATTGAGTACATCTGCTAAGCCCGCTACTAAAGGAGCCTCAGGCCCAACAACAACTAAATTAACTTGATTATCTTTCAAAAAGCTAATTAAATGATCGCTTTGTTGCCAATCGATGCCAACTAGCTCTGCACAATCTGACATAGCCGCGCTGCCAGGAATGACGTATACCTTTGTTACGCTAGGGCTGATGGACAATCGCCACGCCAATGCATGTTCACGGCCGCCGCTACCGATTACACATACTTTCATAAGTCCTCCATCGGCGCCTAAACGCCATCAAATCCATAATAATATAAACACATAACAGGGCCACTCCAAACATCAATAATTGTTGACCGTTCAATAGATATTTTGCCCTAATAGTGTTTAACAATCCGCTAAAAATTCTTAACTAGTTAATGTTTAAAGTGACGAATATTTGTAAATACCATAGCGATGCCCGCTTCGTCAGCCGCTTTGATGGACTCTTCGTCGCGAATAGAGCCACCTGGTTGAATAATAGCTGCAATGCCATGCTTTGCCGCTGTTTCTACGGTATCGCCAAATGGGAAGAATGCATCAGATGCTAATACAGCGCCTTTAGCGGCTTCCCCGGCTTGTTCAAGAGCAATTTTTGCAGAACCTACGCGATTCATTTGACCCGCCCCAACTCCAAGAGTACGTTTTTCATTAGAAATCAAAATCGCATTGGATTTTACATGTTTTACGAGTTTCCATGCAAATTTAAGAGCTTTCCATTGTTCCTCTGTTGGCTGTACCTTCGTAACAACTTTATAATTAACGCGGTCTTCTAGGATATCGTCTTCTGTTTGCACTAATAAACCACCAGACACCTTTTTCACTGTCACTTGGCCAGATTCCGGCTTAGATAGTTCAATGAGGCGAATATTCTTCTTAGCTTCAAGAATTTCTAATGCTTCTTTTGTGAAAGCAGGTGCCATAATAACTTCTAAGAAAATTTTGCTCATTTCTCCGGCAGTAGCTGCATCTACTTCACGGTTTAAGGCTACGATGCCGCCAAAGGCGGATACGGAATCCGCTTCATAAGCATTTACATAGGCATCATGTAATGTAGCTGCAGTAGCGGCACCACATGGGTTCGTATGCTTAATAATACATGCAGCTGGCTCAGTAAACTCCCATACCATATTCCATGCCGCTTCCATGTCTACAATATTGTTATAGGAAAGCTCTTTGCCATGTAATTGTTTCAAGGCCCCCATGCCATGAGCTGTACCAATTTCTTTATAGAATGCGGCTTGTTGATGCGGATTTTCTCCATATCTAAGATTTGTTACCTTTTCATAAGCGCTCAAATATTCAGGAGGTGTAGGACCTTCATGCAAGATTCCACTCATATAATTAGCGATAGCCACATCGTAAGCCGCTGTATGAGCAAAGGCTTCTTTGGCAAGACCAAAGCGATACTCCTTAGTCAATTCTCCTTGGTCTTTGAGCATCTCCAAGATTTCATCGTAATGATTTGGATTTACTACGATGCCTACGTACGCATGATTTTTTGCTGCAGAACGAACCATCGTAGGACCACCAATATCGATATTTTCGATGGCCTCTTCTAAGAATACATTAGGTTTTGCAATGGTTTCACGGAACGGGTAAAGATTGACTACAACAAGGTCGATTGGTTCAATACCATGTTCTGCCATAGCTTGTTGATGCTCCGCATTATCACGGATAGCCAAAATACCACCATGCACCTTAGGATGTAATGTCTTTACGCGGCCATCCATCATTTCAGGAAAATCAGTCAAAGACTCTACCGATTTTGCCGGAATACCTGCTTCAGTTATGGCTTTAAGGGTCCCACCTGTGGAATAAATGGTTACCCCTAAATCAACTAAACCTTTCGCAAAGTCTACAATACCTGTTTTATCAGAAACACTAAGTAATGCATTTTTAATCATCTAACGTCTTCCTTTGCTTACACATCAATCTTCAATATATACAACACGACCTTTTATAGTGAGCTTATCCTCACAAAATAGTCGTAATGCCTCTTTATATGTTTTATGTTCAATAGGTAATAATCTATCACTCAAAATATCCTCTGTATCCTCCGGTAATAGAGGAACCGTATTCTGCATAATGATAGGCCCCGTATCCATTCCGGCATCAACAAAGTGTACCGTACAGCCGGTTACCTTTACCCCCGCATCGATAGCTTGTTGATGTCCATGTAGTCCCGGAAAGGATGGCAACAAGGCAGGATGGATATTTAAAATTCTATGCTCATAGTGCTCAATCAATGGATCTCCTACAATGCGCATATATCCAGCCAAAACGATACCATCTACCTTATAGGGCTCTAACGCATCTAACTGGGCCTGTTCAAAGCTAGCTTTAGAATCATAGTCGCTACGCTCGATGACAATGAGTGGAATATTCCAAGGTTTAGAACGTTCAACAATCCCTGCATCACCGTGATCTGTAATGATAACTACAAACTCACCATTAATATACCCTTCTTGCATGGCTTTATAGAGGGCTTCCCCATTGGAGCCTCTACCGCTTGCGAATAGAGCTAGACGTTTTTTAGCTACGGAACTAGTCATTAAATACCGCCCCTTTTACAACAACTGGACCTTCGCCTTTAACGATATGACCAATTTCATAAACCGCTTCATTACGACTTTCAAGATTTGCCTTTACTCGATCCACATCCGCAGCGTCCACTATGAGGATCATGCCAATGCCCATGTTAAAAGTACGGTACATTTCATGCCAATCTACATTGCCCCATTCTTGTAGCTTTTCAAAAACTGGAAGGCGAGGCCATGTATCACAATCGACCTCTGCCGTTACTCCCGTAGGTAAGACGCGAGGAATATTTTCATAGAAACCGCCGCCCGTAATATGAACCATACCTTTAATTAAATCTTCTTTAATCAACGGTAATACAGCTTTAGGGTATAAGCGCGTTGGCGTTAATAATTCTTCTCCCAGTGTTTTGCCAAATTCAGGAATATCTTGACCAATGGAGAAACCCTTGTGATCAAATACAATTTTACGAACTAACGAGAAACCATTAGAATGAACCCCAGAAGAGGGTAACCCAAGAATAACGTCTCCTTCCTTGATACTTTCACCAGTAATCAATTTAGGACGATCTACGATACCAACGGCAAAACCCGCTACATCATAATCCTCATCATCGTAGAAACCTGCCATCTCAGCAGTTTCACCGCCTAGTAAAGCGCAGCCTGATTCTTCGCACGCCTCAGCTACACCACGTACGATATCCGCCACTTTTACAGGCTCTAGTTTGCCAACCGCAATATAATCAAGGAAGAATAAAGGTGTAGCACCTTGTACGAGGATATCATTAACACTCATAGCTACACAGTCTTGACCGATAGTATCATGTTTATCCATCATAATAGCGAGACGTAATTTGGTGCCCACCCCATCTGTACCAGATACGAGCATAGGATCAGACATAGCATGACCAGCTAAGGAATAGAGTCCCCCAAAACCACCTAAATCACCAACAACACCCGGTGTATATGTGCGTTTAACAGATTCTTTCATCAGTTCTACGGCGCGATTACCTGCATCGATATCAACACCTGCATCACGATAGGTTAAACTAGTTTTATTCGAGCACATATTTGACCCCTTCCTCTTGGTCCGCAGGAACCGCTACACTATAATCACCATTGAAACATGCAAAACATAAATCATCTGGCTTTACATCAGATACAGCACGACATAGGCCTTCACGAGACAAGTAATGTAATTTATCAGCCTTGATAAAATCTCTAATTTCATCCACTGTATGAGTAGCTGCTATAAGTTCTTTACGCACCGATGTATCAATGCCATAGTGACAGGAATACTCAATAGTTGGAGAACTAATACACATATAAATCTCTTTAGCACCAGCCTCTTTTAGCATTTTTACAATGATACCACTCGTAGTACCGCGCACAATAGAATCATCAATAAGGACGATACGCTTACCTCCAACAATATGTGGCAATGCATTTAGCTTCATACGAACAGCTAATTCTCGTTCCTCTTGATTTGGTTTAATAAAGGTACGACCGCTATAACGGTTCTTAACTAAACCTTCTGCAAAAGGGATACCCGATGCACGAGCATAACCTAATGCAGCTGTTGTACCGGAATCCGGAATGGACATTACGATGTCCGCATCATACTTAGTTTCGTTATATAGTTCGCGGCCCATATTTAGCCGAGATTGATATACGGATTGACCATCGATATGACTATCGCCACGTGCAAAATAGATGTATTCAAAGACGCAAAATTTTTTATCGATTTTTTCTGGTTCCGCATAGATAGTACTACGCACACCAGAGTCATCGATGATAACCATTTCACCAGGATCTATATGACGAATAAACTCTGCCTTAATCGCATCAAAAGCACAGCTTTCACTAGAGAGCACATAACCATTTTCAGTTTTACCTAAACAAAGTGGTCTAAATCCTTGAGGGTCTCGTATACCTACTAAAGAGTCGTTCGTAGTAATCACTAAAGAGAACGCCCCTTCAATTTGACGCGCCGCATCGGCAATCCGTTCCGCTTGTGTTTCTGCTTTAGAACGGGCTATCAAGTTTACGATAACCTCAGAATCCATCGTCGTTTGAAAGATGGAACCATCGGCTTCAAGACGTTTTCGAATAGATAAGGCATTCGTTAAGTTTCCATTGTGAGCCACCGCAATTTGACCGCCTTGGTAGTGAATAACCAAAGGCTGGATATTACGCGGATTATTGGACCCGGTCGTAGAGTACCGCACATGACCAGTCCCCATATAGCTTGGCAAAGATGGTAATTCTTTGATAGCCTCGGTCAACAAGCCCATGCCTTTTTTCAGTTCTACATCATGACCATCGGTAACAGCAATGCCCGCACTTTCTTGACCACGATGTTGGAGAGCAAATAGCCCCCAATATACATAGCGTGCTACATCAACTGTCCTATCATAGATGCCGAACACACCACACTCTTCGTGCCATTTATCAAAAACAGAATCGTAGTTCATCTTCCCCCCTATTAGGCACGCTCACCTGTAAGACGGAATAACATTTCCTTATATGCTTCTTCAATATTACCAAGATCTCGACGGAAACGGTCTTTGTCGAGTTTTTCACCAGTTGTAGCATCCCAGAAACGGCATGTATCAGGAGAAATTTCATCACCCAATAAAACTTCACCATTATGGGTACCAAATTCTACCTTGAAATCTACAAGGGTCACATTTTTAGTAGCCAAAAATTTCTTCAATATATCATTTACCTTTAAAGTAATTGTAGAAATTACGTCAAGTTGCTCTTGAGTAGCCCAACCAAGTGCTGTGATTTGGGATTCATTGGCAAATGGATCGCCTAGTTCATCGTTTTTATAGCAGAATTCAAGAATTGGATGTTTAAGTGGTGTACCTTCTTCAATGCCAAAGCGTTTAGCCATAGAGCCAGCCGCAATATTACGAACGATAACTTCAAGAGGAACTATTTTCAATGTAAGTACTGTTTGGTTGCGATCATCTTCACGACGAACGAAATGAGTTGGTACGCCTTCTTTTTTCAACAATTCAAAGAAGAAAGAGGAAATTTTGTTATTCAATACGCCTTTACCAAGGATGGTGTCATGTTTTTCACCATTAAATGCAGTGGCATCATCTTTGTAATGAACGATGTACTCATCTTTGTTATCTGTTGCATATACTTGTTTTGCTTTACCTTCGTACAATAATGTTAATTTTTCCAAATCGATGTTAGCCATGATCTTTCTCCTTTATCATAAATTAATGATACAAACTATGTAATAGATATCTAAATAAACTGTTTTTCTTAACCAATATTTAATCGCCGATGATTTATATGATTAAATATGAATAGCACCTTGTAATTCTGCATTGTCTGCTAAGACTTTTTCAGCCATATCTTTACGATATTGTTGATATTGTTCTTTCAGGTCTTTATTGAAAGCTGCTCCAATTTGTACTGTAAAGAGCGCTGCATTTTTAGCACCATCTACAGCCATAGTTGCTACAGGCATGCCAGATGGCATTTGTACAATAGCAAGTAGAGAATCAATACCTTTTAATGCGGTTGCATTAAGTGGGATGCCGATAACAGGTAGTGTAGTGAAGCTCGCCACCACACCAGGTAGGTGAGCCGCTGCGCCTGCACCAGCAATAAAAGCAATAGCTCCTTCACCTTCAAGTCGTGTAACAAAATTCTTTACAGCCTCTGGGGTACGATGAGCTGAGGCAATAACCATTTCATAGGGAATGTTAAATTCATCAAGTACGGCAGATGCTTTTTTCATTGTGTCCAGGTCAGACTTGCTGCCCATGATAATACCGACCTTCATAGATCCTCCTAATAAAAAAGCCCAGCCGAAACAGACTGGGACAAATGCGCACAAGTAGCCTCCGTAGACTTGCTTTGAATTTGTTGATTTGCATAGTTCACGGCGCTACCTCCTTCTTGTACTCAAATTGTAACACCTAACATTTACAAAATCAATACTATTTTCGAATATTTTTTTATTAAATATTTTTATTATTCGTTACATTCCGAACTATTATAAAAAGGTAGATTGCATCATATAAATTAAGCTTAAATAAATCTGCAAAATAGAATACTGTCTTTGCAATCTTATAACAGCATAAATTTATTCTATCAATCATAATATTTGTATGGTTTTGCTTATCCATATAAAAAAGCGGATAACCCATTTATAAACAGGTTATCCGCTTTTCATAATTCCGAACATTAGACCACTTAACTTGTATCTATTATTGATTAGTGAGTACCACTTTCAAAGGCAGCTTTCAATTCACCTACAGATTCAGGAATATAATCTACAATAGAAGACATCAACGCATACATCAATGCCGGCTCGAACGCATCATCACCACACATATATACACAATCCAAGTATAAACTAGAATCTTGTTCATCAATATATAGTTTGTAATTTTTATACGTCGCATTATCCCGATTGATCAAGGCATTCAAAGCGTTCATATTTTGTGCCGTTACCTTTTCAGGGCCCAACACTAAACGAATCACGCTATAAATACTGTTATCGAGAATGACAAACAAAGGCATATCCCATAATGGGGATTTGATATAAGAACGATATACTACTGTACCGTCTTCATCATCAAAATCCTTCCGTTCAAAAGATATGATTTCTTCTTCTTTCAAGAACTTATCAAATAATAAGGATTTAGGATTCATAACAACCTCTATTAAGCTAAACCAGCTACTTTAAGAATATCTTTATGTACAGCATCTAAATGCGGTTGAATTACTTCGAGCAAAAGATTTACTACTACAGTAGGATCAAATTGTTCATTTAAACATGGCATAGACACATCCATATAAATATTATTGTCTTCAACGCTCACATAATATTTTGACACTTTATAATCTTGATTTAACGTGTTAAGCTCTTTCAACACGGCAGGAATCACTTTTTCATCAATAGATGTTGTTGTGATAGCAATGCGTGCATAAGTGAACGCGGAGTCGTCTACAACGATGAACACAGGTAGGCTATGGTCATGAACATCCAAACGACCATGATATACAACTGTATTAAGATTGTCTGTCATTTCTTCCTTAGTAAACCAAGTGTTGCCGCCTTTGTTAAGATCAGCAACGAGTAAGTCGAATTTTTCTGCTTTTTTATTCATAATTCCCTCAAACAATAATCAGACTAATTAGTCTTCGATAAACACACAACCATTATCTTTGAATTCTTTAATGCGAACTAAAGACTCTACACGGTAGCCCGCATTTTCGAGGCGTTCACGACCAGGTTGGAAGGATTTCTCGATAGCAATCGCCATTCCTACCACTTCATCACCTGCGTCTTGAACCAATTTAGCAAGGCCCATAGCAGCCTCGCCAGATGCCAAGAAGTCATCAATAATCAACACTTTTTCACCAGCTGGCAAGAATTTTTTAGAAATAGTGATATCATAATTCTCTTCTTTTGTATAAGAGTACACAACACTATGATATACATCATCTACCATAAGGATGGATTTTTTCTTACGCGCAAATACCAATGGCACGTCCAGTTCAAGCGCGGCCATCAACGCCAACGCAATACCAGATGCTTCGATGGTAACAATACGTTGTACACCTGCATCACGGTAACGATCCGCGATTTCTTTACCAATTGCCTTAAACAATTGTGGATCGATTTGATGGTTTAAGAAACCATCTACTTTTAGCACCCGATTATTGAGGACAATCCCTTCTTCACGAATGCGTTCTTTTAATAATTCCATGTGCTCATACCTCCGCATAACTATCTTTAAATTTTAACGTAAACAACCCCTTAGGGTCAACCTATATCTAGTAAAAGTCTTATAATATAACCCATAAATGTCATTGCAAATATGACTTAAATATTTTGTATATGAATTATATAACTCAACTGCTTTATAAGAATATAATATAGCACGGCAAAACTTACACTAATATATAAAAAGACACACTTTAAGAAAGTTTCCTAAAGTATGTCTTTAAACATGTCTTTTTCTTATAAAACTTTATCTCGAGTACTTTCACGATTAACTAGTAAGGACGTAAATCTTGCAGCCCCTTCAGATTGAGGAACCAAGCGAGAACGTACAAGCACAATGTCGCGTGTTGGTACCGGAATATCTGTATCGATGCGCACAATAGTCCCTTCTTGCATTTTTTGTTGTACCACATGATTAGGTAACATGGAAATACCCATGTTGATTTCTACAAGATCTAGTAATACATCGACGCTACCCAATTCAAAGCGAGGCTTACGACAAGCACCATGTGTTACATCGTCAAAGAATGTACGACTAGCAGAGCCTTTATGCAAAAGTAAAATAGGCTCGTTAAGAAGGCGCCCTTGATCAAAGAATCCTGCCCCTTTATAGTCAGGACCGCCAACAAAGACATCTTGAATGGTAGCTAGCGTAGTTACCTCTAGCTGAGGATTATCTCTCAAGCCCTCATAATCATTAACCACGGCTAATTGCGCCTCTTTATTGAGTACTAATTCTACACAATCAGGAGACGGACGATTAATGATATGTAAGCCAATTTCACTTTCTTGTAATTGCCATTTGTGGAAATAAGGCAATAGGAAATGGCGACACAAAGTATCTGTGGCAGCCAAATTTAAACTTTCATAAGCTTGACTAACCCGTTCTTGTAATTGGGTAACACCATTATCAAGAATGGAGAAAGCTTTAGCTACCGTATCAAACAATTCTTTACCTTCTGGCGTGAACCCTACAGATTTTGTAGTACGCACGAAGAGAGGCATATTAAGTTCTCCTTCTAATTGTTTAATACTTTGACTGATGGCGGATTGGGACACGCCTAATTCTTTTGCGGCACGGGAAAAAGATAAATATAAGCCTACCCCTAGAAAGGTTCTATATAAATCTGCAGATACTGCCATTTTATTCACCTCTGTTATATACTAATAGTAACTTCTTACTTTTAAATACACATATCATTACCCTATTATAACTATAGACTCTCAATATATAATGAATATGTAGAAATCTTCATGAAAGTTAGGTCTTATGACCTTCATGAGCTCTTCATATTTATTAGTATTTCTAATCTTTTCATTAGTAAGATTATCTTTACTTATAAGTCTAGACCGACTATACTTAATTTGTCAATATCCCATAGGGAATTATATACATTACAGGAGGCTACAATGGCTATACAACGATTATTCGTAACAAAACGAGAATCTTTCAACCTAGAAGCGCAACGCATGTTACAAACCTTACAACAGGAATTATCTATGCCTGCTACAGATGTGACTATCTATGAGCGATACGACATCGAAAATTTAGATGCAAAAGATCTAGAGTCTGCTAAAAATTTAATTTTTTCTGAACCTCCTGTAGATACTGTATTAGAAAAAATTCCAAGTGTACAAGGCTTTGTATTTGCTGTTGAATATGTGCCAGGTCAATACGATCAACGTGCTGATAGCGCAGAGCAATGTATTTCTATGCTCACACTTACATCCGGCCACATCGTGCGTTGTGCTCGCGTATATGCTATCGAAGGCACCTTTACAAAAGAACAAGAAAATGTCATTAAGGCCTACTACATTAACCCTGTTGATTCCCGCAAAGCGAGCCTTGACGTACCAAATACCTTAGCTCTCGATTTAGAAGATCCAAAACCGGTGGCAACAATCAATGGCTTTACTACGATGAGCAATGATGATTTAGAAGCTCTCATCAAAAACTACGGTCTTGCTATGACATTAGCAGACCTTCAAATGATTAGACAACAATACGCAGAGGTGGAACACCGCAATCCTACGATTACAGAAATTCGCCTCTTCGATACATATTGGTCTGACCATTGCCGTCACACTACCTTTATGACCGAGTTAACAGATATTACCATTGAAGACAGCCGCTTCACCGGTTCTATAAAGGAAGCCTTCGAAGAATATATGGAAGGCCGTGCTGAGCTCTACACGACTAAGAAAAAAGCTCGCTCCCTCATGGACATGGCTACATTGGCTGTAAAAGAATTGCGCCACGCTGGAGGACTTACAAATCTCGATGAATCTGATGAAATCAATGCATGTACAATCATCATCCCTGTCGATGTAAATGGCAAGACTGAAGAATGGTTGTTACTATTCAAAAACGAAACCCATAACCACCCTACTGAAATCGAACCATTTGGGGGCGCAGCTACCTGCTTAGGTGGTTGTATTCGCGACCCATTGAGCGGTCGCGCCTACGTATACCAAGCTATGCGCATCACAGGCTCTGGCGATCCACATACAAGACTTGAAGATACATTGGAAGGCAAATTACCACAAAGAAAGATCACCCAAGAAGCAGCTCGTGGTTACTCCTCTTACGGCAACCAAATCGGCCTTGCTACAGGTGAAGTAAAAGAATATTACCATCCTGGCTACGTAGCAAAGCGCATGGAAATCGGCGCAGTTATCGGTGCTGCACCTCGCAACCAAGTTCGTCGTGAGGTACCAGTTGCAGGCGATGTGGTAGTATTGCTAGGTGGTAAAACTGGCCGTGATGGCTGTGGTGGTGCTACAGGGTCCTCTAAAGAACATACCGTTGACTCTCTATCCACATGCGGTGCAGAAGTACAAAAAGGCAATGCTCTTACAGAGCGCAAAATCCAACGCTTATTCCGTCGTGGCGAAGTAACGACACTTATCAAACGTTGTAATGACTTCGGTGCAGGTGGTGTATCTGTTGCTATCGGTGAACTAACTGATGGTGTATCAATCAATCTCGACTTAGTCCCTAAAAAATATGCTGGCCTCGATGGTACAGAGTTAGCCATCTCTGAATCCCAAGAACGCATGGCCTGTGTCATCGCTGCTTCTGATGTAGAGGCGTTCAAAGCATACTGCGACGAAGAAAACCTGGAGTGTACAGTTGTGGCAGAGGTAACTGATACAAATCGCCTCATCATGAACTGGAATGGCGAAACAATTGTAGATATTAGCCGCGACTTTTTAAATACAAATGGTGCTAGTCAACAACAAGAAGCTATCGTAAAAGCTCCAGTAGATCGATCCTACTTCTTACGTGGTTCTGCTAGTGCAGATAACTTCAAGGAAAAATGGCTCGCAGCCGTATCCGATTTAAATGCAGCATCCCAACAAGGCTTAGCAGAACGCTTTGACAGCACTGTGGGTGCCAATACAGTCCTCATGCCATTCGGTGGCAAATTCCAAAAAACGCCTACCCAAGGCATGGTTGCTAAATTACCGGTTCTAAACGGTGAAACTACAACGGCGAGTATTATGACTCACGCTTTTGTGCCTGAGTTATCTGCATGGAGCCCTTATCATGGTGCGCAATATGCAGTGCTTTTATCTGTAGCAAAATTAGTAGCTCTTGGCGGTCGTCGTGAAGATGCATACTTAACATTACAAGAATATTTCGAACGCCTCAATTCTAAAGAATCTTGGGGTAAGCCAGTAGCAGCTTTACTTGGTGCTTATAAAGCACAAAAAGAACTTGAAATCGGCGCTATTGGTGGTAAAGATTCTATGAGCGGTACTTTTATGGACCTTACAGTTCCTCCTACCCTCGTATCCTTTGCGGTTGGTACAGCTCATGTAGATAATATTGTGAGCCAAGACCTTAAAGGTGTAGATCACCGCCTCGTATTCTTCGATGTACCTCGTACATACGATGACACCCCTGATTGGGATCGATTCAAAGAAAACTGCGATACACTACAAGAACAAATTGAAAAAGGTCGCGTTTACTCTGCCTATGTAGTTGATCAAGGCGGCATTCCTGAAGCAGTCACTAAAATGGCCCTTGGCAACAATATTGGTGTTAAATTCGATAAATACGCTGAACGTGGTATCTTCCAACCAGCTCTTGGTTCCTTCATCGTTGAAGTAGATATTACGGCTGTTAATTATCTTTTAGAGTTACCTGATGTGAAAGTTATCGGTGTAACCCAAGCCACACCTGTTATCGAATGGGAAGGACAATCTGTTTCTCTCAAAGAAATACAAGCTGCTTATGAAGCACCTCTAAACGATATCTTCCCTATGCATGCACCAAACGGCTTTGGTGAAGCAGTCGCTTATATTCATGATCAACACGCTAAACCTCGCAGCGCCTCCCTAGGTGCCAAACCAAAAGTTCTCATTCCAGTATTCCCTGGCACAAACTGCGAATTTGACTCTGCTCGCGCCTTTGAACGGGCTGGTGCAGAAACAGATATCGTGCTTATCCGCAACCAAACTCCAGAACAATTAAAAGAATCTATCGACGTAATCAAAGCTAAATTAGCAGAGTCTCAAATTCTTATGTTCCCAGGAGGTTTCAGTGCCGGTGATGAGCCGGATGGTTCTGGTAAATTCATAGCCACCCTCTTCCGCAACCCATACCTTGCAGAAGGTTTAGAAAACCTCTTGTACAAACAAGATGGCCTTGTATTAGGTATTTGTAACGGCTTCCAAGCGCTCATCAAGTTAGGCTTATTACCTGGTGGACATATTGAAACGTTAACTGCAGATCATCCTACATTGACATACAATACTATTGGTCGTCACTTATCTCGCATGGTTAATACGAAAGTTATTTCCACAAAATCCCCTTGGATGAGTGATGCTAAAGCTGGAGAAATTTACACAGTACCAATTTCTCACGGCGAAGGTCGCTTTATAGCGTCTCCTCAACAAGTGTTGGAGTTCAATAAAACTGGCCAAATTGCTACACAATATGTAGACTTTGATGGTATCGCCTCCATGGATAGTCGCTTCAATCCTAACCAGTCTGTAGCTGCTATCGAAGGTATTTATAGCCCTGATGGTCGCGTATTCGGCAAAATGGCACACTCCGAACGCTGTGGCGCCGGTATTAGCAAAAATATTCCTGGCCAATTAGAAATGCCAATCTTTACATCTGGTGTAAAATACTTCAAATAATTGGTCACTATGAACTTTCATGTGAAAGCCTACTTCTTCAAGTAGGCTTTTTCAATATTGATTTTTTTCGAAAATATTAGTATTATAAATTGATACTATATTTACAGACATGAGTTCTCATGTAAAGCTATACATACCTAGTGTGGGTTAAGAAAGGATTTTATTATGCATTGTGCTCAGAAAATGACTCATAATATCTACTGGATTGGTAGTAATGACTGGACAACAGAACGTTTCGAAAACTTATTTCCTATTCCAAATGGTGTTAGCTATAACAGCTATTTCATCGACGATGAAAAGACTTGTGTGGTAGACTCTGTAGATGCTGAAATTCGTGAAGAGTACTTCGACAACTTGACTCACCTCTTAAATGGTCGTGAACTTGATTACATCGTCGTAAACCATATGGAGCCTGATCATTGCCAAACATTATTGGAAACATTGGAACGATATCCAAATTGTAAAATGGTAGGTAATGCTACAACATTCCGCATGTTTGAACAATTCTATAACACTCCAAAACCAGAACAATACCATCAAATTAAAGAAGGCGATGAAATCTGTTTAGGTAAACATACTTTGGTTTCTTACACTATGCCTATGGTTCACTGGCCTGAAGTAACTTGTACATACGAAAAATCTACAGGCACATTGTTCTCTGCAGATGCTTTCGGTACATTCGGTACAGTTAATGGTAATATCTTTGCTGATCAAACCGATTTCGTAGCTACATACGAAGAAGAAGCTCGCCGTTACTATACAAATATCGTTGGTAAATACGGACCACAAGTACAAAATGCGCTTCGCAAAATTTCTAGCCTTGATATCAAACGCATTGCTCCACTTCATGGTCCAATCTGGCGCACCCCTGAATCTATCCAATATATCACGCACAAATACTTACATTGGTCCAGCTATACTGCTGAGAAAAAAGGTGTTGTTATCGCTTTTGGTTCCATGTACGGCAATACTCGTGCTATTGCTCAACAATTGGCTAAACAACTCTCCAAACGTGGTGTTACAGATATCAAAATTTACGATGTTTCCAAAACAAATGCTTCCTACATCATCTCCGATGCTTGGAAATATACTAACTTGGTAACTATCGCACCTACATATAACTTGAATCTATACCTTACTATGGAAAACTTTATCCATGAATTAAAAGCCCTTAACTTCCAAAACCATAAGGTATCCATCATCGGTAACCACTCTTGGGCTTCCGCTGCGATGAAAACAATGGTTTCCCATTTCGAAAATGACTTCAAAGACATTGAAATCGTTTCTGAACCACTAGATATCAAATCCTCTTTGAAAGAAGAAGATCTTCCATTAATTGAAAAAATGGCAGACGATATCAAAGCGTCCATTGAAGCTGCTGAAATTAAAGACGTATTCTAATACAAGAGCCGCCTATTTAGGTGGCTTTTTCTTTTTATATACCAGATTTTATACGCCTAAAACCAGGCTATGTTTTTTGGTTTATATCCATTTATTGAGCTCAAATACTATATTTTAAAAGCCTTGTAAATATGCGATAATTCTACTATTTTTTTGCTTGACATAAATCTAACTTTTTCATATACTATACAAGTACCTGTTACACAACAGAATACATGGAGAGGTGTCCGAGCGGCTGAAGGAGCATGATTGGAAATCATGTGTGCGGTTATCCCGTACCCAGGGTTCAAATCCCTGTCTCTCCGCCATAGTAAAAGCAGTGCTTTCGCACTGCTTTTTTATTTGCATATAAAGAAAAAGCTATGCGAATTATACTCGAATAGCTTTTTGTATATCACACTATATTAGTTGTGAATTTTCTTTGCAATATCACCGATAATTTCAGGTGTTGTTCTACAACAGCCACCAATGATTTCAGCTCCAGCTTTTCGCCATACCTCAACGTAGTCTACAAATGATGCAGCATCGCCATACCAAGTTTTAGTTTTACTATCATAGCTTTCACCAAGATTAGGATATACAGCAATCGGTTTATCTGTAACAGTACGGATATCTTTTATCAATGATTCTACATATTCCGGTTTGGTACAATTAATGCCAATCCCCGTAATAGGATGTACCTTGTCGATCATTTGTGCACATTTAATAATGGTTTCACCACTAGAAACATGGTGCCCATCTTTACAGGAAAAAGCAATCCATCCGGGAATACCTTTTGATGTAAATGGATCAGACATAGCTCTCGCAATAGCAATCGCTTCAGCATAAGACGGTATAGTTTCGAAGGATAATATGTCTGGATGTTCTTCGCAAAATAATGCTAGCCGTGGAATATGGAATATCTCTAGATATTCTGTTTGCACATCAGGATAACCACGGTATTCAGAGCCATCAGCCAAGAAAGCGCCATAAGGTCCTACAGAGGCTGCCACCAACGGTTTAGGTAAAGCACCTTCAGAAAAATATCTAACCCCCTCAGGAGTCTCTTCACCAAGCGTAATACCACGCAATGTAAGCGCCCCACTCGCCTTTGCTTCTAAAAACTCATTACGAGCTTGCACGGCTAAACGAACAGATAGTTTAACGAGCTCTATCGCTTCTTCCGTTCCATAACCTAAACCTTTAAAGCCTGCTACTGTCGCTTGATAGCCAGAGCTTTGAATGATATCGGCACCCGCAGCTAAATAAGAAATATGTATTTTCTTGATGATATCTGGCTGATCCATGAGAACCTTAGCAGACCACAACTTATGTTGAATATCACAGCCATAACGCTCTAATTCGGTCCCTAAAGCTCCATCCAAGACGAGGGCGCCCTTTTCCTTAATAATATCTAAAAATGCACTTCGTTTAGCCATCATATCACCCATTCTATACATACCTCATATAACACGAGGCTTACCTAGCATATTATATCAAATAATACGTTCTGGTACTATCTACAAACTATTTTAATACCTCTGCTGGAGGTTCCTTACCAAACCATTTCTTATAAATTTCTGCGTATTTACCATTTGCTTTGATCTTAGCCAAGCCATCATTGATTTTGTTAAGCAACTCTGTATTACCTTTTTTCACAGCAATACCTAGTGGTGCCGCATCATAGTCCTCTCCAGTAACCTTTGCGATACCTTTGCCCTTACCATTAACATAATATTCGTTTACTGGTGTATCATTGATAACTACATCGACGCCTTTATTTTGCAATTCTAAGAACGCATCGACAATAATATTAAACTGACGTACATCGGCATTGGGAATCTTGCTAGCAATCTCTGCACCAGTAGAGCCGATGGATACACCAATGCGTTTACCTTCTAGATCCTTAAAGCTATTAATATTGGTGTTATCAATGTTTACAACGAGACCATTACCTGCAATATAGTACGGTTTACTAAAATCAACGGATTTTGCACGTTCTTCAGAAATAGTCATATCCGAAATAGCGATGTCGATGGTGTTACTTTGTAATGCTGGTAAAAGCGCATCAAAGTTTAGATTTTGAATATCTGCTTCTATGCCCTCTTCGTTTGCAATCGCATTGATAATATCAATATCAAATCCAGCTAATTTACCACTATCTTTGTCTTTAAAACCAAATGGTGCATAGGTCGCATCAGTACCTACGCGCCATGTCTTCTGACTATTACCCGCATTACCACAGCCAGCGATTAATAAACTACTAGCAATAGTGAAAGCCCCTAATAGAGCTGCTATTTTCTTAAATTTCATATTATTACCCTTACTTCTCTCCGTTCTATCTAGAAACAGATTTTTCCTTAATTAACTAATATATTTATACTTACACTTATGAGCATAATAAAAATAATACCTCTAAAGGTATTATAGTTTTATGATAACATTCGATATAGTAAGGGTCAACAAATCCAACTATACCAATAGGTATTGAATTGATATAGTTTTTAGCTATATCGAAAATAACATTCCTAAGTATATAAAAAGACCGCCTTTACCAAGCATAGATGAAACTTGATAAAGGCGGTCATCTCCAAAATGGAGGATTCCTGGTTATTTATAGAATAAATAAGCTATTCAATTCATTTAGGATATATAGTATGTAATTTATTTAGCATGTTTAGCTTTTATATACATAGCTACCTTGTACAAGAACGTACAGAGTAATAAATACATTACGATACTGAGATATGTCGCTTCAGGTGTTTCTACCCAAGCTTGAGCAAATACATCAACACCTGCAATACGAAGCACTGCACTAAACAAGGAGCCAATAGCACCACCAGCTACGAGACCAGAGGCAATTGTACTACCTTTGGAGAAGCGAAGATCTGCCAATTCTTTGTCTTTTGTACTATTTTGTACAAGATACGCAATCAAACCTCCGATAAGTAATGGTGTATTAATTTCCATTGGCAAGTATGTGCCCAAGGCAAATGCCAACGGTGGAACTCTTACCATCCACAAGATGATTGCAAATAATGCGCCAGCCATGTATAGAGGCCATTGAGCACTACCACCAGTCATCATTGGCTCAATGATGGCAGCCATAGCGTTCGCTTGAGGTGCATTTAATGCATGATCTCCTACAAATCCATAAGCATCATTCAAAAGAATCATAACACCTACAGAAAGTACGGCACAAAGAATAGTACCAACGATTTGCCATTGTTCCATTTTCTTAGGTGTAGCACCTGTCATATGTGCCACCTTAAGCTCAGACATGAAGTTACCAGCCATCCCAATAGTAGTACCGATAAAAGATGCCATCATGAGGACCGCAATCATGCCGACCTTACCAGTCATACCTGCTGCGGTTAAGCATACAGCGGAGATGATAATCATAAAGATTGTCATACCTGAAACTGGTTCTGTACCTGTATAAGCGATGGAGCTAATCCCCACTACAGACAATAGGAAGGACATAATAAGAACGATTAAGAACGCTACAATTGTTTGTCCGAAGCTTTCAGCATACATAAAATGGAAATATGCTGCAAATAAAACTGTACATAACAAGATGCCAGCACCAATCCAAGATGTAGGTACGTCACGTTGTGTACGAAGCAAATTAACATCTACAGTTTTAGAACTAAAGATGTCAAGCACTGCATTTTTAACAACATTTGCTACCACTTTAGACATTGTAATTAGACCGATGATGCCTGCCATAGCGAGCATGCCGATACCAATATGACGAACATAATCAAGGAATACCTTACGAATTGGGGCCTCCCCTAATGGAACTGCATGGCCGCCAATTTGCATGATATGTTCAGGCGCTAAATAGTACACAATCGGAATACATACAAACCAAGAGAAGAAGGAACCGGCTGCAATGATAGCCGCATAGCGAAGGCCCGTGAAATAACCAAGGCCAAGCAATGCTGCATCAGTATCTACCGCTGCGGTTAGCTTAGTTTGATCTGCAAGGGCTGCCCCCCACTTAAAGGTAGCAGTGCGAATAACCTCTTGCCACCACCCTAAACTATTAAGAATAAAGTCATACACGAGAGCAATTAAACCAGAGCCAAGCATAAGTTTTGCTTTGCTCCCCTCATTACTCATCAATACTTCCGCTGCAGCACGACCACTTGGGAACGGATACACATAGTGCATTTCCTCAACGAAATAGCGACGGAACATAACGCATAATAAAACACCTAAAACGCCGCCAAGAATGATAGGAATCGCCATTTGTACAAAGGATACATCTGTTACATTCCAGATGTAAAGAGCTGGCAAGAAGAACATAGCCCCTGCTAATGTGTTCGTACTAGAACTAGCGATAGCTTGAATGTGTACCGTTTCGGCAAAAGCATTTTGCCGCTTTAAAATAACTGCTGTACCCATAGCAAGTACAGATACTGGCGCAAAGGCATCTACTGTTTGACCGATTTTCAAACATAAATAGCCAACAGCCAGTGTGAAAACTGCCGCATAGAACAAGCCCCAGAAGACTACATATGAGTTAATCTCTACGTAATCTTTCTTAGGATCTAACACCGGTTCTATGGGTGGAATGGAACGAACCTCGTCCGACATAGTAAAACCTCCTCACAGAAAAAGTACAAACGTATAACTATTCACCTTTATACTAACACGGTACTACACATGGTTCAATGGTTTTCTATGCACTATGCGAATAAAACAACACACCCCCTATAAATAATTATTTTGCATTTTTGGCGTCCCTGTTCTACAATGAAAGTATATTAAGAATCTCTATTATGTAACGGTATCGTATACTGCCCTGTATAACACGTATGTTTACTTACGAGGAGGCTTCATTATGGAATCAATGGTCGAACGTTTTGTACGCTATACGAGCATAAATACACGGTCTAATGAGGAAAGTACAACCATTCCTAGTACTCAAACTCAAGTAGACTTTGCTACGAATGTGCTCGTTCCCGATTTAAAGGCAATAGGTTTAGATGAGGTTATTTATAATCGTGAAAATGGTTTTGTCATCGGCACATTACATGCTAACACTGATGAGAAAGCTCCTTCCATCGGCTTCATTGCCCATATGGATACAGCTGATTATAATGCAGAAAATATTAAACCTCGTATCGTAGAAAACTATGATGGTAGTGATATTTGCCTCAATAAAGAACACCAAATCTTCACCCGACGTGCCGACTTTCCAAATCTAAAAAATTACATTGGCAAGTCCTTAGTTGTAACCGACGGTTTAACACTCCTCGGTGGTGACGACAAGGCTGGTATCTGTGAAATCATGGAAGCACTCACCTACCTCGTAGCTCATCCAGAAATCAAACATAGTAAAATCATGTGTGCTTTCGGTCCAGACGAAGAAATTGGTACTGGTGCAGACCACTTCGATGTTAAACAATTCCCTGTAGACTATGCTTACACTATTGATGGTGAAAGTCTGGGCCAACTTGAATACGAAACCTTTAATGCAGCTGGCGGTACCGTTACCCTGAAAGGCGTTTCTGTTCACACAGGCACAGCCAAGGGCATTATGATCAACTGTGCTAAACTAGCTATGCAATTTGACGCTTTATTGCCAGGAGCAGCTGTTCCTGAGTACACCTGTGGGCGCCAAGGTTTCTTTATGCTCATGAGCATGGAAACACAAGTAGATACCGGTAAAATGAACTACATTATCCGCGACCATGACAAAGAACTATTCGAAGCCAAAAAAGCATTCTTCTTACAAGCAGGTCAAACATTGAACGAAATATATGGTCGTGAAGTATGTGAAGTATCTGTAAAAGACCAATACTACAACATGTACGATATCATCAAAGATAATATGGAATGTGTAAATGTAGCCAAAGCAGCTATGGAAAAAGCTGGGATTACACCTATTTGTGATCCTATTCGCGGTGGCACAGATGGATCCAAAATCTCCTTCATGGGCATTCCTACACCCAATATTTTTACAGGTGTAGAAAACCTACATGGCCGTCATGAATTTGCATGTATCGATGATATGAAAAAAGCGGTTGAAGTTATCGTTAATATTGTAAATATTGAAAAATAATAGCATTAGCAAAGCAGTAGTAGATAACAAAAAGGACTATACGAGCCTAGGTTCGTATAGTCCTTTTAATTTACATATTACGCAAGCTTATTATTACGCTTACGATTTCTAATTTCTTCCTCTTCAGCGCGAGCTTTTAAAGAAAGATCTCTTTCAGTCCCCACATAACGACCATATAATAAATAATAAGCAACTAGTGCAAGGAGCGCCACAACAACGCTTACATGGAACATACTAGTATAACCTACAACCTCTTTAACAGCGCCTAAAATATAGGGGCCAAAGCCTAGCCCCATGTCCAAGGCAATGAAGTATGTGGATGTGGCAACACCAATACGATGAACAGGTACTATTTTAACAGTAACAGCTTGTCCGTTGGACATAAATGTACCATATCCAAGGCCAACAAACACAGCCGATAAAAGCACAAGCCATGTAGAGTGGGCGATGGATAATAAGAAAATACCAAGTGCTAAGGATACAAAACAAGGATAAAGAACGAAGTTTTCACCCTTCATATCAAACACAATACCAAGCAATGGTCTTGTTATAGTAATAACTACAGCATATACAACAAAGAAGAAGGTGCCCGCCATAATAAGATCTAGGTCTTTTGTGTAGGCTGCCATAAAGCCAATAACACCAGAGTAGGCAAAGCCGACTAGAATAGAAACAAGACTGATTGAATTCATCCGTGGTTCAATGTAGTCCGAGATTCTAATACCCTTATGTGCTTCTGATTCGATACCAAGTTTAGGTTCATTAAATTTCATGATGACAGAGCCAATACCGCAAAGGATGATAAGTGCAACACAGAATGCGATGATAAAATCATAACCAAGACTATGAAGCATCAAGATACCTAAGAATGGCCCTACTGCAGCGGCAAGAGAGGTAGATAAGCCATAATAGTTAATCCCTTCCCCACGGCGTGACGTAGGAATAATAGCAGCAATGATAGTACTTGTAGCAGTAGATGTAATACCATAAGCAAAACCATTTAAGAAACGAACACTATCAAGCATTAGTAAATTAGGTGTGTAGAAATACATAGCCGTTGAAATCAAGTAAATCAATAACCCTAAATAGAGCATCTTGCGACACCCTAGGATACTGATAAACCGCCCTGCCAACAAACGGGCTACAACGGTGCCAATAATATATATACCAACAGCAAGTCCCGCTTGACTAGCCGTAGCATGAAGATTATCTTTTGCTACAACCGCAATAATAACGATTAATAAATAATAAATTAAAAATACTAAGAAATTAATCAAAGTATCAAGGACAAAGGATTTTGTCCACAAGGCCTCCTTAGCCTTATCCATATTATCAACTCCATTTTTTAAATTATTGTCAACCAGTTTGCGACAACGGTTAATTATAAACCTCTCATTATAAAAAACAAGAATTAAAATATTATATATCTCATCAATTTTATTTATAATAAACTACATATTCACAATAAATATGCATTAATTTCCATTTTAATACCTCATATATTTTTACGATATAAAAACACCTTCAATAGCGACAGATGAGACCAAAAGACTCAAAGCCAACTATTAAAGGTGCTACTTTAAATATTTATTTTGTTTTTAGACCACAAGCTTTGAAGAAATTCTTGTACGCTTCAGCCTTTTTCGGTAGGCTCAACGGATAGGCACGTGATGTAGATGGCAAACGTGTCAATGTCAATTCCCGACCATTAAATACAAAAGGAATTGTTTCACCAGTTTTAGGTAATTTAACCTTTTCTGGTAAAAGGCTCAATAAAATCTCCGTAGCCTTGCCGCCTGTTGTACCAATATGCTTACAGTCAGGGATTTGCTCCAGTACGTCCGCAAGTGGAACTGGTTCAACGACCTTAAGAAATGCATCAGATGCATTCCCTTTTTCGCGAATAGCTTTCAAAACAGTAGGACAAGATGCAATTCCAGCTTCAGACAAAAAGGCTTTAATCTTCTCAGGATCCATCGCTTTTTCCTCACCATTTCTAAAATGATCCTTTTCATCAAAGAATACGAGGCCAAAAACACGCCACATATCATTTTGGAAATTTGGATAATGGAATTCCATAGCACGTTTTGATTGTTCTGGAGGAAATGTGCCCATCATCATGACTGTTGCCTTCTTTGGTAAGAATGGAGGGAATGGTCTTGTTTCAATTGTTTCTGCCATATAGCATCAACTCCTTTCACATTCTAATATGAACTTAATTTTCAATACAATATATGAGATATATCACACATTATAATCCAATTAGCTCCTAGGTGAAAGCAACTAAAGAACTTATTAAAATATATCAATAGACTTACATTATCTATTATTATTGGCCAATTGGTTGAGAAACTAAGGTATTAATATGATCAAAACCAACTGGTGTCGGAGATACGAGATACAAGCAAATTACAGCAGCCACGGCAAAACCGATTGCCAAATAAGAGAAACTGCCATTCCGAGGAAATTCATACATACCAAAGAGGCGTATCCCTATAGTAGCACCAATAGCTGTAATCAAAGACGGTATAGAAAAAATGTTATAAAAGCCGAATACTACCATAAGGCCTGCATAGCCACCTACTACAGTAACCATAGGCAACATGCGATCCATTGGATTTGGAATGGATCGCGTTAGTGCAGCTGGATAATATGAAGCCTCTACGCCAAACATGCCTAAGAATATATTAAAACCAGCCCAAATGCTATCCCATGCGCTTCTAAACGCATCTCTATGCTTGCCGGCATACCATGCAAAGTCCGTAACGATTAAAATGGCTAAGCCTACACAGACAAAGTAGAATTCACTAGGAATTTTAGGACCTATATAGGCGCCTACAGCTGTTACAACGGCACTCAAAATCGATGCCACTATTACACGCTGTAAACGAGGCCGTTTATTTTCAGGAATGCGTTTATACACAGTAGCCAATAACTCTAAAACAAAGCAAGCCATAAAAACGGCAATGCCTGCAGCAGGAACAAAGAAGGCACTCACCAAACTCAAAATGAAGGGAATGCACAGGCGCCATTTAGGGAATAAGGCAAGATCTTTATAATCTAAACGAATATCTTGTGTTTCCATAGTGAAGTTGTTGTACACCACAAAAAGCAACATAAAAGCGATTACGTCAACCGCAGTGGCACCCCAAATCAATAAGGTTGGTACTACAACCATTGATAAGGCTACTCCAGAAAGGCGAGATAAGCCAGCAGCCACTAAGCCCAGTAATAAAAACGGTGTTAAAGCAGATATAATTTCGAGCATAATATTCCTCCCATCATTGTATAAATTTAAGTATATAGTATCTACCACACTACATCAAGGAGAGATATATTTTTTCATAGCTAGACGCTTTCGCACAGCAGAGGTAGAGCATCCCATCACCTGTGCAATCTTTGCAACTCCATAACCTTGTGCACGGAGTTTTTTAATCTTATTTTCGTCTAGATCAAGAGTATTTGCCCTTATTTCTATACCTTGCTCTCGCAAATACATTGCCACTGTAGAACCACGTATCCCATAAGCCAATCCAATGTCATCTGTACTCATGTGATGATGAATATATAAATAAGCCATCTCCTCTACGCGCATAGGCTTTCGCGCTTTAGGAAGTAAGCAATTTCCCATATGCCGCAATACATGGTGAACTTTCCATCGCGATATACCATACATACGAGCAATAGCATCTGTACTATTTCCACTTTTATAAGCCCTACATATACGTACTACATCTATAGAGACGTTTTTATTTGATTGCTGACAAACCAATCCATATTCCTTCAAGCGATTCGCCATCGTCGTAATAGACACATCATAACGCTTTGCTAATGAATGGAGCGACCACTTACCGGTCTCATACAAAGCTTGTACATGAACCATATTGATTTCTTTCTTCAGAGGCCTCCGTTCGATATCGTACGCTTTCATACGCCGCATGATGGTATCAACACTACATTGAAAATAATCCGCCACATCGCGAACGCTCCATTGTTTCTCTATATATAATTGGTGCAACAACTGTTTTGGTATAACACGCACATTTCGATACATAATTTTGCCCTTCCTTATAAACGAACTCCTTCCCCTATTATTGTGAAAGTTTCACTAGGAAAAAACAATAAAAAAGAGGTTCCTAATAGTCACATAGGTGACCAATAGGAACCTCTTTCAATATGTAATTATATGACCCACATTATGATATGTGACAGTATGGTTGCTATACCACATCAGTGCACAATCCGTTATTATTTATGTTCTAATAAAACCATAATTAGTTTATACGCTTATAAATAGATTGCTTCATTAACGGTATCTACGTTCAAGAGCTTTAGGTTTACTTAAAATGATGGACCATTTCATGCCCTCTTTTAAAGCATGATTAGATTTACGCCCACGAGTTGAAGTCGCAGCTAGAGCAGTAGGCGCAGTTGTAATGCCTACATTTTCAACAAGAACTTGTCCCTCTTTAGCTGCTTTATCTCGTTTAAACTCAGCTAGTCTTTCACTTAAGGTCGGTCCCGTAACAGCTTCTCTATCTAAGCGAGTCTTACTGGTAGTATAACTCGGAGTGCTACTGGAACTTTTCATTGATAAGGCTTCAATATCTCGTTGAGCTGCTGCAGCCTCTTCATTGAAATGTATGTCCTCCATAGTTTGCGATGGAGCTTCTCGTTGCTGATTTACAATCGGTTTATCTTCATAAGAGTCCCCATAAAAGTCATCAACCTTAGATAAATCATCCATAGATGGTTCATCTACCTTGCGTTCTATGGAGATGCCATATTCGCGCTCCATATCTTCCCAAGTTCCGCCACCAGAGCTTTCATACTCATCATACTCTTCAGACTCTTCAGTATTCTTATTTTTTATAATGGAAAAAGCAATGTACGCAATGATACCTAAAACAAAGATTGGATTATGCGAAAAGATGGATAGCACTGAAGACAAAATAGAGTCCATAGCTACTCCTATTCACCATCTGCTAAGTTTTCACGCATTTTAGTGTCTGCAATAATATTGTTCATATTATAGTAATCCATAACACCTAGATTACCGTTTCTGAAAGCCTCTGCCAATGCTTTAGGAACTTCAGCTTGTGCTTCCACAACCTTAGCTTGCATGTCTTGTGTTTTAGCACGCATTTCTTGTTCTGTCGCAACCGCCATTGCACGGCGTTCTTCGGCACGAGCTTGAGCAATTTTCTTATCTGCTTCCGCTTGGTCAGTTTGCAATTGAGCACCGATGTTACGTCCCACATCTACGTCAGCAATATCGATGGACAAGATCTCGAATGCAGTACCCGCATCAAGGCCTTTACCCAATACAGTACGGGAAATGTGATCTGGATTTTCCAATACATCTGTATGTTCTTCAGAGGAACCTACAGTCGTTACGATACCTTCACCTACACGGGCAATAATTGTGGCTTCACCAGCACCACCAACGAGGCGATCGATATTCGCACGTACAGTAACACGAGCACGAACTTTCAATTCGATACCATTTTTTGCTACCGCAGAAATAATTGGAGTTTCAATCACTTTAGGATTAACGGACATTTGAACTGCTTCCAATACATCACGACCGGCGAGGTCGATAGCTGCGGAACGTTCAAAAGTCAACGGAATAGATGCCCGTTCAGCGGCAATCAAAGCATCCACAACGCGGTCAACGTCACCACCTGCAAGGTAATGCGCTTCCAACTGATTTACATTCACATCAAGCCCCGCTTTATTAGCTTTAATCAACGGCATTACAATTTGAGACGGGTTTACGCGACGCAAGCGCATACCTACAAGTGTAAAGATACCAACATTAACGCCCGCTGCTAAAGCAGATACCCAAAGGCCTAATGGCACAACATATAAAAATACCATAATACCAATCAGCAGAATGGGAATCAAAATTAAAATACCTACATCCATAATAACCTCCATGATTTACGACGATGTTGTGAAAGCTTAATCTCGCTTTCTAACAATATTGCGACCACCTACGACTCGAAGGACCACAATAGGTGAACCGGCATCGATGAAGTCACCTTCGGTTACAACATCTACCAAATTACCATTAATCTTAGCAATACCTGCAGGGCGTAGTGTTGTATGAGCTACACCTTCCTTGCCAGCCAAATCTTCTAATACATCATTAGATACATAACCGGCTTTTGTCGTAGACCGTTGCCCTAAGGTAAACAATTTGCCTATCCACGTCTTTTCAAAGTGATTAAAGAACACGATGATAATGACAATTAACAAGGCTGTTAATCCTAGCACAGCATACAATGCTACCGTACCTTCCCCAAGAGCTACATAAACGCCCCATAGGAATGCGCAATAACCGATAAGACCTAAAATACCGCCTGGTACTACGAGTTCTACAGCCATCAAAGAAACACCGATAGCCATCCATATTAAAAACTCCATAGGCCCTCCTCTCTAAAATTAATTTTATACAACTTATATGTTTATTATACAATATTGAAGATAAATTATAAAGATACTAAACAAAAACGACTACTTTCACAGATACAATCTGATTCAGTAGTCATTTATTATATTGAATACAAGTCAATTCACTTTAATCTCAAGGTTCTACGCCAAGAGCTCGAAGTCGTATAAGGTTATACTTCTGTTTTTTTCAATTGGTCATTGCCAATGCCTGTTTTTTGAAGGATCAACAAACAAATGCTCATCGCCATACCTACTACCGTAGCAAGACCCATCCCTTTTAACACTACAGGTCCAACCGCAAGTTCTGCACCGCTAAGACCTACCACAAGGATAACAGATGTAAGAATCATATTAACAGGGTTTGTATAATCTACCTTACGTTCTACAAGCATACGCAACCCAGATGCTGCGATAATGCCGAACAAGAGGATGGAAACCCCACCCATAACAGGTACTGGGATAGCATGAATAAGTGCTGCCACTTTACCAACAAAGGATATGATCATCGCAAGAACTGCAGCACCGCCAATTACCCATACGCTAAAACAACGAGTAATGGCAAGTACGCCAATGTTTTCACCATATGTCGTATTTGGTGTCGCACCAAAGAAACCAGAGAGAATATTTGCAAGACCATCACCAAGCAAGGATCTTTGTAGACCTGGCTCTTTCATCAAGTCTTTAGCGACGATATTACTAGTAACAACTAAATGACCAACATGCTCTGCAAATACTACAAAGAGGGCTGGCATAATCATAATAATCGCATTGATATCAAATACAGGCATGCCGTAGAACTGAGGCAAGGAAAGCCAAGGAGCAGCTTCTACACCAGAGAAGTCAACAACTCCCATCACAGCAGACAATACATAACCGGAGACAACACCGATAAGAACAGGAATAACAGCTAAGAAACCACGGAACACAACAGTTCCAAGCAAGGTAACAACTAAGGAAAACATAGAGATAATAACAGCTTGGCTATGACTCATGCCTAAATCTTGATTACCGATAAGGCCAGACATACTCATCGCTACTGGCGCTAATTCTAAGCCGATAATCGCTACGATAGCACCCATTGCCGCTGGTGGGAATAATTTATCAATCCAACGCGTACCAATATAACGGACGAGAACAGATAAAATTACAAAAGATAGACCAAATACAACAAAGGCCCCTTTTGCCGCTTCATAACCAAGACCTGCAGATAACACACCTGCTACAGGCGCAATAAAAGCAAAGCTGGAACCAAGATATGCAGGAATCTTACCCTTACACACAAATAAGTACAATAATGTACCAATACCATTCATAAACAATGCTGTTGCAGGGTCTACTTTTAATAAATACGGTACCAATACAGTAGAGCCAAACATGGCAAATAAATGTTGAAAACTAAGTGGTAACATTCGGCCCCATGATGGGCGTTCTTGAATATCAATATAATCTTTCATCGTTTCTCCTCACACACAATATAACGATGCTAAGTTCATATAGTACAGTCCTTAAATATACTCTATGAATTTACACAAACAGATTCATCTTATGATACATACGTTAGATATTAACGTTCAAATTTAATCTATCTACGAGTCGACTTTTTAGAAGGCCGTGGTTTAAACGGTCCAGGCATATTTGTCTTATTAATACGCGTCGTAGCAGCAGGCTTGAAACGACTTTGTGTTTCTTCACGCAAAGATGGTAATGGTTCAGCTGTACCAACTTGTTTTACCCCTTCTACATTACGACGACCAATGCTTGCCAACAACCCAATAGCCATGAAATTCATCAATAATGAAGAGCCCCCATAACTAACAAACGGTAATGGTACCCCTGTTACAGGCATGATACCGCATACCATGGCGATGTTAAACAAGGCCTGACCACTGATAAGCAATGTTATGCCCATTGCTAACCATTTCCCGAATTCATCACGAGCCTTATTAGAAATGCGGAACCCAAAATAGGTAAAAGCTGCAATCAGAACGACAACAAACACTGCACCAATGAAACCCATTTCTTGGGCCCATACAGCAAAAGCAAAGTCTGTATGTGCTTCTGGTAAGTAAAAATACTTTGATGTACCTTGCATAAAGCCTTCGCCTAAAATACCGCCAGAACCTACGGCCAACAGCCCTTGAACTGTTTGATACCCCATATCCTGCGCATGAGGCCAAGGATCAAACCAAGATTGAATACGTTCCCAGCGATATGGCGACATACGAGCTGCAATAAAGCCAAGAAATCCAGCTATCACAAAAGCTCCGCCAAAGAATTTTCCATCAAAGCCCGCTAAGTAAATGAGCACAAAGGAAAAACCAAAAATCAATACGGTCGTACCCATATCTGGTTGCAAGATTGTTAAGCCTGCAAATATAATTGGCCATATTAACATTGGCAACATATAACTTATACGTTCACTAAAATAACCTTGTAAATTAATGAGAGGGTTAGTATGCTTTGGTTTTCCCCATTTCCGCATGGTACTCAATTTAGCGGACGTCCATATCAAGGCAGCCAATTTCGCAAATTCTGAAGGTTGAATCGATACAGGCCCAATAACAATCCAACGACGTGCACCATTAATGACTGCACCAATCACAAGAACCAAAATCATACCAATTAGTGTAGCAATCATAATTCTTTGCAACATCTGAGGCTTCTGTAACTGACGGTAATCGTAACGATACAATATAACACCTGCCGCCATAGACAAAAACAAGAATGTCATATGTTTTAAAAAGTATCCTAATAATCCCGTATTTTCATAGATAGAGCTGATATACGTAGCACTAAAGATATTTACACTGCCTATAATTGTAATGAGAAGAATAGGTAAGAGCATACCTTGTAAATCATTTTTAAAAAGTGAGCCCCACCGACTATCCCCCTTATTCGGTGTTTGCATGTTAAGCCTCCTTTTGAACTTTTGGCTTAATTGCTTCTAAGCGAAAAATAGGTTGTCCTTTTTTACTAAATTTCTCTTCATACTCAGTTTTTACATTTGGAAGGTCTGTGCTATGTAAATCATACGTTACATTTTTAAGCTCCCAACCACACGCTTTAAACTCTTCAAGAGAGAACATGAACAACCCTTCATTATCTGTCTTAAAGTGAACTTCTCCACCCTCTTTCAAAAGGCGGGCATAACGATCGAGGAATGTGTGATATGTAAGGCGGCGTTTTGCATGTTTAGCCTTAGGCCAAGGATCACAGAAGTTAATATAGAAACGATCAACTTCTCCAGGTGCCACTATCTCTTCGATACCTGCAATATCAAATAGAGAGACCTTTGCATTGTTTCGCTCTCCTTCAAAGATTTTTTGTGCTGCATAATAGATAACACCCATTTGTACTTCAAAACCTACGAAGTTAGCATTTGGATACGCTTCAGACATCCCCGCAATAAAGCGACCTTTCCCCGTCCCTAGTTCCATATATAATGGGTACTCAGGATGTTCAAATAATTCACGCCACTTGCCTTTAAACTCTTCTTGACCAGACAAAATGATGTGAGAGTCATATTCGTGGATAGCTTCATCAATCCATGGTTTTCTACGAAGGCGCATACTTTCTCCTTACATCTATTTTTAATAATATATTTATATTTGTTTATATTTATTATTACAGGTCATATACCTATCTTATTAATTATAGAAAAGGGAACCTTAAACGTCAATTACATTCTATGGATTTAACCCTAATCATTAAAACTGTGAAAGTAGAAGCCATAAAAAAAACCTACTTCCGAAAGAAGTAGGTCTACATTTTATTGGAAAATCATAGCTTCTAAATTTTCAATTTGATATTGACTTAAGCCAAGTTCAGATAAACTCTTTTCAGCTGCAGTAAAAAGATTATTTTTACCAACTCGAGTACCTAGTGCTGCCGCAGCGACCAATTCACGGTCCAATTTACCTAAACGTGAACGATTACGATTTTGAGGTTTTGGTTTTTTCATACGGAACGTATTATATTGAACCCCCTCTTTTGTTTCCTCAGCTTTCGGCTTTGTTAAAGGTGCCCCATTAGTGCCATTCCCCAATAAAGCACTAAGTCCTGTTTGCTTTGGAACCAATTTTTCGTACTCATCGCCAAACTCAGGGCGTTCATCACGTAATTGATCAAATGTAGCTAAAGCAGCATTCATTTGTTTCAAGCCAGCAGCAGAGTAAAGTTGACGAATGGCAATACTCACCTCTTGTGGCGTCAACGTGCCTCGCTCAATAGCAGATGCAATTACACTCTTTAATGCACCTTGATCACCAGACGCAGTATAGCGGCCGATTTCAACCAAGTCTTTCTGACGTGCATTAAGCTCTTTTGGCGTATATATATTTATCTCAGATATAGATGGTGCCTGTTTAGAAGGTTGTTCTCCCGCCCCATTAGCCTCAAACATATAGCCACCGGCAACGATGGTCACGGCTAATGTTAAGGTTAATACTCTTTTCAAAGTCTTACAATCTCCCTTATCATTAATACTAATTGTATAATACTGCAATAGTAGCGTATATTATCAATGGATTTATTTTACTGTTCTACTGTAATACATACTGTAGATATTATTATATAATACTTCATCTAATTTTTATAGTCCTATTCGAAAAAAATCTATAATCTTTTAATAAATTATATATATTTATCTATAAAAATTATATATTTATAAACCACACTTAACAATACATCAAAATGCACCTCTACTATTTTATCAAAGAGATTAATGACTATCGTAACATACTAATATTCCTTACAACTATAATTTTCTACCATTTCGGTTTATGATCCATTAGAAAAATAGAATCATTAAAATTATATAGCCGTTCCAAAGAACGCAAAAAGGCGGTACAACCAAATGGTTGTACCGCCTTGATTCATCAATTATTCAGCAGTGAATGGCAATAAAGCGATTGCACGTGCACGTTTGATAGCTGTAGTCAATTTGCGTTGATGTTTTGCGCAAGTACCGGAAATACGACGAGGTAAGATTTTACCGCGTTCAGTCGTAAAACGACGAAGTTTAGCAACATCTTTATAGTCGATTTGATCGATATGGTCTGCACAGAAAACGCATACTTTTCTTCTTGGCTTTCTGCCTCTATCTCTTCTCATTGCGAATCCTCCTTTTCGAATTAGTAGGAGTCCCTGACACTAGAACGGGATGTTTTCGTCATCGCCGCCTGTACTGAAACTATCAAAATTGGAGCCACCTTCAAAAGAATTAGTATTCATATCAAGGGATTGGCCCACAAAGTTCGCCACCACTTCAGTAACGTACCGTTTTTGACCATCCTGAGTCTCGTAGGAACGAGTTTGCAAACGACCCTCTACAAAGCAACGACTGCCTTTGCGAAGATTGCCTGCCGCTTCACCAAGTTTGCCCCATGCAACACAGTTGATGAAAGCAGTTTGTTCTTTCGTCTCATTTGTTGTGGAATCAATATAGGTATTTGTGGCAGCTACTGTGAAAGTTGCTACCGCACGACCAGTTTTGGTATAGCGTACTTCAGGATCACGAGCTAAATTACCTAGAATTTGTACAGAGTTCATGTTTTCCTCCAGGCTTTAATTATGCTTCGTGTTTAACAATTAGATGTCTTAGGACTTCATCGTTGATTTTCAATACACGATCGATTTCTTTGATTTCAGCAGGAGCTGCCTCAAAGTTGATCAATACATAGAAACCGTCAGTGAATTTCTTCACCGCGTAAGCAAGACGACGCTTGCCCCAACGATCTACCTTTTCTACTGTGCCGCCTACACGAGCAATTAAAGCTTCTACTTTTTCAATAACAGCGTTAGTTGCTTCCTCTTCAGCTGGTTTCACAATAAACATGACTTCGTATTTGTTCATACAAAATCACCTCCTCTTTCGGACTAATGCCCCTATCGACACATAGGGGTAGGAAGTGCTTACCATCAATAAGCCTTACTATTATAACCTAAAAAAATGATGAAAGCAAGGGCTCAGTTTAAGTCCTTGCTTTCACCAATATTATATACGATTATATTTTTCATCCTCAGGAAAAGCAATAATAGCACAGATAATTACAAATATGGCTATTACCCCCATCATAGGATAGGCCGTATCATTTGGTAAGAAGGTAAGTATCAACGATGACACAATACCACTACCATATTGCATGGCACCTAATAGTGCCGCCCCAGATCCAGCCATTCTACCTGCTCTATCTAAAGCTAATGCATTAGTTACAGCAGCAATGATACCGTTCATAGAGAAGAATAAAAAACAGCCAATAACGATTAGCCACAATGAATGGTAATCTAAGAACATCAAGCCCATAACAATGGATACACAAACAGCAGCAAATAGTGTGGCATATTTCAATAGTCTATCAAGGCGTATAGCACTTACAATACGACGATTAATAGCACTTAACAACATAACACCAATAATATTGACAGAAAAGAGATAACCAAAATATTCTTTGGGCACTTCATACACATCTATATATACATAAGGCGATCCCGTTAAAAACGCATAAATGGCAATATAAAATGAGCTAACACATAGGGTATATTTCATAAACCCTTTATTGCGTAATAAAATCCAATAATTATTATAGGTATGGCCTATAGACTTTTTGCTCCTCTTCTCTACGGGATGTGTTTCCGGAAGCACTAATACGGCAACGAGCATTAAAAGCCCTATACCAACAAGCAACCAGAATATAGAATGCCATGTATACCATACAAGTAAATGTCCGGCTAACATTGGGCCTGCTATAGGCGCTATAGCCATAACAATGGCCAATGTAGACAACATTTTAGCCGCCTCAGTCCGACCATATAAATCCCGAATCATAGCCCGTGACAACATCGGTCCTACACAGGCACCAAAAGCCTGAAACACACGCCAAGCTAGTAATTCTAGCATAGACGAACTTAGGGCACAGCCCACAGACCCTATGATAAATAAGACTATCCCTATAATCAGTGGCTTCTTACGACCAATTTTATCACTAACGGCGCCCCAAAAAAGCTGAGCTAGCGCAAACCCAATTAAGAAACCCGTCAACGTAAGCTCCGCATCACCATTGAGGTCACGCCCCATCTCAGGCATAGCTGGCAAATAAATATCCGTAGACAACGATGTAAACGCCATCAAAGCACTTAATATAGACGTAAAAAGCCATCCCTTATTGCTAATCGTCAGCATAAAGACACCACTTTCATATAAAACCGCACTATAATATGTATTCATTTAGATTATATCAGAAATAAAATTAATGCTATATAAAGTTTTGATTTTTTCAATAAAAAAGCGTAGTAAAATACTACGCAAAAATTGGTCTATAGTAATATCACTCTTTGCACTATTCAAATAGTATAAAGACAAAAGCCTAACGCAACAGAGTATACAAAATACTCGCACGCTAGGCAATCCTAAAAAATGTTTATAAGATGAGCCTAACGCTACCACACTTTGATGGCTCTTTTTTTATTATACAACATAAATAGAATTTCTAAAAGAAATTATAAAACAAATGGTATGACTAATAAAGTCCTCATAATACGACCTTTTATAGTCATAGACTTAAACAATATTTATATAAATCAGAAATTCTATAGAAAATCCTTGCGTCATTATTCTATATAATTTACTATATATAGAGAAATCTGATTATAAAAAGGAGTCATCATGGCTAATATCAATGAAAACTACTTAAACCTTCAAGGTTCTTATTTATTTGCTAATATTGCTAAAAAGGTAAATGAATACCAAACTGCTCATCCAGATGCAGATATTATTCGTCTTGGTATCGGCGATGTTACATTACCTCTTGCTCCAGCAATTATCGATGCTATGAGTAAAGCTGTTCAAGAAATGGGAAAAGCGGAAACATTCCGAGGTTATGGCCCTGAACAAGGTTATGATTTCTTACGTCAAGCTATTGTTGATGGCGATTACAAACCATTAGGCGTAGATATCGCTATTGACGAAGTATTCGTTTCCGATGGTGCAAAATCTGACGTTGGTAATATCCAAGAGTTATTCAGCGAAGATAACATCATTGCTATCACAGATCCTGTGTACCCAGTATACTTAGACTCCAACGTTATGGGTGGTCGTACTGGCGAAGCCGTAGATGGCATCTTCCAAAAGGTTGTATACCTCCCTACTTACGCAGAAAATAACTTCTCTCCAGAATTTCCTTCTGAACGTGTAGACATCGTATACCTTTGCTCACCTAACAATCCAACCGGTACTGTTTTGAGCCGTGCTCGTTTAGCAGAATGGATCAAATGGTGTAAAGATAATGATGCCATTTTGATGTTTGACTCCGCTTACGAAGCTTTCATCAGCACAGAAGATACTGTAAAATCTATCTACGAAATCGAAGGTGCTCGAGAAGTAGCTATCGAGTTCCGTTCCTTCTCCAAAACTGCAGGTTTCACTGGTACACGTTGTGCTTATGCAGTAGTACCTAAAGAGGTCACTGGCAAAACTAAATCTGGTGAAAGCCAACCGCTAAACCCTATGTGGAACCGTCGTCAATGTACTAAATTCAATGGTGTTCCTTACATCATCCAACGTGGTGCAGAAGCAGTATACACAAAAGAAGGCCGTGAACAAACACGTGCAAACATTGCGTACTATAAAGAAAATGCCCGCATCATCAAAGAAGGTCTTGAATCTATCGGCCTTACTGTATACGGCGGTGTGGACGCTCCATACATTTGGCTAAAAACACCTGGCAACATGACTAGCTGGGAATTATTCGACATCTTGCTCGAACAAGTTCAAATCGTATCTACACCAGGCTCTGGCTTTGGCCCTCATGGTGAAGGTTACCTTCGTTTGACAGCATTCGGTAGCCGTGAAAATACAATTCGTGCCGTGGAAAGAATCAAAACATTACAATTCTAATATAATTATGTCTATATTTAGGTTTAGATTTATATCTTGATTTAGATTTAGATTACATTTAATTTGAGACATCTGATTGAAAGTAGTTTATATCTATAAAACTAAAAGACCGATTACAGTCCTTCAATAGGAATGTAGTCGGTCTTTTTATATACCCTTACATATATGAATATTTAATTCAAGTATTCCTTAACACTATAGTACTAACAAATAACATCCCCATATTATTTGTGTCCGCTATATTTACCATTAATTAAAAGTTATGACGAATCCCTGCGTCAATGCGATAGGAATTGTCTATGATAGCACCAAAGTTTTTAGTGAAAGTCCCATAAATATATGTATTAGGACGTACGCTCCATGAACCACCTAACTCAAGATCTAGCCATGTATCTTTAAGGTTCACTTCACTACCTGTAGTTGGCTCACCGGTCATGCTATAAGTAGCTTTCATTTTACCAGAGAATTCATGCGCTAATGCAGCTTTGAGGAAGAGATTGCTGTTCTTACTTTCCTTACCAATACCTACACCGATACGACCAATAACGGAGTTTACCGCATCAGAGTTAATATGCACTGTGCTACCTGTATTTGTACGAGCATCAAAGTTTACACCAGATAATCGACTAAGCGTCAATTCTGCGTTAGGATCGATGTAGAAACCATTGTCTTTCTTGATCCGTTTACCATATTCAACGCTCAAAGAGGTACCTGTATTGCGGTAATCTCCGCTCAAGCTTGTACCCAAGCTATTGCGTACAGTGAAATCATTTTTCAAACGACTTACTTTACCAATCACATCTAAATAACGACCATCATTATATTGTTTTGCACCGTATAATGCTAAACCTGCGGTTTTACCAGACCCTGAACCTAAAGCGTAATCGCTATTGCTTGTACCATATAACAAGGCCCCACCAATAGTCCAATCGCCACGCAATGTGTCATAGCCTACTTGCGCCATATTATAGGTTTGGTTTACATAGGCGCTGTCCGTAATTTTAGATTTACCACCGATGTATTTCCCCCATACACCATGCTTATTGGAGTTGAGTCGCACATCACCGAGGCGACGTTGTAAATCATTCGTATCGGCTCTCATTTGCATCACAGAGGAAGCTAACGCACTCTTAGCACCAGAAACAACTTCGCTTTCACGAGCTGTCACAACCGCTTGGTCAGTAATACTAGGTTTCCCATCAACAGTAAAGCTATCTGTACCAAGCTTAGTAGCATATGCAGGGCTAATAAGGCCTGAATCGACTTGAACATTCACATTTAAATTACGTTCACCCTTAGTAAAGCCAGTATATGTTAATTTATTAGCCAACTGCTGCAAAGTACCTCTTGGGTTATCTACATTTACAGACCCTTTAAGTGCATCTGCCGAACTGCGCATAGTCACCGAAGAACCTTTATCAGCATGGTTGATAACGACTTTGCCCTTACCTTGTGCCGCTGCAGGGGCTCCCTTTTCATAGTCGATAGCTGCATGACCAGCATAGTTGTTAATAGTAATAGGTCGTGGATCTACGGTTTGGATAATACCTTGACTATTTATATCTTTACCACCAATAAAATGTTCTACACGACTACCAGTATATAAATAGTTTGCATTATTAGGACGACCTTGTGTAGGATATACGCGTTCAGCTCCTAACCATTCATTGCGCCAAGTCGCACCATTTTGTAAGTACAATCGTAGACCACCATGGTACGGATTATTGTTGCTTTCATCAAATTCATTCAACACACCACCTACCAATTTAGAATTTGGTGTTGTTAAACCTAAAGAAATTTCAGATCCATGGTTATGTGGGTTCTTTTCAATACCATAGTTTTTATCTAAGAATCCTATATTACCATACATCTTCACATCATTCGTTCCCGGATGTAAGCCATCCATCCCCGTATTTACATAAACAAAACCTTCTTCAGATAATGCAGAATAGGTATCAGAGGTATCTAAAGGATATGTTTTTATATCAGCCCCACCTAGTATGCGAATATATCCATCTTTATTGGCTTGCAAACCAACGCCAACAGTATCGACTTTAGCATTACCCTTTACGGTAATTCGAGTATCATCGTTATTGCCATCACTAGTAAGTCCACCATAACCAGCATAGATACCGCTCATATAATAATGTGCCAAATCAGGTCTACGTTTCGCGCCACTTTCTGCAGGTGCTGGATTTTTAACTGTTACAGTTACATTTTTATCGATAGCAACTTGTGTCCCATCAAGGGCGTAAATACCTGTAACATTATTATGATATTTTGTTCCATTTACACCTAAACCTGATACATTAACAGTTAAGTCATCTGTATAATGTCTCTTTTCCCCCCACAAATTAAGACCAATGGATTTTCCGTCTGTATGACTTTCCACAGTTGTGGCTGATACCATGGTAAAAGCATTAGCACCTGTTACGATTAATGCAGCAATAACAGCAGCTTTTACATTTCTTCTCATGTTATACCTCCTTAACACTTCAACTATGAACATAACTAGCTAACATAACCAATTTAATTGTATCTAGATTCAGGGTATATGTGTCAATTTCTACTCATATGATTTTTTATTTGTCCCCTATAACAACACGCTATGTATCGATATAGTTGTGCACAAATTACTTGTTTAAATTAGATATTAATTATTTTCCATACCCTCTAATAAATTCTATAGAAAAATATTAAAAGCTATTAATTTTATGCTATAATAAATATGTTAATTATTAAATTTCAACTTATATAGGAGGCTAATATGAATATTCGTATTGGTATCGTTGGTTACGGCAACTTAGCTCGTGGCGTAGAAGCATCTGTTCAGTTACAACCTGATATGGAGCTCATCGGCGTATTTTCTCGCCGTCAAGGTATTGAAACTGTATCTGGTGTACCTACTTACACGATGGAAGATATTCCTAACTTTAAAGGCAAGATCGATGTAATGGTTCTTTGCGGTGGTTCTGCAACAGATCTTATCGAACAAACACCGATGGTAACAAAATACTTTAACTGTATCGATTCCTTCGATACACATGCACGTATTCCTGAACACTTCGCTAATGTAGACAAAGTAGCTAAAGAGGCCAAAACTGCTACATTAATTTCTTGTGGTTGGGATCCAGGCATGTTCTCTTTGCAACGCGTTTACGCGGAGGCAATCTTGCCAAAAGGTAAATCCTACACATTCTGGGGCCGCGGTGTATCCCAAGGCCATTCCGATGCCATTCGCCGTATCGATGGTGTTCTTGACGCTCGTCAATACACTGTTCCTAAAGAACAATACCTAGAGGCTATCCGTAATGGCGAAACTCCAGATGTTGATGGCTATAAAGGTCACCTTCGTGAGTGCTATGTAGTAGCGGCTCCTGATGCGAACAAAGCTAAAATCGAAAATGAAATCAAAACTATGGAAAACTACTTCGTAGGCTATGAAACTGTAGTCAACTTCATTTCCCAAGAAGAACTTGATCGCAACCACAAAGGCATTCCACATGGTGGCTTCGTTCTTCGCTCTGGTGAAAGTACAGAAGGCACACGTCACGTTATTGAGTACTCCTTGAAACTTGACTCTAACCCTGAATTCACAGGCTCTGCACTTGTTGCTTACGCTCGTGGTCTCTACCGACTTGCTAAACACGGCGGCACAGGTTGCTATACAGTATTCGACATTCCACCAGCTTGGATTTCCACACAATCTGCTGAAGAATTAAGAGCACATTCTCTATAATAGAGTGAGGCCCTCATCGACTTAATAGATGAGAGCCTTTTTCATACACATTAAAAGAGACCATCTTAAGATGGTCTCTTTTTTGTCCTATAAGTCTATTTTTACTCTTAATTAATACCAACGTGTTAACGGCAGCTCGTTCGTAACACCTTTTGTCATCAAAATTTGATGCAAGTCCATATTACCGATGTAGAAACCTGCCGCACATCCACAAAGATACAAATCCCACATGCGTACGAATTCACTGCCTCGTTTCACTTCTACTTGCTCACGGACACCTTGGAAATTGTTATACCAATGCATTAAAGTCTTATAATAGTGATACCGTAAACTTTCAACATCGATGACATTCATGTCATAGTCATAAGCGAGGCTGACCATTTCGCGAAGGGACGGCAAACATCCGCCCGGGAAGATATATTTACGAATCCAAGCACTTGTTTCCTTTTCAGATGGGTCACTGATATAGTGAAGCAGGAACAAACCACCGTCTTTAAGCATATCCGATGCGTCCTCCATATACAGAGGAAAATTAGGCCGCCCTACATGTTCAAGCATGCCGATGCTGACAATACGGTCAAAGGTACGCCCGGAAGCTGCTACGTCGCGATAATCTATAAGTTCAATCTCAACCTGTCCTTCAAGGCCATATTCTTTAATGCGTTCCTGTCCTTTTTTCCATTGTTCTTCGGAAAGAGTACACCCATAGCCCTTAACCCCATATTTACGAGCCGCTTCAATGAGAAGGAATCCCCATCCGCAACCGATATCAAGTAAAGTCATACCCTCTTTTAAGTACAATTTATCGAGAATATGATGAACCTTTTGATATTGCGCATCTTTGAGACTATCATTCTCATGCTTAAAATACGCACAGGAATAGCTCATGGTTTCATCGAGCCACAATTTATAAAATTCATTGCCTAAATCATAATGGGAAGATACTTGTTGTTTTTGATCTTTCTTTTTAAGACCTGCATTAAAGAGCGAGCTAAGTACCTTACGATTGATAGAGTCCTTACCTACATGACCAAGGACTACACAAAGGGCTTTAAACAAATCCCCTTCAATTTCGATATTTTTACGCATGTACGCTTCACCGAGGGCGAGTTCTGCGGATATTAACAAATCTTTTTTGGGAATATCGCGATTAACGATGACGGTAAACTCGGATTCTCCGTCACCGATTGTATATTCATTATCTCCAATTTTTACGGTAAAACAATGATCATTAAAGCGTTCTAAATAATGGACTAAGAAACTATCAAATAGCTTGGAAAACATACTGAACTTCCTTTCCTATTAGCTTTCACTATATAGGTTTAAAAATATATACATTAACATGAATGGATACATTCCATACCCTATTAATATATACACCTATAAATTATATCTATATAGTTACGGCGAATAAAAATCTATATTAATCCTATATTTTAATATGAACTTATCACATTATTTAAGTAATATATTTAACTCTATTTATATTATAGCACTTTGAAATAATCTATTTTATATTTATTGAGTAATTCCATCCTATTAGTATGGTATAATATTTATTTGATAAGGTTTATAACAAACTATTGCTATAAACTTTCACAAAGAACGAAATCAATTTATTAATAAAAGGTGGTACCATGAGCACAAATTTAGAAGTAGGCATCGTAGGCCTTCCAAATGTTGGTAAAAGTACATTATTCAACGCTATCACAAAAGCGGGCGCTGAAGCTGCCAATTATCCATTCTGTACAATTGAACCTAATGTAGGTGTCGTTGACGTTCCAGATAATCGTTTAGCTGTATTGGCTGAAATGTTCGGTTCCAAACGCATCCTCCCTGCTGCTATGCGCTTCGTAGATATTGCTGGCCTCGTAGAAGGTGCATCCAAGGGCGAAGGTTTGGGTAATAAATTCCTTAGCCATATCCGCCAAGTAGATGCGATAGCACAAGTTATTCGTTGCTTCGATGACCCTAACATCACTCACGTAGCAGGTTCTATCGATCCAATTCGCGACATCGAAATCATTAATACTGAGCTCTGCCTTGCTGACCTTGAATCCATAGAAAAACGAAAACAACGCATCGAAAAAATCGCAAAATCTGGCGATAAAGATGCTCGTGCTGAATTGCCATTATTAGAACGTATCATCGAAGGTTTAGGTGAAGCAAAACCCGTTCGTGCACAAGGTCTTGATGAAGACGAATTAGAAATGATCAAAGAGTTGACATTGCTTACAGCTAAACCATCTCTTTATGTAGCCAACATTTCCGAAGATGAAGTATCTGATTATTCTGCCAACGAATATGTAAAACGCGTAGAGGAATATGCGAAAAACGAAGGCGCTGGTATCGTTGTTGTGTCCGCACGTATCGAGTCCGAAATTGCAGAGTTATCCGAAGAAGAATCCGCTGCATTCCTTGAAGATCTTGGCCTTGAAGAGTCTGGCTTAACTAAACTTATCAAAGCAAGTTATGCACTTTTAGGTCTTATCAATTACTTCACAGCTGGTGAAATGGAAGCTCGTGCTTGGACAATCGTAAATGGCACCAAAGCACCTCAAGCTGCTGGTAAAATTCACTCGGATATTGAAAAAGGCTTTATCCGCGCTGAAATTGTCTCCTTTGATGATCTACAAGCTTGCGGTAGCCAAAACGCGGCTAAAGAAAAAGGCCTTGTACGCCTTGAAGGTAAAGACTACGTTATGAAAGACGGCGATGTAACCCATTTCCGCTTCAATGTATAAACAAACTTATATAACAAAAACCAGTAAATCGACCGATTTACTGGTTTTTTATTACTAATTATAACCTTTATATAATATTATTTATCGTCTTTATGAAGAACATTTTTGACGCCACTAATCGCACCATCTACAGCATCTTTAACATCTTCAGCTGCTTTTTTGAGATCTTCAGCAACATCATGTGCAGCGTCTTTAACTTTTGCAGCTGTATTTTCTACAGCACCTTCTGCTTCCAATTCTTTGTCACCAGTTAATTTACCGGCATTTTCTTTTAATGCACCTTTAGCTTGATTTAATTTATCTTCTAATGCCATAATTATGAATCCTTTCATATGAAATCATTTTTAGTTATGTTAGCTATATATGTTATCTATACTTTTAAAAATAGATTACTATCCCTTTTTCCCGAAGAAAAACGAAACAACAGCAACAACAATTACAGCGCCAAGAACAGAAGGAATTAATGCCATGCCAGCTAAGCTAGGACCCCATGTGCCAAATATTGCTTGACCTACAGACGAACCAACTAAACCAGCAACAACATTGGCAATAATGCCCATTGCTCCACCTTTGTTAGTGATGGCTCCTGCAAGAAAACCGATAAAACCACCAACAATAATAGACCATAACATACGATCACTCCTTCCTATTTAATCAATATATTTATAATATCCTATCAAATTATATGGGCTTTATAAATATAATAAATAATTTGTATATTTATAATATACCATTCATTTCTAAAGATTAGATGAAGGAATTTGATGTAGTTATAAAAGTCACAATTGATTAAACTACTGTAACAATTTCATTCATTGTACGACGTGTTTTATTTCGATGTGGTTCTTCATCACGATAACCAAAGGCAGCCATCACAGCAATGCCAAAATGCTTTGTATCAAAGAGCCCTAGTTCATCACCTAAAAAAGCGGTCATCTTATCTTGATTAAAGCCTTCCAATGCACAGGAATCAAGACCTTCATAAGCAGCCATAGTCATCATGTTAGCCATTACAATATACGCTTGCTTTGAAGACCAATCAAAGGCAGCACGATCAGACTCAAATGTTTTATAATCTTCAGTTGTGAACTGAGCATATTTTTCTTTATAAATAGCATCGACTTCAGCAGGTAATTGTTTCACCTCTTCTTGAATGTAGCGTACATAAGGAGAATCAAATTCCAAATCCACCTTTTTACGTGTTAAGAACACTACGAAATGACTCGCTTCAAGACCAGCTTGAATGCCCCAACCATAAGCCTTCATCTTTTCACGGATTTCAGGATTTTGAATAACTAATAATTGGTAAGCCTCAAAACCTAAGGAGGTTGGAGACAATCGCGCCGCTGTTAAAATACCTTGCCAATCTTCATCAGAAATCTTTTTAGTGCTATCAAATTTCTTACATGCATAACGATATGTCATAGCGTATTCTAAATCTTTACGATTAAATTTAGGGGCTGTTAATTTTATATTTTCTATTTCATATTTACTCATATATACCTCCATAATTAATATCTATAATTGATAAAATGTATCATATTCCTATAGTACCACACTCATCGTTCAAATTGTATGAAGATGGACACTAAAGCAAAGAAAAAGCCTAGACAACGTCTAGACTTTATACGGTACAACTAGCTCGCCCTTTTCATACCAAAATAAGCCAGATGTACTAATTTTATGTTCTTTTAAAATGGTCTTTACTTGATCCACTATACTTGAGTCTATTGCAATAGATAAACCGCACATATCGTAAAGCTCTGGGGGGGTAGCCATCAACTGATGAGGCACCTCTAATTCTGTTAATACCTTATCCGCCTTATCACCAAAATAATAGGATGTAAAAACGACAAGTAATTTTTTATTTTCCAATGCCTCACCTCTTACCAAAGTAGATACGATTAAATGTCTTTCATCTCAATGATTCATTTTAGAAATAAGAAATCTACTTTAAATCAGTAGCTCTAAATCGATATATCAAAATAAAATACTAATATTATAGCTTAACAATATTATCTCCAAGGATTGCATCTGTAATAGCGTACATATTAGTAATACTGCCTACGCCCAGCTTATCTTTTACACCGAAATAATCAAGACAAATGCCGCATGCTGCAATTTCTACACCAAGCTCAGCTAATTTCTTGATATTTTCCAAATGAACCGAATCATTGACTACCATCTTAACACTGCTATTGATGAAATAAATCTTAGAAGGCTTTACGTCAGCTTCAAGCATACATACCCAGAAGGTTTTCATCAAATTTCGGCCAAGCTCTTCACTACCTTCACCAAGATAATCCTTCGTCATCAAAATGACGCGATTTCCATAGTTCATAGGTTCACAACTTACTTCCGTTACCGAATTTGCATTTGGTGTCATAGTAAGATAAAAATCCTTGCCATCTTGGCGAATACCTACACCATAACCACGAGACTTACCAAACTTCTCTACATTATCGCGGCTCACTTCATTATCTACAATTGTAATAATAACAGCATTTGGATTCGCATCACTTACCTTCTTAGTTTCAATAACAGGTTTTGGACACAAGCTACCGCGCACATCTACCGTTAATTCCTTTGTATTGCTCATCATACACCTCTATATACATTATATAATTTGTGAAAGTATCAGCTATCAGCTATCAGCTATCAGCTATCAGCTATCAGCTATCAGCTATCAGCTAATAATAATTTAATTAAATATCTATCCTCAATAGTATAGACCTGATTTTTATAATTTTATTCTGTAACGCGTACCGCTAAACCACTGAAGCTTTCAACAGTACCCACAATAGCAGCACAGTCAATACCCGCCTTATGAAAGGCCTGAACAAGCGGCTCACCTTCGCTAGCAGGAACAGAGAATAGTAACCCACCAGAGGTTTGAGGATCAAATACAATATCCGACCATATAGGATCCAAGTCCTCATCAACTTGTACTTCAGTTATAGCCTTGCGATTACCATAAGATGCAGCCGGAATTAACCCCATTTGAGCCGCCTCGATGACATCATCAAAAAGAGGGATGTCGTAAACTTTAATATGAATCGTCACATTAGAAGCACTCGCCATTTCTACGGAGTGTCCCATGAGGCTAAAACCCGTAACATCTGTACAAGCATGAACTGTAAAGTTATGTGCCACCTCAGCCGCTGCACGATTTAAAGTACTCATACTAGTGACGGCCTGTTCCGTGCCTACAGGGAATAAATCTGCTTTCAACGCATTATTCATAATACCTGTACCAATGCGTTTTGTTAGCACCAACACGTCCCCTACTTGAGCACCTTTATTTTTCCAAATCTGATGGGGATTTACTTGACCAGTCACAGACATCCCAAAGATAGGTTCCTTATTTTCAATGCTGTGTCCACCTACGATGGCTGCACCAGCCTCGGCTACAATCGAACCAGCCCCATTTAACACATCCGTCAAAACACCTTGCTCGACGAGAGGAACCGGAAAGCCTACAATATTCATCGCGGTTAAAGGAGTTCCACCCATAGCATACACATCACTTAGTGCATTGGCAGCTGCAATTTTACCGAATAAACCAGGATCATTAACCATAGGTGTAAAGAAATCTAAGGTTTGCACCAATGCAAAGGTATCCGAGATTTGATATACACCTGCATCATCAGCACCAGTCATATCTGCGAGAACATGCTCGTTAGTAACGGGTGTTACAGCTTTTAGCACACGGTTCAATATATGAGGCCCAATCTTACACGCACAGCCTCCACTTGTCACATAATCAGTAAGTCGTACCATAATTTCTCCCTACTCATTTTCCGGCAATCGAGAGACGATTTTCTTAACAGCCTTTTCAAATTTAGGGCGCGGCATCAAGAGTTGATGTCCACAGCCATTACATACGATGAGGAAGTCTGTGCCGATCCGCTTAACTTCCCACTCGTCACTGCCACAAGGATGTGATTTTTTCATCTTCACTACATCGCCTACGTAATATCTAACAAATGCCATGGCGCCTCCTTTAACTTCTGTCAGTATTTATATATTTATTATACATAAAATAGTTGGTTCTATAAATATATCCTGATTCTATAGTTCAATCGTCTATTATATAACCATAAAATTTTCGCCCTAAATATATAATGTACAGATTTGATATGTCTGCTGTTCTTATAATTAAAACCATAACACAAGAAAAATAGTATTATATAATCACCAAAAGATCACAAAAATATTTAGTTTAATCATTATATTTTATAGGGAAATATTAGTGCATCTAAAGAAATTAACATTAATAACTAAACAATAATGATTTTTCATTTAGTTATCATTCTCAATATCAAAATAGAGATTTTTTATAAATCCCATACTATTCAATCTTTATAAACCCACATTTTTACTGCATTGATAATATTTATCATTTAGAAAATTTTCCAAATAAATTTTACAAAAAGACTTGCATTTCTCATTTAGTATGTTACAATATAGTCAACAATGATTATTCGTTAAGTATACGGATAACACATTGTATATAAAACTGTTAAGACGGCAAGTGCCGAAATACACAAATAAGTAAGTACTATTTTAAGAGTTAGGCAAGTGTCTATTTGATCTAAGAATAAGTTTTCTTACTAAGGCGAAGTCGCCCTCGAAATTGATAGAATAAGTATTCTATTCCATTGCATTCACAACCAAGTGGTTATGAATATATACGTTAAGTAACAATTTTGAAAATTATCGTAAGTACAAAGGAGTATTAAAATGGCAGAATTAAAAGGTTCTAACACTGAAAAAAATCTTCAAGCAGCATTTGCTGGCGAATCCCAAGCATTCCAAAAATATACATTCTACGCTAGTGCAGCTCGTAAAGCTGGCATGAACGAAATCGCTGACTATTTCGAAGAAACAGCTCATAATGAATCTGCACATGCTAAATTGTGGTTCAAAGCTCTTCATGGTGGCGATATTTCCGCTGATATCGAAGCTAACCTTCGCGATGCAGCAGCTGGTGAAAACTACGAACATACTACAATGTACAAAGAATTCGCTGACGAAGCTGAAAAAGAAGGCTTTGCTAAAATCGCTTTCCAAATGCGCGAAGTTGGTAAAATCGAAGCTCGTCATGAAGCTCGTTACCTTGCATTAGCAGCTCAAGTATCCGGTAACAAAGTATTCCACAATGACGAACCAGTAGCTTGGATCTGTGCTAACTGCGGTTACGTACACGTTGGTGAAGAAGCTCCAAAAGTTTGCCCTGTATGTGCACACCCACAAGCTTTCTTCCACCGTTTCGTTGAATCCATCTAATCTGTAAGTACGACACTAACTAGATTAATAACCTGTAAGTACAGATTTTAATAAAACTATACCTGTAAGTACAATCTAAACTTACAGTAAGTACTGACAACTTCCTTAACAAAAAGACGATGACATTTGTCATCGTCTTTTTTGCATTCTTTTGCTAGATTTTTATTTTGTCTACTAAATTTTTAAATTGTTGTGTTGCTTCATATGGATCATCTGCATGAGCAATAGCAGATATTACGGCTACTCCACTGGCACCAGCTTGCAAAACAGGCGTTGCATTAGCTAACGTAATCCCACCTATGCCAACACAAGGTAATGTTAGGCCTTCTGCTTGCAGCTCAGTAATGCGCTCAGGTCCGCACGGCAATTGAGCATCAGGTTTGCTACTTGTAGTATACATAGGGCCTACACCAACACAATCCGCATACACTACATCGGTCTTATGAAGTTCCTCCAAAGAGTGAATGGATATACCAACGACCTTATTCCCGACAAGATTGCGAACGTCTTCTAAACGCATATCTTCTTGTCCTACGTGAATACCATCAGCATTAACAGCCACTGCTAAGTCTACATCGTCATTAATAATATAAAGCACATTATACATAGCACAAATTTCTTTTAACTGCTGAGCTAATTCTAGTTTCTGTTGTCCTTCTAATGTTCCTGTGCCCTTCTCTCTAAACTGAAAGCATGTCACGCCACCCCGACAAGCAGCTTCAACAGTGTCCAATAAATGTCTTTCATTAAATCCTACATCTTGCGTACCACTAATAAAATATACCTTTAGTTGATCGGGCACAACTACGGGTCGTATTCTGTTTCCAGATAAAAGCATCGCATCATCGAATTCATATAAGGCATCCATAAATGCCACACTAAAGCTGCCAGGTTTTACACCGCTCACCTTAACCGCACTTTCACCAGCAAGTCCATAATAAGCCAGTGCATACGCAAGAAACTCACCGATAGGCATATTATGCATGAATGGATAATAGGAACTAAAAAACGCAGCTAACACAGCCCCTAATAGACAGCCGGTCCCTGTTACCGCTGTCATGATTGGATGCCCATGAGGAACTGCAAATACACGGGTTCCGTCGGAAACATAGTCCTCTTCACCCGTTGCGACAACAGGACAGTTAATTTGGCGTGCAAGACGATACGTTATAATTGCGCTATCTTCAACTTGTGCCCCATCTACGCCCTTACCAGAGAGAGACCTGTCAATCTTATGATTTGTATTAAGAGCATCATAGATGGCTTTGATTTCACTTTGGTTCCCTCGTAGCAACGAAATAGCATCAGTTTTAATCAAGTCTAAAACAACAGATAATCGATAAGCTCCAGCGTGACAGCCCACAGGGTCTAGCACAATAGGTACCTCATGAGCCTTCGCTAATTTAACAGCCTCTTTGTAATAAGTAACCTTATCGGGTGTAACGGTCCCAATGTTAATGAGTAGTGCCGCAGCATGAACGATAAGATCTTTTAAGTCTTCGCTGCACTCACTCATCACGGGTGATGCACCGATGGCTAGCAAACCGTTAGCTGTAAAGGTCCGCACCACATCATTGGTAATACAAATAACAAGAGGATTTTTTTTGCGTAGAGACTCTAATATATTCAGTTCGGACCAATTTGAACCATTTATATTTGGATTGTTGTAGGTCATATAACTATCTCCTCTAGTCATTTTTCAAAAGTTCATCCATCGTTTGAGGGCCATTTACCAATAACCCATAAGCCATATGATTAACAGGTCCACAGCCATTTCCAAGTGCTGGATTATGCTTAATCGCAAGGGAAATATAGTTCTTTGCAATGCCAATTGCATCCATTACATCACGCCCTTTGGCGAGCTCTGCCGTAATAACCGCCGAGAAGGTGCAACCCGTACCGTGAGTATGAACAGTATCATATTTAGGACTTGTCCACGTACGCACATCTCCATCTTTGGTGAAAGCATAATCCGTAGCATCATCTCCAATATGGCCGCCTTTTATAATAACCACTCGAGGTCCTAATTCATGTAAAATACGCTTAGCTGCTGTTGTAATGTCACTTTCACAAGAGATAGACATGTCCGCTAACACCTCTGCCTCGCTACGATTAGGTGTAATAACTGTAGCGACCGGAATGAGTTTAGATTTTAAGAAATCGACGGCCTCATCCGATACAAGTCGATCACCGCTGGTGGCAATCATAACTGGATCCATCACATAAGGGATGTTCTTACTCACATAAGGATAGATGAGATCCATCATCTCTGGTAAAGCAATCATACCTGTCTTAACGGCTTGAGGAAGAATATCTGAATATACATCGTGTAACTGTTTTTCTATGCTTTCTAGCGATAGGTGTTCTACGTGGTGAACCCCTGTTGTATTTTGGGCTACTACGGAGGTAACCACTGCCATACCATATACATGGCGGCTTTGGAATGATTTTAGATCGGCCATAATGCCAGCGCCACCACTAGGGTCGGTACCGGCAATTGTTAATGCTGTATGTAGTTTCATTATGCCTCCTTATGTAACAAATTACGTCGAGATAAGATTTGTAATACCACGAAGCCAATACAAGCTCCGCTAATAGAACTCATGGAGAAAGAGGTAATCAAGGTCAACAAGGCCAATGGTTTGCCTAGTAGAAAGTTAGCAATTGGATAGCTAATAAAAGCCCCGAGAATACCTGTACCTATGATTTCTCCTAGAGCCGCCGCCCATATGGAATTGTATTTCTTATATAAATAAGCAGATAACCAAGCCCCAATCATGCTACCAGGAAAGGCTAGCGGAGAGCCTAGTGCTAGTACATTACGTAAGCAAGAGGTACTAAAGGCTGCGCCTACGGAGAATCTCGCCCCAACTATAACGGCTAAGATCACATTTATCATATGTTGAAATGGAAAAATTCGGGCCGGGCCAATGGGAATCGACGTAGTCGATAAGACGACACCTAAGGCTACACATATACTAGCAATAATCAGTTTTTTCATAATACCTCCAACTAAATAAAAAATGAGACCACCTCAAATGGAATGGTCTCGTAATAGTTTGGTATTATGTTTCATTCCACTTCCCTACGCCAGTATTATCTGGATCAGGTCTAGGGTTTTGAATGATCAATCTCAGCAAAAGCACCCCTAGTGGCCATATATTTTTATACTCTAGTTATAACATCATTATACAATCTATGCAACAAAAGAATTGACGGTTCTCCCACCACCTCGTATAATGAAGCCATAACGGGGTGCTCACACGAGTGGGCTGAGAGTAAGCTAATGCTTTAACCCATAACCTGATTTGGATAATGCCAACGTAGGGAACATAGAGGATTAAAAGCCGAGTTCCCATGAGCTCGGCTTTTTCTATGACTTCCTGGCAAGGAGGACGTATGACAAATACACACATTACACAACCACAGTTCGCCATGATATGGTTTGGTGCCGCCCTATCTATAGCGGAGATTATGACCGGCACCTATCTGGCACCCTTAGGCCTCACTCAAGGACTATATGCCATCATCTTAGGCCATATCATCGGCGGTATTCTGCTCTTTGGAGCAGGACTCATCGGTGGCCGTTTGCGGCAAGGCAGTATGAACACGACAGCCTTTAGCTTTGGTCCCTTAGGGGCAAAGGGCTTTGCCTTTTTAAATATGATCCAACTAATCGGTTGGACTAGTATCATGATTTACGATGCTATGCTTGCCTTACAAGAGCTGGCGCCCCTATCTCCTATGATTTGGACTATTGCTATTGGGGCGCTCGTCATTTTATGGCTCTTCATCGGTCTCCACAATACAGGCTATATTCAAGCTATCGTATCTGTTTTATTACTAGGCCTCACACTCTACATGGGAGTTCACATGATTTCTCAATGGCCTAGTGACAGTAGCTTCATGACTAATGGCAATATGAGCTTTATAGCAGCCCTTGAGCTATCAATCGCTATGCCACTGTCTTGGCTACCTCTCATCAGTGATTATACTCGTGAAAGCAAAAGCCCTTTCTCCGCATCACTAACAAGTGCTACCATCTACACCGTAACGAGTGTCGCCATGTACACCTTGGGCCTTAGCGCGGCGATCTTCGGCGGTGGGGACTCTATCATTACTATTATGATGAACGCAGGCCTTGGTCTTGCAGGACTCATCGTCATTATCTTCTCCACTGTAACTACGACCTTCATGGACGCTTACTCAGCTGGCGTATCTAGTACGACTATCTATAATGGAGCATCTAGTAAAGGCGTAGCTGTTATCGTAACCATTGTCGGCGCCATTGCAGCCATCCTATATCCGATGGACGATATTACAGAATTCCTATATCTCATCGGATCCGTCTTTGCTCCAATGATTGCCATCTTGTTGGCAGACTATTTTGTCAATCGCCAACAAGTGCAAACGCTATCGGCTTATCTAGTTCGCGGGTTGATTTGGGCTATAGCCGTAGGTTTATACCATTATATGTTGCATAGTGAAAGCTCCATAGGTGCAACACTACCAGCCTTTACAATAGCATTTATCGTAACATCCATCGTTGGATTCATAAGTAAAACTGCTAACACCTTACTATAAGCCCATCTTCACAGGTCCAGTGCCGATTTCCAACCATTTCGGCTTCGCTTTCATCATGGGTAACCCATACACATGGCACATCCCATTCGCGAATAATGGAAACAAGATCCTCTCGAACATGCTTACGTAAATTCCAGTCTAGTGCAGATAATGGTTCATCAAGAAGCAAGATGGTTGGTTTAGAGTAAAGAGCACGCCCCAATGCAACGCGTTGCTGCTCACCACCAGACAAGCTACCTGCTTTCGTTTTACGATATTTCTCAAGGCCTAAGCGTTTTAATAAGCTGTCACACATCTCTGACGTGCCTCGTTTACTATAGGTAATATTATGTTCCACCGATAAATGTGGAAATACGATATTACCTTGTGGCATATAGCCAACTTGACGTTCTTGAGCAGGTACCCAGATTTTTTTGTCGCGATCAACCCATATAGTTTCATCATATTGAATGCTACCTGTAGTCGGTTTCACAAGACCTGCAATGCACTTAATAAATGTACTTTTACCACTGCCAGATTGGCCTGTTAACACGGTAATACCAGAAGAAAGTACACCATCGGCTTTCACAGTTACAGAAGGCCTAGCTACAGTAAAGGAAAATGTAATCATCAGACCTCCTAATTATTATCAATGTGGCGGAATAAAGAGCCCTTTGTGATGAGGTGAATCCCGCTCAACAACGCCAATGTAAGAACACATATATAAATAACTAATTCAAAGGCATCCATGTACTGCCCTGCCTCTACATAAGAGTAGATAGCAAGTGGCATGGTACGTGTTACCCGTGGAATATTACCGGCAATCAAGATTGTGGCACCGAACTCGCCCATAGCTCGACAAAATGCTAAAATACTGCCCGTCAAAATGCCTTTCCAAGCGAGTGGTACAGAAATAGTAAAAAAGATACGTAACTCTGAAGCACCCAATGTGCGCGCTACGTCCTCCATATTATGATCGACAGATTGTAATGCAGAACGCACCGTCTGATAAAATAATGGAAATGCAATAACTGAAGATGCTACAACCGCCCCAGATGCGGCAAACACAACGCTCATACCATGCGCCTCAAGCCATGCACCAAAGGCATAGCCTGGCGTAAACACCATGAGAAGAGCAAAGCCAACAACGACTGGTGGCAATACAAGCGGCAAGGTAATAAGTGCATCAATAATAGCCATGCCACTCCATTTACAGCGATTCATCCAATAACATGCGGCTAAACCACTTAAAATAACTATGATAAGAGCTATACTTGCTACCCATAGTGATAGCCATAATGGACTCATGTCACGCTCCCTTTCTATACACAACAACTCTACAATATGTGCTATATCCATTAGTCCCAAAATATTTTTAAGCAAATTATATGCCTAAAATCATATCATATACTGATTATTTAACAGTCATCACTACAAACGAGCTAGAAATTACATACAGTTAAAAATAGCATACCCTTAGAAATAATGTTATTAGTAATACCAATAATGTCTCTATTGTATCATAAGAAAACGCTAGCCCTGAAAGCTAGCGTTTTACTCTTATTTAGAAGTAGAGAAACCGTATTTCTCTAATACTTTTTGGCCTTCTGGGCTCATTACATATTGGTAGAAGTCTTTTGCCAATGCGTTGTCATATTTTTTGATAATACCGATTGGATAGATAACTGGATCATGGGAATCAGCCGGTGTTACAGCAGAGATTTCAACGGCATCGCCCGCTGCAATAGCATCAGTTTTGTAGATGAAACCAACATCACCAGCACCTTGGCTAATGGAAGCAGTTACAGCTTTAACGTCTTTCGCATACACTACATTAGGTTCTACTTGTTCCCAAACGCCTAGTTTTGTTAATACCTGTTTACCATAGTTACCAGCTGGTACTGTTTCAGGGTTACCTAACACGATACGTTTTACGGAAGCAATTTGATTTAATTCAACTTTAGGTTGGCCTTTTGGAACTACAAGAACGAGTTCGTTAGTTACAAATGGTTTTACGTCAGTTACTAAGTCTTTCTCTTGTAACATTTTCATGTTTTTTTCGTCAGCAGAAATGAACAGACTAGCTGGCGCACCTTGTTCGATTTGTTGACGTAATGTACCAGAGCCAGCAAAATTAATAGCAATTTGATCATCTGCTAAGTTATGGCTTTTTTTGTATGCATCTGCCAATTCGGTAAGAGCACCTTTAAGACTCGCTGCAGCTTGTACAGTAATCTTTTCAGATGTACTTGGTTTAGCCGACTCAGCTTGTTTACTTGCATCATTACCACAACCAACTAAAAAGGCAAGCATGAAAACGCTCATTAACACTAATAAAATTCGTTTCATAATTCCTCCTGTGTATCCCTTATGACCCATACTATAAAGCTATGCTTACTCACCCTAGAGATACATAATCTAACACCAAACTAAAATATACAATATATTCATATTATACTATAAATCGATAGCTAAAGTCGTATATCTAAAATCACATATTGCATAGATATTTCTGATGATTATGATAAGTAATCATAATCAATAATTTTTTAAACCTCAAATAATATATACTATGGTATGATAATATTATAAAGAATAAGCACATTTCGTAACGCTTGTTCACTTTTAACTTATATAAAACAACTGTATATTTGCTATATAGTTATACGATACATTAAAACTATGCCTTTATATTAATGATAAACTCTAGGTGAGATGATGAATCTATTCGAATTAGTAGGCCATATCTTTATGAACTCTATGGTACCTATCCTAGTACTTATAGGGGTAGGATTTGTATTAGATAGAAAATTTAAACTCGATCTATATACGCTGAGTAAACTAAACTTTTATATACTGCTGCCTACCTTTATATTTCGAGCAATGTACGAAGCCAAACTTAACTCAGGTACCTTGGAAATTGTATTCTGCGCGCTCTGTGTACTCATACTAAACTCAATTCTTTCAGATGTAGTAGGAAAGATGCAAGGTTATGATGTGGCTAAGATTGCAACCCTGAAAAATTGCGTCATGTTTAATAATGTTGGGAACATGGGTGTCGCTCTTGCTATCTTTGTATTTACTAACATTCCCTACGTCATTGATGGTGCTACACCCTATGCTAATCTAGGTTTAGTGAGTGTTGTATCTATCATGATCATCCAAACTATTAGCAGTAATACCTACGGTTTCTACCAAGCGGGAGCAGGACGATTAACCCCTAGGGATGCACTAAAAGTCGTATTTCACATGCCCATGGTATATGCCATTCCACTGGCACTACTTTGCCACCTACTCCCTTTTGATTTACACGGCCTCTTCTTCTTTGCACCGCTCAATATATTTGCCAATGCCTTCGTTGGCGTCGCTATGATTGCCTTAGGTGTTCAAATTAACAGAACACCGCTAAACTTCTTCAAGATGGATGTCATGCTTGCTACCACATTACGACTCATTGTAAGTCCACTCATAGCAGCTGGTATTACCATACTATTCATTATGTTCTACGGCCCTATGCATCCAATAGCGGCACAAACCATCATCATAACCTACAGCGTACCGACCGCTATCAATATGTCTCTTATTGCTATTGAAATGAAGAATAATCCAGAATATGCAACACAAATCGTAATGGGGACTACCATTTTATCCGCTATAACTATGCCACTGTTTATTACTATAGCCTATTACCTATTCCCATTATATTAAAATAAAAAATCACTCATAGTCGTATGGCTATGAGTGATTTTTTATGCCTTAGCATTTAGCCTTGTTAAACAAGTTACACAAGCTGTAACAATTATAGCACCGATAATTTCATTCAAGGCTAAATTATGATTAAGAATAACTACATCTAAACCTAAAGTAACTATTGGTCCCATTGCACTAATAACGGCTGCAAGAGATGCATTAATTTTTTTAAGACCAAAAGACATCAAGTATGAAGGAATGATAGAACAAAAAATGGCCAAAAATACTAAATAAATCATAGTATGAGTTTGAAGCGTTAAAAAAGTAGTAAAATTTTTGCTATCAATTATAAAGCCAAAAAGTAAAAGTACTGTAGTTATACACATATAAGTACTAGTAAAAATAGTAGGACTAATATTCGAAACAGCCCTCTTACTATAAATAATAAACAACGCCCAAAAAACGGCAGAAAGTAAAACTAGTGAAATACCTATTAAAGTATCTATAAGGTGGTTATCAACGGTAGGATTAAACATAATTGCTAAGCCTAGCACAGTAGATACAATTAGAATTACTTTTGAAAATGTAATGCGTGATAAATCTGAAGATAACAGAAAAACGTAAATTGGAAATGTAAATAGAACAGCACGTTCTAATGAGGCAGATATATATAATAATCCTATAAAGTCAGCTATAGATGAAGATAAATAAAGAATAGCTCCAAAAAATGAGTATTTAAAAACCTTACTTTTATTCACGCTATTCCAATCAAAACGAATCATTGGTATAAGAAAAAAAGGTAATGATAAAACAGCCCTACACGCAAGAACATTCAAGGGGCTCAGTGAATCTAAATAAATTAGTTTTGCCCATATAGATTTTGTTGATAAGAATACAGTAGCTAAAAATACCACTAATATTCCTATATTTTTCATTAACAGATTCACTTTATATACTTCTCCATAATCAGATACAACTCAGATTAAATATAAAAACACATTCCCTCCTAAATAGGACGAAATGTGTTCATGATACTAAAATGTAATTATTGATGAGCTACGTGTTCCATCCCCATGCGAACTAAACATTCAACATGATCATCGTTTAGAGAATAGTATGCTGTTTTCCCATCTTTACGATATGTAACAAGGCGTGCTTGGCGCAATACACGCAATTGATGAGAAATAGCAGATTGTCCCATCTCCATAGTTTCTGCAATGTGATTAACACACATTTCATTTTCTAATAATAGCTCTACTATTTTAAGGCGTGTAGGATCGCCCAAGATTTTAAACAGTTCTGCTAGCTTCAGCAATGATTCTTGTTTGTCGGCCATATAATCCCCCTTTTTCAATCCTATCCATTCTTTTTTGTAGCTCTTCTGTGTCACTAATCGATACGTCTTAACGTATACCGCCAATATGTATGGCATACATATAAACATTATATCTTTTTTTATCATATCTATATAAGATATAAATTATTTAATGATTAATACAGGGCAAGTGGAGTGGCTAGTTACATAGCTACTTACGCTACCCATGAATAAGCCTTTCAAAGGGCCAAGACCACGGCTACCCATTACGATGAGATCAGCATTGTATTTTTTTGCCACTGCAAGTAGTGCAGGACCAGGGGAGCCAACTTCGAAAACACTTTTAACTTTTACGCCTGCAGGAATTTCTTTCACTACATCATTAAGAATTTCCTTACCAGTTTCTTCCATATCCTCAGCAATTTGCTCAGATACGTATCCACCAGAAATTGGTGTTTGATCAAAATTGGAAATAGCAGACACAATATTTGCAACGTGAACAACAATCAATTCAGCTTGGTTGCGATCCGCTACAGCGAGAGCATGTTCCAACGCACGTTTAGCATTTTCAGAACCATCAGTAGGTACGACAATAGTTTTGTAGGTAACCATAATAACCCCTCCTATTCCTAATCCCTCAAAGGGGATATGATCAAATATCGTTTAGCCTATACTAATATATTCTAGACCATCAAGGAAAACTCCTCTTTTTTCTGAGGATTTATTACATTATAGCACAAATCATACAGAATTATACAAATAAAAGAATATTATGCGTATATTAAAGAACTTGAGATGATTGGTTTGTATTGAGTGTAGTCGTCAATTTAAAGCCATCTAATATATCTATAAGTTCCTGAGTAGCAAGATTACTACCGGATGGACCAATCATTCGAGCTACTGCCACATTACCTTCATTGCCAAGAATAATCGTTGCACCAAAGGATACTGGTTCCGCTACAGATGTATCAGACGTATTTGGATTTTTCATATGGCCCGCCAAATAGAACATCACATTACCGTCAATGATATGCGTTTCATAGCGAGTAATCGTGGCCTTGTTCACATCGACCAATTGTTTAAGATAATAATCACCAAGCATCTGCTTAGCCATCATAGTTGGCATGCCGGAGCTAACAGCTTGTACTGGAATTGTAAAAGACTCAATATCAAGGCGTACATTATGTTTAGTGAAAGCAATCTTGCCCTTTTCATTAAGACGGGTAAAACCTTTCGGATAGGTAAATTTGATACCTTCTACAACACTGATATCGCTTGTGCCGGTTAATATCTTTTTTACCCCTTTAATAGCATTAGAACCGCGCTTATTGATCAATTCAAAGGATGGAATTGTATGCTCCATCAAACCTAGCTCCATAAACTCTGCACGAACAGGAGCATAGGTACTAGACAAATTGTACCGATGAGTTGGATCTTTCTCCATGATAAATTCTGCTTCAAATACAGACTGAACCGGCTCTGTAGATGTCATATCTGCATAAGATTTTGGTGTACTCTTATCCCAGCGTGCGGAAACTGCACCTTTCTTAGTAAAGAACCCACCAACAATATCGTTATGCTCAAAGTTATTGCTATGTTGGCGCCAAATATTCAAATACTCCTCATTAGACATGCCCTTAATAGGTACACCATACCAAGTTGTATTCCATTCTTTTTGAGATACCCCTTCTTGTGGTGTATTATTGCGCTTAGTAAAAGATACTGTATAGGAATCCTCTTGCGTAGGGCCCGCTAAATTGAAGGAATACCCTTGAATATGTTCGCTTTCACTACGCACATCCATATCTATCATAACACCATCAGCTACACGCCAAGGAATCGAGAACATATAACCATTTTTGTAATCCTTTACCACCGTGTTCATCTTAGTAGCATAGGATTTGTATTGTTCTGGCAAAATAGATGCGGAATCCTTCTGAGATTCCACAATAGATAAAGGTGTATCAGGCGTCTTCTGTAAACCTTCCGCCATAATAGAAGTCGTTCCCAAAGCCATAACAGCTAAGGTTGCCGCAAATAAACGTAACTTCATAGAACCTCCTATAACATATTATCCAAAAACGCTTTCGTTCTTTCGTTCTGCGGATGATTAAAAATTTGTTCTGGTGTTCCTTCTTCTTGGATAACACCATCAGCCATAAAGATAACACGATCCGATACTTCACGAGCAAAGTTCATTTCATGAGTTACGATAATCATCGTCATGTGATCGTCCGCCAATTGTTTAATCGTCTTAAGAACCTCACCAGTAAGCTCTGGGTCGAGAGCTGATGTAGGTTCATCAAAGAGCATGATTTCAGGATTCATCGCTAGCGCACGGGCAATAGCTACACGCTGTTGCTGACCGCCAGACAAGCGAGATGGATACATATCTCGTTTTTCCCATAATCCTACTTTATTGAGTAATTGCTCTGCAATCGGTGAGATTTCGTCATCTTTCATACCTTTTACCATACGTGGAGCAATCATAATATTATCTAATACCGTCATATGCGGGAACAAATTGAAAGATTGGAATACCATACCCATGCGGAGCAATAATTCATGCTGAGTTTGAGGAGAAGCGTATTTTACAACCCCATTTTCAGTACTAGCAAGAATCGTACCATCAACGGTAATAGAGCCTCCATCAATCGTTTCTAACTGACCCAAGCAGCGTAAAAATGTAGATTTACCAGAACCAGAAGGTCCGATAATAGAAACGATTTCGCCTCTATTCATTTTGAGCGACACATCGCGCAATACGGTTTGATTATTAAAGCGTTTTTCAATACGCTCCATATTTACAAATGTCATAAGTACCTCTTACATCGTCAGATTAAGTATATAATTAGCGTCTCAAGTAAAGATATCTCATCTACGAAATCGCATTCTATAGACATCAAATAAAAGTATTTCACCTATAAAACTAGCTACATCATTACATACGACAAACTACCATAGAATTAGATTAATCTTCGTATACGGCAAATCTTCGTTCTAAGTAGTTGAAGATATTCGTTAAAATAAAGGTAAAGATCAAGTAGAATAATGCTGCCACGAGGAATGCAGAAATATCAAAGTCACGTTGTACGATAGATTTTGTAATACGCAAGATATCATTCATCGCTAATACATATACAAGAGATGTATCTTTCAATAAGTTAATCGTCTCATTCGCAAGAGGAGGCAATACACGTTTAAACATTTGTGGCAAGATGATCTTACGCATAGTTTGTGCATAGGTAAAACCAAGCACCTTCGCCCCTTCGTACTGACCTCGAGAGATAGATTGAATGCCCCCACGGAAAATCTCACATAAATAAGCTGCGTAGTTTAATACGAAGGTAAGAACTGCAGCTGTGGCATCATCCATTTGAATAGCACCGTCTGTGATGATTGGTAATGCATAATAGACGAATAAAATTTGTAACATCAACGGTGTGCCCCGCATTAAATATACGAACGCATCAACAAACTTATCTACTAAAGGCAATTTAGATAGGCGTAACATAGCCATTAAAATGCCACCAGGAATAGATAAAATCCATACAATACAGAAAAGCGATACGGTTACCTTTAAACCATCAGCGATGGTTGGGATAATCTGCAATAAATAATCTAACATGAAAGACTCCTTCAAAACACGACTAGAGAAGGGCCATCTGGCCGCTTCTCTAGTGTACATTTCGTTCTTTAATTATCAGTTGTACCTACTGACCATAGTACTATTAGTATATCACGAATTGTACTATTTAGCATCGCTCTTATCTAAGTCTGCGCCTGAGCCTAACCATTTTTCAGCAATTTTATCAGCAGTACCGTCTTTTTTCATTTCAGCTAAGATACCATTAATTTTGTCACGCAAAGCAGTATCATCTTTACGGAAACCAACAGCAAAATTATCAACACCGTAGTCAGTACCTTCTACAATTTTGTATTTACCAGGTTCTTTTGTCATAAGATAACGAGCGATTACACCGTCAGCAATAACCGCATCAACACGACCAATACCAAGATCCATAAATGCACTTACAAAATCCGCATAGGATTTTGTCTCCTTAACAGTCTTACCGCTTGGGTCGTTTTGCAATGCTGCTTCACCAGTACTAGCTTGTTGCACCCCTACTACCTTACCAGCTAAATCAGCTTTACCTTTAATGGAATCATCGTCATTACGAACAATGACGTATTGTTTATCCTTCATATATGTGTTAGAGAACAAAATATTTTTCTCCCGCTCAGGAGAAACTGTTAAGCCATTCCACAAAGCATCAATTTTTTTAGATTTTAGTTCCGCTTCTTTACTGGACCAGTCGATAGCTTTGAATTCTACATCCATGCCAGCACGTTTAGCTGCTTCTTTAGCCATGTCGATATCAAAGCCGACGATTTCACCTTTTTCATCTTTAAAGCCCATTGGAGGGAAACTATCATCTAAACCGATAACAACTTTCTTAGGCAATTCTGTATTAGCCTTTTTAGTGTCACCACCACAACCTGTTACAAATGCCATCATAGATACAGCTGCAAGGCCAACGGCCATCATCTTTTTCCAATTCATAACTATCCTCCACAGCGATTATCGCCTATTTACCACTTAATAATATGTTCAATATAGATTTAGATTCCGTACTTAATGATTGTATTATACTTTAGTTCATTAAAGTTGTAAATAATTAATTCGATGAATTTTACATTTTTTATTTTACAGACTCTCCACATATATAGTTTATGATTCTAGATTCATTTGCTTTATGTTTCTGTAGTCCTATATATACCTATATTGTATGACGCTACGTACTTATACTTTATGACTGCGTATGTTTATGGATGGCCTCAATCATCGCCATTTTATCCTTGTACGCCACCTGATGCAGATCAAGTGGTATCACATAGATCCCACCATGACCATTCATCGCTTGCAACTCACGCCATTCCTCAGTGAATCCAATAATATGCTCATAATCAACAAAGACGAAATATTCATCCCCATAGAATAAACTGTGAAAGTATTCTTTCACAGAAAAAGGCCTACGTTTTAACACGAGGCCCTTTTCACAGATAAAAGCTTGACTTTCACCTAATCTATGAAGGGTCCATAATATCACGAGCAACAACAGATAATACCATACACGTTCCGCCCAGTCTGAGGGCATATATTTTACAATCAACGCACACGCAACTAGACCGATGATGCGACCGGTCCATTGTATACCGCGATGTATTTCTAAGCTCTGTTGTACGGCACCTGATGAAAAGCGTTCCATCGCCTCTTGTTTCGTCATGGTTTACCTCACAAATTGAAAGTCTACTATATGATTTTATTTACGGCACAAGCCCATAGCTTGTTCTACCTTACGATACATTGCACTTGCTTTAGCATGTGCCTTAGCAGCACCTTCATCGAGGATTACATCCAGTTCAGGGCTTGTAATCAATTCATTGTAACGTTGTTGAATTGGCTCAAGGGTTGCTACTAATAAATCGGCAATATCGGATTTAAATACACCGTAACCCTTACCCGCGTACATTTCTTCGATAGCTTCGTAGCTGTCTTTTGTAATAGCACGGTAGATTCCCATCAAGTTAGAGATGCCTGGTTTATTTTCTTTATCATAGCGAACCGCATTATCAGAATCAGTTTGAGCTCGTTTCAACTTTTTCACGATTAAATCTGGTGCATCCAAAAGACGGATTGTAGCATTTTGGTTATCATCAGATTTACTCATTTTCTTAGTTGGTTCTTGCAAGCTCATAACGCGAGCGCCACCTTCGCCGACCTTGATATCAGGTACTACAAAAGTTTCACCAAATCTACGGTTAAAACGCTCTGCTAAATTGCGAGTCAACTCGAGATGTTGCTTTTGGTCTTCCCCTACAGGAACATAATTCGTACCATATAGCAAAATATCTGCCGCCATCAACGGTGGATACGTAAGCAATGCAGTTGGAATAGAATCCCCTTGCTTTTGAGACTTATCCTTGTACTGAGTCATACGCTCTAATTCGCCAACATAGCTAATAGATTGCATAACCCAACCGAGCTTAACATGCTCAGGTACTTCGGATTGAACAAACAATGTTACCTTTTTAGGGTCAAGGCCAACCGCAAGGTACAATGCAGCCAAATTACGAGTGTTTTGAAATAATTCTTTTGGATCTTGCGGTACCGTAATCGCATGTTGGTTAACGATACAATAGTAACATTCATCAATATCTTGATAGTCTAAGAAATTACGTAAAGCCCCCAAATAGTTACCAAGTGTTAACTCCCCACTTGGTTGGATGCCGGAAAATATAACTGCCATAATAGTCTCCCTATATTGAAATAAACCAACAGTGCCAAAGCACTGTTGGTTATATATTATTCTACGGTTACAGATTTAGCCAAATTACGTGGCTTGTCTACGTCTGCACCGCGTGTAATTGCTGCATAATACGCCAATAGTTGCAATGGTACAACTGCTAAGATTGGAGCGATAAATTTATTCGCACGAGGCACATAAATTGTGTGGTCTACGTGTTTAGATAATTCTTCGTCACCTTTCATACCAATACCGATTACAATAGCTTCACGAGCTTTTACTTCACGGATGTTGCTGATCATCTTATCGTACACATCCTCTTGTGTAGCCAATGCGATAACAGGTACGCCCTCTTCGATAAGAGCCAATGTACCATGTTTCAATTCGCCACCAGCATATGCTTCAGCGTGGATGTAAGAAATTTCTTTCAACTTCAAAGCACCTTCCATCGCTACTGCATAGTCGATAGCACGGCCCAAGAAGAATGCATCAGATTTGAAGCCATAATGTTTAGCAAAGGCTTTCATATCTTCGTCTACTTCAAAGATTTCATGAATCAAGGATGGTAAGTTTTTAACGCCGCTAAGAATTTCTTCAGCTAAGGCTGGATTTAATTTACCATTTAATTGACCTAGGTATACGGCGAACAACAATCCCGCTACTAATTGAGTAGTATACGCTTTTGTGGACGCTACAGAAATTTCAGGGCCAGCCCATGTGTAAACTTTGTTATCTGCTTCACGAGAAATGCTGGAACCAACAACATTGGTAATGGCCAATGATTTGGCACCAAGGCGTTTAGCCTCTTTCAAAGCCGCCAATGTATCGGATGTTTCACCAGATTGACTAATAACGATACATAATGTTTTATCATCAGTCAATGGGTTGCTGTAACGGTATTCAGATGCTATTTCCACATCAACTGGAATACGCGCCAAGTTTTCAATATATTGTTTTGTTACAAGACCTGCATGGTATGCAGTGCCGCATGCAACGATGAGAATTTTATTGAAAGCTGCTACATCTTCAGCAGTCCAATTTAGCTCATCAAAGATTGCTGTTTTACCATCTTCAGAGATATGTGTACCGAATGTATCGCGAACAGCTTTAGGTTGATCATGAATCTCTTTCAACATGAAATGCTCATAACCACCTTTTTCTGCTGCTTCAGCGTTCCAATTTACATGGAATACCTCTTTATCAACAGGGTTACCTTCACGGTCGAATACGGATACATTATCGCGAGTTACGATAGCTAATTCACCATCGCTCAAGATGTATGTATCACGTGTGTAGTTAATGATAGCTGGAATATCGGATGCTACAAAGTTTTCACCTTTGCCAAGGCCGATAACCAATGGGTTTTCTTTTTTAGTACAAATGATTTTATCTGGCTCATCGGAGCAGATGATTTCAAGAGCATACGCACCATCAACACGAGCTAGCATGCGGCGTACTGTGCCCACGAAATCGCCATCGTACATATCCTCTAACAAATGAGCTACAACTTCTGTATCAGTTTCAGATTTGAAATGGTACCCTTTTGCAATAAGCTCTTCTTTTAAAGGCATGTAGTTTTCAATAATGCCGTTGTGTACAACAGCAAATTTACCATCTTCAGATGCATGAGGGTGGGCGTTCATGTCGGATGGACGACCGTGTGTAGCCCAACGTGTATGACCAATGCCTACAGTTCCTTCATTAGGATCTGCTTTCACAACTGCCTCAAGATTAGCAAGACGGCCAACCTTCTTTTGAATTTTAATAACATTTTCAGGGCCGATAACAGCAATACCTGCAGAGTCATAACCACGGTATTCTAACTTTGCCATACCGTCCAACAAGAAATCAGATGCTTGATTAAAGCCAATGTATCCTACGATACCGCACATACGTATATCCTCCTATAACTGGGGGTATTTCTAGCCCCAGCAAAAACTAAGGCTAACTAATTAATATTCTAGATTAATATTCTATTTAATGTATTAAATATTAGTTCAATACAATTCATTCAGATATACTTTGTCCCCATCGTTACCGATGGGCTTTTTAATACCTGTTACGACATGAATATGCCGGAAGAGCATCCGCTGATGACTCGATCACTCTTCACCTCGTCTACCCTAACGACTGCCTTCGCGGGTACTTGCGCTATTCGCCTTTACGAATTTGGAATTCCTTTCTATGATATACGGCAGAATCAGTACAAAATAAAATATGTACTGAGGTATATTATACTAGAAAAATCGATAAAAAGTAAACCACCACAGATAAGTCAAAAGGAATAAAAAAGATTGTTTCTATGCTTCACATCCTTTTCATTGTAAGAAATTATACTTCTATCATTCTAAATTTTACGCAATTAGATTTTGTTGTATTTTCAAAATGTATGTATATAATTTGGGAGATATTAATCATGAATAAAACAACTATAAAGAAACAACATAAAACTAAAAAGAATAGCTTATCATATAGAAAATTACGTCGTTGGGTGTTACCTGCAGTCCTTGGTGCCGCTTTATCGACATTAGCAGTTATCCCAACATTAGCTGCAGAGACTCAAACTAATACCAACGTAGCAGTTGTAACCACAACAGAACAAACTAAAACAGTACCATCTGCACAAGGAAGCACACCTCCAACCGGTGCACCTCACGGCAAACCACCTGCCGGTCATGTCCCTACAGGCACGTCTAACCAAATACCTCCAAATGGGAATCCTCCTTCTGGCACTCCTAACGGTATGCCTCCAACAGCTATGCAGAATGGAGCCCCTAATGGAATGGCACCACAAGTTGAAGTAGATCCTAGTACTTTTAAAGGCACAACTATCGCTACAGAAAACAAATCCATTGCTCACGAATCGATGACAAACACAACGGCCGATCAGAATGCTTTCATCGGTAAAAATAAAGCGGTAATTGATATTGAAAATAGCGTTTTCGATAAAACAGGCGACACTACAAGCGATGACAACAGCAATTTCCGTGGTCAAAATGCAGTAGTCCTCGGTATCGAGGGGAGCCAAATCAATATTAAAGGCAGTAATATTACATCTAACTCTAAAGGCTCTAACGCAGTCTTTGCCACTGGTGAAGGCTCTGTTATCAACGTAGAAAATACTAATATTCACACCAAAAGCGATTCCTCTCGTGGTTTAGATGCTACTTACAAAGGTACGGTAAATGGCAAAAACCTAACTATCACCACTGAAGGGGCTCACTCTGCTACACTTGCTACAGATCGCGGAGAAGGCACTATCACCACAGAAGCAGCCAAACTTACGACATCTGGCGAAGGCAGTCCTGTTATCTACTCCACGGGTAATATTATAGTGAACAATGTCAACGGCATAGCGAATAACAGTGAAATTGGCGTCGTAGAAGGTAAAAATTCTATTACCCTTACGAACTCCAATGTAACAGGCTACAAAGATAATGGTTTCATGCTATATCAAAGCTTCTCTGGTGATGCTGAAAACGGTATTGCTCGCCTGAAAGCAGAGAATAATACACTTACAACTCACGCTACAGGTGCGTTCCTCTATGTAAACAACACTACTGCTGAAGTAGACCTTTCTAACAATGCCATCTCTATGCCGAACACTTCTACCTTAGTGAAAGCAGCTGCCGACTCCCGTTGGGGAAAAACTGGTGAGAACGGCGGTCATCTTACACTCCGCACATCTAACCAAGAACTAAGTGGTAATATTATGGCTGATTCAATCAGTACCATCGCTCTAGACATGACAAATGGATCTAGTCTTGTAGGTGCTGTAAACACAGACAACACGGCTAAAGAAGTAACTGTGAAACTCAGCAAAGACTCCAATTGGATACTCACTGGCGACAGCTATGTAAAATCCTTGAACAACGAAGATACCACAGGCAGTAACATTCACTCAAATGGATATAAACTCGTTGTGGCTGAAAAATAATAATAAAAGCACTACTTTGAATTATTCCAATCCAAAGTAGTGCTATTCTTTTTCAATCAAAACTATAAAACTTCAACTATATAAATATTCTTTAGCCCTATCACTATGAAGTTAGCGTATTATAAGTTATGAGTTAAACAGTCTATTAAATAGCAGCCATATATAGGCCACAGTTTTAATTCAACCATAGGCTTGTAGTTTTCATCTTTAATTTTATGTTCCAACAAATTTAGATTCTCTAAATCATCTTCCCAGCTTTTGATATAGTCCTGCTTTTCTTCTTCGCTATCAAAGTCTTCGTCTATTTTTGCATTTTCAATGCATGCCAATAGTTCATTTCGTTGTTTATCGACTTCACGATCGAACATATCATGTTGCTTCATAGTCCAAAGGCCAAAGTAATACGGACCGTCACTTAAATCGCAGTCAGATTTAGCCTTTTCACATTCATCTAAAAATAGGCCATACTCATCTAATATATAATAGGCGTCAATGATATCTAACTCAAAAACTTCATCATTACTTAAATGATATGCTACATCGCCTCCAAGCTTAATTTGCTTCAAACAATCAAGGGCTTGCTTTTTATTACCTAAATACACATCACAATAAGCAATACAAACTAGTAACCTCATCCTATTTGGATAACTTTTTAATAACTCTTCAAAAATGACCTTTGCTTTCTCATATTGCTTAAGCTCAAATAAACACACTGCATAGCCAAAGTTCATTTCATAACCATCGGATACTGTTCTTCCCTTTTCAAAGGCACGTAAGCTTTCCTTCAATTCCTCTACAGAACCTTTCTCTCTATAAGCTGAAAAATGATATAAAGCCAGCCCTCTGTAAGTCTCTATATATGGGGACTTTAATTTTATAGCTGCAGATAGATAGTCATATTCTTTTATATTCCCCTCATCGTTATAATAAAAAGCCAGATTAGTATAAACTCTTGCTTTATCGGTATCACTCAGTTCTTCTATATATTTTCTGAGAAACTCTTCTAATAGTTGTATTGAATTTTCTTCATGCCGCAACACCTGTTCAACAGTTGCTAAAGCACATACTATATTTAAATCATGCGGATGCTCATGCAGCAAACCATTCAAGTATGTTTTAAAACACTCTACATATTCCTTTAATACATTATAATCACTAAATATAGATACCTTATAAGTAGATTCATATTCTGTTTTTAGATTTTGCCAATACTCTCTTATAGCAAGTTTCATATTACACCTTTACTATCATCGAACATGTTTTAGACCATATGTTTATAATAACATAAGTTATTACTTATATACTTTTGTGCCTATAATAACGCCGCTCATATAAATTCAAACTATACAAAAAGATTTCCTTTAGCCTCTATCTAATTCTAATTGCATAAAAATAACCCTCTATTAAATATTCTAAAAATGAATAAAATATCTAATAGAGAGTTATGTTGCTTGAACAAAATAAAACCTAACTATATTATGCTCTATCAATAGAAATTAAAGCCGCATTTTTTGCATGTATCAATGTAGTATCAAATAAAGGTATATCCGTATCATCTTGTTTAATAAGTAGCCCAATTTCAGTACAGCCTAAGATAACACCTTGTACACCAGATTTTACCAAATCACCAATAATATCTAAGTATTGTTGTTTAGATTCATTAGAAATAACACCTAAACACAATTCATTATATATAATATCATTCACAAGTTCGACTTGATCTTCGTTAGGTATAACAACATGAATCCCCCGATTTTCCAAGATACATTTATAAAAATCTTGTTGCATCGTGTACTTGGTACCGAGCAGACCTACCTTTGTAATACCTGATTTTTCCAACTCTACTGCAGTCATTTCCGCAATGTGAAGAAGTGGAATGTGAATATGTCTTTTTATTTCATCCGCTACTTTATGCATTGTATTCGTGCATATAACAATATAATCAGCACCAGCCTTTTCTAAAGATTGAGCAGCATCGGATAAAATTTCAGCACTTCTGACCCAATCTCCATTTACTTGACACTTTTCTATCTCTTCAAAATCGACGCTATATAAAATACATTTTGCTGAATGTAAGCCGCCCAAAACGTGCTTAATAGTTTCATTCAAGACTTGGTAATACGTAATCGTACTTTCCCAGCTCATTCCCCCAATTAAACCTATTGTTTTCATAATTTCACCCTCTAAGCTTAGAATAAACCAAAATAAAAAGATTATTCATTATGATTATTCAATTTTAAATATCACTCATCTCTAAACCTCCTATATATGTTCCTGCAGTGACTTTACGTAGGACGGAGCAAAGGGACATATATAGGAGGGGATACCTTTGATATCAAATTGTAGAATGGATTCACAATTATTAAAATCCATAGGATTAATCTCAGTAAAGATGGTTCCTCGCTGTGGATTTTGCTTGGCGAAATCTTACACTCGGAACAAAGTGATGTGTGGGCTTCATCGTCGCAAGCTCCTCTGCCTCCTCACACCCTACTTTTATTCAGCCAACCCTTGTTCTCTACCGATAATATCAGCAATTTCTTGGCACAGGGATTGTAGTTCTTCTTGGTTAGGCCCTTCAGCCATGACACGAATGAGTGGTTCTGTCCCGGATGCACGTACTAAAACGCGACCTTCATCACCAAGTTCTCCTTCAGCTGTTACGATAGCAGCTTTGATGAGGTCATTATCTTCCCAGCCAGTTTTTGTAGCTACACGAACATTTACAAGAACTTGTGGGTATTTTGTCATAATGCCGGCCAACTCAGAAAGAGGTTGCTTTTTCTCCTTCATAAGAGCTGCCACTTGAACAGCTGTTAACATGCCGTCACCAGTGGTGTTGTGATCTAAAAAGATTACGTGACCAGATTGTTCACCACCAACGGAAAGATTATGTTCACGCATGTATTCCAATACATATCGATCACCAACAGCAGTGGAAACTGTTTTCATACCAAGTTCTTCTGCTGCTTTATGGAATCCAATATTACTCATAACGGTACCAACTATGGTATCCCCTTTAAGTTTGCCTTCTTCTTTCAACTTAAGGGCGCATAGCAACATAATTTGATCACCATCGAGGACTTGACCTTTTTCATCAACCAATAAACAGCGATCAGCATCGCCATCATTAGCAATACCAAGGTCTGCATTATGTTGTTGTACGGCTACTTGTAAGCCTTCAATATGTGTGGAACCACAGTGATGATTGATGTTCAAGCCATCTGGATTCACATTAATATTGATGACTTTAGCCCCTAGTCCAGACAAAATTTCTGGACCTACACTAGACGCGGCGCCATTGGCACCATCATAAACGATAGTCAACCCTTCAAGGGACGTATCGATTGTGTGACGTACAAAATGAGCATATAAATGAGCCAAGTTACTATTGAACTCAATTTTACCAATACCATCACCCGTAGGACGCGCCAATTCATTATCTGCGCTTTGACGAACATATTTTTCCAATTCATCTTCCACTTCATCAGGTAATTTATAGCCATTACCATCAAAGAATTTAATGCCATTATCTGGATATGGATTGTGAGATGCAGAAATAACAGCACCCGCATCAAAACCTTGTTGACGTACAAGGTACGCTACTGCTGGAGTTGGGATAATACCTGCAATTACTACATTACCACCAACAGAGCAAATGCCCGCCGCTAATGCACTTTCAAGCATAGAACCAGAAATTCGCGTATCGCGACCAATCAAGAACGTAGGATGATCCTTTTTCTTACCAAAATGCGTTCCTGCCGCACGACCTAAATGATAGGCTAATTCCGGCGTTAAAAACTCATTAACAACACCACGTACACCATCTGTACCAAATAAACGAGCCATAATTATCCTCCTCTAAGGATTTGTGAAAGTTTCACAAGTCTATATATCTACCGTGTGTATCATTTCAATAATTACTGTTGTGTATTATATCATAATATAGAAAGCATACCTACTATAAAGTCACATCTATATTACATAAATAGTATGAATCTATACTGTAATTCAATCCATCAGTATAATCCCCACTAATTAGGTTTTGCGTATTTTGCCATACATAAAATGGCCGTTTCCGCGCCATCAAGGGCAGCACTCATAATTCCCCCTGCATAGCCAGCCCCCTCACCCATAGGATAAAAACCTCCTACAGTAGGAGAAATGCGTTCTTCATTGCGCCCCATACGGAGCGGTGCAGAGGTACGCGTTTCAACGCCTGTCATACACACCGCAGGATCATCAAACCCTCGGATGCGACGCCCCCAGTATGGCAAGGCCCGCTCTAATACAGATGTGACGAATGATGGCAAGCAATCATGTAAATCGCAATTCACGACACCTGGCTCGTAGCTATATATACTATTTTGTACACTAGGTGCTTGTGAAAGCCCTAAAAACTGCCCTACTGTTTGTGCAGGCGCATGGAAGTTAGAACCGCCCAACTCATAGGCCTTGCGTTCCCATTCTCGTTGGAATGCGACGCCATCTAACGGATGAGTACCAAAGTCATCTGGACCTACGTTGACTACGATAGCACTATTAGCAACACCGCTATCCCGAGCGTATAAACTCATGCCATTTACGACAACGCCACCATCTTCAGAGGCAGATGCTACTACTTGACCTCCTGGGCACATACAGAAGCTATATGCAGTACGGCCTGATTCTTTATCGTGGTATACGAGAGAATATTCTGCTGCACCGAGGCCCAAACTAGATGGTTCTACACCATATTGGGACTCATCAATTACAGCCTGATCATGCTCAATACGAACACCGATAGCAAATGGTTTTGCCGTCATTTCCACATTGCGTTTATAAAGCATTTCATATGTATCACGTGCACTATGGCCTACACCAGACAAAACAACAGTCGTATCAATACGCTCACTACCATTAACTTCAACGCCTACGATACGGTCATTTTCAATAAACAAATCCGTTACCTTTGAACCAAAGCGAACTTCACCGCCCCATTCGATGATGCGCTCACGCATGGCTTTTACCATGGTACGCAATTTATCAGTACCTACATGAGGTTTATGTTTATATAAGATTTCTTCAGGCGCACCAAACTCTACAAAGTATTTAGATATTTCATGTAAACGCGGATGAGTAATGCGAGTTGTCAACTTACCATCGGAAAAAGTTCCTGCGCCACCTTCCCCAAATTGTACGTTGGACTCAGGCTTAAATATGCCCTTTTTCCAAAATGTCTCTACATCATGACTACGTGTATCTACATCTTGACCGCGTTCAAGCACGATTGGGCGATAGCCTTCACGAGCTAAGTAAAAGGCTGCCAGCATCCCCGCAGGGCCAAAGCCCATAACAACAGGACGATGTGCTAAGGGTACAGACCCCAAAACGATAGGTTCTGGATCTTCTGCAGCAAATATAGATACATCCTTTTCTTTACCAAGTTTTTTCATGACTTGAGCTTCATTATGAACCTCAATGAATAGGGTATATACAAAAACAATGTTTGGCTTCTTACGGGCATCTACGGCACGTCGAACAACATGAATCGTTTCGATAGCACCACGTAACGGGGGATATCTCTTTTCTACAATACTTTTGATATCCGACTTAACCGTAACAGCCACGCGGAGATTTATTATTCTAATCATATCTTTCCTATTAAAGCCTCCCTTTTAGGTGAGCCTACTTCTTTAATCTTTGACCAAAATTCTTTACCACTTGACCAGTAAAAAAATAGTCATACATCTTTATTATACAACACTACTATAAAAGCTAATATATAAATCATAAAAAGGCCCTAATAGAGAAATATTCGCTCTATTAGGGTCTTTGTCGCAAGATTTCAAAGCCTCACAAAAAACTTATCATCCATTAAGTACTTTCTTTTGTATTTCTACTTTCACCCGTACCGTTGTAGTATTGCTATTAACTCCATTCGGTAATACTAAATTATAGTTACCCTGTACAGTTTCAGTAGCACCCGATACATCGATAGGTTCCGTTTGTATTTCTGTAACGGAATCAATCATTTCTTCACGACCTGTAACTGTTAATTGCGTTGGTGTAGCAGACGTGGATTTAACTTCATAACCTTCTGCTACTGTACCAACAGTCGGAACAGTAATAGGAACCGCCTTTTCTTTACGTAATAAGTTAAGTTCATATTGTGCTTGGCCTTGGTTTGGATTAATATGTACATCCAGTACATTACCTGCCGTATCCCAAGCTTCTAAAGTACTAACAGCGCTAAAGTTCTTCGTTTGACCAGCCACATTGACTTTCATCACAACCTTGCTCACTGCATTAACTTGTTGCTTACGACCAGAAACAGTTACCTCTTTCGGCACAATCGTTACCGATTTCAAAGCAATATCATCAGAGAACTTGCCGATTGGAACTATTTCAACAGGAATCGTTTTCTCTGCATATTCATCAACATTGATGGTGATGGTATCTGGTTTAACCTCTACAAGATTCATTCCTGCAGGAGGCGTAAAATTAATAGTTACATTATTTTGACCTGGTTTTACACCAGATGCATCAATATAAGCCCGTAAATTATCTGATTTCATAGACATAATGGTATCACGTGGGCCAGCCAGAACAACACGGACCACATCTGGTGCATCTTCTATGATATAGCCAGAATTGAGATTTTGAACCTGTACAGGTATTATGTAGGTTACTTCCATCACAGGGTTCTGATCGCGCATAATAAAGAACCACATGACGATAGCTGCTAACAAGGATAATAATTTAGCAGGCCAATTGCGTTTCAAATGAATCATCATTTATTTGCCCTCCATTTCCACATACTAGTAATGGTTTGACGAGGGCGTTCCATAAAGGTACGCAATGCCTCTTTAATTTGATCCTCTGGTAAATGGCGATAAATATGACCGCCATATGTATAAGAAATGGTCCCTGTTTCCTCACTAACAACGACTACGACAGCGTCAGTTTGCTCAGACAAGCCAATAGCTGCACGGTGACGTGTACCTAGTTCAGTACTCAATGTGCGGTCCTCAGTCAACGGTAACAAACAGCCCGCTGCACGAATTCGCCCATCACGAATAATCAAGGCCCCATCATGAAGCGGTGTACTAGGAACAAAGATATTTTTAATCAACTCGCGGCTCAATACAGCATCGATAAGAATACCAGTATCTACAAAGTCATTGAGACCTACTTCACGTTCAAAAACGATAAGTGCCCCCGTATGTTCGCGAGACATAACGCGAGCCGCAGCCATCACTTCATTAATGGCCATATCCATTTCTTCTTCGTTTACATTTTGTGCCTTGCTGAAGATTCGTCCACGCCCCAATTGTTCTAGAGCACGACGCAATTCTGGTTGGAATACAACGGGTAACGCAAAGAGAAGAACGGTCATACTTTGTTGCAAAATCCAGTTGATAACGTATAGATTTAACAGATGACTCAATAAATTTAAAATTGCCAACATAACGAGACCTTTTAAAAGAGAAACGGCCCGTGTATCTTTAAGCAATTTATATAAATAGTAAATACCAATAGCAACGATTATGATATCAACGATATCAAGAAGCCTAAAGGTATGTATAAGTGCGTCAATATGCATAAAAATAGCTCCTTATACAAAATAATAAGGTACAATCAATTCTTTGACTGTACCTTATATTTTAACTCATTTTGAGAGTACTGTAAATTTATAAACAAACGCTGAATGAGATTTTTATTAGATGTTTTGTGTTTCAATCCAAACATCCATTTGGCCCCCACAAACCATGCCTTCTTTAACAGCTACGTCATCATCGAGATGAACATCGATACGACGGTGAGCTTCTTTTTTATTCAAAGAGTCCACCGCACTTAGGCGGATTTCATTTTCCGCACGGCCACCGCCGATAGTACCAAAAATAGATCCATCAGGAAATACAACCATAGATGTACCAGCTTTACGAGGTGTGGATCCACAGGTATATAAAATAGTGGCTACTGCTAAGGTTTCGTTTTTACGTTCACTAAGGTATTCAATAAACTCACGATTCATGGATCACTCTACCTTTCCGCAATGAGCCGCCTTTTTTACCACGCACCACTGCCAAATATTCACTAACGATAGATAATGCAATTTCCTCAGGCGTTTGAGCTCCTAAATCTAGACCAATAGGCGCATATACCATATCTAACTCATCTTGAGTCCATCCTTGCTCACGCAACACTTCAAAAGCATGATGGATGCGTTTTTGGCTGCCCATAACGCCCATATAGGTAGGCAAGTACCCTCGTAATTGTTCTAAGCATATATTATCGTACTCATGAGCACGTGTCACAATGATAAAACCAGTATATTCATCAAGAGGTAAATCGTTCTTGAAGTTTTCTAAAGGTAAGCACTTACGTGTAACACGTTCATCAAAGAATTCAGGCACTACATATTCTGGACGGTCATCTACGACTGTAACGCGACAGCCAATAAACAACAGCAAATCTGTAATAGCTCGGCTAACATGACCTGCACCTAATACGAGAACTGACGGATCATTTTCTACAGGTTGTACGAAACACTCCATTTCGCCTACCATACAGAGAGAATTTAGTTTTGCTTTATCTACAGTAAATCCTTCAATAGGAGTTCCGTATAGAACCCTTCCATCTTCAGCATAAATAGTCTTATCCCCTTGACGAGGACCGGATAGAACAGTAACCATCACAGTAGTTTCAGTAACCTGTAGACGATCTTTCATCACATCATAAATTGTTTCCATCTAGATTCCTTTCATAATCCCAAGCGGTAACAGCCTCTAATACACCTCCACCGACAGCAAGGGATTTATCTGAAATACTATAGCAATGAGACTCTTCACAACGAGCATCCACATCAGCCAACTTAAAATGATCTGATACGATAAGCCCACTTTTTAAAATGCCTCGTAGAATACCTGTAATTTTTGCTCTTACTGGTTCTTCATCAACATAACCAATTACTTCATTAGCTTGTACAGAATCCCCAATATGACGTTTTGCTGTAAATAGTCCAGCCTTTGGAGAATGAATAACGCGCTCATGAGTGTAGCCACCTACATTTCCAGGGATACCTGTATTAGGTTGAGCTGGTCCATCATAGATACAGCGACCTAATGAATGACCACGCATCGTTTCAATGACCACATCTACATCTTCTCCAGCAGTAAATCCAGGGCCCACACCGATAACGAGATCTGCATCATCCCGTTTTGTACCAAGATTCTTTTTACTCAAAATAGCATCGACTACAATCTCTGGTTTTAAAGTGTCCAATAATTCCTCATATGAGCTAGTGACAACGGGGATGATTTCCTGTGCCAATGTATCCTTCACTTCACCAAGAGACACATGACGAGCAACAAAACGTTCCAAAATCATTTCTCCACGATGAACCGCATTACCGTAACATACTTCGCGGCGAATCATGGTAGGAATCGCTATTTCACTAATTACAACGGGATAGCCCGCCCGTCTCAATCTATATACAGCGCCGGAAGCAATGTCTCCGCCTCCACGCATGAGTACCAATGGTTTCATAATGCCTCACTTTCACGATGTTTCAAACGCTCAAAATCATCGGGTGTATCGATATCGTCGCCAATATCATCACTAATCCATAATTTCACGACATGGGCTTTACCATCACCATGAATAATGGTCTTCCCCCCTTGATCCCCTTGAATCTGTTGTAAATAATCAAACCAATGAGAACCAAAGAGAACGGGATTTCCCGAGTGATAATTTGCCCCATAATGTGGAACGACGATAGTTTTCGGATGAAAGTTTTCATTAAACGCACGAATGACCTCGTGTACAACAGCACTCGTCAGAAGTAGTTGATCTCCTACTGAACAGAGAATACCGTCTAGCGGTAAGGATGACGTATTCATCAAATGACGTACTCCCATCGCTATGGATACTCCTTGCCCTAGTTCAGGATGGTCATTTCGAATGGCTTCAAAACCATAGTTTGTGACAATTGGTTCTAATTTCTCATGATCATCACCAGTAACCGCCACAAAAGGTAGCTTACACGATACAGTAGAAGCCACCTGTCCACCCCATCCACCTTGAAGAGCCCCACAGACCGCATCTAGAACAGTCTTACCACGCCAGGGCAAGAGTTGCTTATTACATCCCATACGCTTGGATTGCCCTCCCACAAGGAGGACAATACCAATATGCAAAGGATGACGGTCTATGGGGTCTCTCATGGGACTAAAAGCGGTGTTACAATTTGCCTTCATAATAGTCATGAGTACCTACCGACATTGAATAATGCGACGGATTTCACAACTTGCTTTATATCCATCAGCCAAAATGATAGCCGTAATATCACTATCAACAATATGATCAATAAAATCATCGATAATGCGATGTTGCACTGTTTCATAACCAGTACAGAATAATATTTTCTTACCTTTACTGTATTGGAATAAACCTTGCCTATGCAAAACAAGATCAGCCAACATACGAGGAGTTACAATAGCCCCCATATCGCGTTTTACAATATCTTGAACAAGCTCGATATTATGTACGTGCTCATCATCTAATGGGGCCCCTAGCATTTGTAGATTCACGAGGCCAATCGTAGTCTTTGTAAGAGATGGAATGACAGGTTCAGTCGTCTTAGGCGCCTTGAGCCATTTTTCCTTCGCCCCATCTGCTTCTACAACAATTTGCCAATTGGGATGTAACTTGGATAAACCATCGATAAGATCACAATCTAAGGAGTCTACTTTTGTTCCTGTAATTCCAGCGAACCACGCACCACAATAGCCATGTAAAAGTCGGTCAGTACAATACTCATCAGCTTCATTAATATTACGAGTATAAATCGGTTCATAATGAGCCACCTGAGACTCATAAAGTCGAGTCGTAGTCGTAACTACGATAGGCTGACCTTTCAGCCGTCCATATTCTACTAGTTTTGAAAGCACAGTCGTTTTACCGCCTGCCCCAACAAGGGCAACGATTCCCGGCTGAATCAATCGATTCCAATAGGATGTTTGTGATGTCATAGAACCAGGCCTCCTTAGAAAGTAAAAGGAACTAGAAATCTCTATACTTTATATTTCTCGTCCATAGCCATAAATACCTTCTCAGGTGTCATAGGTAATGTACGAATATCCGCACCAACTGCATTTTTAATGGCATGTTGGATAGCAGGGCACCCCGTATTGATAACAACCTCACCAATAGATTTAGCTCCGAAGCCACCTGTAGGCTCGTAAGATTCTACAAAGTCTGTATGTAATTCACCAATATCCTGACGGGTTGGGATTTTATAAGACATAAGATTGTTTGTTTCTAAACGACCATTATTGGAATAGCGTACATCTTCATATAAAGCCATGCCAATAGCTTGTACCACACCACCCTCAACTTGAACGCGAGCCAATTTAGGGTTGATAACAGTACCGCAATCAACACAAGAATAGAAATGAAGAGGAATAACCTTACCTGTTTGTTTATCTACCTTCACCTCAGCAATAGATGCCATAAATGGAGGTGGGGATGTATGACTCCCCCATGTAGCAAAACCAGACAATTGCTCCGCATTAACACCAACTAATAATTTTGGTGCCAATTGATGGATATCCATTGTTTTAGCACCATCTTTTGTGGTAGCTACAACGCCGTCAAAGTCAACGTTTTCAACGTCAGTTTCAAAGAATTGAGCGAATTTAGCAATAATCTTAGTGCGCAATTCTTCTGCCGCCATCTTAGCAGCAGTACCTGTTACATAGGTTGTACTAGATGCGTAAGACCCTGGATCGAATGGTACGATATCTGTATCTGATTCAATAACAGTCATATATTCCATAGGACAGCCGATTACTTCACAGGCCATTTGAGTCAATACGGTATTAGACCCCATGCCCATATCAGAAGACCCAGTATACAATGTATAATTACCATCGTCACCAAGGCGAATTTCAACAGACGCCACATCGATATTTGCGACACCAGAGCCTTGTAATGCTAAAGCCATGCCAAGTCCACCGCGATAGCGCTCATCGATATCCCAAGAATGAGGGCGTTCATCCCAACGAGCCATTTCTTTTACGCGATTTACGGTATCTTGGAAAAGACCAGAATCAAGATATTCATCTGGAGCATATACTAAGCTTTGTTCACCTTCCGCTATTAAGTTCTTCTGACGTAATTCAGCTGGATCAATCCCCATCTTATCAGCTAACTGGTTTACTGCACATTCTAATGGCCACAATGCTTCTGTTGCACCATATCCACGGAAAGCACCACCCGGAGTTTGATTAGTATACACACCTTCTGTACCATAATGAACAGCAGTCGCTTTGTTGTACAAAGGTACAGATTTATGTTCACCAGCCGTTGTAGTAGTGAAGCAATGAGTTGCATGTGCACCAGCGGCTGTGATGGAGTCCATATCAATAACTTTAATAATGCCATCTTTTGTAGCACCTACACGGATTTTCCATTCACGAGCATGACGTGTAGTAGAGCAAGTTTGTGCTTCTGTACGATCGTATAAGAGATAACAAGGTTTTTTCAATGTCCACGCTACAAAGGCCGTCATAATTTCTGTACAAGCCGTTTGTTTAGAGCCGAAACCGCCGCCGATACGAGGTTTAATAACACGGACTTTTGTGGCCGGAATACCGAGTGCACGAGCGATGTGACGGCGTACATGGAATACGATTTGCGTAGAGGATACGATAACTACACGACCTAGCGCATCTATATATCCAAAGCTTTGGAATGGTTCCATCGCTGTTTGGCGTGTGGCCTGGTCAAAGTATGTACCTTCTGCCACGTAATCACATTTAGCAAGTTCTGCCTCCACATCTCCTACCCGTTTGTGATAGGATACGCAAATATTGCGTTTGTAATCTTGTCCTACAGGGATATTATTGTGAATATCATCTTCAGGATGTACTATAGTTTCATGGTCGATAGCAGTGTGCATATCAAGTACAGGTTTTTGTACTTCGTACTCAACCTTGATAAGCGCCATTGCTTTGAGCGCTGTAGCCTCATCTTTTGCTACGATAAGAGCTACTTCGTCTCCAACATAGCGAACTACAGGGTCCAAGATGAGTGCATCATAAGCGGATGGCTCTGGATACGTTTGACCTGCTAATGTGAATCGCGTATTAGGCACATCTTCATAAGTAAAAATAGCTTCTACGCCAGGGATCAATTTGGCTTTAGATGTATCAATAGATTTGATGCGCGCCTGAGCATGAGGGCTACGAAGAGCCTTAATAACGAGCGCATCTTTGGGAACAAAATCGCCAGTATAAGACGGTTTACCAGACAAAATACCTTTGGAGTCAACTTTGTCATAAGATTTTCCAATATGCTTATTCATCATTATAGGCCTCCTTCTAAGAATTTACGAACTCCTCGAAGTTGTGATTCATAACCAGTACAGCGACACAAGTTACCTATGAGGTATTCGCGAATCTCATCATCGCTAGCCTTTGGATTTTTGCGTTTCAAATTAATAGCACTCATCATCATGCCAGTTGTACAAAAACCACACTGATCTGCGCCTTCACTTGCGATACAAGCCGCTAACAATTCAGCTTCCTCTTGTAAACCTTCTAATGTAGTAATTTTATGTCCTGGCGCACGAAATGTAGGGTATGCACAGGACAAAATAATTTCGTCATCCACCCATACAGTGCAAAGGCCACAGTTTGTAGTATCACAGCCACAGCGGACACTGTAATAGCCAAGATCACGCAATGTATCTAGCAACATCTCATCAGTTGGCACATTAACAGTTACATTTTTGTTATTAATATTAAGTACGAGTTCCATTATTGTGCCACCTCCTTAGCTAAGCGTTGAACCATTGCTTTTACCATTTCCATGCGATATTCTTTGGACGCATGAGAGTTAGATTGATAAACCAGTTCTTCAGATGCCAATTGAGCTGCCTCTTTTGCGGCAGATAATCCTCTTTCTGAAAGCAAAGCACTTGCTTTTTCTGCTAATTGAGGTGTACCAGGTCTTGTGCCGATGTATAATTCAACGCCTTTTTCGTCATGGCGAAGAGCACCTGTCAATAATGGGAAGTCGCCACGAGAGATGCGAAGAGCTTCAACAGCTACAGGTACATCTACTTTAGGGATGCGAATCTCCACGAGAATATCACGTTCTCTATATGTCATATAGTCTTGCATGGACATACGACCACCTTTAAAGGTAACGATGTCTGCATGCACTGCCAATAGCGCAGGGATGATATCAGAGAAGCCAAATTTACTTGCTATAGAGCCGCCCATGGTAGCAGTATTCCTAAATTGAACGCCAAGAATCTCCTTAACGCCTTTAACTACGGCACCGCCGCAGAATTGTTGTAAAGGCTCAAAGCGTTCCACATCTCCTTGTGTCGCCATAGCGCCAATTACAAACTCCTTATCTTCTTCACGAACATAACGCAAATCAAGACTCGCCATATCAATCACTGATGGCCAAGTACGTCGTCCTAGACGCAGCCAACAGCCGCCTGCTAGCATAGGAGCAGTTTTGTTCTTTGTGGCTAATTCGTAAGCCTCTTCCACCGTCTTCGGTTGTAATACTTTCATAAATGCTAACATAATCTGTCCTCTCAATGGTATACTAATACTAACAGAATTACGGTGCTAACTATAAAAATACAGTTCTCACCAAACTACAAACTTAACAAAAAACTATAGAATCTCGTGCATTTTTTATACTTTTATTTTACCAATTATTTACCACTAAATCTACGATGAAAGATATAAATTTACAGGAAATTTGCAAAGAATTACATATTTATGAATTTGGAATTGCCTCATGGCCACTACCTGAACAGGCCAAAACTATTTTATTTGAAAGCAACCCATGCCCCTTTACTACGGCAGATGTGGAAGCAAGACTACTAGGAACTACTCAGTTTATGCCCAAAAGTGCCATCGTTTGTCTATTCCCGTACCATGTACAACACAAAGGCCATGCCAATCTATCGCGCTATACATGGTCAACAGATTATCACCTGGTCATTAATGAATATTTAGAACGTCTTATTGAAAGATTACAAATAATTGATGACTCGGCTCAGTTCTCTATTCATTGCGACACCTCTCCTTTAGCAGATCGGTACATGGCCTACTTAGCAGGTCTCGGCTTTTACGGAAAGAACAACTGTTTTATCAGCCCTAAATGGGGTTCTTATGTCGTTATTGGTACGATTTTAACAACACTAGAACTCAAACCAAATACCCCTCTTGAGCAGTCCTGTATAGGATGCAATCGTTGTATTACAGCATGCTTAGGCCAATGTTTGGGCCATGACGAATTTAAATTCGCGACCTGTAAAAGCTACTTAACTCAGAAAAAAGAAGAACTTACCGATGAAGAGGAACAGATTCTCGCTAAAACACCACTCGTATTTGGTTGTGATGTGTGCCAAGAGGTGTGTCCTCACAACAAAGATATTCCAACTACGCCCATCCCAGAATTCCAACAGATAGAACCGTATATTAATATAGACGAACTAGAAACACTAACGAACAAAGAATTCAAAGCAAAATACGGTCATCGAGCCTTCTCGTGGCGAGGTAAAAAAATACTAATGAGAAATCAAGAGATTATAGATAGAAAAAATAAACTATAATTATTACACGATATGCTGCTAATGGTCACACAAGTAGATTGTCATTAATACTCACATAAGCAAACTGTTACTAATAGGCACATAAGTAGAAGAATCTATAATTACATAAAACTAAAAAAGACGACCTCTGGTCGTCTCTTTTAGTAATTATTTAATTTCGTAATAGTTCAACTCATCCAAACTCTTACCAAGAGCAGGGATATATAATTCAATAAACATATCTACCTCAGGCATATTTAGAGTTTTCAACTTAGCTAAGATAGAATCATGTGCCTCTTTAAACTCATCATTCCCTGCCTTGAGCTCTTTGACGCATTTCATATAGGCTGAAATTGTATCGGCAGCCTTAACGAGAGGCCATTCTGGACTAGTCTCTGCATCAACAAGTATAGGCTTATAAACAGATTGTAACCGGTCTGGCAAGGTTGATAGCATTTTTTCTTGCGCCAAAGTTTCAACCTCACCATACAGTTCACGCAACTTTGGATCAAAATACTTGATTGGTGTCGGCATATCTCCTGTAAAGATTTCACTCACCTCATGATACATAGCTATGACAGCTACCTTATTAATATCTACATTTCCACCGAAGTATTCATTTTTTATAGCTCCCAAATTGTGGGCTACCATAGCCACTTCAAGGCTATGTTCTTGAATATTTTCTATTTCCGTATTTCGCATGAGGCTCCATCGATTGATAAAGCGCATGCGTTTTAAAAATGCAAAAAATGAACTCATATATCCCCCATTACACAATAGGTCCTTAAATTACCCCACGAAGTTTAAAGCCATAATCAAGGAATTGTACCGCTTCATCCCAACGATTATCATCGTTTAACATGACTACAATCATAGTATGGCCCTTACGTGTGGCAGACGCAATCAAACATTCTCCTGCTGCATTTGTAAAACCTGTTTTCAAGCCATTTGCACCAGGATATTTGTTGCGAATGAAGTGGTTTGTAGTACGAATTGTTTCTGGTGCACGGTTTTGGTACGGCACCTTATAGTAATCATTGGCAACTTTGTCACGGAACATTTGGTATTTCATGCCATATGCGGCAATCATCGCTAAATCACGAGCCGTAGAATGGTGACCCTTTTGTGTTAATCCATGAGGATTCAAGAACACACTATTCTTTGCCCCCGCTTTTGCAGCAATGCGAGTCATATCCTTAGCAAATTTATCCACAGAACCACTTACATTTTCGGCTACTACAACGGCCGCATCATTACCACTAGCAACCATCATACCTTCAAGAACACCTTCCAATGTAATCTGATCGCCTACGCGAACCCCAAGGTTTGATTCTTCCATGCTCGTTGCATAGCTACTTATAGTAGCTAATTCATCAAGCTGTGTGCCCTTTAATTCTAAGGCAGTTAACAAGGTGACCATTTTTGTAGTACTAGCTGGATGCATCCACTTATCTGGGTTCTTTGCAAATAAAATTTCTTTTGTATCTGCATCAATTAGGACTACGGCCTCACCAACAGTAGAAGGAGGTGTAATGTATGCAGCTTGAGCAACACTAGCACCTATAAATATGATTCCTATAAAAGTTATGGCCAATACCAATTTCTTATAAAACATATGAATATTCGTCGTTAAAAGTGTCATCACTCTCGTTCTACCTTCCAGTATCTTAACTTTCAAGACTATCATCTAGTGCTACATTTGTAGTAGTTGCTTTCTTTTTTGTCCCTTTAATTTCACCTGTCGATGTATCTACATTTTGAATATATACTACACGTTGAGGATATGGAATATCGATACCATATTTATCAAAGGCATCTTTTACATCAGACATGATGCTATATTGAACATCGAGAAAATCATTCGACTTAACACGAGCATAAGCAGCAATTCGTACAGAATTATCTCCAAATTCAGAAATACCTATTTCCATATTCTTCGGATTAAGGACACGTTTATCTGCTGCAAAAATATTTTTTAAGATTTTTATTGCCTCATGATGATCATTATTATAACCAATGTCAAACGTAAATGGGATAACCCGTTCTGTAGTATAAACAATGTTAGTTACAGCTTGTGATGTAAGAAGAGAGTTAGGTATGTATACATTCTTTTGATCTTTTGTAGTAATAACTGTATACATAAATTGGATTGATTTAACACTGCCGACTACATCACCCACCTGAATAACGTGACCCGCTCTAAAAGGTTTGAAGATAAGAATTAATAAACCAGATGCTAAGTTAGAAAGGTTATTCTGTAAGGCGAGACCAATACCTAAACCAAAAGCACCAAAAGCAGCTATAAAGGATGTTGTAGGAATACCGATTTGGTTTAAGCAAATCAATACTAACCCTACTAGCAAGGCATAATTAATAATTTGAGTGATAAAGCTCATTGCTGCTGAGTCATAGGAAGCTTTTGTCATAATGCGCACTGCAAAAGCTTTTACCCATTTAATAGCATATCGCCCTATCCAAAATAAAATTAGTGCTAATAAGATATTTCCAGCTTGTGCAAAAAACCAGTCCCTTATTTGAATTAATATATTAGCGTCTTTAAAAAGAAATTCAGAAACAGCACTTAAGAAATTAGCCATAGTAACCATCCATAATATAAATCTATACAATCACAAATATCTATCACAACATAATAGCAATATAATAACGGTAAATATATATGCTATAATTTTACATATGCATTTGCAATACGATAATAAAGATATTATATCGTTATATTCCATATATAACAATCATAAAACTAGGGAGACTTACATGTTCAAAAATCTATACGAAGCACCCCAAGAGCTCGCTACTGGAGGCTATGTAACTAGAGAGTTACACTCCGTTACGGTACACTTTGACGATATCCACTATTCTCTTTCGAGCGGACAATTAAATGGTGGCTATCACCATACGCTAGCGGTACGCAACCAACAGCTAACATATCAAATCGAAACAGAAAAAGATTTACCCGGTGGCTCTGTAGCCGATTATTTGGCTCAAGAATTTGAACATATTGATACTCCTGTTCATTTTAGTACAGCACTTCTCACGTCTGCCACAATGCATCTACACGCCTATGCCAAAGTTGAAGAACATGATACTATTGTGGAAACTATCGTGACTGCAGGCTATGAAAAAACGGCACATCGCGCAGGTACAGGCTATTGTTACGAAGAGCGTGATGGAGACTTCATAGTGCCAGGCACAATCAATATCCTCGTATTTACAAATAAAGCTTTAACAGATAGCGCTATGGTAAAAGCTGTTATGACAATTACCGAAGCAAAAACCGCAGCCCTTCAAGATTGGAATGTTGAAAGCGTACGCCTCCATCCGTTTATTAATGAAGATATTCCTGATGCAATTACAAAAGAACGAAAAACATCTGCCACAGGTACCTCTACAGATGGTATCATTCTCACCATTGATACAAATGGAGATATCTTAACAGATGCTGGTTCCTTTTCACTATTTGGAGACACCTTAGCCAAGGCCGTCTATGTAGGCGTACAAAGAGCACTAGAAAATGCTATCGGCGCTGAATAATCCTATTTTGTAATATACAAAAATATCTAGAATGATACCCCAAAAATTATTATTCAATACCCCACTCATATATGAAAAATATAATACAAATGAAAAACCGCACATCCTAGGCGATCGGAATGTGCGGTTTATTGCATATAAAACTGTTACATATAGTATAATTTTTGAAAATGAATATCAAATTAAAATTTGAGATATTTTCTCAAATTTTTCAAATTAATTATTAGATTCAAAGAATTATTATGTTTCATATGTTCCATGAGTATTATGTGCCTTTAATATTCATGGAAGAATTGTTGTAACTTTTTAAGATTTTTAGTTTTTGTAAGCCCTAGCATCAATAAAATACGCGCTTTTTGTGGACTTAAAGTATCACATACTAGATAGTTTGCCAGTGCATCTTGTGGCACTGCAGATACCATACCACTACCGGTACGAGAAGCACGTACCGTTGGAAACTTTGTATTCTGTGTGATTTGACGTACGTTTTGTGGGATTGTACCATGACCAAGACCTGTTAAAATTAAACCGTCAGGATTTGTAGCAACTACACTCATAGGCACCATATCATCCATACCACCATAGCAGGTCATTATAACTACACGAGGTAACTCAGACAATTTACTCACATCAAATACAGAGTCTTGAGTATGACGTCGAGTAGACACTTTATAATAGTGGGCAACACCATCTTGTACAATACCAAGATGCCCCACTAATGGACTATCAAAAGTCGCTACATTAGTAGTGTTGCATTTAGATACATCCCTTGCCCCATCAATGTAGCCATTTAATACGACTATCACACCTTTACCTACAGACGATGGTGTTCTCGCTACTTGGATAGCTTGCAATAAATTAATTGGCCCGTCTGCACTAATAGCACCTGCGGGTCTCATAGATCCAGTAATAACAATTGGCTTGTCTGTATGAACTGTCAGATTCAGAAAATATGCCGTCTCCTCCATGCTATCTGTGCCATGAGTAATAACAACACCACCGATATCATCTCGATTAACCAATTTTTGCACCAACTTAGAAAGTTCTAACCAGTGATTTACGGTAATATCGGAGCTTTCAATATTACTAAACTGAGTATATGTATAAGGACCATACGGTTTTGTACCAGGTACGGAGGCTAAGATTTTGTCAAGTCCTAACACCCCTGCCGTATAGCCTGTTAAATCAGTATTTGAAGTACCTTTTCCTGCAATAGTTCCTCCAGTACCAATCAAAGCAATTTTTGTATCCATATTACCTCCACTATAAAACTATAAAATAATTATTGTTATTAAATTTAAACTAAGTACGATTCAATAAGGCTGGTCAATAATGGCCAGCCTTATTATATTCTAAAAAATTATTTTATCTTATTTTATGGCTTCGCCCCTATAGATTCATGGATTCATCTCTATAAATCGAGATTTCTGCCTTATCAATTAAAGCTTTGGGTCAAATGATGGCATCAACTCCAATTTATGTTTATTAATTCGATTCAGATAGTCGATTCGCTCTTTTGTTGGCTGATCTTCAATTTCACCAGTTCTGATATAACGATCCAGTATAGCATAGGTAAATCCCAATTTATCCTCATCGGACTGACCACTAAGACCATCACTTGGCACCTTATCAACTAGGTGCAATGGAATATCAAGAAGTTTTCCTATTTGACGAACTTCTTCTACTACGAGTTGTGCGAGAGGGCTAAAATCACCTGCACTATCTCCGTATTTTGTAGAGTATCCTACGTAGTCTTCAGATCCATTACAAGTATTTGCTACACGAGCACCATTTGGTAAATTTTGTCCTACTGCATAGAGAGTTGCCATCCGGAGACGAGGCGGGGTATTAATGGCAGCATCTTTAGATAAATCGGTTCTCCCCGTTACAACATCATACCCCTTAGCCTGAACGATAGCATGAGTTAGCGCCTCATAGGCAGCACCAATATTGACCGTCATGTGCGGAATTCCTAAATGATTTACCACTGCCTGAGCATCATCAATATCCGATTGCACTCCATTTGGCATAAGAACACCAACTACGCGATCTGCACCGAGAGCTTCTTTGCAAAGAGCTGCCACGATAGTCGAGTCCTTACCACCTGAAATACCAACTACAGCACTACAGTTAGGACCATTTTTACCAAAATAATCTCGAATCCATTGAATGAGGGCATCCTTTGTAGCTTGTGGATTTTCTAACATAGGCCCTCCTACTTTTTCCGATAAATACGGTTCAATAAATCCATCTTCAATTGATAGTAGCTAGGACTCATATCAAGGTAGTGACGATGTGGATTTTCAAAGCGTTGCTCTTCAGGCCAAATTTCATTAGCTAATTGATCTTGCACATATGCTCGAATTTCCTCTAGTGTTGGTAAGTCCACAACTAATTTACCATCCTTGATAATAAGCTGCTTCATCTCTTTAAAAGTACAATTTTCAAAATATAATTCACGCCAAGGTTGCTCAGGATCGATATAACGATATGGTTCCTCTGTATCAGGTACCTCTCTCAACAATGTTAATAGATCTGCAATCGCACGACCTTTATCATTATAAACACGATATACCTTTTTAAGACCTGGATTAGTAATTTTTTCTACACTTTCAGAAATCTTGATACGAGGTTCCCACATACCATCTTTCTCGATGCTAGCAATTTTATATACCGCACCAAATACGGGGTCACTCTTAGAGGTAATGAGGCGTTCCCCTACACCAAAAATATCAATAGGGCCACCTTGTATGAGCAAAGATGTGATTGTATACTCATCTAGACTATTAGATGCCATAATTTTACAATCTTCTAAGCCTGCATCATCTAGCATGCGCCGCGCTTTTTTCGCCAAATACGCAAGGTCACCAGAATCTAGGCGAATTCCTTTTAAGCGTTTCCCCATTGGCTCTAATACATCCTTTGCTACCTTAATAGCATTGGGCACGCCAGAGTTTAACACATCATAAGTATCAACAAGGAATACTGCATTATCTGGATACACTTCAGCATAGGCTTTGAAAGCATCGTATTCAGAGCCATAGTACATGACCCAACTATGCGCCATAGTACCGCTGACAGGAATGCCAAATTGTTGCCCTGCTAAAACGGTTGCAGTGGACTGAACACCACCAATATAAGCGGCTCTTGCACCGTATACGGCTGCGTCTACATTATGTGCACGACGAGCACCAAAGTCAGCCACAATACGCCCATCCGCAGCGCGAACGATGCGATTAGCTTTTGTGGCGATAAGAGATTGATGGTTCATCATAGTAAGCACTGCAGTTTCTACGATTTGTGCATCTATGAGAGGCGCCACAATTGTAATTACAGGTTCATTAGGATAGATGATAGAACCTTCTGGGAAGGCATATACATCACCGGTGAAAGAGAAATCTTTTAGATATGCTAAAAATTCTTCACTAAAAATACCCTGACTCCGTAAATAAGAGATATCACTTTCATCAAAGTGTAAATTTAAAATGTACTCAACGATTTGTTCGAGACCACCAAAAATAGCAAAACCGCCCTTGTCTGGATTACGTCTAAAGAAAACATCAAATGCGACGCGATCCACATTTTTTAATTTTGTAAAGTAGCCATGTGCCATAGTCATCTCATAAAAATCCATAAGCATGCTAATATTGCGGCTTTCATGTTGCATTGGTTCACCAACCTTCTAAGATCTATAGAAATTTAGTTAATTGTTATTCGTTATTCGTATACCCTCATTATACAATATTATTCCTATATAGCTAGCACCTAGCATAAGCTATCCTAATAATCTTTATTGTGATATAACTATATATATACAATAATAATTTATATAGTTCGTATGTATGAAAGGACCTAGTCTAGACTGTAAAACAAGCGACCATTACGCTATAATATTTTATTTTATATTGTTTTAAAAGCTTTCAATAATACATACATGTCTATTTTACATGAGAATGAAAGGTACCATTATGGAAACAATCGTTCAAGCAAAACGCGTATTAGAAATTTTTAAAGAAATGAGCCAAATTCCTCGTGAGTCCGGCAATGAAAAAGGCATCAGCGATTACATCGTGAACTTTGCTAAAAATTTAGGTCTTGAAGTTCATCAAGACGAAATCTTTAATGTAGTTATCAAAAAAGCTGCATCTCCAGGTTATGAAAACCGTCCATCCATCATTTTACAAGGTCATATTGATATGGTTTGTGTTAAAGACCATGACTCTAACCACGACTTCTCTAAAGATCCAATCGCTAATATCATCGAAGGCGAATGGATGCACGCAGACCATACAACATTAGGTGCCGATAATGGCATGGGTGCTGCTATGATGCTTGCTCTCCTTGAAGATGAAAGCCAACAACATGGACCAATGCAATTATTATTCACTACCAACGAAGAAACTGGTATGGATGGTGCCTTTGCCATTAAAGAAGGTCAAGTAACTGGTGACTACTTACTCAACCTAGATACAGAAGTAGAACATGACTTCACCGTTAGTTGTGCTGGCGGTTGCCACGTACATGTAAAAATTCCATTGTTACGCGATAACAATCAACCAGGCTATGATGCGGGCTTATCCATTACAGTAACCGGTCTTAAAGGGGGGCACTCCGGCATCGAAATCAACGAGCAACGAGCTAATGCAAACCAAGTACTAACCCGTGTACTCTATGATATTCAACAACAATATCCTATTAGCTTAGCGTCTTTCGAAGGTGGCGTAAAACATAATGCAATCCCGTCTAAGGCAGTAGCTGTACTATCCGTACGCTCTGAAGATGTGGCAGCCATTAAAACATTGCTCGCATACCAAGAAAAACAATACCAACACGAATATAGCGTACAGGATCCAGGCCTTACATTTGTAGTTGAAGATGTTCCTACTCCTGAAATAGTATATGCAGAAGACACAACAGAAGCACTTATTACATATATCTATCTTGCACAAGATGGGGTTCATTCTGTAAGTAAGTCTATCCCAAACCTTGTAGAAACATCTAATAATATTGCTATCGTACGTGAAAATCAACATACCATTGAAATACTCATTTCTATTCGTAGTTCCAATAGCAATAGTCTTGAATTCTTAACGAAAAAAATGATGCTTCTTGCAAAAGCACTTGGCGTAGCTGCAGAGCGTACAGGTGGATATCCAGCATGGGAATACGACAAAGGCTCAAAATTGGAAGAACAAGCGATTTCCTTGCATAACGAAATGTTCGATACACCAGCTAATGTAAATGCTATTCACGCAGGTCTCGAATGTGGTTTGTTAAAAGGCGTATTGCCAAATACACAAATGATTAGCTTTGGGCCTACTATCGTAAGTCCTCATACACCATCAGAACGCGTTCATTTACCTTCTGTTGAAAATGTATATGTGTACCTCAAAGCATTATTAGCAAAATTACAATAAAATAAATAATTACTATATTTTTGATGTATAATTTGTTATACTATAAGCAAATAACACATCAAGTTACGAGACCCATGTAATAGTGACTCTCCAACCCTCCTACAAGTAATTCAGCCATCTCTCCAACTGAATTATCTTGTAGGAGGGATTTTTTTCATAAAAATTTTTCAACTACATAAATAAATATTTATTCATACAGGAGTATTCTTTCATATATGAACAACATGGAATGCATCGTTTTATTTATAAATAATTATGAATATCAACTACATGTGCCAGTATACTCATATATAGTATATAATCTATAAATTTCAGAGAAGGCTGTTAAACTCTGATAAACTTGCTAGTTTCCATATACCCCATAGAGTATTTTCTGTGTTATCCTATAGGTGTATACTGTGTTTACATTACGCAGGAGGTATATATGATTCCAATAGTTATCATATCCGGATTTCTAGGTTCTGGAAAAACAACATTCTTACAACATATACTAAAAGAACATACATCGAAAGATAAAATTCTTATTATAGAAAACGATTTTGGTGAAACTAGCCTCGATGCTGCTAATCTTGCAAAAACAGGGGCCACAGTCCGTGAAGTAACATCTGGCTGTATTTGCTGTAGCTTACAAGGAAATTTCCAACAAGCACTACTTGATATTCTGCAAAATTACAAAATCGATATGATCTACATCGAGCCATCAGGTGTTAGCAAGCTCAGTGAAATCATCCATACTTGTAACGACGAGGACATTGCAAAATCTGCTTACATTCACGCATCAATAACGACTGTCGATGCTATGCAAGCACCAATGTTTATCAAAAATTTTGGTCTTTTCTTCAAGGATCAAATCACTCATAGTGATGCGATTTTTTTGAGCCATACAGAAGATATTCAACAGACAAGCATTACAAAACGTATGATTCGCGACCTTGCGCCACATACACCAATTCATGAAGAAGCATGGGATACCATTGGTTTGCGTGATTACATCAAGCGCCTGTATCATTGTCATGATGATCACTGCTTACACGATGAACATTTATTTATGAGTCATACCTTTAAGGATTTGCGCACCCTTAGTCTTGCACAATGGAAAACCATTTTAGAAGGCATGCCTGATACAGTGCTTCGTGCCAAAGGGATTGTACCAACCACGGAAGGTCCTCACGAACTCCAATACGGCACTCATTACTGTTCGCTTTCACCTAGTGAAACTAATGACTATAGTTTAGTCGTTATCGGCACAGATTTTAATGTACCAATGGTACATAACGAAGTGTGTCAATCATGATACCAGTTTATATCGTTACAGGGTTTATTGGATCCGGTAAAAGCACGTTCATAAACGAACAATTACAATACCGTAAAAAGCTAGGCGGTACCGCAATAATCAGCGCCGAAGAAGGCAGTGAACCTCTCATCAAAGAGCCCTTACAACTCAATGCGGATGAACTCAGTGCCATTGTTCCTAGCGATATCAAGTCTTACGAATTGATAGCCTGTAAAATCGGGGATTATTTAAAACGACTACAGCCAAAAGAGCTATGGATTGAGTGGAATGGCATGGTAAGCTTTCATCAACTAGAAGCCTTACTATATAGCGATATATTAAGCCACCTATTACAAGTAGAAAAGGTATTGTATATTTGTACCGATCAATTTGTTTCAACCATACTCCCTGGTTTAGGTAATGATGTAATGAGTCAATTGTATAGTGCAGATTGTATTATCACAGAATCCAATACACATCACGCTTTACTACGTACCTACAACGGAGAGGCTAAAATTATAACAGCTCCTACACCAGAAAAAGTAGAACAACTGTGCCGGAATTCCACATGGGGACTCATTCCTAATCTATTAGTTATTGGTATTACAACCTATATACTGTTGGTCACAGCTTTTCGCCATGACATCCCCTATTCCATTCACCAATGCTTCGCCATAATCACGGGCCTCATCATCGAGGCCATTCCATTCCTTTTATTAGGCACGGTAGGCTCAACGATTATTCGCTATTTCGTACCACAACGAGTATTACTAAAACTGTTAGGTGACCATTCTTTGAAAAGCTATGGGGCTGCTATGGTCAGTGGCTTTGCCTTGCCAATTTGTGACTGTGCCATCATCCCCTTATTCAAGGCGCTAATAGATCGAGGCATCCCTTTATCAGTAGCTCTTTTATTTATGCTCGCTAGCCCGATTATCAACCCTATCACCATTCTTTCTACATGGTATGCGTTTCCTGACAATCCCATGCTCTCCGTATGGCGTATCGTTTTAGGACTAGGTGTTGCCTTGTTAGTAGCCCTATCGTTCCGATTTTGGCCTCCAGCCACATCTATTTTGAAAGCAAGAACACCACAGAATCTTAGCTACGAAGAAATCGTTTTAGAAACAACTAAAACTAAACATATCGATAAAAAAAGATTGTTAGTCCATATGGAACGAGAGTTTTCTCAACTCTTATTCTATTTTTCCATGGCGGCAACTGTACTATCTATAGTTCAAGTGTATGGCAAGCCTTGGCTTCTCAACGCAGGATTAACCTTGCCAGAATTTACAGCCATTCCAATTTTGCTGATGTTAGCATTCTTCTTTTCAGTCTGCTCTACATCAGATGCCATCATCGGTAAATCCTTGAGCACCTTATTTCCTATTAGCTCCGTAATGGGCTTTCTCATCTTAGGTCCGATGCTAGATATCAAAAACGTATATATATTAAAGCAATATATGCCTACCTCATTTATCATACGATTAAGCATAACGATTGCCGTTATGTCCTATATGGCAGCATTAGTATTCAAATTCTTTCTTAGCTAATTTACAAATTTTTATAATCATTATCTCAGTTCTTAATTAATTAAAAGGAGATGATTTCATGACATTAGGACTGAAAGATCGCTTTTCTATCGTGAAAGGTCTATTGTATCTCATCTTAGGTATCTGTTGTATTTACCTCATTGTGACAGGTCGTTATTTGAACTATATTGCACCGCGTTATGAACTTTTACTAGGTATTAGTGGCGTTGCCCTTATTTTAGGTGGTCTAGCGACGATTATTTGGGCACCGTCAAAATACTACAAGCATAACTGGAAATCTATCGTTCCGATTATTATTCCTATTATGTTGCTCATCGTTCCTCCCGTTCTTGTACCCTCAACAGGCGTTCATGGTGCCACTCGTGTAAACGATGATACTAACAATTTTGACTTTACAAACGATGCTATTGGAGAGGTTGTCACTGTTAACAGTGAAAGCAAAGAGCCAGGAATTTCCAAGGACAAAAAAGAAATCGTTTTGAACTCAGACAATTTCTATCAAACCATTGTAAAAGTTGGATCTAATGCTGATCAATATAAAGACTACACAGTTTATATGACAGGCTATGTGAACCGCGAAGATAATACATTAAAATCTAACGAATTTACTATTTCTCGTATGGCTATGGCTTGTTGTATTGCTGACGTTGCCCCTATTGGCATGACAGCCTATAAAACAGATGGTGATAGCTTACAAAATGAACAATGGGTATCGATTGAAGGAAAGGTTTCTACGCGAGACTTCCACGGTCGTAAACAACCATATGTAGAGATTACAAAAATCAAATCTGCAGAACCTATATTAGGCTATGTATACCCTTAAGAATTACATAAAAAACGAGGCTTAACGCCTCGTTTTTAATAGGAATGATTCTGTTGAATAAAATAACGTATATTTCATAATTCAATATCTATATGAATCTACAACAGATTAATTCCTTATAATAGTTATAATAGTTATAATAGTTATTATAGTTATTATATTTATTATATTTTTTTTCTAGTTATTCTAATTATAATAGTTATTAAAAAATAGTTATTAAAACATTCTATTAGTGCTGTAATTCTTTAATAATTCTCTTGCCAAGAGATGCTGCTACAGCGCACAAGAAAATATCTGGGCCAACTGGGATTAGGAAGCATGTAATAATGACAGCTTCCACACCAATCGGCTTACCTAAATACAGATTCATAATAAAGTATAGGTACACCATGCCAAGACCATATACAATAAATAGATTTAATATAGATCCGGCTAGCAAACGTTTAAACGATAGTGTATCCATTGTCTCTGCAATGCGTCCTACTGCATACGCACCAACCATAAAGCCAATTAAATAACCAAAGGTAGGTTGCAAAATATAACTAGGACCACCACCAGATGTAAAAATAGGAACCCCAACAAGGCCTAGTACAATATAAATGCCAACACTAGCGGCACCTAAACGACTACCTAAAACAATGCCCGCTAATGTAGTAAATAAGATTTGCAATGTAAACGGACAATTCGGTAATGGGACCCGTATGAAAGCACCAACCGCGATTAGCGCCACAAAGAGTGCTGTCATCGTTAACTGACGGGTGGTAATGCGAGTTTGTTTTGATACAGTAGAGCTCATGGTATACCTCCATTCATAACAGACCTAAGCAGGAATTTGTGCTATCAATGGAGAATAAAAGTCCAAGATAACACGGAAACAAACTACTAACTATCTAAATTAAAGCACTTGTATTTTTAATTGTCAACTATAATAGTTGACTTTTAGTTTACTATATAGTCTAATACTATATATACTATGTTTTTAGTACTTTTTAATTTTGACTATAGCTAATAGTTATTATCAATAGTTCATAATAACTAAAAGATATACTCATCTTCATACAAAAATCATCTAATTTCACCTTATTTTCATATAACAATATTAAATTATATATAAGTAGATTGAGTAAAATCTACTTTCACAAAATCGTAACTAAACGAAAATTATAATTTGCTATCAGGAGGCATTGCTTATGAAAAATGTTAAGAAAGTATCCAAAGTACTATGTGCATTTGGCGTTAGTACAGTATTATTAGCAGGTGTAGTTGGTGCAGCTAGCAACCATGGTTACAACAACCATAGCAACTGGAACGGTGTTGGTAGCGTTGCTCCATCCGCACAAGCAAACTATTCTGTTGATTACATGGGCGCTGTTACAGTATTCCAACAACAATTCCCTGGAGCTACTGTAAAATCTATTTCCTATGATGCAAAACACAATCCTTACTATGAAGTAGAAGGTTATTATGGCAACCGCGAAGTAGAAATTAAAGTAGACGAAGCATCTGGTCAAATCGTTGGCAAAGAAGTAAAAGGTTACTCCAAAGCTTCTAAAACAATTAACGTTCAAAACATCATCATTCCTGAAGTAGCTGAAACAAAAGCTATGGAAAAAGTTGGTTCTGATTTCCAAACTATGGATTGGACTGTTGAACGTGAAAACGGCAGAGTTGTATATGAATTTGATATGACAACTGGCGGCGGTAAAAATGCGGAAGTAAAAGTAGACGCTACATCCGGCAAAGTTATTAGCGCTAAAGTTAAAAACACAAAATACTAAGATTTTATCATCAAGTGAAACCCTATCCTAACCCACTTAGATGACACACTACACATATAACACACATACTATACACACTGTATCCTTTAGATACACTCTCTAACACACTCTCAGAGAGTCCGTAACACTAACCACGGACTCCCTAAATCCTATCTCACACAATAGGAAAACGGTCTGTGCTCACACACCACAGACCAAACGTTACACACACTATACTCCCTTAAAGGCCTTGGATCATTAAATCCAAGGTCTTTTTATGCCCATTCTATCAAGGTTGTATTACACCTACACAACATTTCATTCTTATAAAGACAACACACACTAATAACAAAAAAGCCTCCCAGCGGGAGGCCTTTTGTATAAGTTTTATAGGTTTGATAGTTATGTGTTCTATTTCTTAAGCAAAGTTCAGCTTAAGGATGTCATTTGTAAGTTTTGAAGGTTTGATCTATAGTTTTCCAAACAAGAGGTACGAAAACTATGCTTTATCTAAAGCTTGTGCTAAGTCTTCGATGATATCATCTATATTTTCAAGACCGATAGATACACGGATCATATCTGGTGTTACGCCAGCAGATTTTTGTTGTTCTTCGTTAAGTTGTGCATGTGTTGTGGATGCAGGATGGATAACAAGAGATTTAGCATCTGCTACATTGGCAAGGTTGGAGAAGATTTCCAAGGAGTCAACAAGTTTAATACCTGCTTCTTTACCACCTTTTACGCCAAATGTGAATACTGCACCAACACCTTTAGGGAAGTATTTATCAGCTAATGCTTTGTATTTGCTGTCTTCTAATTCTGGATAGCTTACCCATGCTACTTTAGGATGTTTGCTCAAGAAATCTACTACTTTACGAGCATTTTCTACGTGACGTTCTACGCGCAAGGACAATATTTCAATACCTTGCAAGATTTGCCATGCTGCAAGTGGAGTAATGCATGCACCAGTATCACGAAGTAATTGAGCACGAATTTTTACAGTGAATGGGATTGGCAAATTACCAAATACTAATCCATTGTAGTGTTCGTCACCTTCGGAGAAGCCAGGGTATTTACCAGAACCTTTATAGTCGAATTTACCAGATTCTACAACTACGCCAGCCAATGTTGTACCGTGACCACCAAGGTATTTAGTAGCAGAGTGTACAACTACGTCAGCACCATGTTCTAATGGACGGAATAAGTATGGAGATGCAAATGTATTGTCTACAATCAAGATGATATTGTGTTTATGTGCAATATCAGCTATGGCTTGTACATCGATAAGATTAATACCAGGGTTACCAATAGATTCGATATAAACGGCTTTAGTCTTTTCATCGATAGCTGCTTCAAATTCTTCCAAATGATCCGGATTTACGAATTTAGTTTGAATCCCCAAACGAGGCAATGTAGCAGTAAACAAATTATAAGTACCACCATACAATGTGGATGCAGCAACAATATTATCACCAGCATCTGCTACATTTAAAATAGAGTACGTAACCGCTGCAGAACCAGATGCTACTGCGATACCAGCTGCACCGCCTTCAAGTTGTGCAACACGAGCATCCAATACATCTGTAGTAGGATTACCAAGGCGAGAGTAAATACCACCAGGATTAGTCAATGCAAAACGACCTGCGGCTTCCTCAGCATCTTTAAATACGAAAGATGTAGTTTGATAAATCGGTACTGCACGAGAACCTGTTGGATCCACCGTATGACCAGCGTGTAATTGTAATGTTTCAAATCTGTATTGTTTACTCATTATAATAACTCCTTTATATTAACTATATTTTAAGTTCGTTCTTTATACCTAGTATATTACTATGCTTTAAAAGTTATGTCTACTATTTTTTATATTCTTTTCTCCATAACTTTAAACTATGGTGGACAAAGGAGGATAAAAGCTTTTACCAAAACCGCTAAAGCGAACTAAGTCATTTATGAGAAATAAAATCCCCTAATTACTTCCAAAGAACTAGCTCCCTTGAGAGATGTTAGAAGTAATTAGGGGTACATAGTACTATCAATAGATTGGAAATAAGTACTTACATTTAGATGTAAGCGCCTAAATTTTTATCCCGTTCAAATTTCATTTTTTGGATTTGTTCAATGATGTACGGTGTTTCTTGGTATACATAGTAGTTCAACCAGTTTGTAAATAATAGTGTACTTACAGAGCGCCAGCGCACGATGGGACGTTGTTTCGGATCATTATCCGGGAAGTAGTTTTCAGGAACCGCAATATCCATACCTTTTTTGATATCCCGCACGTACTCACGATTAAGTGTATCCCAATCGTATTCGGCATGACCAAATACAAAGATATGTTTATTGTCTAAACTACGAACGATAGCAGCTCCTGTTGGTTCAGATCCAGCCAAGAGTTCCAAGTCACGATTTTCCTTAATTTGTTGCAACGAAACTGTGGTATGCCGTGAGTGTGGCATCCAAAACTTTTCATCAAATCCACGCATGAGCACTGGTCGATCATTATAAATATCGTGTTCGTAAACACCAAATAATTTCTCATCCATAATCGATTTATTAATGCCAAAGTGATGATATAAGCCAGCTTGAGCACCCCAACAGATATAAAACGTAGAGTAAACATGCTCTTCGCCCCAGTTCATGATTTCTACGAGTTCAGACCAATAGTCTACCTCTTCAAAAGGCATTAACTCTACAGGAGCACCGGTAATAATCATACCATCAAAGAACTGGTCTTTTACTTCATCAAAGGTGCGGTAAAAGGTTTCTAAATATTGTTCATCTGTATTTTTAGCCTTACGAGATGCGGTATGCAACAATGTTAAATTAACTTGCAATGGGCTATTACTGAGAGCACGCAAAATTTGCGTCTCCGTCACTTCTTTAGTAGGCATCAAATTGACTAGCAAAATTTGCAAAGGTCGGATCTGTTGATTCTCCGCCCGTTCAGTATCCATAACGAAAATATTCTCTTGAGCTAATTTCGTAATGGCCGGTAAATTTTTTATTACTTTAATAGGCATAATATCACCTCTACACACTAAACAATTTGATAACCTAATCTAAATAATTTAACTAAGCTAGTTAAAAACCTCTCGCCTCATAGGCACGACGCCAAGCTTCGAGCCCTTCTTTTAAAATTTTACGAGGACAAGCAACATTAATGCGTTCAAAATCCTCCCCATCGACACCAAACATAGATCCTGTATCAAGCCATAACTTAGCTTCATTGATGATCCATTCGTCTCGCTCTTTAGGGCTAAGTGGCAATTGAGAGCAATCTAGCCACATGAGATATGTCCCTTCAGGACGATATACATGAATCTTTGGCATATATTTTGCTACATAGTCGATGGTAAATTGAATATTGTCTTGAATATATTCTTTCAATTCATCAAGCCAAGGAGCCCCTACTTTGTAGGCCCCTTCACAGCCCACAATCCCCATCGTGTTCAATTGGCTATAACCAGCACGGTCGATTTCTTTGATGAAACGGCGGCGTAAGGAATCATTAGGAATGAAAATATTACTTACTTGTAAGCCTGCAATGTTAAAAGTCTTACTAGGCGCTGTACATACAACACAGTGTTCTGCATAGCTTTCACCAAGGTCCGCAAATACCTTATGCGTATGCCCTTTCCATACAAAATCCGCATGAATTTCATCGCTCACGATGAGCACATTGTGTTTAATACAAATATCACCGAGGTGTTTCAACTCGTCTTCAGTCCACACGCGCCCTACTGGATTATGCGGATTACACAAGAGGAATAATGTTATATTCTCCTCAATGATAGCTCGCTCAATGCCTTCAAAGTCGATAGTATATCTCTCTTCGCCTTTGATGAGTGGCACATTGATAAGACGACGATCGTTGTCATCAATAACCATGCTAAATGGGTAGTACACCGGTTGATTGATGAGTACACCTTCACCCTCCTTGGTGAAAGCTCGAACCGCCATCGCCAAAGCAAATACGATACCTGGCGTTTTAACGAGCCATTTTTGTTCTGGAATCCAGCTAAAACGAGTGCTAAACCAATTTTGTAACACATCAAAGTATTCGTCGTCGGACTCGGTATAGCCGAACACACCATGGTTTACGCGGTCTAATAAGATTTGCTTCAATTCAGGTGGAATTTCAAAATCCATATCCGCTACCCAGAATGGCAACACATCAGCTGGTTTACCGCGCTTAACAGCAAAATCGTATTTCAATGATTTTGTATTCGTTCTATCTAAAATTTGATCAAAATTATATTGTCCCATAGGAACTCCTTTATTTATTAAAAGCTTGTTCCAAATCTGCAATCAAGTCTTCTGTATCTTCAATCCCTACAGATAAACGCAACAAACGACGTGTAATACCTTTACGTTCTGCATCTTCCGGTTTTAAATCTGGATGTGTTTGCGTTACAGGATATGTCAACAAGGATTCTGTACCACCAAGGCTTTCAGCGAATTGAATAAGCTCAATACCTTCTAATACTTGTTTAGCAGTTTCTTCGCTATCTACTTCAAAGGATAGCATGCCGCCAAAGCCTGTTGTTTGGGCTTTATTGATTTCATAACCAGGATGTTCTGGAAGGCCTGGGAACAAAACTTTAGTTACTTTTGGTTGTTTTTTTAGCCATTCAGCAAGAGCAATGGCATTCTTTTGATGTTGCTCCATGCGTAGAGCCAATGTTTTTACACCGCGAATAACGAGCCAGCTATCCATAGCAAATAAACATGCACCTACGGTTTTATATGTTAAACGCAATTTTGCAGCGATTTCTTCGTCTTTTACAATAGTAAAACCAGAAATTACATCGTGATGACCACCGATGAATTTTGTACCACTATGAACAACAATATCGGCACCCAAGGTCAATGGTTTTTGGAAGTATGGGCTCAAGAAGGTATTGTCGATGATTACTAGCGCATTGCGTTCGTGAGCCAATGCACAAAGTGCACGAATATCGGTTATCTCCATCATAGGATTTGTTGGTGTTTCAATATATACAGCCTTTGTATTCGGTTTAAAAGCCGCTTTCACCGCATCAAGATCAGAAGTGCCTACATACGTAAACTCGATACCATTTTGCTCGTAAATATTCGTGAACATGCGGATAGAGCCACCATACAAGTCATCACCCAAGATGATATGATCCCCAGGGGAGAATAGATGGAATACTGCGTCCACAGCTGCCATACCGGAGGAAAATGCCAATGCATCTGTACCTTCTTCAAGGCCAGCTATCAATTGTTCCAAACGGTCACGCGTTGGATTAGACTCGCGCGAATATTGATAACCTGTTGTATCCCCCAACTTTGGATGGGAAAATGTACTAGACATATAGATTGCAGGGGAAATTGCACCAGTGCTATCTGGTTTGCCACTGCCGTGAACACATTTTGTATTAAATTTCATTCCTATCAACTCCTCATATTTGTATACAATATATTAATTATAAAAGTAGACAATGATTACGGTCAACAAAAATGGGCACTCATAGGTCTTGAGTGCCCTTAAAAGGTCATATATATTTTGAATGGGTTGTCATAACTATAAGTTAAGTTCACCTAATATTTAGTGCGTTTTGTAATAAGTAATGCCAAAATTATACCTAATGACGAAGTTACCAATTGCGGCCAACTAGATACGAAAAGCATGGTATTTACAATCTTTGGTGGAAATTGGAACAAGGAGAAGAACAAGGAATACCCTCCAAAGAGTACGCCGGCTTTTACCAAAGCAGCCACAATGATAAGCAATGCCTTTGGTTTATGTTGTAACCAGTGGGCTACGAATACATACGCAGTCGTACCAAAAGCCGTAATCAAAATAAATGGCGGCAACGGCAGCATACCTTGTAAATGTGCCACTACTGGAGCAATCCAAGCGATGACGAGTCCATTCTTCCAACCATAGCGCCACGTTGCAAGCACAAATGTAGCAGATGTAATGGAACCGATGAGGAACATACTCACTTGGTTCGGAATAAATGGAAACATGAGGCGCAAGCTTTGCGCCAATAAGGCAACGGCCAACAAGAGACCTGTGCCCGTAATAGATTTTGTAGACATAAGAACCTCCTACTATACAATATAAACATTCGAAGAGGTACCTACCTCACACTTTAAATCTAAGCTTCTACAAATAATAAACGCGCCCGATCATATACCCAATTATAAACATACGTATAACCTAAGATGACTAATGTCATCGTTATATCTGTGACAAAGGCCATCCAGAAGCTCATATGCATCATATACATAATAATAGGCACTGTGGCAAGCATAAATAAACCTTCAAACAACGCCGCATGAACTGTACGGATTACAGGACCTCGTGCTAATCGATCACCTGGTACTAGTTTATCAAATATCCAGTTAAACACAAAATTCCAAACCATAGCAAGTAAGGAAAAAATAACCATCAAAGCAAGAGGCTGACCCTCATGAGGAACAAACTGCATCACCGACCAGCCAATCATAACACAGCCCAACTCATATAAAATCGACTGTACAACACGCTCTGTAGCAGACATAATAATAAACCACCTCCATCAGAAACCCCAAATAAAGATATTTACTATCACATCAATATTATATTTATTTTCTTAGATTTGTCGAGCTCTGTCGAGTTTTGCCATTTTCGGATATAAAGGAAGCTACTCGTAGTGTTCTTTAAACTCGACTTGCTACTCCCGAAGTGACTATTGCCATTTTAAGATAAAAAGAAGCCGCATTGTATCTACTAAGCAACTTACCCACTTGAAGTGAGTATTGCCATTTTAAGATAGAAGAAGCCGCCATATGTCTGTCCAGCGACTTGCCCTCCCGAAGTGAGCTATGCCATTTTCGGATATAAAGGAAGCCCCTCGTAGCGTTCTGTAAGCTCGACTTGCTTTTCCCAAAGTGAGTATTGCCATTTTAGGATAAAAAGAAGCCGCATTGTATCTACTAAGCGACTTGCAGCGAATGGAGCGCAAGGAGATACAATGCGGCGGAGCACTTTATCCTAAAAGTGGCATTACGAACTGAATCCATGGAATCCCCACCACGATAAATATCGCAAGGTAGATAATCCCAAAGATAGCGCCTAATTTCCAGAATTCAGGACCTTTGTTATAGCCACTAGCAAACCAGATTGGACTGTGACCAGTACCATATGGTGTAAGGATACCCATAATACCCATTGGTACTAAAAGAATTAACATAACTTGAGCTGGATCAATACCAGGAATCTGAAGAATTAGAGTAGCAAACAAACCTACCATAGCTGTTACATAAGCGGTGCCAGAAGCAAAGAAGTAACGAAGTAAGCAAAATGCTAATAACAAGCCAAGAACAGCCATTGTTGGATCTAAAGAAACTAAAGAACCACCTGCAGATTTAGCAAGCCATTCCAAGAAGCCTACATTCTTAAGCCCAGAAGCCATCGGCACAAGTGTGGCAAACCAAGTCAAAACATTCCATGCTGGTTTGTTAGCAAGGAAATCTTGCCAAGTCATAATCTTAGTAAAAATCATCAAGATAATAACAATTAAAGCCGTTGTAGTTGGGTTGATTTTAAATGTAGAAGCACCAATCCACAATACGAGAGCCAATACAGAAATCAAGGCCATGAAGATTTCACTGCGTGTCATGGAGCCTAATTTCTTATATTCATCCTTTGCCCATGCTGCAATTTCAGGGGAACCTTTTACCTCCGGTTTGCAGAATACATACGTCAACAATGGTGTAATGATAAATAGAATAATACCTACTGGCAAGAATGCTAAGAACCATGTACCCCAGTTGGCAGCTACGATACCCGACTTAGCAGACAATTCAAGAGCCAATGGATTTGGCGCCGCACCAGTCAAGAAAATAGAGCTAGATACACAAGTTGTTGCCAATGCTACCCAGTTCAAATAGGAACCAATTTTACGAGGATTCTTATCGGGGTAAGAATCGAACATCGGACAAATACTGGATACAATTGGATAAATCGTACCACCAGAACGAGCCGCATTACTTGGAATAAATGGAGCCAACACAAGGTCAGTAATAGCAATAGCATACCCAAGACCTAAAGAGGACTTTCCAAGCTTTGCTACCAAGAACAATGCGATACGTCGACCAAGACCAGAACTTTCATAACCGATACCGATCATAAATGCTGCGAATATCAACCACACGATAGCATTAGAGAAACCGCTAAGTCCCCAGCTGATAGCTTGGGCATCCGTAATAGCCTTTGCTACACCAGTTGCTTTGTCTATAATAGGTGCTGGACCAACCTTAAATAACATAGATACGGTAACAGCAATGATACCGATGAAAGCTGGTGGCATTGGTTCTAAAATCAACCCCACCACAAGGCCTGCAAAAATACTTACATAAATCCAAGAATTTGGACTAAGACCTTCAGGCGCACCGATGAGCCATACAAGAATAGCTACTACAAGCGGTGCGAATAATTTCCAATTCAACTTCATTAGAAACTCTCCTTACTACTTCAAAACAAAAATTACAAAAAAAAATGCCTATTTAGTATATCAAAAATTTTAATAAGATGATATAAACTTAATCATAACACTTATTAATTGATAATAAACTTTTAGTAATAAATTTCATCCTACTAGATAATTTTAATTTTATGCAATATAATATAAATATCAAAAATTATTGATTTATCAAAAGGATTCACATGAAACCATTTATGCATTATATAAAACCCTTATGGTTTCCTGCTGCCATAGTATCGCTTCTTTCCTTACTCACCGTGGCAGGCACATTATATATACCAACATTAACGGCAACCATCATCAATGATGGTGTCCTCAAAGGCGACCTAGAGATGATTACCAGCTCTAGCATAAACATGCTTGTTGTGGCACTACTAACCGTCCTATCCGCTATTCTAGGCGTTGCTATGAGTGCTCATATCTCAGCATCTGTAGGCAAGGTATTGCGTGACGATCTAGTAAAAGCATTACAATGCTTTTCACTCCGTGACTTTACGCACTTTGGTACCGGCACTATATTGATGCGCACAAGCAGGGACGTAGAAAAAATTCAATCTGTTCTCGGAGAAGGTTTAAATATGATCCTCCCTATGCCACTCATGATTTGCGTCGGTCTAGGACTTACCTTCTATAAGAGCTGGCAACTAGGTCTCGTCATCCTCGCTGTTATGGCATTCATGATACTGACCATAATTTTTATTGAAAGCCGCGCCTTACCTATTATTAAAGCGTTACAACTAAAACTAGATACTATTACCGATATGGTACGTGATCATATTGTGGGCATGCCTGTTATACGAGCTTTCAATAGAAGACATTACGAAAATACTAAAGAAATAGAAATTTTTACAGAAACAGCTCAACTAAATAAAAGATTACGCCAAACCTTTGCTATTGGTTTACCGACTATATTAATTCTCTTTAACATGAGTACCGTTGCTATCCTTTGGCTCGGAGGCTATAACGTAAGCATAGGTTCCCTACAAATAGGTGACATTATGGCCGTTATTGAATACGCTAACCTTATCCTCTTAAGTATGCTCATGGCTATTTTCGTCATCATAGATATACCCGAAGCTATCGTATGTTACACCCGCATTCAAGAGTTATTGGAACACGAAAACTCAGATACATTTCCTGAACCATATAATAAAAATACAAATTTAAACACCCATTATATAGTTGGCCAAGAAGATAGCAGAAAATTTGTAGATTTGGCATCGGCATCGGCATCGGCATCGGCAAACGATGATACTCCACTTCTGGAATTTCGCAATGTTACGTTCCGTTACGATAATGCAGAATCGCCGGCTTTAGAAAATATTTCCTTTACCGTTCATCACGGTGAAACATTGGCTATTATGGGTGACATTGGTTCTGGTAAAAGTACGATTACAAACCTAATCCCTCGCCTATTCTCCATTGAGTCTGGAGACATTCTCTTCAAAGGCAAATCCATCTATGAATGGAATGTAGATGACTTACGCTCACGCATCGGTTATGTCCCACAAAAAGCCTACTTATTTACAGGGACTGTAGAAATGAACATCCGTTACGGTGCTGCACCAAACCAAAATATTTCAGTTCAAGATATAGAAAATGCATGCCGATTATCTAAGGCGGATGAATTTATTAGTCGTCTTGAAGGTGGTTACCAATATATCGTCTCCCAAGGTGGTACTAATCTATCTGGAGGTCAACGCCAACGTCTTGCCATGGCTAGAGCGCTCGTGCGCAAACCAGATTTATTTATATTCGATGATAGTTTCTCTGCTCTCGACGGCACCACAGAGCGTGCCGTTCGCACCGTATTACACGAGGAATTGCAAAAGGACAATCGCCCCGCTCTCATCTCTGTAGAGCAAAAGGTAAGTGCTGCAAAAAAAGCAGACCACATCTTAATCATCAACAGAGGTCAAGTGGCAGGGTATGGCACTCATGATGAATTAGCTGAAAACTCTACCGTATATAAACAAATTTTAGCATCTCAGGAGGTGACAGAATGAGCCCATTACGTCGTTTCCTAATCGATTCTAAAAGCCAATGGGGTTGGCTGGCACTACTCATCTTAGCCCTTATCACAGCAGCTATGTTTGAGGTATCAGCTCCAGTATTACTTGGCAAGGTCGTAGATGCTATTATTAGCGGATTACAAACAAACCAAGACATTAATACCATATTCGCCTCTATTGATACAATCATCCTCTGGCTTATTGCCATCTATGGAGGTCATGCTTTATTCACGTACTTCGGCGAATACATGATGGCCTCCATTGGATCAAAAACAGTGCTCGCCTTGCGTACACGCATGAGTACTCACCTATACTCATTGCCTATCGAATACTTTCACGATCACCAACGTGGCGATCTTCTAAGCCGTCTAACCTCTGATTTGGATGCTGTCGCAGAAACGATAGGTGAAGGTGTGCCCGGTCTCGTATCCGCCATTATCGGAATCATCGGCGCCACTGCAATGATGCTCTGGATCAGTCCAATTTTGGGAACATCCATTATCGTCATCATACTGATTGGTATTATATGCTTAACGTGGCTATCTAAACGAGCTCGCCGCGTGTATCTTAGAAATCAGAATGCATTAGGAGCTTTCAACAGTGGCATAGAAGAAATCGTTGTAGGCAAGCCAATTATTCAAACCTTTGGTCTAGAAGAGACTACAACTCGCCAAGTAAATATACTGAATGACAATCTATTTAAAAGTATGAGAAGTGCTACTTTCACCAGTCAGCTTGTAGAGCCTCTCGTAAAATTTTTAAATCAATTTACCTATTGCCTCGTCGCTATTCAAGGCGGTCTTATGGTATTACGTGGGTCCATTTCCATTGGGGATATTCAGGCATTCTTCCTCTATGTGGGTCAGGTATCCGACCCCCTATCTCGTAGTTCCTATATTATGACAAAATTTCAAGAAACCGCTGCAGCCTTAGGCCGTATTTATGAGGTAATTGATGTCCCATCTGAAATTGATGATGGAAAATTGACATTATCCAACAGCTCATCAAAAACTGATAGAGACGCTATTAGTACTAACACATCTATGACGGCCAATCAACCAAGTAATCAAGCTCATACGGGGACAATTGATTTTGAACATGTTGATTTTGGTTATACACCGTCCAATGTGTTTATGAAGGATATTAATATTCACATTCCAGCTGGCTCTATGGTAGCCATCGTAGGCCCTACCGGAGCTGGTAAATCTACATTAGTGAATCTCATCATGCGCTTCTATGACATTAAAAATGGTCGCATCACTATTGACGATGTAGATATTCGGGATTTGTCTCGTGAAAGCTTACATAATACGGTAGGAATGGTATTGCAAGACGCTTGGATTTTCACGGGTACTATCGCCGATAACATTGGCTACGGCAAACCAAATGCTACACGTGAAGAAATCGAGTATGTCGCAAGGCTTGCCATGGCAGATCACTTTATTCGTACATTACCCAATGGATATGATACGATGCTCAACCGAGGTGGTGATGATCTCTCCCAAGGTCAACGACAATTAATTACCATCGCTCGGGCCTTCTTAGCCGATCCTAACATTCTCATCCTCGATGAAGCAACGGCTAACGTAGATACCCGCACCGAAGTAGAGGTTCAAAAAGCGATGAACACACTCCTCAAAGGTCGAACCAGTATCGTAATCGCCCATCGCTTATCCACAATAAAAAATGCGGACTTCCTACTAGTGGTAGAAAACGGTACCATTGTAGAACAAGGGACACATGATGAACTCATGGCACTTAACGGATACTATAAAAAACTATATGAAAACTATGCTGTAGGAATGACGGTATAGAATAATAATTTTAACAATCTTACGCATGGAAATCTCCTGAGATCATTCCGTAAACGGCAAAATAACCGCTGATAAGTTACTACTTGTCAGCGGTTATTTTATTTGTGCACATATATAGTACGTTTTTCTATTAATTATTCACCTTTTGGTACAAACCATAAACCGTTATTATTTTTTTCCATGTAATCCTTAAATTCTTGAGAATGATAAGCTGCTACAATGTCTTTTGCCCATTGAGCCTCTTTGTTTTTCTCGTTTACTACAAGTTGTAATAACCATTGTGGCAATACATCTTCATTTGCCAATGCAGATTTAGGGTCAATTTTTGCATTATAAATGATAGCTCCTGTAATAACAATATAATCAAAATCAGTACGTACAGAAGGAATTGTAAGAGACTTCATTTCTGTAAATTTAAGATGTTTAGGATTTTCAATAATATCTGCTTGTGTGACTGTCGCTAAGTCTTTATTAGGATCAAGTTTAATCCAACCGATTTTTTGCAACAACGCATAGGCACGAGCCATGTTAGACGCATCATTAGGAACTGCAATAGTATCGCCATCAGCTACTTGATCTAAAGATGTCTTAGAACCACTAAAGATACCAGCTGGCACTGTTGGAATTGGGGTCAATGCTACAAGATGACCATTTTGTTTTTCGTTGAAGTTTTTCATATATGCTATATGTTGTTCAACATTAAAATCAACTTCACCATCACTCAATACTTGGTCTGCTTGTACCAAGTCAGACATATCTACACCTTTGAAGGTATAGCCTTGTTTTTCTAAAATTGGTTTTACACCTTTTTCAAACAATTCAGAATAAGGGCCTTGAGATTTACTATAGGTTAATTCTTTTTTAGCACCATTATCGCTATTATTAGAGCCGCAACCTGCGATAAAAGCTACGCTAAATACTAATGCCATACCAAGGGCAAGGAATTTTTTAAATTTCATAGTACATTCTCCTATACTTTCACAATCCATATAACTAAAATCTATTTCATCAAATTAGGAACGACGCGCACGACGTGCAAAGTAGTTACCTATTGTTTGAATAATTTGAACAAAAATAATTAAAATAACAACGGTAAATAACATCAATGGAAAGTTCAATCGTTCATAACCATAGGTAAGGGCCAAATCACCTACACCACCTGCACCAATGGCGCCAGCCATAGCAGTAGCACCGATAAGACCTATTGTACCTGTTGTAATAGATAAAATAAGCGAACCCTTTGCCTCTGGTAAAAGGAAATGCCAAATCACCTCAAAATGAGAGGCCCCCATTGATTGTGCAGCCTCGATAATTCCTTTATTAACCTCTAAAATAGAGTTTTCAAAGAGTCTAGCTAGATAAGGGGCAATAAATATAACAAGTGGTACGATAGCTGCCGTTGTTCCCACACGAGTCCCTACAATCATCTTTGTTAATGGTAAGATAAACACCATCAAAATGATAAATGGTACGGAACGTACAATATTAACAATGGTATTTGTAATGGTATAGACAATACTATTTTTAACGATACCATTAGGATTTGTTACTACCAGTGTAACTGCAATAATTAAACCTAACACCGTACCAATAAATAGAGATAGGAACACCATATATAATGTTTGTTCTGCGGCTAGTAATAACTGCGAACCGGGAACACCAAGTTCTTGCATAAAGAAGTCCATTATAGTGTCACCTCCTGCCATTCAATACCTTGTGTCACAAGATATTCTTTTACCTTACCCACTTCAAGATCATCACCAATAAACTGAACAATAAAAATACCAAGTACTGTATGTTCTAACTCTGTTACCGTAGCAAATAACACGCTCGTTTCTAAATCAAAAGTTTTATTAATATGATATAAAACATTATCGGTCGTATTATTTCCTAAGAAATGCATCTTAAGAATAGTATAAGGTCGCTTATCACAGGCCAAGGTATGTTTCACTGTTGATGGAATTTCATCAGGAATGACAGTCCTAACAAATCGTTTCGTTGTTTCATGCTTTGGTTTACTAAACACCTCAAGCACAGAACCACTCTCTATGAGTTTTCCATGTTCCATAACCACAACGCGATTGCAAATTTTTTGAATTACATCAATCTCATGAGTTACGATAACAACTGTTACCCCTAGTTCACGATTAACGCGCTCTAATAATTGAAGAATAGACTCTGTCGTATCTGGATCAAGAGCACTTGTTGCTTCATCACAAAGCAGAATTGATGGATCTGTAGCCAGCGCACGAGCAATACCTACACGTTGCTTTTGACCGCCAGATAATTCTCCAGGATATGCATTTGCTTTATCGCCTAAATCAACAAAATCTAACAAGGTTTTAACCTTTTTATCAATCTCTGATTTAGGAACCTTATTTAGAATCAATGGAATCGCCACATTATCATGCACAGATTTAGCATTCAATAAATTGAACTGTTGAAATACCATACCTATGCGCTTACGAACCTTTCTGAGGTAATTAAAACTCAAGCCATTGATATTCACACCATCTATTTCAACATGACCAGAGGTAGGTACCTCTAGAGCATTAATCATCCGCAACAGTGTAGATTTACCAGCTCCACTGAAGCCAATAATGCCAAATATATCGCCTTTTTCTATGGTAAAGTTTACATCAGATAATGCAGTAACCTTTTGCTTATTAACGTCAAATGTTTTCGTTACATTGCGTATAGCAATCACTGTACCACCTCTTTCCTTTTATTGTAATAGGAATTAATCTCCATTTAAAACATATCTTATAGGTATGTTTTAACTATATTCTTAGATTACTACAATTTATAAGGACTGTCAAACAAACAAAGAACCTCACCCATCAAAAGGTAGAGGTTCTTTGTTTATACAGCTTCTAAATTATAAGGATTTACATTCCTACATATCTAATTTTATATCTTACATATCAAATCTACATCAAATCAAAACGATTCAACCCCCTAAGAAATTCAACTTATCTATATCGATTAAATAAGAATAATGATCCTAGTATGATTGGTGCCCCAATATAAAGCCCCATATCAGGAATTTCTCCCAATAAAAATGCGGCTACAATGGCTGCTACTATAGGAGAGATATACATAAAGTTGGTTACATCTGAAACCTTTTCCGCATGTTCCAAAGCAAAACTCCAGAAAACAAAGCCTAACGCACTAGAAAGAAATGCTAAATAGGCCATGGCAAATTTTGCACTAATCGGTGCCACAGCTATCATTTCAATGGCATGTTCCGCAAAAGGCAAAGCCATAATGGCACCTGTAAACATAGACCACATGGCGATAGTGATAGGCTTATATCCTTTTAAACTAAGACCACGATTAAGGATATTATAAACTGCAAAGAGTGTCATCCCCAGCAAAGTCCATAATGCACCTATAGGAATTGTAAGGGTTGAATTCCAAAGAATAATTATGGCTACACCTATAAAAGCTGTTATTGTAAATAACCAGCCTATGGGGCGTATTTTATCTTTATAGACAATCATGGCCATCAGTGCCGTCGTCATCGGAGTCAAGGCCATAATAATACTGGATGTGGCCGCCGGAATTGTGCGCAAACCTTCATTAAAAACAACTTGGTAAACAAAATTCCCTGTGGCGCCTAACAGAATATATAGTCCCCACTCACGCCATGTTGTCGGTATGTGTAAGCCTTTTACAACACCGATTACCAGCATAAGTAAGGCCCCACCCATAACCCTTGCTACAGAAAGCGTTAATGAATCTACGGATTGTAATGCTATTTTACTGAAAGGAAATGCAGTAGCCCATACAGCAATTGTAGCAGATGCCCCTAACACGGCCTTCATTCGATTTGTCATTGACCTCCACCTTTCAACAGTATTCGCATATACAATCTTATAATCAAATTTGATCCATGTATATTCTATCCAGATTATTTCTATCTTGATTAATTCTACCAAAATAATGTTATCTATATGTATTATATCTTAACAACACTATCTAAATAGTACCATAATATACTACTGAAACTACAAGAAATTAAATCATACCTTTTTTCACCGCTTGAACTATACACAAATATAAACTATCCAATATTATTGAAAAATCGGAATTCAAGATTTCTTAACAATATTGATATGCAATTTCATATTATTATATATACATTAAATAAAACCATAAAAAACAAAAACTCATATAAACCTATATATACTGTTGCATCCAAACAATTTAGCTTATGAAAGTTTATGAGATACTTCACAAAATCGCATAGTATGTATTGAAAATCTATATCATTTATTCATTGTGGAATTGTTACAAACATTGTACACTATAGGCATAGAAATCTATAGTTATATCCTTTTATGGAGGTGCAAAATGCAACATACTGCATGGAAAGATTTTAACACAGGTGTGTGGGATAAAGCCGTTGATGTACGCGACTTTATTCAAAGAAACTATATTCCCTATGAAGGGGACGATTCCTTCCTTGCTGGTCCTACAGAACGAACAACAAAATTGTGGGAACAAGTAATGAAGCTTTATGAAGAAGAACGTGAAAAAGGCGGCATGCTCGATGCTGATACTTCTGTGGCCACACACATTACTGCCCATGCGCCAGGATATATCGACAAAGAACTTGAAACAATCGTTGGTTTGCAAACTGACAAACCTTTAAAACGCGCTATGTTCCCATATGGTGGCTTGCGCACAGCAAAATCCGCTATTGAAGAATACGGCTTCAAAATGGATCCGCAAACAGAGGACTTCTTCAAGAAACATCGCAAAACTCACAATGATGGCGTATTTGATGTATATACTCCAGAAATGCGAGCTGCACGTACCGCTCACATTGTAACTGGTTTGCCAGATGCGTACAGCCGCGGTCGTATTATCGGTGACTATCGCCGTATCGCTCTTTACGGTGTTGATTATCTCATTGAAGATAAAAAAGAACAATTTAGCATTACAATGGGTGACATGCTAGAAGATGTTATTCGCGACCGTGAGGAAATACAAGATCAAATCCGTTCTTTGAAAGAATTGAAAGAGATGGCAGCGTCCTATGGCTATGATATTTCCAAACCAGCTAAGGATGTTCGTGAAGCTATGCAATGGATTTACTTCGGCTATCTTGGTGCCATTAAAGAGCAAAACGGTGCTGCTATGTCCATTGGCCGTAACTCCACATTCCTCGATATCTATGCGGAACGAGACCTTCGCAACGGCACATACACAGAGGAACAAATCCAAGAATTCGTAGACCATTTCATTATGAAATTGCGCATGGTTCGCTTCGCACGTATCCACGAATACAACAATTTGTTCACAGGTGACCCTGTTTGGACAACTGAATCCATCGGTGGTATGGGTACTGACGGCCGCACATTGGTTTCCAAGATGTCCTTCCGTTATCTACATACATTGACTAACCTTGGTCCTGCTCCAGAACCAAACCTCACTGTATTATGGTCCCCTCGTATGCCGATTGGCTTCCGCCGTTTCTGCGCAAAATTATCCATTGAAACATCTTCCATTCAATACGAAAATGACGAATTGATGCGCCCTAACTCTGGTGATGACTACGCAATCGCATGTTGCGTATCCCCAATGCGTATTGGTAAAGAAATGCAATTCTTCGGTGCTCGTTCCAACTTGGCTAAATGCTTGCTTTACGCTATCAACGGTGGTGTTGACGAAAAGTTAAAGAAACAAATTGGTCCTAAATACCGCCCTATCACTTCCGAATACTTAGAATTCGACGAAGTATGGGAAAAATTCGACGACATGATGGAATGGTTGGCAGGCGTATATGTAAATGCATTGAACATCATTCACTACATGCATGATAAATATGCTTATGAAAAACTAGAAATGGCCTTGCATGACCGCAAGGTAACTCGTTGGTTTGCAACTGGTATCGCTGGTTTATCCGTAGTAGCAGACTCCTTATCCGCTATTAAATATGCTAAAGTAAAACCTATTCGTGACGAAAATGGCATCGCTGTTGATTTCGAAATCGAAGGTGACTTTCCTAAATATGGTAACGATGATGACCGTGTAGATAGCTTGGCAGCAAAAGTTGTTTCCACATTTATGAACAAGATTCGTAAACATCCTACATATCGTCAATCCGTTCCTACTATGAGCTTGTTAACAATTACTTCCAACGTAGTATATGGTACTGCTACAGGTTCTACTCCAGACGGCCGTAAAGCTGGCGAAGCTTTCGCTCCTGGTGCGAACCCAATGCACGGTCGTGATTCTCACGGTGCCGTATCTTCATTGGCATCCGTAGCTAAAATGCCATGGCGTGATTGCTCCGATGGTATTTCTAATACCTTCTCTATCATTCCGGACGCATTAGGTAAATCTGGTGAAACATTTGTTTCCGTTAGCGATTTTGATATTGAGTTAGACCCTTCTCAATTGCCTAACAGCAATACAAACTTCGCATGCAGCGAACCAAATGTTACTATAGAGGAAGATAAGTAAAATCTTCCACAGTATCGAACTGCTTTCACCGGCATCGATACGCGTGTTAGTCTTGGTTGAAAGGAGGTTATACCCATGAGCAACCAACAAGTTGATAACTTGGTAGAGTTATTGGATGGTTATTCCCAAAAGGGCGGCCATCATTTGAACGTTAACGTGTTTACTCGTGAAACATTGTTAGACGCTCAAAAACATCCTGAGTTGTACCCTCAATTGACGATTCGTGTATCCGGTTATGCGGTGCACTTCAACAAATTGACAAAACAACAACAGGACGAAGTTATTTCCCGTACATTCCATCAACGTATCTAATCGAGGTTTCCTATGACTGGACGTATTCATTCGGTTGAAACGATGGGTACGGTTGATGGTCCAGGCATGCGCATGGTGGTATTTCTTCAAGGATGCCCCATGCGCTGTGCTTATTGCCATAATCCTGATACATGGGATGAAACTAGCGATAATGCTAAATTCATGACCGTAAAGGAATTATGGGACCAGTACGAACGTAACCGCCAATTTTATACTAATGGTGGTATCACCGTCACAGGTGGGGAAGCTCTTATGCAAATCGACTTTGTTATTGAGCTTTTCACATATTTCCGTGAAAGAAACGTCCATACCTGTTTAGATACAAGTGGAATTTGTTTTGACCCCCACCAAGAGGTGGCATACCGTAAATTACTCAGTGTAACTAGTCTCGTCATCCTAGACATTAAGGAAATCGATCCAGCCAAGCATTTATGGTTAACGGGTAAACCGTTAGAGCCCATTCTCGGGTTTGCTCGATTGACGGCAGACGTGGAAGTTCCGATTTGGGTTCGTCACGTAGTAGTCCCTACGATTACAGATAATGCCGATCGTCACTATCGTCTAGGCTTTTTCCTAGGATCTCTGAAAAATTTACAAGCCGTTGACTGCTTACCATATCACGTTATGGGTACCGCCAAATATAAGGAGTTAGGTATTCCCTATCGCCTAGAGGGCATCCCCGCTGCAACGAAAGATATTGCAGCCAAAGCGACAAGAACCGTGGTGGAAGGCATCAAGGCCTATAGACGCCATTGGTGGAGTCCCATCAAAACACAACATCAATCATAATCAAGTTTGAGGATAACTACCTCCCTTGATATATATAAATATATATACCAAGACTTGATCTATGATAGCCCTAATCAATAGAGCCGCCCCCATACAACCGGGGACGGCTCTTATTGCATTTAAATAAACTTTCTATCATACAAACGGGCAGCGATGAGGACCACTAAACAAGATCCCACATTATGCACTAATGCACCTGTAGTAGGCGTCAAAACCTCAAGCAATGAGAGAATAATAGCGATACAATTAATGACCATTGATAAAGCAATACTAAATTTTATAGTTTTAATCGTAGCATCTGATAATCGTTTAATATAAGGAATTTTACTAAGGTCATCACTCATCAAAGCAATGTCTGCTGTTTCTATGGCAATATCACTACCAATAGTCCCCATTGCAATACTCACATCAGCAATCTTCATAGCCGGTGCATCGTTAATTCCATCGCCAACCATACAAACCTTATGATGTTTCCCTTGCAATGATTCGATAATACTTACTTTTTCTCCTGGTAAAAGCTCCGCATGTATTTCGGAAACGCCAGATTTCTTTCCAATATATGTAGCTGCTTCTTCACTATCACCAGTAAGTAATACTGTTGTCATATCTAAGCTTGAGATAGCAGATATCATATTTATCACATCATTTCGCATTGTATCAGATAATGTAATGATACCTATAATATGCTCTCTATCTGCAATAATGACAGATACCTTTCCTTCACTTCGATATACATTAATGGCTTGTTGAATAGACTCACTGACAATAATATTATGCTCTTCAAGGAATCGTTCATTTCCACAATATAATTCTCGACCTTTTATTACGGCTATAATCCCTTTACCTACGAACATCGTAAACGAAGTAGTATCAAGTATTTCTAAATCTTGCTCTATGGCATGAGAAACGATAGCTTTACCAATAGGATGCTCGCTCTTAGCCTCTGCAGATGCAACTAATTGAAGAATATCGGTCTCACTATAATCTGTATCAACGGCTAAAATAGATTGGACCGCTAACTGACCACGTGTTAATGTGCCGGTTTTATCAAATGCCATAGTATCTACTTTTCCCATAGTTTCAAGAATTTCACCAGATTTAATAATAACTCCATGTTTAGTAGCTTGACCAATAGCAGCCATAACTGCAGTAGGTGTAGCGAGCACCAATGCACAAGGACAAAACACTACCAACACAGTAACACCGACGATGATATTACCAGTTATTAAATAGCCTATACATGCAATCATCAATGCAATAGGAACCAATCGACTAGCAACAATATCAGCTATACGCTGAATCGGAGCCTGTTTCTGTTCCGCATTTTTAATAAGTTGAATCATTTTTTGAATAGAACTATCTTCGCCCACTTTAGTAGCTATAATATCTATGGCACCAAAACAGTTAATCGTTCCGCCAAATACATCATCATCAATTATTTTATCAACAGGTATAGACTCGCCTGTCATAATGGATTGATCTACCGTTGTTTCACCATTAATAATGCGTCCATCTACAGGTATCGTTTCGCCCGGAAGGATTCGTAAATAATCACCACTTTGTATAGACTCTACAGGAACCATCATTTCTTTGTTATCTTGTATTTTACGACCCTTAACAGGTGCTAATGAAATTAACTTCTTTAACCCTTTTTTTGCTCGCTCTGTAGTTGCTTCCTCAAGGAGAGCGCCTAAAGCCATAATAAACGCTACCTCACCAGCCGCAAATATATCTCCAATGGCAATAGCTGCAAACATAGCCATGGAAATCAATAGAGCCGATGAGATTTTACTAATTCCCTTATTATATACAATCCTTCGTATAGATAAATATACAAGAGGAAAACCACAAATAATAACGGTAATCCAGGAAGGTTCAAAAGGGAATATATTTTGAAATGGTCTCTGTCCACCAAACTCCTCTATCAAATGCGGAATCCCATCAAGCAGTAAAAATAGCCCCGCTAAAATCGTCATATATAAACCAGATAATATATCATGTATTCGATGTACCATACAACAATCCCCTTATCAAACTTTCACTACCAATATGAATTGAATTATGACTACACTTACAGTACAATAATTACGATAGCGAACACCTTGTTCACTTTAATTGTATCAACCTATAGTTTTAATACAATATATAAAACATCTTATATGTTCATTACGGAACATATAAGCTATTCTGTACTAAAAGAACGATAGGAGTTAATATGGATCGTAGACAGAAAAAAACTCGCAAAGCCATATTTATAGCTTTTAACGAATTATTATCTAATAAGGCGTATGACAAAATCACCGTTCAAGAAATCATTAGTGCCGCAGATATTGGCCGCACCACCTTTTATGCTCATTTCGACACAAAAGAAGCATTACTAGAAGCACTCTGCGAAGACTTATTTTTACATATAAAAGATAGTATTAATCATTTACCTCATGCTCATGGGCTTTATCAACAAAGTATTTACCCAGTCTCAGTATTTGGTCATTTATTACAACATTTACAGCAAAATGAAAATAAAATCCTAGAGCTACTAGCTAGTGATAATAACGAAATCTTTTTGCGCTATTTCAGGGATCATCTAAATGAGTTGGTACAAGGATATTTTATCAACCAAGACCGTAAAGCAAATACAAATCTACCAGATGACTTTATTATCAATCATATTTCAGGTAGTTTTGTGGAAATGGTGTTATGGTGGGTAAAAAACGGCATGAAAGAATCGCCTACAGAATTAGACAATTACTTTCATGCCGTTATAGAACCTATTATATAATTATTTTAAATCTATTAGGATACAACATTGATTGGTTCACCCTTAAAGAAGGCTTGTACATTATCTCGAATAATACCTACTAAGCGTTGACGTGTTTCAAGGCCTTTCCAACCCATGTGCGGAGTAATGATGACATTATCTAGTGTATAGAGAGGACTATCCTCAGCTGGTGGTTCTACCTCTTGTACATCGAGACCTGCTCCAGCGATATGTTTAGCTGCTAATGCTTCACAAAGATCCTTTTCATTAATGAGAGGTCCACGGCCCGTATTCACAATGACCGCATTAGGCTTCATCTTACCGATTGTTTCTTTATTAATAAGATGTTTAGTTTGGTCATTTAGCGGGCAATGTAAGGAAATATAGTCACTATTTTCTAGCAGTTCATCAAGGCTCACATAACGAATGCCATCACCATCAGCCTTTGGTGTACGTGTATGCACTAAGATGTTCATACCTAGCGCTTTTGCAACTTTGATGACTTCCATACCGATGTGACCAGCTCCGACAACACCTAAGGTTTTACCATTCACTTCTGTATGGCTCACTTGAAGGTATTTCGTGAAATTGCTGCGATCACCTTTAGCCAGCATACCAATTTGTTGCTGCATGGTAGAAGCAAAATTGAGGATCATCATGATCACTGTATGTGCTACACGCTCTGTGCTATACGCAGGAATATTGCACACAGTGATGCCCTTTTTCTTTGCTGCATCAAGGTCAATATTATTATAGCCAGTACCTGCTTCTACGATAAGCTCTACAGTATCAGGGAATTGTGAAAGCAGATCGGCACTTACAGGCAATTCTTTTGTAACCACAACACGAGCACCTTGAATCCGTTCAATAAGCTCAGCATTCGTACTATCTTCGTAGACCTGCACATCATTAGATAATATGGAGAAATCCAATGCATGGTCATAATTCATTTTGCCTGCATTTACCACTACTACACGTTCGCTCATGAGAACCTCCTAAATTGAATAGCTTTAAATATATGTAATACTACTTCTATATAAATTATACTATTATTTATATAAATTTATACTAAAATAACTTCCATTATATATCAACTACCTATACCAATTAATATACTTTAACAACTAATTAGTATTCTTTCACAATTATTGTATATAATATATGCAGAAGAGCTATAAAATTAGAAATATAACTAATTTTTCTGTATAAAACTTTCACAAAAGTATTGTGTAATTCCCCAAAAGTTATAAAATAAGAGTAATGTTATATAGAATTGAGGAATACCATGAGACCCACCTATTTGACCATAAATACAAGTCTCGTTCGCGAGAATTTGCGTAAAATTAAAGATAGTTTGCCTGAGTGGAGCACATCTACAGCTGTTATCAAGGCCAATGGCTACGGCCACGGCAGCGTTATGATGGGCCGTATTGCTGTGGAGGAAGGTTACGAATCCTTAGCCGTTGCTATTCCGGAAGAGTCTGTACCTCTTCGCAACGCAGGTATTATGGTGCCTATTTATCTATTAGGTCTCACAAGGCCACAATCTTTTGAGCTTGTGGCAGATACGAATTCCATTCCTGCTGTTTGTGAATCTACAGACTTGGAAGCACTCGATAAAGTAGCCGATAATCACGACATGATTATTCGCGTTGCTGTTGCCGTCGATACAGGCATGCATCGCATCGGTATCAAGCCTGAGGATGCCATTGAGTTTATCAAACGCATTGAGTCCTACGAAAATTTGGAAATAGATGGATTCTTCTCCCACATGAGCAATGCTGATGCGGCGGATCAATCACACGCCCATAGCCAAACGCAAAAATTTCATCACATGGTAGATGAAATACGAGCATTCCGTCCAGAAGCAGATTACCGTTTCTCCCTCGCCAACAGTGCAGGGCTCTTATCTGTCAAAGACAGTTTATTTACAGATGCTCGTCCTGGTATTATTCAATACGGTATCATGCCATCCCTTGATGTGCCAAATCGATTGGGCTTAAAACCAGTTTTATCTTTCCATAGTGAAGTTGTTCATGTACAACACATACCTGCTGGCGAAGGCATTGGATATGGATCTACCTATATCACAGCTGAGCCAATGACGATTGCTACCATTCCTGTAGGATATGCGGATGGCTATCCTCGTAGTCTATCCAATCGAGGCACCGTACTGATTCATGGCACTCGTTGCCCCGTAGTAGGTCGCATTTGTATGGACCAATTCATGGTCGCCGTTCCAGATACAATTACCGTAAAGCCAGGCGATAAGGTGGTTCTTCTAGGTTCCCAAGGTCATGAAAGCATTTCTGCACTAGAAATTGCAGCCCTTGCTTCTACAATTCCTTATGAAATCTTTTGTGGATTCTCAGAGCGCGTACCACGACAATATATCTAACCACAATATATCTAACCTATGTAAAATAAAGAAAGCCCGTATCACATGTAGAAGTCTACATGTGATACGGGCTTTCTTGCTCTCCTATACCCAGCGTGCTGTAAAGCAGTTACGTTCTTATTGTGAGAGAGAGTATATATACCAAGTATATAATCTTATGATTCGGAGGGAACCACAATTCATAAGGGGCCCTCTGAATGATAGACGGCATAGGAGAGAGTCAATGTTTATCTATCCAATCCAGAGGGCTGTGTGTAATTGTTTAATGTGTGTGTTGTTTATTGTGTGTTTTTGTGTGTTTTATGTGTTGTGTATGTGTGTGTAAGTGTACTTATGTTATGTGTGTATAGTTTTGAGTGCTTAGTGTTCGTTTTTGAAAGGGTTTACTTTACAGCGCTATAGAATAGGAGATCAACTTATTTTGCTACCGTCCCTGTTTTAGCATCCAATACAACGGATATCGGTTTATTTTGTGCATCATGGAACTCTATGGTATATAGTGATTTTCCATTTTGATTAGCAAGAGACCACGCATTAATACCAGTCGCTACCTTGCCAGACTGTACAAAAGCTGCATTAATTGCCACATGTGGAGGTATTACTGTTCCGGCATCAATAGCACTAGCTTCCATAGATGCGTCATATGCTTTAGGAGTACCATCCGTTACATTACCAGTAGCCACATCTAGAGTCATAGAATGAGCACCACTAGTATTAAAACCAGCTACTTCATAGATGGCAGTTTTACCTTGAGTTTTGAAAGATACATTTGTAATTTTGGAGTTTCCAAATTTGCTTTCGAATTGGTCAATTAAATAATTAGCACCAGCTACGAAAATACTATTTTGGTCTACTACGCCTTCTTGCTGGTTGGTTGTGCTAGGTTGTGATTTTCTACTTTTAGAGTTTTTTTTTCCTCTTTAGTAGGCTCTTCTTTATCAGCTTTTTTTTCGTCTTTCACAACTTTTACTTTAGGCGCTTTATCTACTGCAGCTTTTTTAGTATTTTTAACTTCTTTACCATGCTTCGCTACAGAATCAGATTTTTTATCACCACTGCGTACTACTCTTGGTTCACTAGGAGCTTTAGCTACAGATGCAGTTTCAATAGAAGGGACCGCTGCTGCAGGATTTTCTGTACTAGGCACTACAGTTTCTTGAGCTACTGGTGTTTTAACATCTTGTGTAGCTGTTGGAACTGGTGTAGTATTACGAACTGCTGTACCTACTTGATTAGCTTCTGCTACAGGAGCTACCGGAGTTTTAGGTGCAACTGCAGTAGTAGCCACATCTGGAGCCACCGCTACAGTAGGAACTACTGGATCAGTAACTGGTTGTGCTGGAGTCGCTGTACTCGCTGTTTCTTGCGTAACAGGCATTGGAGTTACTGGTTCAGCTGCTGTTACAGCTACAGTGGCACCAAATACACCAGCCACTGCTAAAGCAATACTACTTTTTAAAATAGATTTTTTCATATTGTCCTCCTTATTAATTCATTTACATGCAACTTTACGCATGTATATTTCCAGTCAACTCAATGTCATCATGTAAGTTCCAAAACATATATCTAGCATGGACTTGTAGATATATAGCTTGGAAATTTCAGATATACTTGAGTTTGTCTTTCGACTGGTACACATACTATCGACAGTCTATGAAGTCAAAATGTAGAAGCACTATTAAAAGCTTATTTTATAGTGAGTTTAGAATGAATTTATATATAATTCCTATGAAATCCTATGGGATTTACTTTATACTTAAAAATTCCATGAAAAATATATCAAAAGCCGTTCATCCCACAAATAAAGGATAAACGGCTTCAAAATATACGTATCGATATCTAAAATTTCACATTCATGAGCAAACTTTCACAAAAAATGCCTTAATACTAGTTATTTTTTTAAGAAAAATAGTATTAAGGCATTTAATTATTATATTCAGAATAAAATAACTAGGCACTATTAAGATATAATAACTAGTCAATCATATATTAATCGTCAAATTTAACAGATAGCAATTTACCATTCATTGCATCCATACGCACATGTACCTCTTTATTGTCTGCTGTACCAAAGCTAACTTTGTACACGATCTTACCTTTATCATAACGCACAGCCCATTCATTAAGACTCACAGCTTTACCTTTTGTTTGAGCATAAGCAAAGTTCACCACAGCTGCAGGTGGTAAGATTTCCCGAGGATCAAACGATTTTTTCTTTAGTGATTTATGGAAGTCCCCTTCGCGCTTTTCAAAGATTTGATTAGTAGCATAGATATACGTTAACTCATACTTACCAGATTCATCAAAACCTTCAACATCATACTTAATTTGACCTCCATCCGCATCAAAGGCGATTTCCGTAATTCCTGCATTTGGATGATTTTGGATAAAGGCATTTAATAAACCATTAGCACCTACAATCGCCGCATGGTTGCCATCAACAACTGCCACAGTTGGCTCTACAGCTACTAAAGGGGCTGCACTTGCATTTGGCATGCCAAATGCCGCTGCCAAGGCCAATACAAGGCTACCTTTTACAAAAAATGATCTCATTGGTTCCTCCATATCTCAAACAGTTATCATAACAATATATACAATTATACACTAAATCAACGCGGTTTATAATCTTTATTTATATAATTAGTGCATGTACCTGCACCCTATGATACAATGCACATAGAATAATTTTTGTACCTACAAGTGAGCTAACTATGATTTCAATTTATCCCACTATATATCACGCGTTCCAATGCAAGGCAGATCGATGTGAAAATACATGTTGCCAACTGTGGACTATCGATATAGATGAGCCTACTGCTGAACGTTACCATGCTATGACTGGTTCTCTTGGTGAAAGCTTACGTCAAGCCATCACGGTTGATGACGAAGGTAGTCATTTCGTATTTTCCAAAACACAACCTATGTGCCCCTTACTCAATGAAAATGGACTGTGTAAGGTTGTACTCGAATTGGACGAAGAAGGACTTTGCAACACCTGCCATATGCATCCGCGCTTTTATAAATATATTGAAGACTTAGAGCTATGTGGAGTCGGTTTATCTTGTGAAGCCTCTGTTGAGTTATTAGCTCAAAATAAAACGATAGACTCCCTCCTCTTTACAATTGAGGATGACGATAACGAATTTACTTCTGAGGAGCGATTAACACTTCAGAATGTATTTGAATTATTGGCCTTTGATTTAGATCCTAATCTATTCCAATATGCGCCAAATCCCACAAAGCAGTCTTTCAAAGAATTATTAGACCTATATAAAAAAACGGAACCCATCGATGAAAATTGGACTGCACAGGTTAATACATTATCTAGTAAACTAGACCAACTCACCGCATCCGTACAGACCTATATACAGCAAGAGGATATGAGCCTGTTTAACAAGGTCTACCAATATATATTGTATCGCCAAATTGATATGTTATCAGACTATTCCTTAGACTCTATCTTGGCCTATGCAAAAGATGGTACTGACTATATACTTATGGCCAGCGCCTTAGAGGGGCAGCCCTTAAAGCAAATTGCAAGATGGTCACAACAAATCGAATACGACGAAGATAATGTGGCACTATTATTACGATACTATGAAGCCCAACTTATAGAGTGAAAAAAACCGCAAGAATTTTATCTTGCGGTTTTTAGGTCTTATCACAATATATTATTTAAATAATGTATGGACAAAGTGAATCCATTGAGGCAATGCTGATACTGATAGTAATGCCACAATAAACATAACTATATAGGTTTTAACGATACCTAGTCCAACATAACGTCGCATTAATTGAGCTACAATAAATACAGCATAATATTGACTAAACATCGTAATAAGATACGCCATATCTCCAACATATTTTTGAAGGGATAGCGAGAAGAAAATAATCCCTATTATATGGACTAATAATAATACAACCGTGCGAAGCGCATTTGTATAAGCTATGCCATATATATAATTGCGCAGCACGCCGCTATACGTACCATGTCCACCTACTAAAATAAGTAAGCGCCATATGACAAATGAACCGATGATAATTTGAAAAATCAAGAATGTAGAACTTGCTAGAGTGCTAACTAAATCAAAGTGAGTTAACCCAGTAATCCGTTTAATCCCAAGCAATGGAGATATAACTTTTACCATAAACGGTAAGCTATAGGTCATTATATATAATACAATAGTAGATACAACTAGATTCAGAATGGCTCTCGTATGAGATCCGTAATTGATAATATTTTGAAATGATTGTTCGCTAAGTTTGGTAAATAAATGTAATATATCCTTATACCATGTCATAAATGCTCCTTTTAGTTTAAAACTAGTAAAAAAGGACGAGTCATAGCTCATCCTAGATATATCATATGTATTTTATCGAGTCAACATATAAACCCATTCAAACACGTGTGCTACCAAAAGAGCAATCAACATTAGAATCAGACCTTCATAAGGGGTCCCATTGATACATGCTCCCGCAATACGTCCCATAGTTTGTAACAATAATACGGTACTTAAAATACATAGCACAATCATACAGAAGCCAATGATCGCTTGCAGTATTAATGGTACCGAAGTTAGAATCAGCATAATCCCTGCTGTAAAAGTAATCAGTGCCACAACAAGTTGAGCAAATGACATGATATGCAAAATACCGGTTGTAACAGTTCGAACATAGAATTTACGCTGTTGAGCAACCGCATAGACTATAATGATACATGCCATGAGAATGACTTTTCCGATTACCCATGCAAAGCGACCTATATTCCAAAATTCTCTAGGACTACCCATCTGTTCCAAAAAAAGTTGTATTTCATGTTGACCTACTGGAAGAGATAGTGATTCCCACCTTACCAATAACGAAGAATTACGTATAAACGCACGTATAGCATCTAAATATACGCCTTCACCTACAATAGTAAATTGATAGCATATAAGTGTTAATAGCAACATTCCTATGAGTTGCCCATAGGCAATATCAAAGTGATACATACGAGGATTATTCTCTTCAATAGGGTTTAATAAACGATAGATAAACTGCATTAAACCTACCATCATAAGTATCACCACCTTTTACACAATATACATACATAACATTCAAGTTTAAATACTATAACATACAACACACCAAAAGAAACTATAAAAAATAGTTACTTTTCATTTTCCGTTCATCATTATAGCACAAAAGAGCCTATAAAAGAATGTGGTTTTACCATATTCTAATTGCGATTCCTTTAAAATATAAAAAAGGGGCTGTTTTGTTACAGCCCCTTTCATATTTTTCATGTTATGTAATTATCTGGAAGTAGCAAGTGCTATCATGCCAATCAAGATACCTAAAACGATTATGGGAATTAAACTCGTAATAATAGAAATGCCAAAAGTTGCTAAACGGGATTTATTAATTTGGCGACTTAACAATGTTAAACATACCCAGAATGTATAGACTGCAAAAGCTATCGTTGCGAATATAATAATAATTATCCATACGATACTACCTACTGTAGAATCAGGATTAGATCCTAGTAGCAACAAAAATGGCAATGATAGTAATAGAAAGCCAATGAAATATACTAGGCCCATAATCTGATTATAAGCTTGTTCATACCACATGATCTTTAACACAGACTCATATGTAGTATTCGCATCAAATTTATTGGCGACCCAAGAAAAAATAGCAGAATAAATAGCAATACCAATAAAAGCAAATAGCAAGCCAACCGCTAGGCCTAATAGGCCGATCCCAGAAAGAGCAGTCGCACCAGTAAGTGCAACATTAAGTTTATCTACAAATATCATACCCACAAGAGCAGGTAGAATATTTGAAAATACGAATGACATTAATGCCAAAGCTGCTGTGGCATAGAACCCTTTTCGACAAGATCCATGCTCTACGATCTGTGGAATACCACGTTTAAAGGGAGCTACCATAAGCTGCCAAATATCTGAATACCATTTTGTTTCCATAAAACCTCCAAAACACCTATATTTTTCTAATCGTAACACAAACTATATTTAAACCGTCATGGACAACATTATACCTCCTACACCAAAGATGAAGGATACTATGTAAAAAGAAATACCCGTTATCCAAAGATTTAGACCAAATTGCTTATAGGTAACTTGCCCCTTCAAAATAATAACTATGGTCAAGGCCTTTCATCAGCAACCCCTGATTTATTAATGATAACCATATTAGGTTTCCTTTTTATTTCATCTATTAATATATTATACTATATAATTCAAATTTTAAGACATTATTCTAACCTATTATAACGCAAAAAAGCAGCCCCACTAGGGGCCGCCTTTTCGTTTATCTTATTGCAAAGATGCTGCAATTTTTGTAAGGTTTTCATCCATACGTTCTAAGTATGTTTTATTATCTTCGTTACTTTCGATAGTGTAAATTGTTTCTACCTTAGCTCCTACTTCTTGTGCCAAAGTTTTGGATACTTCTGGACTAGCCATTTCTTCTGCAAAGATAGTAGTAATATGGTTTTCTTTAGCGTATTCGATGAGTTTAGCCAATTGTGCTGCATTAGGTTCACCTTCAGCAAATACATCTTCCACACTATTTTGTTCTAAACCAAAGTCACGGCATAGGTACGCAAACGCTGCATGGCCTGTAACAAAGTTTTTATGAGGAGCTTTAGCGAATTGCTCTTCATATTTTTTAATCATTGCATCTAATTTAGCAATGTATTCAGTATAATTCTTTTCATAATAATCCTTGTTTGCTGGGTCAACTTTTACAAGGGCATCCTTGATATTTTTCACTTCAATTTTAGCATTTTTCAAAGATAACCATGCATGAGGATCTTCTGCACCATGTTCTTTAATTTCTTCTGGATCAGTATTTTTAATAGCTTCAACGCCTTCAGTAGCTACAACAGATACGAGTTTATCATTCTTAGCTGCTTCGATAGCTTGTTTTGCCCAAGGCTCCATACCAAAACCGTTATACACAAACACTTGAGCTGTTGCCAATTGTTTCATATTTTCAGGTTTCAACTCGAAATCATGTGGTTCTACACCATCTGGTATAATAGTAGATACCTCTACCTTGTCACCACCAATAGCCTTTGTAAACTCAGCCATTGCATTAAAACTTGTTACCACTTGGATTTTTTTACCTGCTTGTTCCTTCTGTGCATTCGGTGCATCATTGCCACAACCTGCAAATAAAGCAGCCATCATAATACCTACAACTAACAAAATCAGTTTCTTGATCATCGTAGTCCTCCTTTGTAAAATCCTGATCGCTATGCCTATACAGAATACACTCTATTCTTTAGTTGCAGTTGCGACTCAGTTGCATTTGTAATATAGTTATAGTATAAACTTACTTAGAATTTTGTCAATCAGAAATGTGGTTTTCATATGTTATCAATAGAACATCTTTATTTTTCCTATCAAGGTCAACCTCCTTATGTGCTAAACGACCTTAATTTACATATTCACAGTGGTGATTATATATCCATCGTTGGGGATAATGGGTGTGGTAAAAGTACCTTACTCCGTCTTATTTTAGGTTTTCTTACACCGGTAAAAGGTTCTATCAAGCGAAGCACCAATAATATTCGGTATGTGTCTCAAAAAAATGACTTCTCTCACGCAGGCTTTCCTATTACGGTAAAAGAAATCCTCGATTCCTACCGAAAACTTTTAAAGATTAAGGATAAGCAGGAAGTCAATCGCGTATTAGAGCTTACCCATATGACGGAATTTAAAGACCGTCTCATCAGCAAACTTTCAGGTGGACAAGCTCAGCGTGTATCTATCGCCCGTGCCCTCATCGGTAAGCCAGATCTCATCATTCTCGATGAGCCTTCAACGGGTATCGACAGAAAAAGCCAAGAGGGCATCTATGCTCTACTTCGCAATTTGAACCAAGAGCACCATATTACGATTATCTCTGTTGAGCACAATATCGAAATGGCCTTAGCCAACTCAACTAATATCTACCATATTGCAAATGGTCAAGGTCACCTTTGCTCCCCTGAGCAATATGCTAGTGAAATCATGCACAGTACAGATCGCAATCCAATATATCACGAAAACTGCTCCTGTTTCACAGATGTAACAACAGAGTCTCAGGCTCAGGCCGATGATACCACAATTGAGGAGGTGCACCATGTTTAATTATGATTTCATGCAAAATGCCTTCTTCGTAGCGATTTGTATTTCTCTTTTATGTCCATGTATTGGTATCTTCATGGTGCTACGCCGTTCCAGTATGATTGGGGACACCATGAGTCATGCATCTCTAGCAGGTATTACGCTAGGTTTATTGACGAATACTAATCCAATTTTAGGGGCTTTTATCTTTACTGCTATCTGTGGTGCACTCATCGAGTTCTTGCGAAAATATTTTTCACACCATCTCGATTTGATTCTTACTATAATCTTATCCCTCAGCATTGGTACAGCTATTACGCTTATTAGCTCAGGCAAACTAAAGGCTAATGCAAATGTATTCTTTTTTGGTAGCATCCTAACGGTAAACGCAACTGATATGATTAGTATTGCTGTGCTTACAATCTTATCTGTACTCACCTTATATTTCCTATACAACTCACTTCTTTACATCGCCTATGACGAAGAGGCCGCTCGTGTAGCAGGTGTTAAGGTAGATTTTATTAACTATATCTTTGCCATCTTAATGGCTGCAGCCGTATCAATTTCTATTAAAATTGTTGGTGTCCTCGTATTGAGTGCCATGATTGCGTTACCTGTAGCATCTGCATTACAATTAGAAAAAGGATTTAAAATAACTTTATTATGCTCCATTGGATTTAGCTTGCTCGCTATGATCATTGGACTCTTTGGATCCTACTTCCTTAACGTAGCTCCTGGTGGCTTCGTATCTCTAACATCGGTAGGTATTTTACTAGTAGTATTAGTCATTAAGAATATTCGAGCTATCATACGACGCATGCAGTTTAGCAAATAAACTAAAACAATCATTAATATGTTTAGATATAAACAACATAGCTAGTTAGAATAATATAGCTAGTTAGAATTGAATAATATAATTAGTTAAATAAAAAAATACAGCTAACTAAATCCGATAGTATATTTGATATATTATTAGCCATATAAATCATCTAACTATACAAGTGTATAACAGTTTTAGTATTAAAACAGAATCGAAAAAGAGTTATGAATACAACAGCTTGGCCGGAAGGCATAAAAAAGACCAAACAGCGCGAAGCCATTTGGTCTGTATTAACAACTACAGATAAACCTATTACAGCCCTTGAAATCGCAGAACGCTTAGGTAATGGTAGCACTACTTGGATGTCTACTATCTACCGTACACTTGAACTATTAGAAACTAAGGGTATCGTTACACGTACCACGCTCATGGGTAGTGAGATGGCATATTATGAAATTACCCCTCATACACATCGACACTATGCTGTATGTACGAGCTGTGGTGCCATGATACCGCTCCATACCTGTCCCGTCGTAGAAATGCCACAAGAACTTAACGATGCAGGATTTACTGTAACGGAACATCACCTTGAGATCGCAGGGATTTGTAAGAAGTGCAAAAACAAGAAGTAGAAAATAGACAACTAATGTTTAAAATCATAACCACCCGTAGAACGGGTGGTTTGCTCTGACCCTATAAGGGTCTTTCTCTAGTGGTGGCCCTCTAAAGAGGGCTTTGAATGATCTGACAAC
>JAWETS010000002.1:0-324528 GCA_032480995.1 Veillonella sp. | reverse complement strand
GTGATTGCAGCAGTCAAAGTAGTTTTACCATGGTCAACGTGACCGATTGTACCGATGTTAACATGCGGTTTCGTACGTTCAAATTTTTCTTTTGCCATTAGGATTATATCCTCCTTCACAAAAACAAATTACATTCTAGTATTAATATAATATATTAACCCTAATTTATCAATGGAATATAAGATTTCCTTACCTATTATTATACCATATATACAAAGTCTTAGAATAGCATGTCATATGTAAAGAAATAAAAAAATCCCCACCAAGGTGAGGTTTAATGGTGGCGGCACACGGATTTGAACCGCGGACACACCGGGTATGAACCGATTGCTCTAGCCAACTGAGCTATGCCGCCATGTATGGAGCTAGTGACCGGGATTGAACCGGTGACCTTATCCTTACCAAGGATACGCTCTGCCGACTGAGCTACACCAGCACAATGAACGATCATTTCACTGTGGTTTTTATGGTTGCGGGGACAGGACTTGAACCTGCGACCTTCGGGTTATGAGCCCGACGAGCTACCAACTGCTCCACCCCGCTATGAATGGTGGAGGGAGAAGGATTCGAACCTTCGAAGTCGAAGACGGCAGATTTACAGTCTGCTCCCTTTGGCCGCTCGGGAATCCCTCCATAAATAAAATGGAGCTGGCGATAGGAATTGAACCCACAACCTGCTGATTACAAGTCAGCTGCTCTACCTATTGAGCTACGCCAGCATCATTACGACAAGATGAATTGTATCACCTAGCACACTAAGTGTCAAGAACCTTTTAAAAACTTTTTTGAAGTTTTTCGTTCACTGTGGTCACCCTTAGTGCTTAATCATAATAACATGAAACGATACCCTATGCAAGTATTTTGTCAAAAAAAATTTATATTTTATCAATCCTCTATAAAATGCCTTGTTTTCAGGATATATCCAGTAATCAACTTTTATTTACTAGTATATTCTTTATATACCTTTACATAGTTGCATTCCTTACCAGTCCATACTTACTACCATCCATATTTCAGGTTTAGTAGAATCAAATAATAGGAAGTTACAGAACTATATTTTACCTAATAACTGTAATTATATAACTAAAAAAGGAGATAGACCGCTATCTCCTTCTATACATTTATAGTTTTTTCTATATTCAACCAATATGTTCAAACATACATTTAATCGATTGCAATAACATGATCTGGATGTGCAATACTAACTACAGCATGTTTAGGATTATTGTTATGTTCTAAGTACAACTGGTCCCCTTCAATATGTCCACGCCAGCCAACGACAATAGGATACTTCTTACTAATAGTTTTTAACAACTCAAATGGTTTTAGATTTAAGATAGGTGCAAAGAATACATTAATACCATCTAGCAAAACTACTTCCGTATCGCTACGGCTAAGAGCACGGCAAATAACTTCTTCCGCTAATTGAGGCCGTTCATCACGAGGCACGAGCAAAAACTCTTCCTCGATGAGTTGCTTAGCTTCCAAGTATTTCCAGCCCTTCTGCTCAGACAGTTCACGAATTAGCAAACTTTTACCAGAACCTGGACCACCAACGATAAACAATATACGTTCATCATCACCTTGAATCTTTTCCCAACGTTCTTTTACATCTTGTACAGTAACCATACCCTTTGCCTCCTCGCTGTGACCTATCCTATTTTACAGGACGGTCAGATAACATAACGGATTTGATATATTGGTTTTTATCATCTAGGGCAAACTGTAAATAAGAGTTGCTTGCCGCTGGATTTTTATATTCATATACGGTAGACGTCCCCGCCTTTGTTGTAGATTCAACAATACGAGTTGGCATACCATACACAAAGAGCAATAAATATTTGGTATCACCCATTGCGATTCCACGACGTGTAGGCGTATACACATTTAATAATACGCGATTGATAAGATCTTTTTTATCTACACTCACACCGTATTCATTATAGCCAATAAAAGTGGAACCAAACAATATGCCTTGATGTTTCCAATCATTATTAGGATCATTAACAAAATGGTCATTCAACTTGAACCCACGCAATACAAAATCATCAGCCGTAAGTGTACCAGCTTCAAAATCATACACTTCAGCTTTCGGCAATCCAAATCTAGGCCATACTTGTCCACTAATAATATCTACAGCCTCTATATTACTTTGTTTAATGGTGAAAGCAATATATTCTTTTTGCTGACCAAGCATAGATTGTTGTTGGCTATCACTATTTGTATTCTCTACGGGACTCTTAAACTCCTTTTTTTGAGGCAATGAATTTTCGGAATGCCCCTCATAAAGGAAAATATATGTCTCATTTTTCTTATCACGCCACATCGCATTAGGACTGCCATAGGCAAATATCAATTCCATCCGTGTGCTACCAGGACCAATGTCGCGTACTGTATTAGAGCCTTTTTTCGTACTATGAATATTTGTAATAGTATTTGGTTCAAAGAAGTAAGTCGCCCCTTGCCCACGTAATTGATTGTTAACCAACAATTCTTGAGCAGGTCCAGTATATACAGTTACTGCTACATCTTTCATGTAATACGTAGTAAAGTTATCACGTACCTCAGTTTTTTCTACATCTTTTGGAACTTCAAACTGATCTCCCAATCGGTATGTGCCGATAGCATAGTCATCCTGAGAACCTAAAGGCGGTAAACTGTTTGCCGTATAAGACTTACCAATATCAGCTAAATTATTTTGAGTGATACTCGGCAAAGAACCTTCGTTCTCACTAGCCGCTTGCCAGAATTGTATAGAATCACCAAATTCAGTTACAGCCATTTGCTCTGCGAGCCATCCGGTTTTAGAACCTTCCTGTTTCGTTTTTGGATCTAGCTTAACAACTCTAACTGGTGCATTATCAAGGTAAGACAAGCTATCAACCTCACCAGTTCCATCTACACTACCATCATTGCTCGCATTAGCGGAATCTTGAGCTACAACGTTAGTGTCATCAGTAGTTTCTACTGCAACTGGATTAAAAGTGGAAATGGCAGGCTCTGCTGCATAACTGATTGTAGTAGCACACAAACCCACAAGGAGGGCCGCTACAATACGGCTCTTCATAGAATAGTTCATCGATTATTCTCCAACTGTGCACGCAACCAATTCAACCATGGTTCAAGACCGTTGTGGGCGGTGCAACTTACTTCAAAAATTTCTCCATTTGGATTTAAATTACGGATATCTTGTATTGCCTGCTCCTTTTTGAAAGGCACATAGGGCAATAAATCAATCTTGTTAATAAGGATGGCCTTAGACTCTTTAAAGATTAACGGATACTTAAGGGGCTTATCTTCACCTTCGGTAACAGATAAAACCGTTACTTTCATGCTTTCACCAATCTCAAATTCCGCAGGGCACACTAAATTGCCTACATTTTCGATAATAATCATATCGAGGTCATCAAGATTCAGATCACCTAAGGCATCTTGAATCATCTGTGCATCGAGATGGCACCCACCAACCGTATTAATCTGGATAACAGGCACACCCAACTCATGAATGCGCTTGGCATCCTTTGCCGTAAATAAATCGCCTTCAATAACGGCTAAGCGATACTCCTTTTTTAAATCTTGTAGGGTTGCCTCCAAAAGGGAAGTCTTACCTGCCCCAGGTGAACCTAACAGATTAAATACAAATATATTCTTTTCCTTAAACAACTGTTGTAAAGCCTCTGCAATAGCATCGTTTTTTGCCAGTACATTAGTTTTAACTTGAACTTGCATGCCCTAACCTTTCTATCAATCGATATCCATAGAGGTCACTTGTAACTCACGACCGCCTATAGTTTGTACGAAATGACTGTCACAATAGGGACAGATAAACTTATAATTTTCTACAGGAAATGTTTTATCACAATCCAAGCACTTTCCTTCAATAGGAATCGTGTTAATTTCTATACGAGAACCTTCTGCGGCAGTCCCTTTTGTAACGGCTTCCCAGCAAAATAGGAGAGAATCTGGCTCTACTCCACTCATAAGGCCCAAATCGAGTTGAACGGAATGAATCACAGATGCATCGTGTTGTCGTAACGTATCGAGGGCTACATCAAGTATACCTTCTGCTATAGACATCTCATGCATGGTATGCCTCATATACAGCTTCAAGCATCATAGTAGTCGTTACAGAGCCTACACCACCAGGCACTGGAGTAATTGCAGACGCAATATCTTTTACCGCTTCATAATCAACATCGCCTACCGTCTTACCTTCTAGTTCATTAATGCCTACATCGATAACAACAGCACCTGGCTTAATCATATCTGCTGTAATCATATGAGCACGACCCGCTGCAGCAATAACGATATCGCCTCGTTTTACTTGCTCTGCCAAATCAGGAGTTCTAGAATGGCACATTGTAACCGTACCATGTGCACCGAGAGTCATAAGAGCTACTGGTTTGCCAATCACTTGGCTACGACCGATTACTACCACATGTTTCCCCTCTACAGGAATATCGTAGTGATTTAAAATTGCCATGCACGCCTTAGCAGTACAAGGGGCAAAGCCCCCTTTGCCAGCAGTTACAAGGCCAATATTATACGTAGTTAAACCATCGATATCTTTTTTAGGATCTAGCATATCGATAAGAGCCTCTGTATCAATGTGTTTAGGCATCGGCATTAACGGTAAAATTCCATGAACAGCCGCATCATTATTTAATTCTTGCAATGCTGTCACCACTTCATCCTGTGTAGCCGTTTCAGGTAATTGTTTTAATACAAAGCCATAGCCAAAATTCTTGGCTGTCTTTTCCATAAATGTAGCGTACATATGAGCACCGTGGTCTTCACCAACAAGTAATACTGCCATAGTAATTACAGAGTCCCCTACTGCTGCAACTTTTTCTTGTAAAATCGCCTTGTGAGCATCTGCTACTGCTTTACCGCGTAATTCGATCATGTGTATCTCCATTCATTCAAACTATCTATAAAATAAGGTGCCTCCGGAGAGGCACCTAAGTCTCTTATTCTATTATATAACGAACTGTCTATAATTTCTAATTATGACCGAATTCGTTTTATCTACGGAAATGAACAGTAATTGCTGTACCAGTCTGAACAGTTGTACCGCTACTTTCATCTTGAGATGTAGCCGTACCAGTTCCATCCGGTTTAAATGCAAGTCCCGCCTTATGTAACCAATCACGTACTTCACCATAGGTAAAACCAGTAAAGTTAGGCAATGTAACAGAACCATCACTTCCCGGTTTTGGTTCAGGTAATGTATTAGCAGCTTTAACAGCTACTGGTGTACTTTCTTTAACATACGGACTCATTTGGTAATACCGTACAAGTTGAGATACGATGTCCTTAAATACAGGGGCTACAATTTGACTACCATAATAAGAACCCTTTTGTGGGTCATCAATAACGACAAGAACTACAAATTTTGGATCCTCTACAGGGCCAAAGCCAATAAAGGACGCAATGTATTGTCCGTCGAGATAACCGCCATGTTTGGTATCTAGTTTTTGCGCCGTACCAGTTTTACCGCCGAAGTGATAACCTTCTACCATCGCTTTTGTACCGCCACCTTCGGATACTTCTTTTTCTAGAATATCTACAATGGTTTTAGCGGTTTCCGCCGGAACTGGTTGTCCCACAACAGATGTTTCAGTCGTACTTGTTACATCGCCTTGAGAGTTACTATAAGACTTGATGATATGTGGTTTCATCATAGCCCCACCATTAGAAAGTGCACCAAAGACACGAACCATTTGTAATGGTGTAACCGCAATACCTTGACCGATAGACATTGTAGCAACGTCTAGCTTACTCATATCCTCTGGATTATACAAAATACCTGCTCCTTCACCAGGCAATTCAATACCTGTTTCAGAACCAAAGCCATAATCACGTACATATTTCGAGAGAATATCTGCCCCTGTTAATGTACCAATTTCAGCCATACCAGTATTAATAGAGTACTTCAAAATATCTAGCAAACGAACAGGACCATATCCCTCACCATTCCAGTTTCTAATGATATGTCCATTGGCAGCGAAGGCCCCTTTATCGTTATACACAGTGTCTAACTTCCATTTGCCTGCTGCAAGAGCTGCAGATGCAATGATAGGTTTGAATGTAGAACCTGGTTCATATAAATTGGTAACCGCAATATTTTTGAAAGCCTCTTCACCACTTTGGTTGTAGTTATTAGGATCATAACTTGGACGATTGGCCATCGCTAATATTTCACCGGTCTTTGGATCCATAACGATAACGCTGGCATGCTTAGCTCCTGTATCAACCATCGCCTTATCAAGAGCGCGTTCTGCAATAAATTGAATTGTTGCATCGATGGTTAAGGTTACGCTTTTACCCTTATCTGGTAAAAATTTAGATAGTACGGAACCAAAGATGGCATTCCCTTTATTATCAGTAGCTACAATTTCTTGTTGTACGCCCCCCTTTAATTCGTCATCGAGAACCATTTCTAGACCATCAAGCCCTTTATCATCAGTGCCGACAAAGCCTAATACTTGTGCCGCTAAGACACCATTTGGATAATAGCGCTTAGATTCTTCAACGAAATTAAGGCCTGCAATATTATTATCCTTAATAACTTGTTGTACCGCTTTTGATTTGTCTGCATCCATCATACGATTCAACCAGACAAAGGCGGTATCCTCTTGCAAAGCTTTTACAATATTCTCTTTTGACATCGTTACATACGGTGAGATGAGCTCCGCAATCTCTTGAGGAGACTGTTTAATCATCTTCGGATCCGCATATAAAGATTTTGTAACTACACTCATCGCCAATGGCTTGCCATTACGGTCATAGATTGTACCCCGCGGCGATTGTAATTTTCTATCTACTTGAACTTGTAATAAGTTTTTCTTCTCTAGGTCAAAGGTATCAAAGACCTGTAACTGTGCTAAACGACCGATAAGGACGAAAGCAACGGTCATGAGTATGGCAAGGCACCATGTAGTGCGACTCCAATCACTCATGCGTAATAACGCTTTATTTAATAACTTCATCATTTCTCCACTGGACGGCGTAACTTATGGTCTAATGCATCATATAGCGCATCTGGTTCATTGGTAATCACTCCATTTTGTACCTGACCTAATAAATACTGCAATCCTTCCCCCACTTTATTCCCTGCAAGCTTAATAACACGTTCATCATAATTTAAATCCTTTGTATGGATAGGCATCTCTAGGCTCAGATCTGCCATACATTCACCAAAGGCTAAGGTTCCATCAGTCGATGCATAAGGCTTCCCACAGCCTAACACATCAGCAGCACAAACCTTAGATAATTGCTCCCATGCAGTTCGCATAATTTGACTATCTCGAAACTCACCGCTGCGAGCCTCTTTACGGATCCACTTTTTCTCATTAGCTTCCCCATTTTGTACAAAATAGTGAAAACGCATGTGGTTTTTCACAATCCACGCCACGCGTTTTACAAAGGTCTTCGGATATCCTAGTCGGTTTAATAACGTTTCTGCCATTTCCGCACCTAGTGTATCATGCCCACGATCCGTAAGGCGTCCATTAATAACAGCACGTACCGCTGGCATTCCCTTTGCCACATCATGTAATAAGGCACCCCAACGCAACACCAAATCCGGCTCCGTATGGGACACAACGGCTAGTGTATGATACCAACCATCGAATTCGTGAAAGTCCTTTTCTTGGGGCAAATTCACGAGATGATATAGTTCAGGCAAGATGGGAACCTCCCGAGCCGTACCATTTTCTACAACACGACAAGAGCATTCTGCCAAGCGGGATTGAACAAGGACATCAAGGCCTTTAGCCACCGCAGGCTCTAACATGAGACGATTAATCTCATTTCGTACACGTTCTAAAGACAAGCCAGGTACGCGGTGAAAAGCCTTAGGCATAGCCTCTAATAGATCTTTACTCGCCAAGAAATCCAACTTCGCCACAAAACGGCACGCCCTAAATAATCGTAACGCATCTTCTTCAAAACGTTCCTGCGCATTACCAATGGTTCGTAACATCTTATGTTTAATATCACGTCGTCCACCTACAAGGTCTATAACTTCACCATAACGGTTCATAGCCATGCCGTTGACAGTAAAATCACGACGCAACACATCTTCTTCTAAGGTATCGGCATAAGTAATTTCTTCGGGACGATGGCTATCTGCACCATATCGTTCTGTTCTATATGTAGCAATTTCATATGGCTTGCCCTCTAATGTAGCTACCACTATGCCAAAAGATTTTCCTACGAGGTCTGTCGTTTGAATATCATGACCGCGAAGAACCTCAATCACTGTATCGGGACGTGCAGACGTCACAATATCGAAGTCATGTGGCTTTTGATGCATCAAAATATCGCGCACAGCGCCGCCTATGATATAAGCTTCATGGCCGGCTTCTTCTAATACGGTCAATATTCGATTTGCTTGTTCCATCATACACGCTCCTTTCTGAACTAGTCTAATCTTTATTTTACTACAAATGAAAGCATGAAAAAAGTGCAATCCTTATAAGGATTGCACTCGTTCTGCAATAGCTGTACCTGTCGGTGTCACCGCAAGACCGCCATCACTTGTTTCACGCAATGCTGCCGGCATAGCACGGCCTATATTATTCATCGCTTCGATGACTTCATCTGGTGGAATTTGGCTTTCAATATTCATTAACGCCATTTCAGATGCAGTAATAGCATGGACTGCATAAAAGCCATTACGCTTAACACATGGCACCTCTACGAGCCCTGCTACCGGATCACAAGCAAGTCCCAATAGATTTTTCATGCACAATGCAATAGCATGACCTACTTGACGTGGTGATCCACCCATCATTTCAACAATGGCCCCTGCCGCCATACACGCAGCTGTACCGATTTCCGCTTGGCAACCGCCAACAGCACCAGCAACACAAGCGCGATTTGCTACTACATTACCAATACCAGACGCAGCTAAGAAGCCTTTTACCACTGTAGCTCTATCTAATTGGTAGTGGTCCGCTACGGCTTTCACAGCACCAGGCATAACACCACAAGAACCCGCCGTAGGACAAGCAACAATGCGGAACATCTTTGCATTTGCCTCATTTACAGCAATAGCATACGTCATTGCCTTATACGCAATATCACTCATAAAACGAGGTGTTTGCCCATTAAGCTGTGCCGCTTGACCACCGGACATACCAGAAGCCGTTTTCTCCGCATAAGCTATGCCATCTTGAATGGAACTTTCAAAAATATCTAAGCGATTCTCTATTTCACGAACAACCGCATCTTCACTGCGGTCGTAATTCTCTAATTCATAACGCAATACTACATCGCCAAAAGAAATATTGTTTTCCTCACCTAGGCGAATAATATCTGCAATTGTATCATATGCATAACTCATCATTCGCCCTCCTATAATGCTTCAAAGGTCATCACATCCTGGATGCCTGGAAACTCGCGCATAAACTGAACTGTAATAGGATTTACCACCGTATCTGTAGTAATAACCATGACTGCATCCTTATGCTTGCCCTTACGGAATACGCGCATCGTAGCGATGTTAATATCGGACTCACTCAATGCTTGGCTCACAAGAGAAATCGCACCAGGTCTATCCTCATGGAACACAACGAGCGTAAACTCATCTCCTGTAATGGACATATCATTTCCATCTACTTCGGTAATCATAATCTGACCACCGCCGAGAGAGCGACCAATAACAGTCATATGACGATTATGTTCATCATACATATCAAAACGCACCACATTCGGATGCCCTACATCAAGAGGAGACTCAATAAAAGAAAACTCCATCCCCTTTTTTTTCGCTAATTCATGAGCAACTCGGATGTTCGCATCATCCTCTTTATAACCTAATAAGCCGCCAATCAAAGCACGAGCCGTACCATGCCCTTTATAAGTTTTTGCAAAAGATCCATATAATGTTAAATCTACCTTTTTGGGAGTAGCACGAAAAATACACCGCGCCATCTTGCCTAGTCGCGCAGCACCCGCTGTATGCGAACTAGACGGACCAATCATAATAGGCCCTATAATATCAAAAATACTGTTCATACATACCTCTATATACACACAAATAATGTGAGAAATATCTTACTTACCTATAGTATAACAATCAATATTGATAAATGTCTATATGCACATTAGAGGCATCTTTGTGCGTCTATGAAGGACTACTATTTATATGAAAACTATCAAAGAGCAGTATATTGATGGGACGCCTTTATATCTACAGTTATAAAAAGGAAGGACTATACTTATGCAGCGACATCTCCCCCTCACCTCACTATTCTGATGAAAGCTATTTTATGAGTTTGTATATTGATGGGACTTATATTTCAGAAACGTTTTACTTATGGGCATAACCTATTGAGGGCCGACTTACGCTGAGTATGGAGGCATGAGATAGGTTATGCCCATTAGTAATCTAGTTGTCGCAATACTGTCAGGCCCCATCAATAAACAAACACTCGATAGATAGCTTTCACAATAATAGTAAAAAAACGCACCTAAGGATAACCCTAGGTGCGTTATTTATAACAACAGTCCTAAATCATAAAAGAGAGGGGACGTAGGACTGTAGTTAACAGATTAATAGATCCTATTAGCCCAAGATAGCTTTCATGTCAGCTTCTGGAGTTGTAATTGGATGTAATTGGAATTTTTCTACCAAAATGTTCAATACATTGCTGGAGAAGAATTTAGGCAAGGAAGGTCCGATGTAAATGTTACGGATACCCAATGCTAACAATGTTAACAAGATACATACCGCTTTTTGTTCGTACCAGGACAATACCAATGTCAATGGCAAGTCGTTTACATCACATTCAAATGCACCAGCTAAAGCTACTGCTACTTGAATAGCGGAGTAAGCATCGTTACATTGACCCATATCAAGGATACGAGGGATACCACCGATTTCGCCGATGTTCATGTCGTTGAAACGGAATTTACCACAAGCCAATGTCAATACTACAGTATCATTTGGAGTTTGTTTAACGAATTCAGTGTAGTAGTTACGGCCTACTTTAGCACCGTCACAACCACCTACCAAGAAGAAGTGTTTGATTGCGCCAGCTTTTACAGCATCAATTACTTTATCAGCAATACCCAATACTGTGCCATGACCGAAACCTGTAGTTACTTCATGACCACCGTTGATACCAGTGAATTCTTGAGCTTCTTTGTAGCCGCCCAATTCGATAGCACGGTTGATAACTGCGGAGAAGTCTTTAGTACCATCTTCTTTTTCTTCGATATGTGCACAACCATCGAAACCTACCATATCTGTAGTGAAGATATTAGCTTTGTAGTTTTCTTTTGGTGGCATAATGCAGTTTGTAGTGAACAAGAATGCGCCAGGAACATCAACAAATTCTTTTTGTTGGTTTTGCCATGCTGTACCGAAGTTACCTTTCAATTGAGGATGTTTCTTCAATTCAGGATAAGCGTGGCAAGGCAACATTTCACCATGAGTATAGATATTTACACCTTTACCATCAGTTTGTTCCAATAATTGTTTCAAGTCATGAAGGTCATGACCAGTTACAACGATGAAAGGACCTGGTTCTACAGTCAAAGGAACTGTAGTTGGTACAGGTGTACCATATGTTTCAGTATTAGCTTTATCAAGAACAGCCATACATTTCAAGTTAATTTGACCAAATTCCATCAAAAGATCAAGCCATTCTTCAGCGCTGTGATCTTTAGCGAATTCTACCATGCCTTTAACGAACCAAGCGTCAACATCAGCATCGTGGAAGCCAAGGCGAGCAGCATGCCATGCGTACGCAGCCATACCACGCATACCTAACAATAATGTGGAGCGAAGGGATACGATGTCTTCTTCACCTTTCCACAATTGTTCCCAATCAAAGTTTTGTTGAGCGCTATCCACTTTTGCATGGTAAGCATTTACTTCGTCAATGAATTCTTGAACGCGGTCTTCAGAGAAGTTTACGTTTGTTACACACATGAACAAACCGCGCATAATATAATCGATACCTTCTTTAGTATGACCCTTTACGTCTAAAGCGCGAGCCAAGCCAACTAAGGCAGCAGTTAATTCGTCTTGTAAGTTAGCAACTGGTGCAGTTTTACCACATACACCTTGTACAGTACAGCCACCTGGTGCTGCAGATTGTTCGCATTGATAACAGAACATGCTCATTTGAAAATCCTCCTTTGCGAGACTTCCTCGCAGTCAAGCTAGATAATATAAAACCTATACATTACACTGATGTTTTATCAGTTGTCTGATTGATTACATTTGAAAGTATAACGTAAAGATGATACAATTTCTGTAGCTTGAGCAACAAATAAAAACTTTTTCAAAAATTTTCCTGACTCCCCTTATGGAACAGGTAGACCATTTGGTCTTATACTTTTATTATACAATAATCATTTTTAATTGCTATAGACTTTATCACACCGGAGGTGCCTATGAAACAAATACTTTCAAACGATATCATTAATCAATATATGCCCACCCTCGTGAAATGTCCTTTATTCAATACATTAGGAGAGCCAGAACTACGTGGCTATTTAAATAATGCCAAGGTTATCATCCACAGTTACAAAAAAAACGATTTTATAGCCCTCGCTGGAGATCCTATGGAGGGTATCGGCGTCATCCTTGAGGGCAGCGCTTTACTAACTCGTGAAAATGTAATGGGCCAACGGGTTATTATGGCAAACTTAGAGCAATCAGATATTTTCGGAGAAGCACTACTATTTAGTAAACAGCCTTTATGGCCTGCTACCATTAAGGCAACAAAAGCAACTAAAATTATGTTTATTCCGCTTGAAACCTTTATTAAAACATTGCCGGATTGTCATCAATGCCAAACTAAAATCCTATCTAATCTATTAGAAGATTTATCTGAAAAAGCAATTCTATTAACCAGAAAAGTCCACTACCTCACATTAAAAGGGATGCGCGAAAAGATTTTTGCGTACTTAACAGATATTTATAAACGTCAGCATTCTAACACAATTCAATTACCCCACAACCGCGAGCAAATGGCTGAGGTACTCAATGTATCTCGCACAGCCCTTAGCCGTGAACTAGGGCGCCTTCGCGATGAAGGTCTCATTGATATTACAGGGCGCACCGTAACAATTAAAAACATTGAAGACATTGAAGAATTCGGCTTTAACACCTTTTAATACTTAATGGCTATTAAATTTAACAAACTAAAAAGTCTCTCAAGATTATCTTGAGAGACTTTTTTTTATTACACGACTCATAAAGTATATAACGGTTTTAAGTATATACCCATATTAATAACTATATTATATAATTTTTCAAACTATATAGTGCTTAAAATTATACATTAGAACCAATGAGACAAATCAAATTCTTCACCAATGGTTGCTTTCACATGAGCACGGCCTAAGTAAAGGCCTAACAATGTTAAGCTAATTTTAGACATTGGCGTGCTATCAAAGACATCAGCTAAGTCCAATAGAACCGGTGAAATATCATCCATAATATCACGCGCCTCTTGGCCCCTGAAAGCAGTAGGTTTGCTCTTCATCAGAGCTAAAAGATCACGTTGAACCATAGCATTAGAAATTCGTGTTTGTCTAAAGAATTGTGGTGCCAAAGACTCATCTACCAAGGCTAATTTATAAAGATTGGAGTTCAAGCTACGCACCACATAACGTGGATCTACACCATGACCATCTGTAGCACGGAAGAGTTCTTCCTTGGAAAAACCACGATAGTTGAATACAAACGGATATGAATTAGACAACACTTGGCATAAAGTGATAGGCTCTTGTTCTTCTTGTGTACAGCGTAAATAGTCTAGCTGGCGATAGAAGGAATCATTTCGAGGCAAATCAGAGATGAATGGCTCAATATATTTTTCCACATAATGTTGGAAGTGAATCAATCCATAGTTATTAGAGTTTCTAGAATATTGTAACAATAATGTTAAGGCCATAACTTGGAAGTGACCTAAAGTTAAATGAGGTAATACACGTAATGCATCAAAAGCTACGAGGTATGGCGTACTAGATTTAGGAGATTGAACCACATCTAGAAAAGCACCTAACGCAGCGGACTTCATCCACTCTGTATTTGTAGCGGCATATGCCTTTTGCATACTCATCAACGCTTCTTGAATAACAATATTCTCTAGTAATGCATTCACTTCAACAATTTTTGTAATATTGAGAGCCGCTAAAGCATCTCTTGTAATAGATTCTACATAGTGTTGCGTATCACCATGTAACACCCCAAAGAAATGAACAAATGGTGCTATAGCCAACTCAACGCATTTATCCTCATGCGCCGCTTTTGCCCATTGACCATGCGGTTCCTCCTCTTCAGTAAAACTTGTTGCCGCCAATTGTGCTTCAATTTCAGAAGCATCAAACAAACGCGTTTCATCTAATACCGATGGACCTTCCGCGGTTTGTATTTCGTTCGCACCACCTATCATCTGTGTAGCATCTATGCTATCCGCTTCATCAGCTTCAAAGGCTTCCACAGATTCACCCATAGCAATTGTATCTTCAACAGAGTTTGCGTTATTGAGAAGTTCATCTGTAACAACATCGAGGACAATAGTTTTATCCACCAACGGAGTAACACCTTGATTAGCTTGATTAGCTTGCTTAAGATCTGATACGGCTGTCATCACAATGGTTTCATCCCCTATTGGTGTGCCATTATCCGAACCTATTGGTGTTCCATTATCCGAACCTAATGCTAACGCATATTCTCCCTCTGAAACATGACTTGAATTAGACTTTAGAGTACTTCTTCTATTATAAGAGGTATCTATAGGATCAACCAGAGATTCAGCCGGTTCTCGCTCTTCACCGACCACCGTTTCAACTGTATCCGGAATTGATGCAGTATATACATTAGTCCCACTCGTATGTGTGATTGTTACATTGCCCTCTTGCGACTCCGTTGCAAATATAACATCATGATGCTCTTTAAGATTATTTTTATTACTTATGTTTTTATAGGATTTTTCTTTTGCCTTACTTTCACCATCACCACCGCTAAAAACAGCATAGCAAACAGCAAAGAATCCCAATGCCACGACGGCTAATACAAAATACGGTATTAGGTTTGACATACTATCCCCCTACATCAATGCTTCATTATATGCAGCACGCTCACCGCCAATGCTCTTCGGACGAACACGACAAGCGGTCACATGTGCTTTCCCAATTTCTTTCACACAAAGACGTACAGGCACTGCAACGTGTTTCATGTGCATACCAATGAAAGTATCTCCAATATCGATGCCTACATCAGCTTGAATAAATTCAACCATCACAGGATCATCAAAATGTTCGTACGCCATCACAGCCAGGGCACCACCCGCATGACGTTGAGGAACAACATTAACTTCCTCCTCCCATGTCATAGCGCTACGGTCCATAACAAGTGCACGATTAATATGTTCACAACATTGAATCGCCAAGTTAAGTCCTTTAGCCTTAACAGCATTGTATATTTCATCAAATACGACCTGAGCCACATCAAGGTGAGAGTCAGTGCCGATTTTTTTACCTACAATTTCGCTAGTGGAACAGCCAACAACGAATAATTGACCTTCGCGAACCTTTGCTAAATCAAGTAATTCAGCCATCGCGTTGCGAGTTGACTGACGAATAGTTTCTACAGAAGTCATGTTATCGCCTCACTCAAATTGAATGTATAAAATCTATATGTATATTATCATAAAACCGACAGAATCGGTAGACTAAACTCTACACGTAACGGATGAACATCTTATGATTATGGCTTAACAACAAAAAGAGGCTTGCTTTAGCAAGCCTCTTTCAATCACTCAATGGTGATATTAGATTTTTCTGTAAGGTTTTTGGCCTAATTCGTAGAAGTTATTACCTTCAGTATCGCCAACTACGATGCAAGGGAAATCTTCAACAGTCAATTCAGCCAAAGCTTCTGGTCCAAGTTCACCATAAGCAAGTACTTCATATTTTTTGATGGATTTTGCAATCAATGCTGCCGCGCCACCAACTGCTGCGAAGTATGTGCAACCATTTTTCTTCATGGATTCAACTACTTCTGGTTTACGGGAACCTTTACCAATCATGCCTTTGATACCTTGATCAAGCATTGTTGGTGTGTAAGCATCCATACGACCGGAAGTTGTAGGACCAGCGGAACCAATTGGATCACCAGGTTTTGCAGGTGTTGGTCCAAGATAATAAACAAACTTATTTGTCCAGTCGATTGGCAATTTTTCACCACGCGCTAAAGCTTCAGTCATAACTTTATGAGCAGCGTCACGAGCGGAGTAAATTTTACCAGTAATAAGAACGCTATCACCAACTTTTAATTTGCGGGAAAACTCTTCATTATATTCTTCAGTATTAATGCGAATTGATTCAGCCATTGTTTTTACCTCCTATCGATTAAAGTACTACGTGAGCATGACGAGCAGCATGGCACATAATAGTAACTGCAACAGGAAGACCTGCGATGTGAGTTGCACCCCATTCGATGTTTACACCGATACAAGTTGTAGTGCCACCCAATTGTGGTCCAATACCAGTTTTGTTAACCATTTCCATGATTTCTTCTTCTAATTTTGCATAGTCTGCATCTTTATGAGGTACACTAATGTCACGAAGCAACGCTTTTTTGGACATAACAGCTGCTTGGTCCATAGTACCGCCAATACCAATGCCGAGTACGATTGGAGGGCATGGGTTAGGGCCTGCATGTTTTACGATTTCAAGGACTGCATTTTTAACGCCTTCCACACCATCAGCAGGTACGAGCATAGCTACATCGGATTTATTTTCAGAACCGAAACCTTTTAATTCTACTTGAATATCTACTTTATCGCCAGGAACGATTTCAGTGTAGATGATTGCAGGTGTGTTATTTTGTGTATTTTTACGGTTGAACAATGGTTCAGCTACAACGGATTTACGAAGATAACCTTCAACATAACCAGCTGCAACACCAGCATTGATAGCTTCTGTAAGATCACCACCAACGAAATGAACATCTTGACCAACTTTTAAGAATACCATAGTCATACCAGTATCTTGGCAGTATGGACGATCTTCAGCATCGGCAATTTCTGCATTTTTAATAATTTGATCAAGAACGATACGACCTACTGAAGACTCTTCTGTTTCACGGCCTTTTTTCAAACCTTCATAGATGTCTTTTGGCAAGTGGTAAGCTGCGTCCATACACATTTGACGGACTGTTTTTGTGATTTCAGATACTTGAATCTCGCGCAAGATAATCCCTCCTCAGGAAAATAGTTGAATATTAATTCTAATACCGATGAGATAAAATAAAATTCTCAAACATATGAAAGAATATCTATCTCAAACCGATGAGATTAACTCTATACATAAATCGTAGCACACAATATAAGGGGATTCAACGTCTCACCTATACAGTTTTCTCAATGCTTTTCCAGTTTTTGAGAATTGTTTTCACGAATATTTTTGTATATATTTCGGTTTTTCAATAGCCTACATAGACTTTATTCTCCAGTCACTAAAAAAGCCCCATTTTGTGATAAAAGTCATAGTCTATCACATATCAATAAGATTTTAATATCTTACATTTTTACCTACTTTCTTATATATAAATTTGGTTTAAAATGAACCACAAACATAGACTATATCTAATAAGATAAATACACTTTTGTCTTAACTGATACTACTTTTCAACTAAATCTTTTAAACTTTTCTATAATGCATATGTATACCGATTATCTTCAATATACTTATATTGCTAACTCCCATTCATTTGGAGCCATACAATCACCTTAGAACGCAGTAAATATCTATAGTTAATAAGCTCTATAGATTTTATTAATTTTAATGACTCTCTCATCAAAATTATTGATAACTAATTTTATTTATAAAGTTATGTCTTTTAGTCATAATTGACAATATCTATTTTATAGTGTTCTAAAAAAAATGCTTGCTTTTATAATTAAACTAACATATAATAACAATCGTACCATTCCTCGATAGCTCAGTCGGTAGAGCAATCGGCTGTTAACCGATCGGTCGTAGGTTCGAGTCCTACTCGAGGAGCCATTTTGGCCCGTTGGTCAAGCGGTTAAGACACCGCCCTTTCACGGCGGTATCCCGGGTTCGATTCCCGGACGGGTCACCACCATGGACGATTAGCTCAGCTGGGAGAGCGCCTGCCTTACAAGCAGGATGTCGGCAGTTCGATCCTGTCATCGTCCACCAGACTAAAGAAGCAAGCTATTAAGCTTGCTTCTTTTTTTTGTATATATGATATAATAATATAAATTGTATAATTTGTAATTTTAAAAGAGTTTTATTAAGAGGAGGAATTATGTTACATAACTTCGGACTCTATAAACGTCCACTACTTACAGTACTTGCTGTACTACTCACAACTGCATTTACAACAGCCAGTGCCGCTATGATCGATTTGAGTCAATTAACACCAAATACAACACAACCTGTAGCTCTTAGCACTATACAAAGTAGCACAAGTAATGAAGCTCCTACATTAGCCCCTGAAACGAATATGGAGCCTGTCATAAAAGTGGCTGCAACACCAACATCTACACCGATTTCTGGAGCTCCGGAAAAAGCCACAATTAATACTTCTAGTACAAGTCATGATGGACACTTAGAAAACTTTCCGAGCCGTAAAGTTACTATTGTTGTACCAGCAAATTTGCGCAATGAAAACACAGCTCAATTTGGTCGCTACATGACAGATCGCTTATCAAATACACTTAAATATCCTTACTATGATACAACCATCGTAAGTACTAACACACCAACTGCAGAAATTAAAGCCGCTGATCTTGCTCAAATTGCAGAGGCCCAAAATTCTGAAATCGTTATTATGCCTGTACCATTACAAGACGTATATGTACAAGTTAATACTATTAACAGCCCAGATCCATACAATAAGGATAATCATGAAATTTATATCGCCGCAAAGGTTAATGCCCTTTTATACTATTATGATGTAAACGATAAGATAATCCATACTGTTCGTACGGGCTTCAACCAAACTGATGACTCTTTGACTATGCCAACACATAAATCAGTTTGGAACAAAGTTATGACTATATTACTTGATAAATTACCATACAAACGAATTCCAACAGACCGTGACCGTTACCAAGCACCTGGTATCAATTCTGAGGCACCTGTTGTATTAGATTTTCAAGTAGAACAGCCTAAGAATACTGCATACTCCTTAAAAGGTGTGAGCATTTTATAATCAAAATTAGAAAGATAAAAAGGCTAGCCAGATGGCTAGCCTTTTTCTTATAACATTTTTGTAACATGCAAGCGCAGTAAGGCACGTTGCAATGCTGCTTCCGCTCTTTCTACATCAATATCAGGTGTAGGATTTGATAACCGACCTTCTGCACGCTCTTTAGCTCGACGAGCACGTTCCACATCAATGGATGTTGGATCTTGACAGTCAGGGGTTACAATACTCACCTTATTATGTTCAATTTCACAGAAGCCACCAAAAACAGCATATTCACGAGATGTTCCATCTGGTTGATCAATGCGTAAAGGTGCCAAGTCTAATGCGATAATCATAGGTGCATGGTTTGGCAAAATACCAAAAGCACCATCGATAGCTTTACCTACAAAGAATGTAGATTGGCCTTCGAATACAATCGCATCAGGTGTAATTATCTGTAGGGTCATAGGTTCCGCCATGGATTATTCCCCCTTCTCTTGCATTTCCTTTGCTTTTTGAACGGCTTCATCTATGGTACCAACCATGTAGAATGCACCTTCTGGCAATTCATCATGTTTACCATCCAAGATTTCTCTGAAGCCTCTCAATGTTTCGGACAATGGCACATATTTACCAGGAGAACCAGTAAATACTTCTGCTACGAAGAATGGTTGACTCAAGAAACGTTGAATCTTACGAGCACGGGATACAGTGAGTTTATCTTCGTCAGACAATTCTTCCATACCGAGGATTGCGATAATATCTTGAAGATCGCGATATTTTTGCAATACTTCTTGTACGCCACGAGCTACTGCGTAGTGCTCTTCCCCAAGTACATGTGGATCCAAAATACGGCTTGTAGAGTCCAGAGGATCCACCGCTGGATAGATACCGAGTTCCGCAATGGAACGAGACAATACTGTTGTCGCATCCAAGTGAGCGAATGTCGCTGCTGGAGCAGGGTCAGTCAAGTCATCAGCAGGTACATATACAGCTTGTACGGAAGTAATGGAGCCCTCTTTTGTAGATGTAATACGTTCTTGTAATGCCCCTACGTCATTAGCCAATGTAGGTTGATAACCTACGGCAGATGGCATACGACCTAAGAGGGCAGATACTTCGGAACCCGCTTGAATAAAGCGGAAGATGTTATCAATGAACAAGAGCACGTCTTGTTTTTTCACATCACGGAAGTATTCGGCCATTGTAAGGCCTGTAAGACCTACGCGCATACGAGCCCCTGGTGGCTCATTCATTTGTCCATATACGAGAGCTGTTTTGTTGATAACGCCGGACTCTTTCATTTCGTTCCACAAGTCGTTACCTTCACGAGTACGTTCGCCTACACCGGAGAATACGGAATAACCGCCGTGCTCTGTAGCAACATTGTGAATCAATTCCATGATCAATACGGTTTTACCTACACCGGCACCACCGAAGAGACCAATTTTACCACCTTTTACGTATGGAGCGATAAGGTCAACGACCTTAATACCTGTTTCCAAAATTTGTGTATCCGGAGAAAGGTCATCAAATTTAGGTGCTGGACGATGAATAGGCCACTTTTCATCAGCCACAACTGGAGCTGGATCATGGTCTACCGTTTCACCAAGTACGTTAAAGATACGACCCAATACGCCGTCCCCTACAGGGACGGAAATTGGAGCACCAGTATCTTCTGCTTCCATATTACGTGTCATACCGTCAGTAGAACTCATGGCAACACAACGAACTGTATCGTCACCTAAATGTTGCATAACCTCTACTACGATTTTTTGTCTATCGTGTGCCTTGTGGTCATGGTAGATGTGGATGGCGTTGTAGATAGCTGGTAAATGACCAGCATCAAATCGCACGTCTACAACTGGGCCGATGACCTGCACAACTTTACCAATATTATTACTCATCGACAGATGTCTCCTTATCTATTGCAAGGCATTAGCGCCACCAACGATTTCAGAAATTTCGTTTGTAATACTAGATTGACGCAACTTGTTATATTCAAGGCCTAAGGACTCAATGAGTTCCCCTGCATTATCTGTAGCCGATGTCATGGCCGTCATACGAGCACCCAATTCACTAGCTGCAGATTGCAACAATCCATTATAAACTGTAATTTCTAAGTATTTTGGCAGCAACTCCTCCAAGACGGATACGGCAGATGGCATGAAATCATACTCTTCTCCTTTTACCTCATCTTGTGGTTGCTCTATTGGCAACAAGCGCTCAGCCTGTGCAATTTGCGTCATAGAATTTACAAAACGTGTATAGATCATGATGACTTCGTCAACTTCATGACGTTCGTATAGTGAAAGTGCTTCATGCATGATGGTACGCGCATGTTCATAGGATGGTTTATCAGAAAAGCCCGCATAGGACTTATCAATATGAATACCTCTAGATTTCATGCTATCTCTAGGCTTTCTGCCTGCCGTGATAACACGGTACGTGTCAGAAGATTTACCATGTAATTGTTCCATGGCAAATTTCAACACATTAGACGAAAATGCCCCTGCAAGACCTTTATCTGCACCTACTACAATGTAGCAAGTGCGTTCTACAGGTCGCACATCTAAGAGAGGACTTTCAAAGCCTTCTAAATCACTATTCGACATATGACGCAAGATTTGCCCTATCTTTTCTGCGTAAGGACGAGTAGCTTCCGCTTTTGTTTGTGCCCTACGAAGACGAGCAGAAGCTACCATCTTCATCGCTTTTGTAATTTGTTGCGTATTGGTAACACTTTTTATGCGTTTTCGCAAATCTTGTGCACTAGCCATACATTACGCCTCCTTACGAGACACTAATGTATGTGTAGAGCCAAATGCTTCAACACATTCTGGGATTGCTTGCTTCAATAGATTTTCAGTTTCTTCGTCAATTTTCTTAGACGTTTCAATGTTAGTGATGATTTCAGGGTAATTTGCTTTTACATAACGTAAAAGTTCAGCTTCAAAGGACAATACATCCGCCACTTGAATATCTGCTAAGTACCCTTTAGTACCAGCGTAAAGGTTGATAACCATTTCCGCTACACTCATAGGCTCATATTGACCTTGTTTTAACATTTCAGTTAAGCGTTCACCACGATCAAGTTGAGCGCGTGTAGCCGCATCAAGGTCGGAACCAAACTGAGCGAAAGCAGCCAACTCACGATATTGAGCAAGGTCCAAACGCAATTGGCCCGCCACTTGCTTCATCGCTTTAGTTTGTGCGCTACCACCTACACGGGATACGGACAAACCTACGTCAACAGCTGGACGAATACCAGAATAGAACATATCTGTTCCCAAGAAAATTTGACCATCAGTAATGGAAATTACGTTTGTTGGAATGTATGCAGATACGTCACCTGCTTGTGTTTCAATGATTGGCAACGCTGTAATAGAACCTCCACCAAGTTCAGATGAAAGTTTCGCAGCCCGCTCTAATAGACGACTGTGTAAGTAGAATACGTCACCTGGATATGCTTCACGCCCTGGTGGACGGCGCAATAATAGGGACATAGCACGATATGCAGCCGCTTGTTTTGTTAAGTCATCATATACGCATAATACGTGTTTACCTTGGTACATAAAGTATTCACCCATGGCAACACCAGCATATGGTGCAATGTATTGAAGAGGTGCACCTGTGGAAGCACTCGCAGAAACTACGATTGTATATTCCATAGCGCCTGCTTCTTCAAGCTTTTGCACTACGCGAGCAACCGTAGATTCTTTTTGACCAATAGCTACATAAATACAAATAACATCTTTGCCTTTTTGGTTCAAAATAGTATCTAAGGCAATCGCAGTTTTACCTGTACCACGGTCACCGATGATAAGCTCACGTTGACCACGGCCGATTGGTACCATCGCATCAATCGCTTTAAGACCTGTTTGCAATGGTTCATTTACGGATTGACGATCCGCAATACCAGGTGCTGGATGTTCGATAGGACGACGTTCTGTAGCTTGAATAGCACCCTTGCCATCAAGAGGTTGACCAAGAGGATTTACTACACGACCAATCAAGGCATCTCCAGCAGGAACGTCCATAATTTTGCCAGTACGACGCACTTGGTCTCCTTCTTTAATCAAGAAGTCATCACCTAATAGTACGGCACCAACATTATCTAATTCTAAGTTCAAAACCAAGCCATATACGCCGTGTGGTAATTCTAGCAACTCACCGGCCATGGCTCTTTCAAGACCATAAATATGGGCGATGCCATCCCCTACGTCGAGAACAGTACCCACGTCATCGACATTGAGGTCAACATCATAGTCCTGAATCTGCTGTTTGATTATAGCAGTGATTTCTTCAGGCTTCATTTTCATATATACCCATTCACCCCTATCTAATAGAGTTCGTTCTTAATAAAGATTTTTCTAATTCCTCTAAACGACGAGATACAGAACCATCAATGCGTTTATCTCCTACTTGGATAACGATACCACCCATAATTGATGGATCTTGGCGCACAGATAAAATAACATCTTTCCCTGTTACTTCTCGTAATTTAGCTTGTACAGATGCTTCTACCTCAGCTGTGATTGGTTCTGCTACAGTTACAGTAGCTTCCAAAATACCACGAGCTTCTCGTGATTTTTGAATAAACGCTGCAATAGCCTGCGCAATATAACGATGGCGCCCACGTTTAATCATCACATAGATAAAATGTAAAGCAACTTTGTCGATACTAGATTCAAAGATAGAACCAACTAACTTAATCTTTGCATCTTCTGTAACGATTGGATTTTCAAGGAATGAACGAAGTTCAGGCTGTTCCGCCATAACGGACGCTACATAACCTAATTGCTCCTCCATGAGTTCCAAAATATTTTGTTCTTGAGCTAATTCAAACATAGCTGAACTGTATTTATCTGCTACAATTTCTATGCTCATCGTATCACAACCCTATCGTTTTACTATCAAGTTGACGAATAGCGTCTTCGATCAATTTTGTATTAGTTTCGCTGTTCATATCTTTAGCAACAACTTTACCAGCCATAGCTACAGATAAAGATACCACTTCGTTACGCAAGCTGTTCATAGCACGATCGCGTTCAATAGCGATATCTTGGCGAGCACGATTTTTTTCTTGTTCAATTTGCTCGCGTGCTGTTGACAATTGTTCACGTGTTGTATTTTCTGCTTCTTGAACTGCTTTTTCAACAATTTGTTGTGCCTCTATACGAGCATTAGCAATTTGAGCTGCATAATCAGCTTTAAACCCCTCTGCTTCTGCGCGAGCTTGTTCTGCAGCTTCTAAGTCTTTAGCAATTCGTTCTTTACGTTCTGTCATTATAGCCAATAATGGTTTATATGCAAAACGAGCCAATAGCCAAACTAATATAAAAAAGTTCAACATTTGAGCAAGAATCGTTCCAAGGCTTAAGTCAACCAAGGTTATTCCTCCTCGTTATTATCTGAATAACAAAATAAATGCTACTACTACACCGATGATAGGCATCGCTTCGATCAAACCAATCGCTACGAACATAGTAGACATCAATTGACCGCGCAATTCAGGTTGGCGTGTAATACCTTCAATAACTTTGCTAGATACAAGACCATCACCGATACCTGCACCAATAGCACCACAACCTACTGCAATTGCCGCTGCTAACGCGAATAAACCTTGAGCTTCCATAATATATCCTCCATATAAATTAATTAATGTTCCTCACTAAGCCCCATCCCCAAATAGGATGCAGTAAGAACGGTAAAAATAAAGGCTTGAATAATACCAATAAATAGACTAAAAGCAATCCAAACCCATGGTACCGGCACAAACCAAGGCAAGTTATATAATACTTCTAACAAAATTTCACCTGCCACAATGTTACCGAATAGACGGAAAGCAAGTGTAACAGGTCTAGCAATTTCCTCGAAAATATTGAGTATTAACAAAGCCTTATAAGGTCGTACAAAATGCTTAAAATAAGATAAGCCTTTAACTTTAACCCCCATAACCCATACCACTAATGTACTACATAAAGCTAATGCAATTGTAGTGTTAATATCGGATGTTGGTGATGTTAAAGCCTTGAATGTTGGCATTAAGCCTAACTCATTTCCTACAAAAATAAATAAGAAAAACGTAAATAACAAGGAACTCACCATCGGCCAATGGCGACCCAAATTCGGAGCTAATTGCCCCTCTAAGCCTTCTAATATAGATTCCACTATATTCTGCAAGCCTACAGGCACCAATTTACGTCCCCGGGTGGCTAATACTGTTATCAGTATTACAATAGCCATAGTAACCCATGTAGCAATTAAAGTATCCATATTAAATGTCAACCCCAACCACTGCACGACCTCATGGTGTCCCGCATGTAATTCCACATTCTCAACCCCTTCCATAAACCTAATAAAAACCTAATATATTTACATTAATATAAATATAATATATATGTATCATCATACATCGTTATAGATATATAATCAACACTTGAAGGGTAAACAATTCCAAATAATCATAAATAGAATGTATTCAATGCATTATTAGAATACGACTCCATGTCTTATTATAATCCACATCAATACATTAATTGGAATACAATACATTAATTTAAATGCAATAAAATTCTTAATTAAAATAATAAAAATTAGAACCGTCCACTAAGCCGCCAATACACTATATAAAGTGCAGGCTGGATAAGTGCAATCGCTACAAACATACTAATTGCTTCTACATGGGGAATCTTCAAACCTAATACGACTAAAGATCCAACAAGCATAAGACGCCACACCATCTGTCTACGCGCCTTACGAACAGCCTTATAAGGATCACCTAATATAATTGCTTGACCATGTAGTGCAAGGCTAAGCAAGTAGAGCACCATTATAAAAATGCCCCACAGCCATCCCCATACATAGTGTTGTAATCCGCATGCAACCTGTATTATTACACCTAAAAAGGCAATAAAAAAACAAGTCAGTAGCACGCGCACTATGAATTTTATATATTGATTCATACATACCTCACTACTTAACTTGTTTATACAACATATAAAACCCTGTTATTGCTCCTATTAGGCCAAATATGACCATGCAGAGTGGTTCCGTTTGAAGCCAAGTATCCAATTTATAACCTAGCCAAATAAAACCTCCTATACAGGAGACCAGTGTGACCCCCGCTGATGTTGCCATGGCGAGGGCTTTCACAAGATCCTTATCCATATTATTTACCAAAACGTTCAGGACGATGCGCATCACCTAAGAATTCATGTCGCAACGCTTGAATGATGCGTTCAGAGGCTTTTCCGTCACCATAGGGGTTAACAGAATTAGACATTAACTTATACGCTTCAGCATTGCTCAATAATTCATAAGCGGCTTTATGTACCGCATCTTTATCAGTACCTACAAGGCGAACAGTGCCTGCTTCTACCGCTTCAGGACGTTCTGTCGTATCACGTAATACGAGAACTGGCTTACCAAGAGCTGGGGCTTCTTCTTGAATCCCACCTGAATCAGTCAAAATCAAGTAAGATTTAGCCATCAAGTTTGCAAATGGTTCATAGTCAAGAGGGTCAATTAATGTAACACGCTCCACAGAACCAAGTTCCTCTTGTACAACTTGGCGAACTTTAGGATTTTTATGTACAGGGAAAACAACTTGAATATCTTCAAATTCATTGATTAAATCTCGAATGGCTTGATATACATGGCGCATAGGTTCACCTAAGTTTTCTCGGCGATGTGTGGTAACAAGAACCGTACGTTTTTTAGGATCAAGAGCATTAATAGCTGCATCATCGAATACATAGCTGTCTTGTACCGTCGTATCAAGAGCATCGATAACAGTATTCCCCGTTACATAAAGATGTTCTGTATTAATATTTTCTTTTTTTAAATTGCTTTCAGAACTAGAAGTAGGCGCAAAGTGATACGTCGCGATCGAACCCGTCAATTTTCGATTCATCTCTTCAGGGAATGGAGAGTAAATATCACCTGTCCGTAGTCCTGCTTCTACGTGACCTACAGGAATTTCTTGGTAGAAAGAAGCCAATGCCCCAGCAAAGGTAGTTGTAGTATCACCATGAACGAGTACCACATCAGGTTTTGCTTCTTCTAATACATCTTTAAGGCCCATCAAAGCACGATTAGTTACATCATATAGTGTTTGACCTTGGCTCATAATATTTAAATCATAGTCTGGGGTAATATTAAACAAGTTTAGTACTTGATCGAGCATATCTCGATGCTGTGCCGTAACGGTTACGATAGGTTCCATATCTGGTGCTGCTTGTAATGCTTTTACAAGAGGAGCCATCTTGATAGCCTCAGGTCTTGTACCAAAGATTGTCATAACTTTTAACATAGTTGCCTCCAACGTAGTAGGATAGAAAAAATGGGGCGCCAAGCGCCCCACAGATGGTTATTCCTTATGAGAATCATCAGTATTCTCCAAGGCTTTAGCCAATTCATCGCGATCAAAGGATATGGTATCATCCGAGTCGCTGCGTTCAATTGTAGGACGTGGTAACGGATGCCCTGCCGCATCACTATGCATGATAACGCCAAGACGTCGTGCAATATAAATACTACACAAGAAAATTACTAATACCAAGGTCGCGCCGACCCAAGCATTAACCTCTGCAACGATAACAGATACACCGCCGAAAAGAGCTGTTACTGCATACATCAACAATACAGCTTGCTTTTGTGTTAATCCTTGTGCCAATAAGCGATGGTGAACATGACCTTTATCGGGTTTAAAGATGGGACGTCCACTGATTTTACGGCGCACAATGGCAAATAAGGTGTCTAAAATAGGCAAGCCTAACACAATGGCAGGTACCACTAGAGCAATCATAGCAGCTGTCTTCACAGCGCCCATAACGGAAATAGCTGCTAATGTATAGCCTAATAACATGGATCCCGTATCACCCATGAATATTTTTGCAGGATTGAAGTTATACCGCAAGAAACCTACAGTCGCACCTGCTAAAGCAAGAGAGATACAAGCAAGATCAGTTTGACCAAGTTGCAATGTCATTGCACAAACAGCGATACATGCGATAAAGGAAATACCTGCAGCCAAGCCATCAAGGCCATCGATGAGGTTTACAATATTTGTAAAACCAACTATCCAGAAAATAGTCAATGGAATAGCCCAATACTTGAGATATACTACACCACCCCAAGGAAGGTTAATGAAATCTACTCGAATATCATAAGCCACCAGGATAGCGGCTGCTATAATTTGGCCCATTAACTTAGTTTTTGGCTCAATTTGTTTAATGTCGTCCCAAATACCAACTAGCACCAAAATGACTGTACCAAGGACAAACCCAAACAATTTATGATCATGCGGAATGGAATCGTTAAAAAGAACCGATCCCACATAACCGAGAAAGATTGCTAATCCACCAAGTCGTGGAATCGCACCATGATGCACCTTTCGAGTATCAGGCTTATCTATTGCCCCAACAGCAACGGCAAAGCGTTTTACCAATGGGGTAAGTGCAAAGGTTATGATGAGCGCTACTGCAAAGGCCCACACATAATCGAGCACATATTCACTCATAAGACACCTCCAACAAGTAGGTTGTAAAAACGGATTAGTTCGTTAAGCTACGAATAGGAGCAGGAATTCTGCCACCGCGGGCAATGAACTCGGCTGCACTATATGGACTCACTTCGATAATAGGAGCATAACCTAATAATCCCCCAAATTCAACAACCTCTCCAACAGTCTTACCAGGTACAGGAATTACACGAACCGCAGTTGTCTTATTATTAATCATACCAATTGCTGATTCATCTGCAATGATAGCAGAAATGGTATCAGCAGTAGTGTCTCCAGGAATAGCAATCATATCAAGCCCTACAGAACAAACACATGTCATGGCCTCTAATTTATCAAGTGTCAAACTGCCACAGGATACAGCATCAATCATGCCTGCATCTTCCGAGACAGGAATGAATGCACCACTAAGACCACCTACGTGAGAGGAAGCCATAAGACCACCTTTTTTCACCGCATCATTAAGTAATGCTAGTGCCGCTGTAGTGCCATGACAACCACAAGAGGACAAGCCCATTTCTTCAAGAACATGAGCTACAGAGTCACCTACAGCTGGCGTTGGCGCCAAAGATAAATCAATAATACCAAATGGTTTACCTAGGCGGCGAGATGCCTCTTGCGCTACCAATTGACCTACGCGCGTGATTTTAAAAGCAGTACGTTTAATCGTTTCTGCTACAACGTCAAAGGATTGACCTCGAACGGATTCAAGCGCATGTTTTACAACGCCCGGGCCAGATACACCTACAGAAATAGCACTATCCCCTTCTGTTACCCCGAAGAAAGCACCCGCCATAAATGGATTATCCTCTACAGGATTACAGAATATTACGAGCTTAGCACAACCAAGAGCATCATTATCCTTTGTAAGCTCTGCAGTTTTCTTAACGATGATTCCCATGTCTCGCACTGCGTCCATGTTAATACCAGTTTTAGTAGAGCCCACAGCAACAGAGCTACAAACGATATCCGTAGTTGCCAGCGCTTCAGGAATAGAGTCAATCAAAATGCGGTCAGCTCGAGTGGCGCCCTTTGTTACAAGCGCAGAAAAGCCGCCAATAAAATTAACACCTACAGTTTTTGCAGCACGATCCATAGCTTCCGCCACAGGAACATAAGATGTTAAATCACTACCCCCTGCAACTAGAGAAATGGGTGTTACAGAAATACGCTTATTGATAATAGGGATGCCGAATTCTCGCTCAATATCTTCCCCTGTAGATACAAGATGTTCTGCCTCTTTTGTAATACGGTCATAAATACGGTCACACAGCTCTTTACCAGAACTAGATGCACATTCTAGCAAGCTAATCCCCATCGTAATAGTACGCACATCAAGCTTGTTATCGTGAATCATCTGATTCGTTTCTAAAATATTGTCGATAGATAACATAAGTGCCTCCTATCCTACGCGGTGCATACTTAAGAAAATATCAGCATGTTGTGCACGGATTTCAACACCTAGTTCTTTACCTTGATTCGTCAAAGCCTCTTGGATAGCTGTAAGATTTTTCATATCTTCAGACTTAGTTTCACACATCATAATCATATTGAAAACGCCATCAAGGATGGTCTGATTTATCGACATAATATTTACACCGTAGTTAGCGAGTACGGTACTAACCCCAGCAATGATACCAACGCGGTCTACGCCGACAACGGTAACAACTAATTTCATAACATCACCTTCTCTAAGCACTACAAGCTATATAGCCAGTATAGGGCATTCAATAAACTATATTAATATATTATAACACATTTATTATTTTTCATGAGTGAAATCTTTATGAGTTTTCTAGTGAAAACAACATGTTACACTTCGTCAGACAAAGCACTTGTTACAATCTCTTCACCAGCAGTTAACAATGCGATAAGACCTTTATCCCCTTTATAGCTTTCACCATAAATTTTATATAAATCTTCAGTGCCAGATGGGCGTGCTACAAACCATCCTGTTTCCGTTTCCACACGAACACCATCGATAGGCATATCTTTATACAGAGAAGTAGTGCGAACATTAGTAATCGCATCACCATCTACTTCGGTAGCCGTAATGGAGCTTGCATTTAATTGTTTCAACTTAACCTTGGCCTCCTTTGTACAAGGCGCATCAATACGACCAAAACGAGGATCGCCACACCCTACAACAAGATTATTATAGAGTCGGTCAACAGTAGCCCCCATAACGGCATACATTTCCATCGCAAGGAGAGCCATTACCATGCCATCTTTATCAGTAGTCCATACGGTACCGTCTTTTTTAAGGAACGATGCACCAGCAGATTCTTCACCGCCAATACCAATCTCACCATCGAATAATAGGGAACTAAAATATTTAAAACCTACTGGAACCTCATAAACAGGAACCTCTTTACTAGCAGCCCATTTATCAATCATAGTGGTACAAACAACGGTTTTACCGACCCCTTTATTTGTCCAACCACGAGTCGTAAACAAATAATCCGCCGCAGTCACAAGAAATGCGTTTGGAGAAGCTAGCCCATGCGGACTAACGATACCATAGCGATCATAATCAGGGTCATTCCCAACAGCGAGATCATAATTACCAATTTGTTTAATTACGTCAGCCATGGCATATTCAGATGAGCAATCCATACGTACCTTACCATCATGGTCATAGGTCATAAAGCTAAAGGTTGGATCATACTCATCATTAATAATATCTAGGTTTAGATTATACCGCTCTTTAATAGCACGCCAATAACCTAGTCCACTACCGCCGAGGGCATTAACGAGGACCTTAGGTTTTGCACTTTGGATTGCCTCCATATTAATGATAGAAGATAGTTCTTCTACATATAGACCTTTATAGTCATATGGAACCTGTTGGTCGGGTTCAATATTGTCGATACTAATACGTTTAAATCCTTCTAATTCACAATATGCGTGAACATATTCATTGGCACGTGTTTCAATCCATTTAGTAATCAACGTATCCGCTGGACCACCATTGGTAGCGTTATACTTAATGCCACCATTATCTGGAGGATTATGAGACGGCGTAATCACGATACCATCCGCCTTATCATCGTGGCTTTCATTATAACGAATAATAGCACGAGATATAGATGGTGTTGGCACGAAATCCATATCGGAATCAACCATTGCCGTTACACCATTGCCAGCAAGGACCTCTAGAACCGTCACAAGGGCTGGCTGAGATAAAGCATGTGTATCTTGACCGATAAAAATCGGACCTGTAGCGCCGAATTGACCACGGCCATCACAAATAGCCTGTGTAATAGCGGCCACATGTAAATCTGTAAACGTACTATTTAAAGATGTACCGCGATGGCCAGATGTGCCAAAGGATACGAGTTGTGTCGGATCTGTAATATCCGGAGTATTATCAAAATATGCATCCACAAGGGTTTGCACATCGATAATATCTTGTTCTTGTACAGGCGTACCTGCTAATTTGTGAGTCATAGAAACCTCTAATCTTATCTTGAGGGCAAGCCCTCTCATTTTACAACCTTGATATTCAATCAATCACATTAAATTATTTTCAAAATGTATGTATCATTCATAAAATATTATATTTACGCATAATTAATATAAGATGACAACAGCCAGAGATTTATCATAATTCTTTATTTTAATTTGTTACAACTATTTTCATCTATTACAACATTATTGTTCGCTTCGGTAGTTATATCTTGTGATTTTAGCTGTTTAGATATTTCCGCAGGAACAATAGGTTGAGTAAAACCTTGACCGATAACCTCTTGGGCATCAGTAATCAAGATAAACACATTTGGGTCCGCTTCTTGAATAACCTCTTTCAATTTATTTACCTGCAGCAAGTTGACTGCAACCATCACAATTTGCTTAGGCGTCCGTGTATAGGCACCAATACCATTAATAATAGTGGCACCACGACCAACCTTATTGATAATACACTCACATACTTCATCGGTGCGATAGGTAATGATAAAAGCAACTTTACGTTGATTAAACCCGATTACCACCTTATTTGTAATAATAGTATACACATACACACTGATAAGAGTTACAGCTACCGCTTCAAGTCCAACAACGCCGACAGCAACTAAGAGGATGGCACAGTTGATAGCGCTATTAATGGACCCCATTTGAAGGCCATAATATTTGCGAACGATAAGTGCAATTGGATCAAGTCCCCCTGTATTACCACCTACACGGTAGACGATACCAAGCCCTAGTCCAGTTGTGATACCTGCCATCATAGAACTGAGTAGTGGATCCTTAATGATCATGTCATATTGCAAGAAACTAAACAGATCAATCATCCACGATAACATGAGCGTACCATACAAGGTATTAAGCACTACGCGTTTACCAAGCCACTTCCAAGCAGCCCAAAATATAGGGACGTTCAAAATAACGTTCCAAGAACCAACGGATAATCCCGTTAGATAATACAAAATCAACCCTACCCCACTAATACCAGTACTAACCAGTTTGTGAGGTAGTACAAAGGCATCTAAACCAGCACCAAAAATTGCACAACCAATAGCAACTATGACACATTGATAGACAACATCTTTATACTTGGCGAACATAGCTCCCTCCAAATTGCCATTTCACTATAAATATTCTATAATGAACTAATTAAAACATACGCTGTTTACAATGCTTTTAATAATCAAACAACAGGTATATACAAAATCATCATAAACCACTTAATGGTTATTTTCAATCACTTTATAACAGTATAAAATAAACATATAAACTGCATATATTTTGTACATTACAAACGAGGCTATTATGAGTAAAAGTTTTGAGCAACTCGGTTGCAGCAAAATTAATATTGGGCTTGCTATTACAGGCAAGCGTGACGATGGATACCACGACATCGATTCTATATTTCAATCGATTCGCCTTAGTGATTCTATTTATTTCGCTAAGCATCATTCCGTAGTATTTTCTGGTGGCGCTCCCGAATTGCCTGACTACATGCAAAAACTCGTAAGCTATGGAGAAGATAATCTCGCGCTCAAAGCGTTACGCGCCATACAGGCCTATACGGGTTGTAAAGCCGGTGCCGCCATCCACCTATTAAAACGCGTTCCTATTCAAGCGGGTCTTGGTGGCGGTAGTGCAGACGCAGCAGCCATGTTATTAGGTCTCAACCGCTTTTGGGACTTACGGCTCACACAAGAGGAACTTTTAAACATTGGTGCCTCACTAGGATCTGATGTGCCGTTCCTACTACAAGGTGGTACAGCTCGCGGAACTGGTCGTGGCGAAGTGTTAACCTATAGCCAATCGCCAGAAGCACATTGGCTATTACTAGTAAAGCCAAAGGTATCTATTTCTACAGCGGTTGCTTATGGTCGCTTCAACGGTAAATCTAATGCCACCACCAAAACAATCGATACCGTTCTGAATCATCTTCAGAATAATGATTTACAATCTGCTTTCACTAGTAGCGCTAATACTTTCGAAGAATTATTATTCCCAGATCACGAAGAACTAGGAATATGTAAGGAGTTTTTCACTAGCCGTGGTTACCCAACCATCATGACAGGAAGCGGTCCTACGATGGTAGTATTACTTAACAAACCTATGGAAGCCTTACAATTACAAGAAGAGATTAAAGCAGCTGGTCATGATTGGCTGTCACTCATTACTAAAACATGTACACAGGAGGACTTAGTATGACAAAACGGTTACAACCTATACGACTCGATGCGTATAAACCACTAAGAGAAGTGGTAAGTGAAACATTGCGTCAAGCCATCCAAGATGGGGTGTTAAAACCTGGGGAGCGCCTCATGGAAATTCCCCTTGCCGAAGAGTTAGGTGTAAGTCGTACCCCCATTCGTGAAGCCATACGTAAACTTGAACTAGAAGGCTTTGTCGTTATGGTGCCTCGCCGCGGCACCTACGTTGCCAACATCTCTTTGAAGGATATCACGCAAGTATTTGAAATCCGTTCTGCCCTGGAAGAACTTGCGGCAGGCCTTGCAGCAGAACGCATTACAGAAGAGGAAATCGAAACGCTGGAGAGAATGCTTGTAGAAATCGGCGATCATATGGAAAACAAAAATATGGAATCCGTTGTGGCTGCGGACGTAGAATTCCACGAAGTCCTCTACCGCGCATCTCGTAATGAAAGATTGGCGGATATTGTTCACAATTTGCGAGAACAAACCTACCGCTTCCGTAGTTTTTCTATGAACCAACCAGGTCGTCTTAGAAAAACTTGGGAGGAACATCGTCAATTAGTGGAAGCCATTGCCTCTCACAATGCCGCACAAGCTCGTAAACTAGCTCGAATTCACATGGAACATTCTGAACAAACCTTGTTGCAAGGAATGGAAGAGTCACAAGAATTTACTAAGGCATAAAAAACATCCTACAAAATACTATATAAAGCAAAATCCTTCCTATTTGTGAAGGATTTTTGTTTTACATAGTCTATAGAAATTGATACAATATCATTGATTAGTATGAAATATGGATTTTTTATAAGAAAGGGAGTTTTTATGGAAGCAATGCTTAATGATGCTATATCCACCATAAACGGTTATTTATGGAGTTATTTCATCATTTTTATTCTTATCGGCGCAGGTCTCTTCTTTACGATGACAACGAATTTTGTACAAATTCGCATGATTAAAGAAATGATTCGCCTCGTAATTAACGGCGCAGGTAGCTCTACAGAAAAGAACCATGTATCCTCATTTCAAGCATTCTGTGTTAGTACCGCATCTCGTGTAGGTGTTGGTAACATCGCAGGTATAGCTATTGCCGTTGTACTTGGTGGCCCTGGTGCTATTTTCTGGATGTGGGTTATCGCACTCATCGGTGCTGCCACGGGCTTCATCGAATCTACATTAGCACAAATCTACAAAGAACCTGTTGCTAAGGGCGGTTTCTATGGCGGACCAGCTTACTATATTCGGTATGGTCTAAACAACAAGGCATTATCTGTTCTATTTGCTATTTTAATCAGTATTACCTATGGTTGGATTTACAATTCTGTACAAGCCAATACTTTGGCTGCATCTCTCCAGGTATTTAACCTTGATGTGTCCTATACAGGCGCTGTAGTAGCAGTCCTTCTTGGTATTATCATATTCGGTGGTATCAACCGCGTTGCAAAAGCATCTGAAATCATTGTTCCTATCATGGCGATTCTATACATTGCTACTGCATTATTTGTGGTAATTATGAATATCACCCAATTCCCACATGTAATCTATACTATTTTCGCCTCCGCATTTGAGCCTGTTGCAGCAGGTGGTGGCTTATTAGGTGCTACTGTTATGAATGGTATCAAACGGGGGCTCTTCTCTAACGAAGCCGGAGAAGGTTCTGTTCCAAACGCAGCCGCTACGGCAGCTGTTAACCACCCTGTAGAACAAGGTCTTGTACAAGCATTCGGCGTATTCCTTGATACATTCATCATTTGTACAGCTTCTGCTTTCATCGTACTCATCGTAGGTGATTACAGCACTACAGGTCTAACAGGCATTGCTCTTGTACAACATAATCTAGCTCAACAACTTGGTTCTTGGGCGCCTACAGCCGTAGCCATTTTCATCGTTATGTTCTCCTTTAGTTCCTTAATTGGTAACTATTACTACGGTGAAATCAATATCAGCCACTTAACAAATAAACGATTCTACCTACATTTGTTCCGTATTGGCGTAATTCTTATGACATTTGTTGGCTCTATTGCTTCTCTAGATCTCGTATGGAATCTAGCCGATTTATTCATGGCTTTCTTAGTATTAACTAACGTAAGTTCCATCGTACGCATGGGGCGCACAGCAGGTCTTGCCCTTGACGACTATATCAAACAACGCAAAGCAGGTATTGAAACGCCTGTATTTAACCGTTCCATCCTAAATCACACATATGGCATCGTATGGTGGGGCGATGGTCAAACTACAGACTCCTCCGTACCTCCTACTCCGATTGAAGATACAGTGGAAAAATAAAATATATTGACCTATGAGGCTGGTGAAAGTATCTTTCACCAGTCTTTTTCGTATAATCTTTAAATTCGTATAATCTTTAAAATACTTTATTAATACATACAGATGGGTCTATATTCTTCGGAATATAGATTTTTATTTTTTGTAAAAGTATCCATTTTCATAGATAAGACTATCCTCCACCAAGAGATTTTAAAGTGACAGATATCACAGTAACCATCTATATTTTTCCTACTTTTAAAGGTTAAAAACTATAGAATATATTTATAAAAATATAAAGGGTATTCTATTTATAATGTCGAATACTTAAGTATGTGAAAAATTAGCACTAATTAATTTACTCTGTTATCCGGGAGGTAATTATGAGCGGTTATAACCCATATGAAAACATGTTAAACACATTAGACGTAGCAGCTGAAAAGCTCGGCTATACTCGTAGTGAATACGAAGTATTGCGTCACCCAGAACGGGAACTAAAAGTAGCAGTTCCTCTTCAACTAGACAATGGCGAAGTTCGCGTATACGAAGGCTATCGATGCCAACATTCCACATTGCGTGGTAGTGCTAAGGGCGGTCTTCGCTTCCATCCAGATTCCGACGAAAATGAAGTGCGTGCACTTGCGGCATGGATGACTATTAAAAACGCTATCGCTAACATTCCTTATGGCGGTGGTAAAGGGGGCATCAAAGTTGATCCTAAAACTTTAAACCCTCGTGAGTTAGAACGCTTAACTCGTAACTTCGTACGCCGTATTGCACCTATCATTGGTGTTAATACTGACGTTCCTGCACCAGACGTAAATACGAATGCCCAAATCATGAGCTGGATTGCTGACGAATACAGCACATTAAAAGGCGAATGGAGCCCAGGTATCGTTACAGGTAAACCAATCGAAGTAGGCGGTTCCTTGGGCCGTAATGAAGCGACTGGTCGCGGTTGTCTCATCGCATTGCAAAGCTACCTTGCTAAGAAAAACTTAGATATTAAAAATCTTACAGTTGCAGTTCAAGGCTTTGGTAACGTAGGTTCCGTAGGTGCTCGTCTCATTGCACAAGCAGGTGCAAAAGTTGTGGCTATCGGCGACGTAAGTGTTAACATCTACAATCCTAACGGTCTCGATGTTGAAAAAGCATACGAATATGCTAACTCCCACGGTCGTTCCCTAGAAGGTTACAGCGAACCAGGCATGACTACAATTGGGCCTCAAGAGTTATTGGCTCAACCAGTGGATGTATTGTACATGGCAGCCCTTGAAAACCAATTAAATAAAGACAACATGGAAAATATCCAAGCTAAGATCATCTTGGAAGGAGCTAATGGTCCTACTACTAATGATGCGGATAAATACTTCTATGAAAAGGGCATTGATATCATTCCTGACGTGCTTGCTAACGGTGGTGGCGTAGTTGTATCCTACTACGAATGGGTACAAAACAAAGCAAGCTTCTACTGGACTGAAGAAGAGGTTAATGAAAGATTAACTAAAAATATGCAAAATAGCTTCGAAGCTGTTTGGGAAATGCAACATAAATACAATGTACCACCTCGTCAAGCAGCGTACATGGTTGCTCTTGAACGACTCGTAGTTGAAACTAAATGGCGTGGCTACAACTGTTAAACTCCTATACCTCCATACATATTAGCCATGAAAAAGGCGTAAGCTCACATTGAGCTTACGCCTTTTTATTTACCAATATACACAATCGAAACATCTCTTGAGGCTCAATTATTTACTTAGTTTTGTCAATAAAACCACTTATTATTTAAAAGCACCTAACAAAGCAGCCACACTAGGACGGCTCATCAAAGCTTTCACCAATACAGAACCAAGAATCGCTGGAATAGTTTGACCCACGATAAGATTCAACACTAATGGCCAGTACGGTAGGCCAAGTAATGGGCTGAGCCACAAGGGCACACATAACGCAGGCACAAAGATGATTGGAAGCATTGCCCACCAAGCGCTGAGACCAAGCTTGCGCATACCTACGATGATGCCTGTCGTTACTACACCGACCCCAAAGCCCCCTATCATATCGAAGATACCAAGACCGCCGAATAGGAAATTAGAAATGAGGTTGCCAATCCCCATGGGAATCACCAAGAACGGAAAGGCATAAGCAAGTGCATATAATGATGTTGCTATACGAATTTGATAAGCCCCGAAAGAAACGCTTTGCGTTATATACAATACAACAATGTACAATGCCACAACCATGGCAGAAATAGTCAATTTACGTGTAGAAATCATAACACTCACCTCCTCAAAATAAAAAAGCATGGCAAAACTACCATGCTTACAATGCTTATGAATTTCCGTAGTTTTGTTTAGAGACAGGATGGTTTCAAACTGTCTTATTTAGTTGTCGCCTTTAGGCAGTACTAATATATCATATATCTAATATTTTCGCAATTAATTGGGGTTAAGGCTGACTTGTAGGATCATCTACGATTAGTATCAAGATTGTAAGGTGGGGGTGGTGGCAGATACCTTTCCTCATCGCTCCACTGGCGAACCGGTCATCGGCCGAGGGCCTTGACCTGCCAAAGTCGCTCTTTGAAAAGGTATCTGCCACCACTTCAAATTTAGCAACTCTACTTATACCCTATTACTAGTGACGTACAAGTCCGCCTTAAATCACATATACATGCTACTCTATTAGAATATATGTAAAGTAGCCGCCTAAAAGGCGACTACTTGTCTAAGCCAGTTTATAGGAATTATAGTGCTGGGTCTTCGACTCCGTTTGCATGAAAGGCTTTGGCTCTGTCGATACAGGTGCCACAGTGTCCGCATGGTTTGTCTCCGCCTTCGTAGCAGGACCAAGTGAGGTGGTATGGTACGCCGAGGCGTAGGCCTTCTTTTACGATGTCTGCTTTATTAGAGTTAATAAAGGGTGCTTCTAAGGAGCATTCTTTCCCAGATCCTTCAAATATGGCGTCGCCCATGGATTTGTAGAATTGTTCTGTACAGTCAGGGTATGCATTGCCCGCCGCATCATCACTGTGAGCACCGTAGTAGATATAGCCGCAGTCTAAAGATAGTGCCAAGGATGCTGCCGCGGATAGGAATAAGCCATTTCTAAACGGTACATAAGTGCTTACCGTACCTTCACCTTTTGCATCTTGTTGTTCTTTGTAGGAACCTTGCGGAATATCTTCACTAGATTGTACTAATAAAGAGCAGTTACTAAAGGCAAATAGCTTAGCAACATCCATCGTTTTACCTTCCATACCATAGTACTCTAAAATAGCTATAGCAGCCTCTAATTCTTTACTATGTTTTTGACCATATTGAATCGATAAGGGTACCACATTATCTTTGCCAAATCGTTCAATAGCAAGGGCTAAACACGTAGTACTATCTACACCTCCGCTAAATAGAACGACAGCTTTTTGTTTTTGAGCCATAGTATCTCCTTTTCTATCACAACAGCCTCATCCGTAGATGAGGCTGTACTTTTACATTCACTAAAATTTTATAGATCAATAACCAATTCTACTGGACAGTGATCGGAGCCAAAGATTTGTTGATGAATCTTCGCTTCTTGGATTTTATCATCAAGGCGTTTAGATGTGATGAAATAGTCAATTCTCCATCCTGTATTCCGTTCACGAGCTTTCCCCATATAGGACCACCAGCTGTATTGTTCAATAGCATCTGGATAAAGGTGACGGAATGTATCTGTAAAACCTGCCCCTAAGAGTTCTGTCATCTTTGCACGTTCTTCATCGGAGAAGCCTGCATTTTTACGGTTCGTCTTAGGATTTTTTAGGTCGATTTCTTGATGGGCTACATTGAGATCACCACATAGGATGACAGGCTTTTTCTTATCTAATTCAAGTAGATAATTACGGAATGCATCTTCCCAAGTCATACGATAATCAAGGCGAGCTAATTCACGTTGGCTATTCGGTGTATAACAGCATACCAAATAGAAATTATCGTATTCAGCAGTGATAACACGACCCTCTTGATCGTGTTCTTCAATACCGATGCCATTCGTTACGGACAATGGCTTAATACGCGTGAATACAGCCGTGCCACTATAGCCTTTCTTAACTGCACTATTCCAATATTGCTCATACCCTGGCAACTCCAAAGAAATTTGATCGGGTTGCAATTTTGTTTCTTGCAGGCAGAAAATATCTGCATCTAATTCATTAAAGGATTCCATGAATCCCTTTGTTACAGCGGCGCGGAGGCCGTTTACATTCCAAGAAATTAATTTCAATTCTTACTCCTTTATAATACTTTGCATCAATCTAATAGTATTCACCGTATTTAACTTGGTGAAAGTTTCTTTCACATAGAATATACGTCAAGTTTTTGCTTAATCTAAGCTAATCTAAAGATTATATGTTAGCAATACTACTGCTTTTTATGTTTCTTAGCATGTCTTGCTTCTGCACGAGCCTTGCGGGCATTTTCATTTGCTTTAAGATCGCTTTCACGTTTCTCACGAAAATAATTAGCCACCGCCGACAAGATAAGAATCACTAATACAGTTACATTAAACATACCAGGTCCAAAGGTATAGATGTGATAACACAAATAACCAAAGGCAACGACTGTTAATAATTGTTTTAATAGATTCATTCGCCCTCCTAAGTTAGTTTAATGTTTCTACACCTGTGCTAAGCGGGAAGCCTTCATACGTTACCCAGTCACTAGAACTACCAACATATAAAGCAGATTCAAGGCCTACTTCACTCATGGTTAACAACGCATTGCAGGCAGTCACACCAGACCCACAGTACGTTACAACTGGCCTATTTTGGTAGATTTCGTTGTAATACTCAGCCTCTAAATCTTTCAAGGATTTAGGACCATCTACGGTATAACCACTTTCATAAAAATGATTAACAGCCCCAGGAATATGTCCTGTCATGCCATCCATCGTATCCACTTGAGATCCATCATAACGGAATGGCGCACGAGCATCGATGATAACATGATCTCCGCTTTCACTAGCCTTGAGCACCTCATCGCGACTCATAACCATATCCGTTTGCAACTCATAGTTAAAAATAGACGGTTTAGCAGGTAACGGGGTCGGCTCTTTAGTTAGGAGATGGCCCTCTCGAACCCAGCGTTCAATACCACCAGATAAAACGCGTACATCTGTTAAGCCCATGTAACGTAACGTCCACCAAAGACGGCCCGCTAAGAATAGCCACGAATCATATACTACAACCTTTGAGTTACGAGTGATGCCATAAGACTCAAAGGTATGAGCTAACTGTTCCATATCTGGCAATGGATGACGTCCACCATGCTCGCCTAAAGGACCAGTCAAATCCTTGTCTAAATCTACCGCATAAGCCCCCTTAATATGGCCTTTTTTATAATCTTGATACCCTCTAGCATCTAAAACGATGACCTCATCGAGACAAGCTAATAATTCTTTAGGAGTGATAAAATTTGACATATTGTACTCCTTTCTTTGATTATATCGAAAAATACAAATCTTTTAATATTATTATATACGACTATAACCGGATATACAATTTATTTTGGTATAGTGAAAGTTATTTATTCTTGCCATGTAACAACTAGAGTAAACATAAAAAGCCCCTATCCTAGATAGGGACTTTTAGGTAATTCAATGTTAAGCTTATAAACGTCTATACATTTCATCTACCGCATCAATATCAGCAGGTAACCAATCTACAGAATATAAGGTTTCTTTAGATAGCCATTTAGCAGCTTCATGTTCTACTAAGGTAATATTAGAATCATTTTTCAACGAACATAAATAACAGTGCATTGTTAAATCAAATTTTTCATAACCGGTATATTCGATAGTAATAATATGCTCTTGAATATTAATATCAGCTTCTAGTTCTTCTTTGATTTCTCTAATAAGAGCTACTTCATGGGGTTCACCAGGTTCAATTTTGCCACCCGGAAATTCCCAACCATCTTTTAAATCACCATATCCACGCTGAGTTGCTAATATGGTATTATCCTTTTTTATAATAGCTGCTACAACTTCAATGTGTTTTCGTTGTTCACTCATAAATATCCTTATCCATTAACAATATAATCATAAATATCATCCCGTACAGGTACTTCGAGTACATATTCTAACTCTACCGCCGCAGTACCATTAACCATAGAAATTTCTTTAGCATTTTCCTGACCAGTAGAATGAATCGGTCCCAAATAATAAAACTCTTTAGACTCTTCATCATCCTTGTTTTTTCTCACAAATAAATGCATAGCAACACCTAGTTCATCAGCATTAAACGCGGTTTGTACATCATCAGAGGCAAAGGTTCTCTTATTTTTAGAAATAGCTTTTAGTAATCCTGGATTCTCAAATCTATCCTCGTATTTAATGGTATCTTGAATATCGTCGGCTTTATGGTAATTAATAAAAACGGGATATGTCTTTGTTTCTTTATGGAATTTATAGCCCCCAATGTTGAGAGGAACTTCGTTTTGAGGCCACTCTAATAATTGACACACCTGTTCATATGTATATTTTTCATATAATGCAAATGGTGTATTACTATAAATATTGTCTTTGTATTTTTCATTGAACTGCTTCAACCCATAAGCAATAAGCTCTTGAACTTGTTCCTTAAAATTATTATCCTCTAAAGCCTGTTTAAAGATTCGAGATATACCATAGCTACCATTGGAAAATTCAATAAATTCACTATCGGCAAATGTCTTTTGTGCTACTTGAACACCAAATTGATTTGTCATCATATTGATGAGATTAACACGTCCATATTCCGATAGTTCTACATTATAACTATCAAATAGCTCTTCGGAAACATAATTAATCACATCATCACGACCATCTAGTAATGCTTGCAACAACAGAAGCTCTCTTACACGTATACCGGTCGTTAATTTCTGAGATATAAAATGTAGCATTCTCTCCTGAACCGGTGTAAAGGATATATCATAGTCCTTATCCTTAACCTTTATCAAGAAATGATGATATGACTTAAATTTACTGAAAATTCTACTAACATCAATCGAACCATGATCAGCAAAATCAGAAATTTTAGGAATACGACCTAATTTGAAGCGTAAATTAAAATAGGCTTCTTTAATTAATTTCATATCAGAAAATCTTGCCGTATCAATAGATTCATAAATACGTTGTTTTGCAATTTTATCAAAATGTACAGTTGATGTACCTGGAATAATACGATTACCAGCTTGTACATAACGACGCAATGTATCTTTGTTATAGCTCCTATCACCAGATAAGGCTAATGGAATCATAAAATTATTTGTATAATTTCCAATGAAATCCAAGATAACTACATATTCTTTATCTTCAAATTTACGAAGACCACGTCCAAGTTGTTGAATAAAGATTATAGGGCTTTCAGTTTGACGTAGCATAATAACTTGATTAATTTCTGGAATATCAACACCTTCATTGAAGATATCTACGGTAAAGATATAATCTAGCTGTTCATCAATACGACCTTGGTACTCTCCTGTGCCAGTTAATCGAGCAATTGCTTTCTCCCTAATTTCTTGACTGTCTTCACCAGTTAAACATATCGTACGATAAATACCGCGCTCATTAAAAGCATTAGACAGCTCTTTTGCCTCAACTCGATTACTACAGAATACTAGGCCCTTTACACGACTACCACTATGTCCAAAATAGCGAATCTTTTCTATAATTTTATCTACCCGCTCTTTTGTAGACAAGTTTGAAAAGGATACCTCCATATCAGAAATATCTTCTTGAGTATCCACCCACAAATCACTAATACCAAAATAATGAAATGAACATAGTAAATCTTCTTCTAAAGCTTGTTGTAATCGAATTTCGTAAATAATATTATGGTCAAACAATTCATATAAATCATATCCATCTGTACGTTCCGGGCTAGCAGTCATTCCCAATAAAAACTGAGGCTCAAAGTATTCAATAATACGCTGATAGCTATCTGAACCTGCACGATGCACTTCGTCAATAATAATACAGTCAAATTCCTTTGGATCATACTGTTTCATTACATCATTACGGCCCATCATTTGCATCGTAGAGAATACATGAGTTGCATTATAGTGTTTAGCATTCCCAGAAACCAAACCAAATGTAATGGATGGATCATTATAAATCCGCTCAAAGCTGGCAATCGCTTGTTTTGCAATTTGCTCCCGATGTACTAAAAATAATATTCTTTTAGGCTTCATTTCTCTCATAGCAAAAGCCGCCGCATAGGTTTTGCCGGTACCCGTAGCAGAAATCAAAAGGCCTCTTTTAGCATTATTAGCCCTTAGTTCATTGAAGTTAGCAATAAACTGTTGTTGCATACTATTAGGCTCTAGTTGACCCAAACCTATTTTTCTAAATTGCTCTGCTACAGTCTTTTGTGAAGTGCGCTCTGGCCGTACCCATCTTGGTTTATACCAAGGAATAAAATCTTCATAGGGAATAGAAAATTTTGAATTCCAATATAAGTCAAATTCTTCCGTAACTTCTCGAACATAGGTATCACTGCAATGAGCTTCAGATCGAGTATTCCATTCACGATTTTTCTTTAATGCATTAATAGTTAAATTAGAACTACCAACTATTATCTGATAAGATTCATCTTTTCTAAAAATGTAGCCTTTTGTATGGAATCCATGACCACTACCTGGCGTGGTACAATACACTTTTAACTCAATATTATTTAAACTTCCTAAATCTTCCAAAACTTGTGGACTATTAAAACCAAGATAATCTGTCGTTAACACACGACCACGAACACCACGATCCTCTAATTCCTTTAAGATTGGCTTTAACGTCAACAAACCTTCTGATGTAATAAAAGCTACGGATATTAAAAACTCATCACAACTGCGTAATCCGTCCTCAATGGCAGATAGCACATTACGCCCTTCCCCATTAGCAATAAGTTCCGAAGATGTAGCAAAATTGATTAAATGATTCGATTCTGACATAACGAACTCCCCATATAATGAATACTATACTTGCTATTATACCAGCCGCAGCTGCAACGTCTAGAGAGTATATAGTTTTACTTTTAAAAGTATATTTTTATAACAGCTTACAGCCTCATTCATCGTTTAATCGTTAATTATAAATATAAATACATGTTCAAATCTAACATTTTCATCTATTCCTTATAATTATCGTATCTATACGTCTTTTTTGCCACGTAAAGTTGTGATATAATGTAAATAATTACTCTTAGGGCATTAGTCTGTCCAAATGGATCCAAAAGAGTTAGTGTGTTTTCAAGGAGCGTGCGCAGTTGAAAAAGGGGTACATCAAGTTAATAGCAGCCATTGTGCTTGGTGCTGCTATTATCGGTGGTGGGATCTATGGGGTGTATACACTCTTATCATCCAATACAACGACAATTTTATATCGATCAACCGTTGACGATAAAATCAACGCCATACGACCTTATATTGTTGCATTAGATGCATATAACTCGTACAGTGTCGCCTATGCTAGCCAATTACAACCAACTCTTGAAGAGTTGCGCAACGGTTCTCATAATACGACGATTACCTTACCTAAATATAAGGAACTTAAAGCTGCATTAGAGGTAGCAAAACAAGATAGTTCTACTCCTTACGAAGACGTAAACCAAGCGACAAATGACGTTCTCGTAGTACTTGATCGAATTATTCCTATTGCAGATCAGTTGCAATCTTACTATGTGGAACGTCGTTACGAAAAGGATAATTATAAAGGTAGCGATGAGCTAGCTGCTCAATACGTACCGTTAGCTGAACAATTCTACGCTACATATAATGCATTAGACTTAGCTTTAGATAATCGTAATAATGAGCTTTATAATGAACGCATGACTGAGTATCGGGGAGAAAAACGGGAAAATGCGGTTAATTTTATAGAGATCAATCTCATAACAGCACAAACTATTGACCTTATTGATCCAGATGGGAATACAGACACCCAAAAGGTAGAATCAAACTTACAACAAATTACACAGCGCCTCAATAAATTACAACCTGGTACTACACCAGAAGTACAAAATGCGGTAAGAGAGTATCAAGACTCAGTAAAAGAATTTGTAGCAGAGGCACGCAACTATATCATTATCAACTCGTCATATGGCGAAGCTTATACGCAATTATTTACCAAGTATAATAAAATGATTAGTAAGGCCAATGCAGTTAATATGGCAGACTTAGACGTAACAGAGAAAAAATAATAATTAGATAACACAAAGGACTAGCCCGTGTGAGCTAGTCCTTTATTTTTATGTAAGCATCAAAGTTTATTTCTTTTTCAAATCTTTTGTAATGATGTAATATTCAGATGGTGTTATCTTAATACCATCGATATGATTGTTCCCTACAATATTAATTTTAGGATACCCAAGGAATAAGGCTACAGCGTTATCTAACATCAGTTGTTGAGCATTGATAACCGCATTACGACGCACCACTGGATCGCTACTACTTTCACCAAGGGCCAACAATTCATCGAAACGAGGATTTGAGAAGCCAGAGCCATTAATTTCAACGCCTGTCCCCCAATATTGTTTCAAGAACCATACTGGTTGACCTGTATTAGCAGTTACAACACTGGAGATAATCATATCATAATCACCAGATTGAGCTAATGTGTCGATGACAGCATAATCCACGATTTTAATTCGTAAATCTACACCAATCTTCTTGTAGTCCGCTTGTAATGCTTCCGCATATAATGGCAATTCAGGACGAGTTGTATAGGCATAAAAATCAAGTACTAGATTTTCACCATCTTTATCGACAATGCCATCACCATTCGTATCTTCATAACCTTCCCGTTTAAGTAATTCTTTAGCGCGCTCTACATTATATTTATTAGGGTCGCGCAATTGGTTAAAGCCATAATCGATGGACGGTGGCAATGGAGCCTTACCTGCTACAAATGTATCCTTCATAAGATTTTTCGCATAAGACTCACGATCAGCCGCTGCAATAAGGGCTGCACGTAGATTTGGATTTCGTAGTTTCCCTTTTTGCCCCATACGAACAAATACGTCACGCAAGGAAGCCATTTCATAAATAGTAAAATTCTTATCATTTTGGAAGATACTATATTCACCAGGTCCAATGCTAATAGCCATATCTACATCACCAGATTGTAACGCCATAGCACGTGTATTCGCATCATTAATGGACGGGATTTCAACCTTCGCAAAGCCTGCCTTGCCATCCCAGTAATTATCGTTACGTTTTAGTTCAGCACGCTCTTTTGTGAAAGAAGATACTACATATGGACCAGTACCAATAGGACCTTCCTTTGCAATATCACGACCATTCGCTTCTGCTGTCACGTCCATAATCAAGAACAATGGATCACCTAACAAGTTGGGCAAGTTATAATATTCCTTGTCAGTCTTGATGGTCAACTCCTGACCGTTAGCAGTAATTTCCGTATAATTAAAGAACGTTTTTGCTCGTTTACTTTTCGCAAAGGTCCGTTCTAAGGATTCTTTTACCGCCTCAGCTGTCAATTTATTACCATTTGAAAATTTGACTTTATCATTGATGGTGAAAGTCCAAGTCAACTTATCATCGCCTTGTTTCCAAGAGGTGGCTAGCCATGGGGTTGCCTTCATTTGATCATCAAACTTGATAAGCGTTTCACCTATACCAAATCGCACAACGGCCCAACTAAAATAATTTTCTGTTGGTTCTAATGTGCCAGCAAAGTTAATAGCCCCTACCTTTAATACATCATTAGATGAAGAAGAATCTTGATTCATACAGCCAACAGTCCCAAGTACTGTCATACCAAGTGTCATACCAATTAGTAAAGCCTTGCGTAATCCTTTCATTTATACACCTAACCTTTCTACACACATTAACTATCTATTATGCTCAGATACTCACTATGTGTTGCATTAACTTAATCTAGTAAATATAGCCTGCTTTTACAATAGTTAATATAGAGAGAATCTATGTATATCACTTCATATGAGCATATCTCGTTATACCCATAGGGGTATATTTTATACAGTCAACTATACTATATATTAGGTATGGACACAATGTATAATTTAAGAAACATTTCAATATATCTATCAATAAATTTTATATCTTAACGTTGCATAAAAAATAGCAGTTAGTCTCGAAACTAACTGCTATTTTACGTTTACCTATCCGATGTAAATCTCAACATTTCAAAGCTATGCTTTTGAAATGTTGAAAGTAAGTTTTCCTATTAAGCTTCTAATGCAGCCTCATCCAAGGTAAGCGGCTTATGATCTTGACCAATTTCAAAGATGGAGCTCAACAAAACCTTTGTATATGGATGTTTTGCATCCGCCAAATGGAAAGCATCTAACTCTTCAACGATAGCACCTTTGTACATTACGACCACCTTGTGGCACATTGTACGAATGAATGCAATATCATGTGCAATAAATAGGTATGTTAAATTTTTCTTTTTTTGTAAACGCGCCAATAGATACGCAATGGAGTCTTGTACAGATACGTCTAAAGCACTAGTAGCCTCGTCTAACACGAGGATTTCAGGCTCTAACACAATAGCACGAGCAATGGCAACACGTTGGCGTTGACCACCAGACATTTCATGAGGATAGCGATGCATAAACTCACGTGGTAAATCTACCATTTCCAGATAGTCACCTGCGATTTGCTCTTCTTTTCCCTTTTCAAGAAGACCAAAATTATAGAGTGGCTCAAGAATGATATCTTTAACCTTCATACGCGGGTTAAAAGCTGCAGATGGATCTTGGAATACCATTTGAATCTTTTTACGATATTCTTTCGTTTGTTCAGAGTTCATATGTTGAATCTCTACGCCATCTACATAAATCTCGCCTTCCGTAATAGGAAGCATCTTCATGATCATACGAACCAATGTAGTTTTCCCAGAGCCAGATTCCCCTACAATACCAAGGGACTGACCTTTTTCGAGAGTTATATTAATATCCTTACATGCTTCGAGCTCACCACCAGTAGGAAGTGGGAATCGTTTATATACATTCTTAATTTCTACTGCATAATTAGTCAATGTAACGACCTCCTCCCAATGTTGGTACAGCATCTTTTAATTGTTTCGTATATTCATTAGATGGATTTTCCAAAATATCTTGTGGTGTACCAGCATCTACAACGCGGCCTTTTTTCATAACAATAATATAGTCAGACATATACGCTGCTACACCAAGATTATGCGTTACCATAACGATTGCAGAATTATGCTCTTTGGCTAGTTCAAGCATTTGCATAACCACTTGAGATTGTGTTGTTACGTCTAGTGCAGATGTCGGTTCGTCACCAATGAGTAATGCTGGATCTAAGGCTAACGCCATAGCAATACCAACACGTTGACGTTGACCACCAGATAATTCGTGCGGATAACGGCGCAATATATCCGCTCCATTAGGAAGAGATACAGATTCTAATAACTCAATTGCTCGTCGATCACACTCATCATTAGTGATTTCAATATGAGATGTAAACAATTCTCTAAATTGTTTACCAATGCGAACGATTGGATCTAATGCACTACCACTATCTTGGAAAATCATGGCCATATCTTTACCACGCAAAGATCTCCATTCGGATTTAGACAGGTTACGAAGGTCATGACCATTAAAGATCATAGAACCTTCTGTAACTTCACCACCTACAGGTAATAAACCCATCAGTGCCCGAATCACGGTAGTTTTACCGGATCCAGACTCGCCTACGATGGTTAATACCTTGCCGCGTTCCAAGGTAAGATTCACATCCATAACAGCAGGCACACCTTGGTACGCGATGTTAAGGTTTTCTACAGTTAGTATGTTTTCTGCCATTATAGCTCCTTACTATTTTGTAATTTTGTTAGTAATCCAATAGTAATCACTTGGGTACATGACAGCACCTTTCAAGTAAGAACCAGTAACAATGTTAGTTTTAGGATAACCTAAGAACAACGCAGCACCATCATTCATCAATAATTGTTGAATTTGAATTGCATATGCACGACGTTTTGCTGGATCGAACTCAGTTTCAGCAGCATCTAACAATTGGTCAACTTGTGGGTTAGAGTAACCAGAACCGTTTTGAGGGTTAGAGCCATCCACGTTAGTGTGCCAGTAGTTAGCCAAGAACCAGATTGGATCACCTGTATTAGCAGTTACGATGTTGGAAATAAGCATATCATAGTCGCCATCTTGACCCATTTTATCGATCAAGTTATAGTCAACAGTTTTGATTTTCATATCGATGCCAACCTTTTTAAGGTCTGCTTGAACAGCTTCTGCATAAAGTGGTAATTCTGCACGAGAGTTATATACTACGAAGTTGAATGTTAATGGTTTGCCATCTTTATCAAGAATGCCGTCGCCATCAGTATCTTTCCAACCGTCTTCAGCTAATAATTGTTTAGAGCGTTCAGGATTATACGCATTAGGATCTTTCAATTCGTTAAAGCCATAGTCCATGGATGGTGGAATTGGAGCGGAACCAGGAATAAATGTACCTTTCAACAATACATCAGCATAGTTTTTACGGTCTGTAGCAGAAATAACAGCTGCACGTACTTTATCGTCACCAAGAACGCCTTTTTGGTTGATACGTGCTAATACAACACGAAGAGATGCAATTTCATCTACTTTGAATTTATTATTGCCTTGGAACAAGCCAATTTCGCCAGGCCCAATGTTTACAGCCATGTCGACATCGCCAGATTGCAAGCTCAATGCACGCGTATTAGGATCGTCGATAGAAGGAATTTCTACAGTTTTGAAAGGTACTGTACCATCCCAGTAATTTTCGTTGGCCGCCATTTCAGCACGTTCTTTTGTGAAAGATTTAACTACGTATGGGCCTGTACCGATAGGACCTTCCTTCGCAAAGTTACGGCCATCTTTTTCAGCTTGAACGTCAACGATTAGGAACAACGGATCCGCTAAAAGGCCAGGCATATTAGGATATTCTTTTGTTGTATGAATAACTAATTGTTGACCATTAGCTTCCATAGAGTCATATTCGAAGAATGTTTTCGCACGATTAGACTTTGCAAAAGCACGTTCAATAGACGCCTTTACAGCTGCTGCATCAACTTTTTTACCATTGGAGAATTTCACCTTATCATTGATTGTGAAAGTCCACGTTTTATGATCTGGGGATACTTCCCATTTAGATGCAATCCATGGTTGAGGTTTCATTTGTTCGTCAAACTTAGCCAATGTTTCACCTACACCATAGCGCATTACAACCCATGCGAAGAAGTTTTCTGTAGGTTCTAATGTGGATGCGAAGTTAGTAACGCCTACTTTTAATACATCTTTGTTAGCAGCACCATTATTATCAGACCCACAACCAGCTATGAAGGAACCCATCATTACAATACTAAGACCTGCTAAAAGGGCCTTTTTCCAAGATTTTTTCATGTAAAATCTCCTTGTACAATTACATACAAAACATAAAAACATTTAAACATCAAGACTATGATAATCCAAAATAGTCAGTGATGGAAAAACCATTATTTATACCTATTCACATAGAAGCTTTTACAAGAGAAATTACCACCAAAAGCTTTCAAAACATGAATAGATATACTATATTATCCTTGGTTTTTAGGATCCACTACATCACGTAAGGAATCGGACCAAAGATTAAAAATAGCAACCACGATAAGGATGGACATACCAGGGAATGCCATGAGCCATGGACTCGTTTGCAAGTACTGGCGACCCTCGTTAAGCATAAGACCCCATTCTGGAGTCGGTGGCTGAGCACCAAAGCCAAGGAAGGATAAACCTGCTACCTCAATCATGATAGCCCCGATATCTAATGCACCTGTTGTAATAACGAGAGGCATAATATTAGGAATGATATGACGTCTGATGATGGCCGTCGTAGATGCGCCCATCATAACAGCAGCCGTTACATATTCCTCACCGCGCACCTTGAGCGTCATAGAACGTACAATACGAGCATATTTTGCCCAACCTACAACAGATAAGGCTAAAATCGTATTTACAATGCTACCACCTAGAATACCAGCAATAGCAATAGCCAATACGATACCAGGGAATGATAACATAATATCAGCTAGGCGCATGAGGACCATTTCGACTTTGCCGCCAAAATATCCTGCTATAGCACCGATGATAGTACCAATGCTCACCATGATAACGACGATGGATACGCCCATGAACAAGGATAATTGAGTACCATAAATGATACGAGATAATACATCACGTCCTAATTTATCTGTACCAAACCAATGTTGGCTGCTTGGTGCTTGCAATGCCTGATTTATATTTGAGGTGAAAGCATCGCCCGGTGCAAGCCAGGGTGCAAAGATAGCGATGAGAACAATGATAATCATCAACCCACTATAGAAAGAGAACAATTTATGTTTTTGAATAAATTCTGCCATTATGCTCTCTCCCTTTTCAATCTAGGGTCTAATAAGATATATGATGCATCAACCAATGCGTTAATACACATATATGCTAAAGCAACCCACAACACAAAACCTTCAATCAATGGATAATCGCGCATAGTAATAGCATAAATTGCCATATTCCCAAGTCCCGGCCAAGAGAATACCATTTCTACGACTGCCACACCACCTAGTAACCAACCAATAACAACACCAAGAATAGTGATGAGTGGTAACACCGCATTAGGTAAAATATGACCGAATAAAATTTTTATCTCACTAACACCGCGAGCACGAGCGCCAATAACATAATCCTTTTGCATTTCCTCAAGGATAACGAGCCGCACTTGACGCATGTATTTAGACCCAACAACAACTGCCAAAGTAATAGCGGGCAAAATAACACCAGACGCAGTCACTCGAGAGGATGCAATCGGTACAAGGCCCAATTTAAGACCGAAGATGTAAATCAGTACAAGACCTAACCAGAACGTAGGCATAGATACGCCTACGAAGGATAGAAATCTCAACACATAATCAACCCATTTGTTACGATTTAAGGCGCTTATAATACCTGCAGGCAATGCATAGAGCAGCGTAAATACTAAAGCCGTACCCGCTAACATTAATGTACCTGGTAAAGCCTCCAACATACGATCTACTACTGGTTTTTTAGCAGAATAACTCATCCCTAAATCACCTTGTGCGGCATTGACGACCCAGTTTGCATACTGTACTACAAATGGTTTATCTAACCCAAGCTGAGCTCGAGTTTCATCGATAAGCTCCTGAGATACGATAGTATCTGCCGTTTCAAGTAACATCGTTACTGGGTCACCTGGTGCTAAATAGGTGAGACAAAATGTCAAAAATGTGATGCCAAACAAGGTAACAATAAATTGCCCCAATTGTTTGACAAAGCGTTTGCCCATAGGCGCCTCCTAAACTCTCTAAACACTAACAACAATTCAAATGACAAACTAATGGTACTAGCTTTTTTATATAGCGATGAAGCTTAAAGGCTAGGGAACGAAAAAAGGTTAGTCGCCCGACTAACCCAAATTAAGCACAGCATATGTATACCATGCCTTTAGAGCAGGCTTTCTGACTCTGATTCATCGCAACATTTCGGCCTTCCCAGTTTCCCAGTGACCCTATAATGAAACCTTGCTCCTCATTACAGCTATTTGCATAGTATGGGTTTTTCACCCATTTTCCTCTTTTACGCTCGGTAAATACCGACACTCACTAGTTCATTCATTTTTATCGATTATAAATATACTATATTAACACTCTATTTACAATACATATACCCCTTATGGGTATATGTATTTCGCATATTTTCAATATAATTTTTATACTGATAAAAAATATTGATTAATGATTAAATTCACAATCCTGCATAAAATTATATAAATTAACTTATATAAATAATTTTTTATTATATTTACTGTATATGACGGTATATATATTAATTTTAATAATAATAAAGCAATGTAAAAACTTTATTATAAAATCTTTTTATACACAGCAAAAATTTGATTAATAATAATACTCTTTATATTTTTTCATATCTAGCTCGCATTAATTATAAGTCTAATGCATGATTATGATAAAAAAGAGGCTATTACCAAGTAATAGCCTCTAATAAGACGAGATGTATTCAGTTAATCAATACTTTGTTGTAAGCGGTGTGCTCTGCGTGTATCCCACGCTTTACGCAAAACATAGATCACCAAGCCTATGCTTACTGCCACTGCGCTACCTACCATAGCATCAAAGCCACATGCGTAGATTGCATATAGGCAGTAAAGAACGCCTATACCGAACAAGTAATTAGAGTGTTTAATACGACTTTCAGCTACGCCAGCCATACGCATCATTGTAGGTACTGCCAAGATGCACAATACATACGGTACTACGTTAGTTACAACCGCTAAGTTTACTAGGATTTCAAACTGCTCACGCAAGGATTCGCTTGCAGTGAATAAAGTAAGTAATGTTTCAACAGCGAGTAAAATCAATACACCACGAACAGGAGCATCTTTGCTATTTACACGAGCGAATATTTTAGGGAAGTAACCATGTTCTGCTGCACTTTTGAAGACGCGAGACAATGTGAATTGCCAGCAAAGCAAAGCGCCAAAGCAAGAAATAACCATAGCAGCCATAACGATGTTTGCAATTGTATCATTGAACATGTATACGAATGTCAAACCGAATGGTGCGTTAGAATTTAATAAATCAACGTTAGGCACAATACCTGCCATAACGTTTGTGGACAAGATATAAACCACTGCCACTGCTAATGTACCCGCCACAGTTGCGATAGGTACGTTTTTCTTTGGATTCTCAACAGCATCAGCATTAGCCGCTGCGGACTCAAATCCTAGGAAGCCCCATAAAGTTAGGGAAATAGATTGTTTTACCGCATCATAAAGCGGAAGATCATTTGGGTTCCATGCCGCCCAATAGATAGATGGATCAAACCAATACCAGCCGATTGTACCGATTAATAAAACCGGAACAATAGAGCCCCAAATAGTCATATTGCTGAGTCGACCTGTGAAACGATTCCCTCTGAAGTTTAGAATCGCTGCAAACCACAAGAGCACAATTGTTACCTGACTTGTTTGTGTCGCATTGAGGTCAACACCAAAGAAAGCTGCGCCATAACCTACGGCAGATACCGCGATGGCGATATTAGCAATGATGAGAGATATGCTGTAAGCATAGCTCGCCATAAAATGTCCAGTTTTACCGAAGCGATGTTCTGCATAACCGCCCATGCCCCCTTGTTTTTGGGAGAACATACCCGCTTGAGCAAAAATATACGCTAGTAAAAGCGCACCCACAGCTGTCACGAGCCAAGATAAAACTGAAATAGTACCAACTTGAGCCAAATTAGTTGGTAACATAATGATCCCAGCTCCTAGCATATTGGCTGCTACCATTGTGGTTAGCTGGAATACAGACATTTTTTTAGCGGTGGTTTTCATGTATCAATCCCCTTTCACTAAGGTGAATTTTTTCTCGTCCATAATTCACTTAAAATATATATACCGCTAAGTAAATTCAGTTCGTGCTGTGATGGGCTTGAATGTGAATTTACCGTTTTTATTCTTATTACGAGTTAAATAATAACACCTATGAAACCAAAATAAAAGTACTTTATTGGCGGACAAGGTATATTACACGAATTGAATAAATCATAGGTAATTTATCATCAAAATCGAACAGAACTCATTTTAATTGTAGCAAAGTATATTTTTACCCCATTTTATTCTGTGTATAGACGTAATTTTTCCTATCTATCACGGTTATAGTGTCCTAGTACAAGACTATTATTCTCTCACAGTCCACTATATATGTACATGTAAATACATCATTTTAATAGTGGATTATCAATTAGAATTTTGGGCTTTATAGGTATCGTCTAGCTTTTAAATAAAAAATCGATATACATATAAGTATAATGGGCAATATTAGACCCTTAATGAAATCCTTATATGTATATCGATCTTATTTTTCCAGATTTTATTGATAACTATTCTTTATTTTTATCTACTACTTATTCCGCACTAAGCTCTACTCTTCTACAGATTCAACGATTTCTTTCCATTCAGCAATTTGCTTTTCCTCAGCAGCGATAATGATTTTACCATTATTACGTTGTCGTTCCACACATTCTGGAGCCGTACCAGAATAGTTATTACGACCTGCAACACAAGCTTCGATGGAGATAGCGTCAAGAATATCTGCATCAAAATGGTTGGAAATAGCTTTGAAGTCCTCTACGGATAGATCAAGGAGTACACAACCTTTTTCGATGCAATGATGCACCGCATTACCTACGATTTCATGGGCTTCACGGAATGGAACACCTTTCTTCGCAAGATAATCCGCCATATCTGTAGCATTGGAGAAGTCGTCATCCAAGACTGCTTTCATATGAGCCCCATTGACCTTCATACCACGAATCATAGCCGCATTAATGGACAATGCGAAGTGTACTGTATCAATAGCATCGAAGATACCTTCTTTATCCTCTTGCATATCCTTGTTGTATGTAAGAGACAAGCCTTTCAAAGTTGTTAAAAGGCCTAACAAATGACCATAGGTACGGCCTGTTTTACCACGAACCAGCTCGCAAACGTCAGGATTTTTCTTTTGCGGCATAATACTAGAGCCCGTGCAGTGAGCATCATCAAGTTCAATAAAATTGAACTCATTGGTAGACCACAAGATCAACTCTTCGCTAAGACGACTCAAATGCATCATTACTAGAGATGCAAAGGACAAGAATTCAACTACGTAGTCACGGTCAGATACGGCGTCCATACTATTTTCGTAAATACGAGAAAAGCCCAAAAGCTTTTGCGTATATGTTTGATCAATGCCGTATGTAGAGCCAGCTAATGCGCCGGCCCCAAGAGGCATGATGTCCGCATGTTTAAATACCATCAAGAGACGATCAAAATCGCGTTCTAACATGGAGAAATAAGCCATCATATGATGCCCAAATAAAACAGGTTGAGCCCGTTGTAAATGCGTATAACCAGGCATGATAACGTCACTATATTTTTCAGCTGTTTCAATGAGAGCCTTCTGCATATCTACAATGAGCTCGCCCATTTCCACAACAACTTTACGCACGTACATGTGCAAGTCAACTGCACACTGATCATTACGGCTACGGCCTGTGTGCAAACGACCACCGGCTTCACCGATATCATCAGTAAGGCGTTTTTCAATATTCATATGAATATCTTCTAGAGCCACGGAGAACGGAAATTCCCCTTTATCGATTTGATTTTTAATCTTCGTTAAACCTGCTAAAATAGCATCTCGATCTGCGTCGGAGATAATATGTTGTTTTGCCAGCATAGTCGCATGTGCCTTGCTGCCTGCAATATCTTCGGCGTACATCCGCGCATCAAAAGCGATAGAGGATGTAAAATCCTCTACCGCTTTATCAGTGCCTTTTGTGAAACGCCCGCCCCACAATTTAGCCATTATTTACCTGCTTTCTCTTTCATCAATGCATTAATTTTGAGTGGTAAACCGAACAAGTTGATGAAGCCTTCCGCATCAGATTGATCGTATACATCATCTTCTTCGAATGTTACGAAATCTTCGCTGTACAAGGAATATGGAGAAGTACTACCTGCAGAAATGATATTTCCTTTGTACAATTTAAGTTTTACTTCACCGGTTACAGTTTTTTGAGTTTCGTCAACAAACGCTTGTAACGCATTCATCAATGGTGCGAACCACATGCCATCATATACGAGTTCAGCGTATTTATTAGCAATGAGTTCTTTGTAGTGGTATGTAGCTCTGTCGAGGCAGAGATATTCAAGCTCTCTGTGAGCATACATGATGATGGAACCACCTGGGTTTTCATAAACACCACGGGATTTCATACCTACCAATCTATTTTCAACGATATCTACAACGCCTACACCATAGTGTGCACCGATTTCGTTGAGTTTTTCTAATAATTGTAATGGAGTGCCTTCTTGACCATCTACAGCTACTGGTACACCTTCTTTGAAGGATACAGTTACATAACCAGCTTCATCTGGAGCTTGTTCAGGTGTATGGGTTACCAAGTACACGTCATCTTTAGGAGCATTTGCTGGATTTTCAAGATCGCCGCCTTCATGGGACAAATGCCATACGTTTTGGTCCATAGAATATGGATGAGACTTCGTAGCTACAACTGGAATATCGTGTTTAGCAGCATATTCCATGCAGTCTGTTCTAGATTTCAAATCCCATTCTCTCCAAGGAGCGATGATTTTCATGTTAGGAGCTAATGCTTTGATAGTCAACTCAAAACGAACTTGGTCATTACCTTTACCAGTTGCACCATGAGCGATTGCATCAGCGCCTTCTTTTTTGGCAATATCTACAAGGATTTTACCGATCAAAGGTCTCGCGAAGGATGTGCCTAATAAATATTTACCTTCGTAGATTGCACCAGCTTTTACAGTAGGCCATACATAATCTTTTACAAACTCTTCCTTAGCGTCAACGATATACGCTTTAGAAGCACCAGATTTGATTGCTTTCTTTTCAACTGCATCATAATCCTCAGGTTGGCCCAAGTCTACACACACAGCAATAACTTCAGCACCATAATTTTCTTTTAACCAAGGAATGATAACAGAAGTATCTAAACCACCAGAATATGCGAGTACTACTTTATTTGCTTTACCCATGATAACACCTCATAAACCACTATCTATTTAAACTCATATAATCAATACAATATCAGATAATTGTGAAAGCACCGTGGTATTTTCTATCCCCGACAGGCATTTTCTCCTTCTGACAAAAAATAGTATACACCTGTATAATTATAAATGCAAGCATTATTTTTATACAATTAAATAATATTTTTCGAAACGTAACTATTATACCAAACTCATCCCTTAAATTTATTAGTATATATTTTTTTATCAAAATTATATAATTAAAGAAAAGCATAGGAGGAAATAAAATGCCTAATAGAGAAGCAACCAGTGTTATATTCGGTTTTGACTTTCAAGCAAATGCAGCTATAGTATTAGCACTAGAAAATATTAATAATTTACAATCATTACGTCTAGAAAGCAACTATGAAGATATTGATATAACCTTATTTAATGGTAGCCATATATTAGCTCAGGCAAAATCAATTACAAAACCACTGACTGATTTTCAAAATGTCCGAAAAAACTTAAAAAAATCTCTAACCAGTTTATCTGAAGGATGTACAGGATTACAGCAAAACGAAATCAATTGTACTAACCTTATATATATTACTAATTCTCGTAACCCACTAAATCAATCTCAAGGGACAATAAATGTTTTTGATGGGAAAACAAATCGTCAATATGATGAATTACCTCCTGATGCACAAAAAATTATCGATAATATAATTAAAAATAACGAAATACATATCGATAAAGGTTTATTTTCCGTCTATTTATTGCCATTCGAAACAGATAATAGAAATGAGCGGTGCAAATCAATCATTAGAGTTATTGATGATTTTCTCGGAACAAACAATATTCAGATTGCGGGGTTATCAAATAAAATTCTAGAAAAGTGGACCGCTCTAATTTTAACTAATGGTTCTACAAGAGATACCCAAATAGTTTTAAGAAAAAAAGACTTAATTTGGCCGATAATTAATATAATTATAAATCCAGATAACCTGATAGCTACATTTAGAGACTACTTTGATGAATCAGAGTACTCCGAAATCATACGAAACTATTTAACCCTTATAGAACAAAACACTGAGCGAGTAGAAAGCTTCACAAAGGTTATTTATGAATTTTCACAGTATAGAGACTCTAGTATCGGTAATCAAAAAATTTTTAACTTTGCAGAAAAGTTTTATAAAACTTATATAGATGAATTTCTTCTTAACGAGTTACCAATAGACATTAAAGAAAAACTTTCAAAAGTTATAATATACTGTATTTTAACTAAAAGGCATGAAATAGCTAAACTAAAACAGGGAGCAAATATATGCGACTAACTACTCTTATCATAAAACAAGGTTTCTTTGAAAAAACTTTTTCATTTTCAAATAAAACAAATATCATATATAGTAAAAAAAACAGTTCTGGAAAAACAACTCTCATTAGACTACTCTTATACGCACTCGGGTTTAATATTCCAAATACTAAAAATTTTAAATTTGAGTGCTTAGAAATAAACCTTATACTAGAACATGAAGTGTTAGGATTAATTAAGTTAACGCGCGAACGCCGAGAGCAAATTACATTAACCCAAAACAAAAAGATAACAACATTCAGCTTACCTGGAGAAGAGAAAAATATCCATCAAATAATTTTCAATACTTCGAATACTGATATTATAAATAATTTATTAGGGACATTCTATATTGATCAAGAAAAAGGCTGGACATTATTAAATAGAGGTACAGTGATTGGTAGTATTCATTTTAACATTGAAGAGTTAATTAGAGGACTAGGCAATAAAAGTAATGATAAATTATTACAAAAAAGAGATAGTATAAATCAAGAGATAAAACAATACAAACAAATAATAAAAATATCAGAGTACCAAAAATCAATTCAAGATGAAGCTAAAGATAATATAACCGACTTTGATTCAGCTTTGCTTAATAAATTGGAAATGTTAAAAATAGAGTATCGTAGATTAAAAAGAGAAAAAGAGCAAATAGACCAACTTTTAAGTGATAATAAAAACTTCAAAGCCTACATAGAAAGTATGAAACTTATGATTCGTATAAATAACGAAATTATACCTTTAACTAGCGATAAAATTGAGGGATACAATGACACTATTGATTCACTAAAAAGCAGATTGAGATTTATTTCCCAAGATATTAATCAAGTACAATCTAAAATTAAAAAATTAGAAAAAGACATAATTCCACCAGATGATCAAGATACTTTATTTATTACCCAATCATGGACGCAAAAATTTAATTCTACGTTATCAAAATTACACATTAACCAAAACTTATTAGAAGAACATATCCGAAAATTAACAGTAAAGAAAAATAGAGTTGATAATGAAATCAAAATATTAACTAAAGAAAACAACGCAGCAGCAATTTCTCTATATAAATCAATTAAAACATATGTAGCTCTATTGAATATAAACTCTGGAGAAGACATCTCTTTAGAATACATATTCACTTCTAATTTGAAAGAATTGTCTGGAGCTCTACTACAAAAGCTAGTATTCTCATTCAAAATGTCATATTTAAAAGAAACCGAAAAACTATTAGGCATAAAATTACCAATTATTATTGATTCACCTAGTGCAAAAGAGTTGGATTTAGACAATGTTAGATTGATGTTTAGCATCTTAAAAAAAGACTTTCCAGACAATCAAATTTTTATTGCATCGATATATAAATACGATTTTAACGAATCAAATTCTAATATTATAGAATTAAAAAGTAGTATATTAGAATAAAAAATATGCAACATCATTAATGATGTTGCATATTTTTATGTCAATACATTATTCAATAAATTGCTACTATTATTCTTCTACCAACTCCAGCTCTTGTTCGTACGCATAGTCTGCTTCGGCTTGTGTAATCATGCCTTGGTCTACCATTTGTTCGAGCACCAGCTTTTGTCGAGCCTTAGCCCCTTCATAGTTCGTATAAGGATCTAAATAGGACGGTGCATTGGGTAATGCAGCAAGCAAAGCGCTTTGCCCCAATGTTAATCGACTAGGACTCGTACCAAAATATCCGTGAGCTGCTTCGTAGATACCATAATAATTATGACCATAATATACGGTATTCAAATACATGGTAAGGATCTCTTCCTTAGAATAGTAATGTTCCATTTCACTAGCGAGAATAGCCTCTTCCACCTTACGGCTCATGATGCGCTTCGATGAAAGGAACAGATTTTTTACGAGTTGTTGTGTAATAGTACTACCGCCTTCTAGCGTTTCACCTGCTATGGTATTTGTGTACAAGGCGCGAATAATACCGAGTACATCAATAGCTCCATGTTTATAATACCGCTTATCTTCAATAGCGATTAGTGCATTCTTTGTATACTCAGGAATAACATCCCCTTTCACCCAATGCTCTTTTGAAACACGTTGATTAAGAGCTATCTGTACTTTATCTCTAAATGTAAACAGTCGTATAATTCGCTCCGTACGACTGAGCGTGTCTTCACTTTGTTCTATTTGTTTTTCAACAAGTGTATGAGCTTTACTCTCATGATTTGTCCCTTGAAAGCTATGATATCCGTCATATATAAACATAGCCAAAATCATGACCACCACGAACACCACTAGATTTCGAAGGTAGCGAAATACTTTCATTTCTTTCACCTATTTCTTAAAGGTCTGTAATATAAACACATGTAAATATAGGTTTATAATCTAGCCATATATACAATACCTTATATACATATACAAATATAAAGTATATTAAATGTATTGTATCACATCAATCAATAAGAAGATATGTAAAACACTAGTTTTTACGTCCACTCATACTACAAATATATTTAATATATCTTATAACGGCACAATACTATATATCTATAAATACCGATTAATGCATATTAGTTATACTTATTAAGTTGTATTAAAAACTTTAAATAGAGTATAATATATAAGATGATAAAAACATGCCTATGGAGGAGTAAAATGAAACAGTGTATGGATTCAGAAAATCTGCATCGTCGATTGCGTAAAATCTTAGGTCAAGTGCAAGCTATTGATCGAATGATTGAAGAAGACATTCCCTGCGAAGATGTGTTGAGCCAAATTAATGCAGCTAAGTCTGCACTACATAAAGTAGGACAAGTAATTCTTGAAGGTCATATCAACCACTGCGTACGAGATGGTATTGAACATGGTGACGTAGAAAAAACCATTAGCGACTTTACAAAAGCTGTAGAGCGCTTTGCAAATATGGGTAAATAAAAAAGGACTCTACAAATGAATTGCACCCAAAAATTGGACATAATTTTTGGAGGTGCAGTTCAAAATGTAGGGTCCTTTTTGTTACCCTCATATTAATCGTGGTTAGTTGTTAAGAATTCGCTCAATGCAGTGAGTGCCTCATCTTCGTCAGCACCGTCAGCAGCCAAGGTAACGGATGTGCCTTTTGTAGCACCCAAGGTCAATACAGTTAAGATGGATTTAGCATCTGCTGTTTTACCATTAGCAGCGATGGTCACTTTGGATGCAAATTTAGCCGCCAATTGTGTGAAAGCTGTAGCAGGACGAGCATGTAAACCGGATTCGTTAGTAATTTCTACTGTTAATTCTTTCATGATAACCTCTTTCTATCTCGATAGGCGGTGCCTATCCATACGTTCTAATAGATATATTGTATCAATATTACGCATTTCAATTCAAGTATATTACATCGTATTTGCTATGTAATGATTCTATTTAAGGTAAAACTAGATTATAGTAAACCTTTTTCAGCTAATACAGATTTAGCGTATTCTGTAATCTCTTCTGCTGTGTCCATAGTAAGTACTTTATTTGCCACCTCTTCACATTCTGCTTTGGAAACAGAACGCAAGATGTTTTTAATAAGAGGAATCGAAGAAGCAGTCATGGAAAATTCGTCGAGACCAAAACCTAATAAAATCATGGTCGCCACAGGATCACTAGCAAGCTCACCACACATACCTGTAAATTTACCTTGCTCATGACTAGCGTCAATGACGTGCTTAATAAGACGTAACACGCCTGGATGCAATGGTTGATACAAGCTACCGATTGCTTCGTTCATACGGTCTACTGCCAATGTGTATTGGCAAAGATCATTCGTACCGATACTAAAGAAGTCTACATATTTAGCAAGGATTGGAGATATAACAGCTGCCGCTGGTACTTCGATCATGATGCCAACCTTGATATCCTTGTTGAAATCCTTACCCTCAGCCTCCAGTTCCTCCTTACATTCACTAAGCATAGCATTCGCTTGCTTCACTTCCTCAACGGAAGCAATCATAGGATACATGATGTGAATATCACCAAACGCACTAGCTCGTAATAAGGCACGCAATTGTACCTTAAAGATGTCTGGACGATTTAAGGATATACGAATAGCGCGATATCCTAGGAATGGATTCATTTCACTTGGTAAATCAAGGCATTTCAATTCCTTGTCTCCACCGATGTCCATGGTACGGATAATAACAGGCTGCCCCTTCATCTCTTGGGCCACCTTTTTATATTCTTCAAATTGTACATCTTCCGAAGGCAGTTCATCGTTTTCCATGTAAAGGAATTCTGTACGATACAAACCAATACCTTGTGCGCCCATAGTGAGCGCATGTTTAGCATCCTTCGCCTTACCAATGTTGCCGAATAGTTCTACATGATGACCATCAATGGTAGTAGCTTCAAGATTAGCGGATTCGCGTAACCGTTTTAACTCTTCTTGGAACGCCAACGCTTGATTTGTATACTCCGTCCAATCCGCATCAGATGGATTGATTTCCACGATACCATCCGTACCAAGAACGACTGCCTTATCGCCATCTGCAAAGCTTTCAATATCACCAACGCCCATAACTGCAGGAATCTCTAAGGTGCGAGCCATAATAGCCGCATGAGATGTAGGGCCACCTGCTGCCGTAACGATACCTTTTACTACCGCTTTATCAAGGGATGCCGTATCAGATGGTGCCAAATCATGAGCCACCAAGATAACCTCGCCAGAAATATGTGATAAACCGCGAGGGTTCATGCCTAACATATTACGCATCAAACGATCACCGATATCCTTAATATCTGCGCCTCGTTCACGCATATAGGCGTCTTCCATGCCGAGAAAGATATTTGCAAAGGTTTCAATTGTTTGAGCCGTAGCCGCTCCCACATTCATATGGCTAGACTCAACAAGGGATTTAATTCCGTCAGATAAGGATGGGTCTTGAGCAATTTGCATATGCGCTTCAAAAATAGCCGCCTCTTCTGGCCCCATTTCATCCAACGCTTTTTTACGAATAGTATCCAATTGTTTTAAGGTAGATGCCATAGCAGTTGCAAACTTGCCAATTTCTTCTTCTACCTTGTCTTCCGTTACATTGTAATCAGGAATGACAATTTCCTCTTGAATATATCTATATACATTGCCTACTGCAACGCCACGAGATCCAGAAATCCCTTGAATTCGCATATGTGTTCCTCTTTCTATTACGATTAACTACATTACTCTTTATTTTATCATTTCTCTGTTAAACAATAAAGTAATCCAAATACCTATACTCCCTTAAATAACCGTCCCATATGGGGCATTTTTTGTTTTACTATAACTCTCAATAAACGTTGTAAGCTTTCCTTATTTTCCCTTTATTTTGCTATAAATTTATACGATTCCATGCCATGCTTAGGACCTATTTATGATATAATATTATAATATAGAATATATAATAATAAACATATGAGACTTTCACGGGCTTCATGGTGAAAGTCTTACTTATTGATAGGAGACTTTATGAAATTAACGAAAATGCATGGTCTCGGCAATGACTTCATCCTCTTTGCCGACCCACAAGGGACGTCTAAAGACTACACAGACCTCGCCATCCGCCTTTGCGATCGTCGCACGGGTATTGGTGCTGATGGTCTTGCTATCCTAGTTCCTTCCGAAACCTGTGATGTGCGCATGCGCATCATCAACTCCGATGGTAGTGAAGCAGAAATGTGCGGTAATGCCATCCGTTGCTTTGCCAAATACGCTTATGAACACGGTGAAACAACGAAGGAGACTTTCACCATTGAAACCTTAGCTGGCGTAATGAAGCCTACATTGACTATCGAAAACGGTATAGTCACACAAGTTACTGTAGACATGGGCAAACCATTTTTTAAGGCCCAAGACATTCCTATGAATGTAAACATGGATAAGGTTATCGACGTAGACCTTAATGTAAACGGTGAAACCGTAACAGTGAGTTCTGTATTGCTCGGTGTGCCTCATACGGAGGTATTCATCGACGACATTACAAAAGCCCCTGTTACAACACAAGGCCCTATCCTTGAAAAGCACGATGCCTTCCCTGCCAACACCAATGTAAACTACATTGAAGTGGTAAACGACAAACACATCAAGGTGCGCACATGGGAACGCGGCGCTGGCGCTACTTTAGCTTGTGGAACAGGATCTTGTGCCTCTGCCGCTATGTCCTTTGAAAAGGGCTTAACAGGCCGCGAAGTAGATGTGGAACTCTATTTAGGAACATTGCATATTTCATACTTGGAGGATGGCACGGTGCTCATGACAGGCCCGGCTGAGGAAGTCTTCGAAACAGAACTTCCTATCGATTAAAATGAAGTGGTTACAACTTATATTAAATGCGTTCCTAAGGTACCAACAGGGTCGCACACTCATACCACGGAATATAGAGCCCCTTTTGGGACTACTTGCATCCATTCTCGTCATCCTCATAGCCGTAGCCAATAGCATCGCTATTGGTTATGCCTTGATTGTCGTATGGAGCATCATGGCCTACGTGTTCTACCGCAAAGGATATGCCCTAAAAGAATTATTAAACCTATCTTGGACAGGTGCGAAAACATCCATCATAGTGATGCAAATCTTCCTTCTCATCGGTTGGCTCATCGCCATGTGGCAAGCAGCAGGCGTTATTCCTATGATTATCGCCACAGGTATCGATTTAATTGATCCATCCATCTTTATCGTCTGTGCCTTTTTAATAACAGCCATAGTGAGTATGCTGTTAGGTACTGCACTGGGCACTGTAGGAACGATAGGCATCGTACTCATCACCATGGCAAGAGCTGGAAGTATTCCAGAAAATATCGTAGTTGGTGCCATTATTGCAGGTGCTTACTTTGGTGATCGAAACGGTCCACTATCCTCTAGTGCATCTCTTGTAGCGGCCTTGACCCATACAAAGGTATCGACGAATATTCCCATTATGTTTAAAGATGGTATTCCAGCACTCATCATCTCTACAGTGTTGTATCTATTACTATCTCAGTGGTACCCACTCAATTACGAAAATAGTTTACTATCCGATACAATTCACTTTATTTTCAATATCGATTGGACATTATGGATTCCAGTCATCATCGTCATTGGTCTATTGCCTTTGAAAGTATCTATCCGTTGGCCTATCGGACTCAGTGCATTAGCGGCGGCCATTCTAGCCTATACCAATCAGGATGCGAGCCTCTCAGAGTTGGGATGGTATACCTTAACAGGCTTTGAACTACCGCACTATAATCCACTAGCTAATATCATTCATGGCGGCGGTCTACAAACGATGTTTATCCCTACCCTTTCAATTTTTATGGCTACTGCCATTTCAGGCATGCTTGAAGGGGTTGGCTTCTGGAACGACATACGACAACTGTTAGAACGAGCTAAAACACGGAGCGATATATTTGCTGCCAATGTAGGTCTTGCCTTTTTAACAGGTGCTATTGGATGCAGCCAAGCTATTGCGGTAGTTATGACGCACTCTATTATGCGTATTACCTACGCGCAGCGAGGCATTCAAGACGAAGATGTAATGCTAGACTTTGAAAATAGCGGCATCCTCATCGCTCCATTGCAACCGTGGAATATCGCTGCCTACGTGCCCGTTGTCATGATGGGTACAAGTTCAGCAGGTTACGTACCATTTGCCTTCTTCCTATATCTAGTACCACTCATCTATTGGTTACGACTACGGAAGCAAGATCAATCAATCATACGCTAATTAGTATTATCTCAAAAGGGGAAATTGTATGATTTACACTATTACCTTTAATCCAGCTCTCGATTATATCGTGCGCCTTGATCACCTCAAGACGGGCACTATTAATCGCACCATCCAAGAATACGTTCTCGGTGGCGGCAAAGGTATCAACGTATCTATCGTGCTCAATAATCTTGGCATGGATACGACAGCACTCGGCTTCATCGCAGGGTTTACAGGCGAAGAAATCGTAACACAACTCAAGAACTTCGGCGTAAAAGAAGATTTCATCCGACTTCGCGAAGGATTAACCCGCATCAATGTTAAGGTAAAGGCCTCTGATGAGGAAACAGAGATTAACGGCCGCGGCCCAATCATCGGTGCCGACGAATTAGAGGCCCTATACAAACAGCTTGATGCATTGACCGAAAAGGATACCTTAATCCTTGCTGGCAGCATTCCTTCTAGTCTATCAAGCGATATGTACGAACTCATTATGGATCGCTTACAACATAAAAATATTCGCATCGTAGTCGATGCTACAAAAGATCTACTCACAAAAGTCTTGCCTTATAAACCATTCTTAATTAAGCCAAATAATCACGAGCTTAGCGAAATCTTTGGTCGCACTCTCGCTACAAAGGATGACCTTGTAGAAGCTGCTAAAGCATTACAAGAGAAAGGTGCACAACACGTGCTCATCTCCATGGCTGGTGATGGAGCTATCTTGGTCGCTGCTGACGGCACTGTATACACGAGTCCTGCCCCTAAAGGAACACTCGTAAATTCCGTAGGCGCTGGCGATTCCATGGTCGCTGGCTTTATTACGGGCTATGAAAAGACAGGTAAATTACAAGAGGCGCTCTACTGGGGCATCTCCAGTGGATCTGCCTCTGCCTACTCTGAAAACCTCGCAACCCTTGAAGAAGTAGAAACACTACTTTCACAAGTACGAGTTAAATAATTTTATGTTTTATTTGCATCAAGGAGTACACATATGCAAATCACTGATTTATTAAAACCGCAATCTATCCTGTTGAACGCAGATCCTGTCACAAAGGCTGACGCCATTTACACCTTAGGTGAATTGATGGACAAAGGCGGCCACTTGACAGACAAGGCAGAATATTTAAAAGCAGTGTTCGCTCGTGAAGAGTCTGGTTCTACAGGCCTTGGCGACGGTATTGCCACACCACATGCTAAATCTGCAGGCGTAAAAGAAGCAGGCCTAGCCGCTATGGTCGTGCCTAACGGTGTGGATTTTGAAGCACTTGATGGTCAACCATCTCGCCTATTCTTTATGATTGCTGCTCCAGAAGGCGCGGCTGACACTCATGTAGAGGTATTGAGCAAACTAGCAACTATGGTGATTGACCCAGACTTCAAAGAAGCCCTAATTCAAGCGGCTACTGTTGATCGATTCTTAGATCTCATTACAGCTAAAGAAGAAGGAAACTTTGACCCATCTGTAGAAGGATATATCAAACCAACAGAGGATCAAAAAGCAACCAGCATTACCGATGCTATCGAAGCAAAGGCTACGGAAGCAATTGAAAAGGTAGCACCTAAGATTTCTGTAGATAACCCGCATTATGATGTACTAGCTGTTACAGGCTGTCCTACTGGCATCGCACATACCTACATGGCTGCTGAATCTTTAGAACGCAAGGCTAAAGAAATGGGTATTTCCTTAAAAGTAGAAAAGAACGGTGCCTCTGGCGTTAAAGATGCTCTTACAGCAGAAGAAATTGCACATGCTAAATGTATTATCGTAGCTTCCGATCGCCAAGTAGAAATGGCACGCTTTGACGGTAAACCTATGATTCAAACTAAGGTAGCGAATGGCATCAATAAAGCGGAAGAGCTACTAACAGAAGCTATGGCTGGCACAGCTGCCGTATATCAAGCATCTGCGGCTGACCGCGAAGCTGCTGAGATTGCAGCTAGCGCATCTGATAGCGTAGGTCGTCAAATCTACAAACATTTGATGAACGGTGTATCTCACATGTTGCCATTTGTTATCGGTGGCGGTATCTTGATTGCCCTCGCCTTCTTATTCGACGTATTCGATCCAGCGAATCCTAAAAACTTTGGTTCCGGTACACCTCTTGCGGCTTTCTTAATGCAAATCGGTGGAGCTTCCTTTGGCTTCATGTTACCAGTATTAGCGGGTTACATCGCTATGAGTATTGCGGACCGTCCAGGTCTTGTAGCTGGTTTCGTTGGTGGCTTATTAGCTAACCAAGGTGGCTCTGGTTTCCTAGGCGCATTGATTGCCGGTTTCGCAGCAGGTTATTTGGTATTATTAGTTAAGAAATTAGTATCTGGTTTGCCTCAAGCATTAGAAGGTACAAAACCGGTTCTATTCTACCCTGTACTTGGCGTATTGTTCATCGGTATCGCTATTACCTTTATCATCAATCCTCCTGTATCTGCACTTAATCACTGGTTAATGGACTCCTTACAATCCATGGGCACTACTAGCCGCGTATTATTAGGTCTAATCTTTGGTGCTATGATGTCCGTTGATATGGGCGGCCCTGTAAACAAGGCGGCTTATGTTATCGGTACTGGTGCTCTTGCAACTGGAGAATACGGTATCATGGCTGCTGTAATGGCAGGCGGTATGGTTCCTCCATTGGCAATTGCTCTTTGTACTACATTCTTCCCTAGTCGCTTCACAGAGGCTGAACGCAAATCTGGTATCACAAACTACATCATGGGCCTTTCCTTCATCACAGAAGGTGCCATCCCATTTGCAGCAGCCGATCCAGTTCGCGTATTACCAGCTTGCATCATCGGTGCTGGTACAGCTGGTGCATTATCCATGTTCTTCGAATGCACACTACGCGCTCCACATGGCGGTATCTTCGTAGTACCAACAATTGGTAATCCACTTCTTTACCTTGCATCCATCGCAATCGGTTCCATTGTGGCTTGCTTCATCTTAGCACTTGTAAAGCCAAGTTTAAAAAATAGTATCGCTAAATAGATCATAAAATTAACTATCAATTATAACTTATATATGATTGATGGCTGATGATTGTTGATTGTTTATGATGAGTTTCGACGATTAGCGGTTAGTAACTAATAGTTAACATTTAGCGACTAATTGATTAATGACTCTTATCGATGGTGAAAGCTGGTGTCACACCAGTAGATATAGTAAAAGGACTAGAATATACGTATTCTGAACTGCCCTAAAATTGGACACAGTTTTGGAACAACAGTTCAGAAGTATACGTGATCTAGTCCTTTTCTTATATTCAAAAATAATTAATATTATTTTATAATTCATGATCAAAACTACTTTCAAAAGTGGAAGCAAATCCTCAAAATTGTACAATTACATTGATTTATGTTAAACTATATAAATATTAATTAACTTTAAAATTATAAATTATTATTAGAAATCTAGTTCGGAGAACTAATTCATGAAGTCATCCAAAAATTGTAAGGTTACTGCTGCATTTCTTGCCGCAGCTGCGTTGGGTGGTGTTACCCATGCAGAGCCTACACTTAACATGAATGATTTAGTAGGTACGAGTACCAGTGCTGAATCAACGACACAGAGTCCTACAAGTGTAGCAACTCCAGTCGTGAAACCAATGGCAACTCAGCCAGTCTTACCAGCTACACCACAACCGGCCACCGTTGTACAACAACAAACACCACCGATGGCACAACCTCAACCATCCTACGTGATGCAACCAGCAACGGTTAGCCCTGTACAAACTCAACAAGTTACACCATTGCAAGCAGTACCGCAACAAGTAGTACCAATGCAATCTCAACAACAGGTTCAAACTCAACCGCAGTATGTTGTCAATAAAGATACAAAGGCTGTCATGGAACCTACATTAGCAATGCACAGTTTGATAAATGTACAACGAAAAACTGAACCTGTTACTATAGAGAAACCAGTGGATGGTAAGCAACAAGTACAAACTACACAAGTACAGCGTACACCTGTTGTTATTCAACAAGAATCCATAGCTCCATTAACTGTATCAAATACTACAGTAACAAAAGCCGTGGTAGCAAAACAGAGGCTTACAATTCGAGATATCCAACGAGCTGAGCGTGAGCGTTTAGCTCAACTAGCCGCTGAAGAAGCCTCCCAACAAGAAAATTTATCACAAGCTGATCAACAACAACTTGCTCAAAAACAAGCTGAAGCTCAACGTCAAGCAGCACTACAAGCACAACAACAAACAGAAGCCCAACGGCAAGCAGCTTTGCAGGCGGAACAAGAGCGTATCGCCGCGCAACAAGCTGAAGCTCAACGCCAAGCGGCTATTAGAGCAGAGCAAGAACGTATCGCTGCTCAACAAGCCGAGGCTCAACGCCAAGCGGCTATTAAAGCTGAGCAAGAACGTATCGCGGCTCAGCAAGCTGAAGCTCAACGCCAAGCAGCTATTAAAGCTGAGCAAGAACGTTTAGCCGCTCAACAAGCGGAAGCTCAACGCCAAGCGGCTATTAAAGCAGAGCAAGAACGTATCGCGGCTCAGCAAGCTGAAGCTCAACGCCAAGCAGCTATTAAAGCTGAGCAAGAACGTTTAGCCGCTCAACAAGCCGAAGCTCAACGTCAAGCGGCTATTAAAGCTGAGCAAGAACGTTTAGCCGCTCAACAAGCAGAAGCTCAACGTCAAGCAGCTATTAAAGCAGAACAAGAACGTATCATCGCTCAACAAGCGGAAGCTCAACGCCAAGCGGCTTTAAAAGCTGAACGTGAGCGTATCCTCGCTCAACAAGCTGAAGAAGAACGCTTAGCTGCTGAAGAAGCAGCTCGCCAACGTGCCGAAGCTGCCACTAAAGCCGAAGCCGAACGACAAGCAGCTATTAGAGCAGAACAAGAACGTATGGCAGCTCAACAGGCTGAAGCTCAACGTCAAGCGGCTATTAAAGCAGAACAAGAACGTATTGCGGCTCAACAAGCTGAGGCTCAACGGCAAGCCGCTTTAAAAGCTGAACAAGAGCGTATTGCGGCCGAGAAAGCTAAAGCAGAACGCGAAACTGCTATTAAGGCAGAGCAAGAACGTATTGCTGCTAAACAAGCGGAACTTGCAAGACAAGCTGCGATCCAAGAAGAACAAGAACGTTTAGCTGCTGAACAACTAGCAAAAGAAGAAGCGGCAGCTGCAGCTAAAGCTCGGGCTGAAGCAGAGGCAAAAGCTTTAGCAGAAGCGGACGCTGCTGCTAAAGCTCAGGCTGAAGCTGAAGCAAAAGCTAAATCTGAGGCAGAGACTAAACAGGTTCAAGAAAGTAAATTACCGCAATCTTATGTAAATGCTCGTAATGAAGCTTCCACAAAAGGCTCTCCTGTAACAGAAGAGAAAAATATTCTCTCCCAACCAATTGAACCCCCATTGCAAGCTGATGTATCTGCAAAGATTAGTCTTGCTTTCGACGCAAAGAATTATGAATCCATGTCTACCACAGTAGATAATAAGGAAATCAAATATCGCGCCTTCGAATATATCCCTTACGTGGCTAATCCAATCGACATAGATCAGCAATACATGAACATTTATGTACCAGAGGAATATTTCAACAACGGCACAATCAACGGTTACAATACCCAAACAGCCCCTATCTTCATGCCAAATGCAGTAGGTGGTTACATGCCGAGCCAGGCTATGACGCCTAAGATGGAAAATGGAAAACCTAACAGTGTTCTTTATGCATTATCCCGTGGTTATGTAGTAGCTTCCCCATCTACTCGTGGTCGTACCAATAAAGCTTCCGATGGCAACTTTATAGGTAAGGCCCCTGCAGTAATCGTTGACTTACAAGCGGCTACAGCTTACTTACACGCTAACGATTCCGCTATGCCAGGTAATGCAAACCGCATTATCACAAATGGTACAAGTGCAGGCGGTGGTGTATCCTTATTACAAGGTGCAACTGGTAACAGCTCCGACTTCCAACCATATTTACAAGCATTAGGTGCAGCTACAGCGGCAACTAATGTATACGCAGCATCCGCATATGCCCCTATCACTAACCTTGATGCGGCAGATATGGCTTACGAATGGAGCTATAACGGTATCACATCTTTTAACAAAGTAACTATGGGCCAAGGCGAATTACCACAAGCTAATGTAGGTGGTAACTCTGCTCCACCACAACGTACGATGCAACGTGTAAACTTGAATACAGACGATTTATCATACTCTAAAATGCTCAGCGAACACTTCCCTGATTACGTAAATAACTTACAATTACGTGACTCTCTAGGTCGTATACTAAAACTCGACAAGAATGGTAACGGGACTTTCAAAAACTATGTAAAAGAGTTTATCGTTGCTGCCGCTAATAAAGCAGCAGCTCAAGGTACTGATTTATCCAAGCATACATACCTTGTACGAGATAATAAAACAGGGGCCATCAAAGACATTAACTGGGAAGCATATAACCACTTTGTAAGTCGCTCAAAAGCACCTGGTGCCTTTGACTCTCGTGCTAATGATACAGGTGAAAACAATCTATTTGGTACAAGTACTACAGATAATAATCACTTTACCATTACTGCTGCATTACACGATTCAACAGCTAACCAAGATGTATACGTAGAAAATGCTAAGATCGTTACTATGATGAACCCAATGAACTATCTTGGTTCTCCTGCTGCGACAAATGCACGATTCTATCGTATTCGTTATGGCACAGCCGACAGTAATACATCTGTTGCAATTCCTTTAATCGTAGGTACACGTGCTCAAAACCTTGGGTACAGAGTAGATATGGCAACACCATTTAATGTAGATCACTCTGGTGACTACGATTTAGAAGAATTATTCAACTGGATGGATAATATCGTTAAAAACGGTAGATAATCACAATTAAATACATACCAAAATACTAAAGGAGCTACCTAGTAGTTCCTTTTTCATATACAATTATAAATTTTCTTGTGTATTCAATTATAAATGTTATTGTGAAAGTCCCTCTCCGACTATGAATAATCTGCACCATTATTTAATCAGTACATCACCCTATTATAATAATAAAAGAATTCAATCAAAAAAGGATGCCCCCTGTAAAATACAGGGGGCATCTATGTGTTTGAGCCAGGTAAAAGCAATTATTATGCTTTCACCATGATAGGCGATTAAACTTCAGGGAACAATGCTGTAGATAAGTAGCGTTCGCCTGTATCAGGGAGAATTACTACAATATTTTTGCCTTTATTTTCAGGGCGTTTTGCCAATTCTTGAGCCGCCCAAAGCGCAGCACCAGAGGAAATACCTACCAATACGCCTTCTGTGTGACCAAAAGCTTGAGATGTAGCAAAAGCATCCTCGTTAGAAACTTGGATTACTTCATCGTAAATGTTAGTATCCAATGTATCTGGAATGAAGCCAGCACCTAAACCTTGGATTTTATGAGGGCCTGGTTTACCATTAGACAATACAGGAGAATCTGCTGGTTCTACGGCAACCACATGTACATCAGGGTTTTGTTCTTTCAAGTAGCGACCTGCACCTGTCAACGTACCGCCTGTACCAACACCAGATACGTAGATATCTACGGTACCATCAGTATCTTGCCAGATTTCAGGACCAGTTGTTCTGTAGTGAATTGCAGGATTAGCTTGATTTACGAACTGACCTGCTTCAATAGCACCGGATGTAGCCGTTACGATTTCCTTAGCTTTAGCAATAGCGCCTTTCATACCAAGAGAACCGTCAGTCAATACGAGCTGAGCACCATAACCAAGCATTAATTTACGGCGTTCAATGGACATTGTTTCAGGCATTACGATTACAACTTTATAGCCAAGCGCAGCACCTACAGCAGACAAGCCAATACCAGTATTACCAGATGTAGCTTCTACGATTGTGCCGCCTGGTTGTAATTCACCAGATTCAACTGCAGCTTGAATGATTGCTGCTGCGATACGGTCTTTTACGGAACCGCCTGGGTTGAAGTATTCCAATTTTGCGAAAATATTAGCGTTTGCACCATATTTTTTACCAAAACGTGTAATAGCTAATAATGGTGTTTTACCGATTAATTCAACAAAAGATTTTGCAATTTTAGACATAGTGGTCACTCCTTATTAAATAGAACCATCCCAATTATCATATTTTGTATCAAGTTTTGCGTAAGTCCCATCAATTACATCTTGTAGGGTTACGTTTTCTAAATAATCATGAATATAGTTTTGTAAGCCTGCCCAGAAACCAACGGTGCGTTCGTTGATTACTGTATCAGTACTCACCCCTTCATCAAGGGTAGATATGATAGCCATCGATTCCTCAGTAGCAAGCAATATTTCAATAATTGTGTACTCCTTAGGGCTTTTAGACAATCGATATCCGCCGTATTTACCGCGGATACTATCCACTAGGTTAGCAGCGCCTAAACGAGCTACGATACCTTCTAGGTATTTTTCAGATATGCCTTGTCGTTCTGCCACAGATCGCAAGGAAACTGGTTTATCTTGACCTTGCTCTACCAAATCGATGAGAACCATCAATGCATAACGACCTTTTGTGGAAATCCTCATATATCTTGCCTTTCTTTGTAAACGTTAGTGTTAAACACACCCATATTAAAAAGTGCTTATATTATATTTATAAAGCTATTTATAAAACCTTTCACATTAATAGGAATTAATTTCATTATAGACCACTCACTATAAAAATGCAAGAACTTATTTCCTACTTTTATAAAGGGATATCTACTCATCCTATATTTATTGAGTTTATCCTATATTTTAACTTAATAACTTGCCTCGTAGAAAGCTCAAGTTATTATACTTTTGTTAACTCGCAACACAACGAAGTAAGAATAATCTTATAACACAAAAGGACCAGCCCGAAGGCCAGTCCTTTTGCGTATAGTTTGTAGTTTGTTATATGAGGTTTACCATGATGAATTGGAGAGGGTTCATCTGGTATTGGGACTTACCGTATCGTCAGGAAAACGATGCGCGCCCGTGTTTATGTCATTTGAGGAGTTGTCTAGATTACTCTAGCATTTAAGTATAAGTTTCTTAATTAGATTTTACCTACAAGATCAAGACCTGGTTTCAAAGTATCTTTACCTGGTTTCCAACGTGCAGGGCACACTTGATCGCCATGTTTAGCTACAAATTGAGCAGCTTGTACTTTGCGAACTAATTCTTCAGCGGAACGGCCGATACCCATATCATGAATTTCTGCTGTACGCACGAAGCCTTCTGGATCTACTACGAATGTACCACGGTAAGCCATAGCAGATTCTTCTTGGAATACATCGAAGAAATCAGCTAATTCATGTTTTTTGTCAGCCAACATGTAGTACTCGATTTTATTAATGCTTGGAGAAGCATCAGACCATGCTTTGTGAACGAATTCGGAGTCACAAGATACGGAGTAAACTTCGCAACCCAATTCTTTCAACTCTGCATAAGAGTTTTGTACGTCTTCCAACTCAGTAGGGCATACGAATGTGAAGTCTGCTGGATAGAATACGAATACAGACCATTTACCCAACACGTCTGCAGTGCTAACTTTTACCAATTCAGGTTTTTTGAAAGCATCAAGTGTAAATTCAGGAAGTTGTTTACCAATAATAGACATGTTATGTCCTCCTTATTTGAGTTCCATATGTAACGAATATATTTATATTGGTGTACTTAACACCGCATCTATATCTATCTTTGTCTATATAATAACAAATATCATTCAATATTGCAAGCATTATTTTTAAATTTATCGATATATTTTTCCAACTTTTTTCGATGTAAGCAAAAAAAAGAAGAAAGATGCTCATTTCTGAGCATCTTTCTTCTTTTTACATACTACAACAGACTTACTGTTCACAGTAGCGTGATCAAAAGCTATTAAACCCGCTATATTAGCAAGCCCTCTCCGTGCTATGTGACCAGTTATAGATTGTTCTTTTCCCGATTTACCATATACAAACTGCTCTAGTTTGAGTGCAGCTAATATAAATAAACCTATAATAGATAAAATAGATTCCATCGCTTTAATCTATTTTTTTAGTTCTAAGATTGCATCTACGAAACCACGGAATAATGGATGTGCATTATTTGGGCGAGATTTAAGTTCTGGATGTGCTTGTGTGCCAATGAAGAATGGATGATTTTTCACTTCAATACTTTCAACGAGACGGCCATCTGGAGATGTACCAGAAATTACGAGGCCTGCATCAGTCAATTGTTGACGATATTCATTGTTGAACTCATAGCGATGGCGATGACGTTCATAAATCAAATCTTCTCCATAAGCCTCGTGAGTTTTCGTACCGGCTTCCACTTTGCATGGATAGATACCTAAACGCATCGTACCGCCTTTTTTATCTACATCAACTTGATCACTCATCAAGTCAATTACTTTGTACTTAGCATTTTCGTCGAATTCGCTAGAGGTTGCTCCTTCCATGCCACATACGTTACGAGCAAATTCCATGACTGCAGACTGCATGCCAAGGCATAGGCCGAGATATGGAATATTGTTTTCACGAGCATATTGGATTGTACGAATTTTACCTTCTACACCACGGGAACCAAATCCACCAGGTACGATGATGCCTTCAACACCTTCAAATACCTCTTTAGGATCTACAGATGTATCATCAAGTTCTTCGGAGTCAATCCAACGAATATTCACTTTAGTACCCGTAGCAATACCAGCATGATCTAGAGCTTCAACTACGGACAAATACGCATCATGCAACGCTACATACTTACCAACGATAGCAACTGTAATATCTTTATTAGGATTCAAAATCTTATGAACCATTTCTTTCCATGCAGTCATATCGCAAGGACGATCTTCAAGGCCTAATTTTTTAATAACAATATCATCAAGACCTTGATCTTGCATCATCAATGGCACTTCATAGATGGAGCTACAAGTTTGGTTTTCAATAACGGCTTCTGGTTCTACGTCGCAGAACAACGCAAGTTTTTCTTTCATTTCATCAGAAATGTGTTTTTCGCTACGGCATACCAAAATATCTGGTTGAATACCAATGCTACGCAATTCTTTTACACTATGTTGTGTAGGTTTTGTTTTCAACTCGCCTGCGGCATTGATGTAAGGCACTAATGTAACGTGAATGTAAAGTACGTCGTTACGACCTACTTCTTTTTTCACTTGACGAATGGCTTCCATAAATGGCAAGCTTTCAATATCACCTACGGTACCACCAATTTCTGTAATAACTACATCAGCATTATCCTCTTTACCTACACGGTAAACATTTTGTTTAATTTCATTTGTAATATGTGGAATTACTTGTACAGTGCTACCTAGATAATCACCTTTGCGCTCTTTATTGATTACAGACCAATATACTTTACCAGCTGTAATATTGGAACGTTTACTAAGGTTAATATCGATAAAGCGTTCATAATGACCCAAATCAAGGTCAGTTTCAGCGCCATCATCTGTTACAAATACTTCACCATGTTGGTAAGGGCTCATCGTACCCGGATCGATATTAATGTATGGGTCAAATTTTTGAATCGTTACATTAAAACCACGGTTTTTTAGTAAACGACCCAAAGATGCTGCTGTAATTCCCTTCCCAAGAGAAGAAACAACGCCGCCAGTTACGAAAATATACTTAGTTGCCATGATGCCTCCCACCTATTACATTTTTTCCGGAGCGGAAATACCTAAAATACCCAAGCCTTGACGAAGAACGAGGGCAATCGCTGTAATTAATCCAAGACGAGCTTGTTGTAATGCTGGATCTACGCCAATGATACGACCTTGACGGTAGAATGAATGGAACATGCTTGCCAAATCATATAGATAACGAGCAATACGATGAGGGGCACGATGTTCGGCAGCTTGAACGACCTCTTCCGGATATTCAGCTAATTTCTTAATTAATTCTAATTCCATTTCACTTGTAAGCGTTGTGAAATCAGTTTCACTATAATTGCCAAATGCAATGCCAGCTTCACGCACTTGGTTATAAATGCTGTGAATACGAGCATGAGCATATTGGATATAATACACTGGGTTGTCATTACTGCGAGATTTTGCCAAGTTAATATCAAAATCAAGTTGGCTATCCAAAGAACGCATCAAGAAGAAATAGCGAGACGCATCTACGCCAACCTCTTCGATCAATTCATCTAATGTAACACTATCGCCACTACGTTTAGACAATTTAACAAGTTGTCCGTCACGGAACAATGCTACCATTTGTAATAACAATACGGTTAATTTATCAGGGTCATAACCAAACGCCGCCATAGCCGCTTTTACACGACATACATAGCCATGATGGTCAGCGCCCCAGATATCAATCATTTCCTTGAAACCACGATCATATTTATTGCGATGATATGCAATATCTGCCGCTAAATACGTAGGAACCCCATTATCACGAATAACTACACGGTCTTTATCATCACCGTAGTCAGTGGATTTTAACCACAATGCACCATCTTTTTCATAGACTTTACCAAGGGCCTTCAGAGCCTCTACAGAATGATGAATTTCATCCGATTCATGAACTGTACGTTCAGAGAACCAATTATCAAAAGTAACGCGGAAGTTTCTTAATGTTTCCTCTAAGCGAGCTAATTTTTCTTTTAAGCCCTCTTCCTTAAACAAGGCTACACGATCTGCTTCGTTCATAGCATTTAATTTATCAAAGCCTTCGCGTTCTGCAATCGCTTTCGCTGTTTCAATAATATCTGGGCCACGATAGCCATTTTCAGGGAACACTAAAGCCCCTTCTGGAATATCGAACTCAGGCATAGAACCGTCTTCATTGCGTTTAGGTGGGAATACTAATGTAGCACCTTGTAACTCTTGGAAACGGTACTCAATGGAAATAGCCATGTTGTCGATTTGATTACCTGCATCATTGATATAGTACTCGGATTGTACATTATAACCCGCTGCACGTAACAAGTTTACAAGAGCACTACCGTACGCAGCACCGCGACCATGACCAACATGCAATGGACCTGTTGGGTTTGCACTTACGTACTCTACTTGAATTGTATCGCGCGCACGCAATGGTTGAACACCATACTCAGTACCAGCATTCAAAATGGCTTTTAACGTATCGTACACCATATCAGATTTCAAAAAGAAATTAATAAAACCTGCGCCGGCAACCTCAGCACGTTCAAGCCAATCAAAATTCATATGACTAATCAAAGCTTCAGCAATGGCTCGAGGATTTTGACGAGCTACACGAGCGGATTGCATAGCGATGTTTGTAGAAAAATCACCGAATTCCTTTTGAGGTGGCACTTCGAGAACGATTTCTGGATATTCCCCAGCCGGCAAATCACCGCTGTTAATCGTATCTTGTAATGCCTGTTCAATCCCCGATTTCAGGATTTCCTTCATGTCCATGCTCTATATCCTCCCGCACGTCTATATCTAACTGATTATAAAATTGCCATTCACCTTCAACGGAAATATCATATCCTAAATGAACATGACCTACGCCATCATGAAAGTCTACTGTTAATTCATGAGTATTTACAGCCATATGTAAATCACCATATGGTGTTTCATATACGGCTTCACGTTCTTCACCACGGACGTATTGATGACGCATATTGACAGCCCCTGTTCGGAGCAACACGATAGAATCATCATGAATTTTAATGGTCGTCTTAACCCCATCCAATCCAGTCACACTAGATTCTTCATAACGCACATATTGAGCATTACCTTTTTCATGTGACGTACCTGGGGAAATCAGTTCCACTACGGTATCCTTGCCATCCATATCTCGTTGTACACTCTTTACGGACACTAGAACCCGCTTCATTTTCAACCTCCGTGGTAGTAATTAATCATCATATTATACCATAATCAAGGACTATTTTGCACCCTTAATGAGTCTCAATTTCTTAGTCTTCGTCATCCGTTTAATAGCATATTCCCTGCGTTGTGCTTCTTGTTTTTGGTGAAAGCTTTCAGCATATACCAAGGTCACAGGACGACGTCCTCGCGTATATTTTGCACCGCCTGGGATATGTCCATTGTGAGCATCTATTCGACGTTTGAGATCTGTAGTCCATCCACAATACAAAGAATCATCAGAGCAACGCACTAAGTAAATATAGTGCATTTCTTTTGATTCATCGCCTTGAACACTAGCGTCGTTCAAGATTGTATCACAATCTACAATTATACCTTGTACCTCTTGTGTAGATGCGCATTCACCAGAAAGAGACTCTTGAGAAGTACTTTTCTTATTTGCCATTTTTCGCATCATCAGTAATCGGCTCCAATGTAATGGTATTGATGATTACTGGTTCTACTGGCTTATCATTGCGACCGGTTTTAACCTTGCCGATTTTTTCAACTACATCCATGCCTTGTACTACAGTACCAAAGATGGTGTGTTTATTATCTAACCAATCCGTAGGTCCCAAGGTAATAAAAAATTGAGATCCTCCTGTATTAGGACCACGGTTAGCCATGGCTAGAACGCCCATTTTATTGAAGTGTAAATCATTGGAGAATTCATCAGGAATTGTATAGCCTGGGCCACCAGCACCTGTGCCATCAGGATCTCCACCTTGAATCATAAAGCCTTCGATAACACGGTGAAATGTCACACCATTATAGAAGCCTTTTTTCACGAGATAATCAAAATTTTTGACCGTAATCGGCGCTTTAGACCCTAACAAACGAACCTTAAATTGACCATAGTTTGTATCAAAAATAGCATATTCATCTGCAATTGGCGCATTCGTAAAATTAGGCATCGCCACAGTTTCTGCTTTCACAGTATTACCTTGTGGTTGCTCCCCAGTTTTGGTACTACATGCTGTTGTACTAAGTACTGTAATCCCCAACATTGCGCATAAAGCCAAGCGTTTCCAGTTCATATGTCCCCCAAAATACTAATATTATATTATATTTAACTAAATGTAGATTTAAAATTTACATAGAAAAACCGCTCAACCCATGAGCGGCTCTTTTTTAGTATATCATATTATGGCGCTATTGAGATTAAAAATATAAAAAAATAATATAACAACAAAAAACAGAGCTTCAAAGGAGCTCTGTTTTTGTAGGCCTCAACTAATCACTTAGTTAATTCGATTATTTAGAGTCAAATTGGTCTGGAGTTGTATTATTATAAGACTCAATATAATTATTGAAATTCTCAATCATGTCGTTAAGATTGTTTTCATTTGCATCAGTAAGTACTTGACGTACAGAACCAACTACAGAGTTATAAGAGTTAACAAGCACTTCTCCACGATCATTATTTATGCTCTTAAGCAATGTTTGAATTTCATTAAGTTCTTTTTCTACAGCTTGTTTGTCTGCATTTTTAGGAGCTTTTTCTACATTTTCTACAAGAGTAGTCAAGCGAAGCGTAGATTCCATTGCTGCTGCATAGCCTTTTTTACCGTCTTTTTTCAATTTTTCGATTTGTTTCTTAGTTTGTTCAGTGTTAGCTTTGTTAAGAGCATCATTGAACTTCGCATAAGCTGCATCAAATTTTTCTACTTGTGCTACGTATTTAGCTGCTAGTTCTTTACCTTTAGCACCACCATCGTTCATGTAAGCTTTAGAATCATCATAAGCTTTCAAATCTTTGAATGTTGGTACTAATTCATTAAGAACATTTAATACATTATCGCGTTCTGTATCAACTTCTTTGAACGTAGAACCTTCTTTTTTAGATTGTTCCAAAGCTTCTTTTAAAGTATCATAGTGAGGTTGACGGCCAATAGCACCTTCTTGGAAACCACCTTTTAATTTAGCCAAACTGTCTGCATAGTTTTGACCCCAAGTAGCATTGTCACCATTGAAGCGATTTGTTGCATCAATAAGGGTATTAAGCTTAGCAGCTGCTTTCTCATCGCTACCGCCATCAACTACGGAGGAGACTACGGAGCCAATGCCACCCGCTTTATCACTGCCGCAACCAGAAACAAATAAACCTGCTGTCAATGCTGCTACACAAAGTAAAGTTGAAAATAATCTGCGTTTATTGTTCATATCTTCTCTTCTCCTTTTAACACATGAATATTGAACTAAGCGCATTATACTAACTATACTACACCAATTCTGTAGCCACAGCTACAAAAATAAATCTTCATATAAGCTTCACCTAACTTAGAGGAATTATCAATAATTAATCGATCCATTTAAAATGCTTACACGCATTATAAATGCCATCTTTATCACAGTCTGTAGTAATATAATCAGCCTTTGCTTTTAATTCAGGGCGCGCATTACCCATAGCAATATTTAACCACTCAGGTCTAAACATAGACAAATCATTATACCCATCACCAAATACAACAGCTTGATTTGGCTTCATTCCAAAGTGTTCAAGCATATTACGAATACCCAACGCCTTTTCCATAGGCTCATATAGAACACAGCCATCACCATAACGAATGAGCTTATGTGTCATATGCTCGATATCCTTCTCCTCTTCCTCTCCTTCCTTGAAAAACACATAAATCTTATAAAATTCTTCAACACTATGAAAATCAAAATTAGGGTCTACAGTTGTTTTAAACACATCCCAATTGGGATGCCACTCTAAAATTTCCTTATACGGCGTAATACGACCGAGTTTATTGCGGTCAGTTACGGCCCAAGGAATATTATGTGATTCTAAATACTCTAAATATTTAATACATGCATCACGATCCATACCTATCATAGATACCAATTCATTATTAACAGTGATACTGTGACCACCATCTGCTACAAAATCAGTAAGGCCCGCTTGCTCTGCAAAACGCTTAGCATCCACTTGAATACGACCAGTTGCTAAGGCTACACGGTGACCACGACGCTTTAACTCATCTAAACTGTATTGAGCACTTTCAGGGATTTTACCTTCAGGCCATACAGCTAAAGTATTATCAATATCGAAAAAGAAAAACTTCTGCTCCACGGCCCCTCCTAATCACGTCCACTCATTAACTTAAACCGTTCTTTTTGTTTTACATCTGGATATTTTTCATGGTCCACATCACTCAAAAACATATCTAGTGGTCGTACATATAAGTCACGTTGATCATATAATTTTTGATATACCACGAACTGTTCACTCGTTTCCGAATGAGTTGCAACATCTAACACGTAATAGTACATGCCTTTAAAATGACGATATAAGCCACCCTTTACAATTTCTTGCATTTATAACCTCATCACATAACATACACAAATAGTTACAAACCATATTAATCAAGAGATTCCATATATTGAATAGCCTTAGTCAACATATCTGCTGTAATTTTATATGGAGATACATCAATATCATGAACAGATGTAGCCTTTTCAACAATTCGAGGAATATGCGATGCAGTAAGATCTAATTGTGAAAGTTTAGTAGGCCAACCTAATTCGCGATATACTGGCAACCACCGTTGTAACTCATCCATTTGTTGGTCAACGGTTAACAAAATAAGTAAGCCATAAGCTACTATTTCACCATGCAAATGATTTTCTTCTGTTTCTTTATTAGTAACACAGCCATAACATACAGCATGAGCCATGTTGCTATTATATGCCATAGGAACACAACCTGATACAACACCGGTAGTAAAGATAACAGTCATAGCAATGGTATCAAAGGCATCACTACGTTTATTAGCTTGACTATCTTTATAGGCTTGTATACCATGTGCTAAAATTGGTTCACTACACATAGAAGCTAGAGTAAGGCCTAACTGAGTATTATAGTCTTGCTCGCGACTGCGAGCAGAAAGATGAGTTTCATAGTGTTTTGCAATAGTATCTCCCATTCCTGCCCACAAGTAACGGCTTGGTGCTTCTACGAGAATATCAGCATCAATAAAGCAGTGCACAGGAGGATGATTTACAAAAGCTACGTCATCAAAAGTATGATCTGCCGTGTATACAGCTGCCACTTCTGACGTTGCCGCACAAGTAGACGCAATGGTTGGAATTGTAAAGAATGGTTTATCATCTAACTCTATAGCTACTACTTTTACCGTATCCATGGCCTTACCACCACCAACAGCAAACAAAAAGTCCGCATCTTTTACAGATGCCATTTGTGCAATTTCCTTGCCTCGAGCAAAAGTACACTCTCCACCAAAGTGGATAATATCTAGCACCTTAATCCCCGCTTTATCAAGCACTGGACGAATGTGTGGCAAAGCTTTAGAAAGAGCTGTTTCGCCACCGATGATAGCTACAGACTTGCCATATAATTTTGTAAACTTTGGAATAGCGTCAAATACATCATGACCTCCAAAACTATAACTAGGTAAACAATGAGTACTACGCATAAAATTTCCTTCCTTCTTTTATCATTTATATCCTTATTTATCCTTATTATAGAAACTTCTACACACAAAATCAATTTTATATGACAACAATCAAAACATAAAAAGGCTCTATACTCTCACAAAATGAAAGCATAGAGCCTTTATCTTTATTACTTATTATCGGAAGCAAGACCTTTATGGATAAGACCCACAACAAAGCCTAATACCGCAAAGCTTACCCAGCCCATACCAGCACTTTGGAATGGAATATATTGAGCAAAGAGCTGTTCCAAAGCTATAGGTGCAATACCTGCAGTCTCAAGACCAGTCATAAGAGCAGAGATCATTGTGAACGCTACAGTCCATGCATATACGCAACGACGACCACCGAACACATTATGAAGAAGTGCCAACAAAATGATTACGATAGTCAACGGATACAAGAGCATCAACACAGGGATTGCTGCACTGATGATTGTTTTCAAGCCAAACATACTAAGGCCAAAGGCCGCTAGAGAGAAAATTACTACATATAATTTGTAACTAATCTTTGGAGTCAGCTTGTGGAAATACGTACCGCAAGAAGTGATAAGACCAATACTTGTAGACAAGCAAGCTAGCAGCACGATGATAGCCAAGATGATTTGACCGAACTCACCAAACAAATAGTTAGCACTTACGGACAATACAGGAGCCCCTGTCTCGAACAAACCAAAGCGTTCAACACTTGTAGCACCAATATTAGCGATAAATACATACACGATACCAAGAAGGCCTACCGCAATTGCACCTACCTCCATTACTGTTTTTGTAATCACAGCACGAGATGTAGCACCACTGAGGCGTACAAAATCGATTACAAGAATAGCAAATACTACGGAAGCTAAGGCATCCATTGTATTGTAGCCATCTAAGAAGCCTTGTAACACAGCCGTTGGTGCATCACCATATGCCGGTTGTGGTGCCGCATACCCACCAAGTGGAGTAATAAAAGATTTAACAATCAACAACAGAATTACAAGAAGTAAAGCTGGTGTCAAAATATTACCGATACGGTTAACAAGTTTTTGTGGACTAATAGATAACCACAAAGAAATACCAAAGAATAATGCCAAGAAAATTGGTTCCATATTCATGCTTAAACCTTCAGCAAAAGGTTTAATTGCGATTTCATAAGCTACAGTACCAGTACGCGGCGTCGCAAACATTGGTCCAATACTCAAGTAAAGAGAAATAGTATACAACAAGCCATAAATCGGATGAACACGGCTTGCTAGTTCTTCAACATCTTTACAGGAAGAATAGCCCATTGCTGCAACACCTAAGAGTGGAAGTCCTACACCAGTTAACACAAAGCCAAGCAAAGCCCAACCTACATTATCACCAGCTTGTTGACCTAAGGCCGCTGGGAAGATCAAGTTCCCTGCCCCAAAGAATAGGGCAAATAACATCATGCCTATAGCCAGATAAGCACGGGTCGACAGATTATCGTTACCATTCATAAATGTAACCCCCTTTAGGTTATATAAAAATAATATTACTATTATAATCTAAAGGGGCTTGGGTATACAAGAAAAATATCCTCACTATTCTATATCCGTATAGAGTTATTCCCATAAGTAACAGACTTTAACTTTTACTTATAGAAATAAGTAGATAAATTCCTATTTTACAGTAATCATTACAGACTATTAATTGGTCATTCACTACAAAAGATTTCTTATATGAACTTGTACATCATAAAAGGTGCTCCCCCATCCCTGATCGGTAGGACGAGCTGCGGTAAGCGCATTGATTGCCACGTGAGGATCACTCGATTGAGATTGCCACCATACACCTAGTGTTACCAATGTCCCTCTCTGTACTTCATCGTCGTAGTATGCTTTAATTTTTACACTGCCACGATCGTTATAGATTTCTACCTCAGCACCATCGTTTATGTTATACATTTTTGCATCTTCTGGATGGATGCGAAGTTTCATCAACTCAGGATCATTAAAGTCTAATTCGCAGAAGCTAGAGTCCAAAATTCGAATATCATTACCATTTATAAGCCAAAACGGTGCATTATCACCATATGGAGGCATATACCGAATTAATGGTTCTACATCCTGCGGATTATATAATTCAATTTTTCCAGACGGTGTTTTGAAATCCATCTTATAACTCTCAGGTACCGTCATCTCCACAGGCTCACCATTTAAAATCAACTCTTGGTCCCTCTTGGATATACGACTCGAAGTCCGCACAATTTGTTCAATAAGATCTTTTTCACTAAGGTCAAAAAAATCATCCTCCAACCCCATGCGTTTTGCTAACTCAGCAATAACTTGCCAGTTGGAACGAGATTCACCAATTGGCTCAATCAATTTGTAACCCGTCCCAATTGTGTAATGACCATAAGAATTATAAATATCATCATGCTCCACAGATGTTGTGGCTGGTAAAATAATATCAGCATACTTACAAGTATCCGTAAAGAAACGCTCATGTACCACAGTGAATAAGTCATCGCGCATCAACCCTCTACGTACAACATTCTGGTCAGGAGCTGTGATAGCCGGATTTGAAGAGAAGATATATAAACTATGAACTTTAGTTCCTTCAGGGTTTATAAGCATTTCACCCAGTTTAATCATAGGCATCAATCGTTTAGCTGGCGCATGAACATGAGCCTGTTGCATCACATCTTTGCCAATAAATTTACTACCACTAGCACTCGACAACAATCCACCCCCAGGATATTGCCATGCTCCAACCACAGCAGGCAAGGCATTAATAGCACGGCATGTCATAGCACCATTGCCATATCGAGATAGTCCACTGCCGAGACGAATAAACGGCGCTTTTGACTTTGCATAAGCATGAGCAAACTCAGTCATCCGCTCCACAGAAACACCGCAAATTTCAGCCGCTTTTCCCGGCGTAAAGTCAAGCAACACCTCTTTTACCAACTCATCGTAGCCTTGGACATGCTTCTTAATAAAATCTATATCTGCCAAGCCATCACGATGAATGATATGGAGCATCCCTAAAGCTAGTGCCCCATCACTTCCTGGTTTAACGTAAATATGTTCATGAGCTTGGCTAAAAGTATAAGTTTTATGAGTGTCGATAATCCAAACGCGAGCCCCCTTCTTTTTCGCAATGTTCACATCATGTAAAATATGAACATCTGTGGCTGTCGCATTTATCCCCCACAAGACGATAAGATCACTATGTTGCGCCTCTTGTGGTTTAATCGCTAAGGTATCACCGTAAACAGAACGGAACCCCGCTTGTTTAGCAGGAGAGCAAATACCTCGATCTTGGTCTGTAGCACCAATACAACGGAAAAAATAATCTGCTGCAGGACTCTGAATAACCCCCATTGTTCCTGCATAAGAGTAACGCAAAATACTTTCACTGCCATAAGTATCAATAGTTTCTTTGAAATTATTGACAATTGCATCAAGGGCTTCATCCCAACTAATACGAGTGTACTGATCTTCACCAATTCCCTTTTTACCGACACGCTTCATAGGGGACTTCAAGCGCAATGGAGAATGGATTACCTTTTCATAATGTGCCATCTTAGGGCATAGTGTACCTCTTGTGAAAGCATGTGCTCTATCCCCTCGAACAGATATTACTTTATTATTATCGACTGATACAATGAGACCGCATGCATCGGGACAATCGTATGGGCATACAGATTTATATTCTTTCATAATAAGCACCTCGCTTATAAATTGTATAAACTATAGGATGTATATTTATATTATATTATAGTATGACTCGTATAAGTATAACCTTTTGCACATCTTCTGAATTAAAAAGGTTTTAGAAATGATTATTTTATGTATATCAATGCATTCGATTATCACATTACATTTATGACCTCATCATTTATTTTGATATATATAGTTAGACATTTCAAGTTTTATCGATATCTATCCATTATCATTCTTGTCCAATGCCTAAACAGATATACTAATAAGTTCTATAAAAATACCAAAATTCTTCAAAAAAATCATGTAATCATTACTAAAAGTCATAACCATATAGTTTTAGGTATAATCAGACATTTTAATAGTGTCGTATAGATTATGTGACAAAAATCACCGGTACGTATGCGTATTTAGTAATGTCGTTCAGACTGTAAGACTATTCAATCTCACTTGTTTCTGTGCTATACTGACAGTGTCATTTGAGAGGATATAGAACTCACAAGAAATCATTTTGAATTCATGGTTATCTAATGTGAAGTAGCTATATCAGGTACATATTTTCTGAAAAGAGGTTTTAACGATGGCAGACGCAAAAAACACTGTGTTATTCCCTTATGAAACACTAAAAAAATTGAGCATGGACGCTTTCCAAAAATTTGGTTTCTCCGAAAAAGAAGCTGACATCATCCAAGACGTACTTTTGACTTCTGACTTGTTCGGTATTCAAAGCCATGGTATGCAACGTATGGTTCGTTACCATAAAGGTATCACTAATGGCTTGATTAAAATCGACGCTAAACCTGAAATCGTAAAAGAAACTCCAATTTCTGCAGTTATCGACGGTCATGACGGCATGGGTCAATTATTGGGTCATAAAGCTATGGAAATGGCTATCGAAAAAGCTAAAAAATCCGGTGTTGGTATCGTATCCGTACGTAACTCCAACCACTACGGTATCGCCGGTTACTATGCTAAAATGGCATCCGACCAAGGCTTAATCGGTTTCTCTTGTACAAACTCCGAAGCAATCATGGTTCCTACATATGCTCGTAAAGCTATGCTTGGTTCTAACCCTATCGCTTGGACTGTACCAGCTGATCCTGTTGACTTCTTCTTCGATTGCTCCACTACAGTAGTAACTCGTGGTAAACTTGAAATGTACAATAAAATGGGCAAAGCTACTCCAGATGGTTGGGCTGTTAATAAAGACGGCGTTCCTTCCACTGATGCAGCTGAAGTATTGGGCAACATCTCCCGTCATGAAGGCGGCGGTATCCTTCCTTTAGGTGGTGCTACAGAAGTTCTTGGGGGCCACAAAGGTTATGGTAACGGCATGATTGCTGAATTATTCTCCTCTATCTTGTCCCAAGGTGGTACTTCCAACAAATGTATGGTTGGTGGTAAATCCAATATCTGCCACGGCTTCATGGCTATCAACCCTGAATTCTTCGGTGACCCTGCGGAAATCAAAAAACACTTCTCCCAATTCTTACAAGAATTACGTGAAGCACCTAAAGCTCAAGGTCAAGATCGTATCTATACTCATGGCGAAAAAGAACATGAATCCGTTGAAAAAGTTAAAGCTGAAGGCATCCCTGTACTTAACGGTACAATGCTTGAAGTTCAAGACCTTTGCAATGAATTAGGTCTAGACTTCAAATCCTACTTCGGCGATTATGTACCAGAAGCTCCTGCTACAATGTTCAAAGGTAACTACTAATACCTAAACTTAGTAATGGCCCTAACAAGGACTTGTAGTTAGTACAGAAGGGGACATAAACACTGTTTATGTCCCCTCTCTTATGTTTTTAACCTCATAGGCTATGAGGTTAAAAAATTTTATGTACTATATCAATTTTTATGATAAGTATATCTGTTATTTTATTGTAAGCTTTTATTTTAACTGAACTTTTACAAATTAACATCATAGCGATTTATTCATCAATTAAATTGATTAAACTACGTCGTCCTGTTGAGCATATATTTTTGTTTTACTTGAAAGGATGATCTTAGAAATGAGTGCTATCACCGTTCTATTAGCGCTATCTCCAATCATTTGGTTGATTGTAGCGTTATCCATCTTGAAATTACCTGCATGGCAAGCAACAAGTGTTGCTGCGATTGGTTCTTTCATTATCGCTATTACAGCATTCCAAGCTGACCCATTTATTATGGTCACTGGTGCCCTTGAAGGTGCCGCATTGGCAATCTGGCCAATCCTATTAGTTATTACAGCTGCTATCTTCGTTTATAACTTGGTAGTACATACGAAAGCAATGGAAACTATTAAAACCATGCTTTCTTCTGTAACATCTGATACTCGTGTACTTGCATTACTACTTGCATGGGGCTTTGGTGCCTTCATGGAAGGTATGGCTGGCTTCGGTACTGCCGTTGCAATTCCTGCAGCTATGATGGTTGCCGTAGGTTTTGACCCACTTAAATCTATCATCGCATGTCTCGTTGCAAACTCCGTACCAACAACATTTGGTTCTATCGGGATTCCAACAACTACATTGGCATCCTTAACAAACCTTGATCCAAGCCATTTAGGTACATTCATTTCCGTACAATTGTTCTTGCTTAACCTTATCGCTCCATTCTTTGTTGTTATGATTATTGGTGGCGGTATTAAAGCGTTAAAAGGCGTATTCCTTGTAACATTACTTTCTGGTTTAGCATTAGCAGTTCCTGAAACTGTAATCAACGCTGTAATGGGTCCAGAATTATCCGTAATTTCTGCATCCATCGTTATCATGGCAGTTATCATTGGTTGTGCAAAAATCATGCCTCCTAATGATCCTAAATACGCAGTTAAACAAACTGGCGAAGTCCCTAAAGTTTCTGGTGGCGAAGGCCTTGTAGCTGCAATGCCATTCATCTTAATCTTCGTATTATTGTTATTAACTTCTAAATTGTTCCCTGCAATTAATGGTCCTCTTGCGTCCATTAAAACATCTGTACCTATTTATCAAGGTGCTGGTGCAAAACCTTACACATTCGTATGGATTGCAACTCCTGGTATTATGATTTTTATCGCTGGTATTGTTGGTGGTTTCATCCAAAAAGCAAAAGCTGGCGAAATCTTCGGTACATTGGGTAGCACAGTTAAAAACTTGAAATTCACATACCTTACAATCATCACAGTTGTTATGACAGCTAAATTGATGACTTACTCTGGTATGACTGCAGATATTGCAAAAGCAATGGTTGCTGGTACAGGTACATTGTACCCTCTATTCGCACCTATCGTAGGTGCGTTAGGTGCCTTCTTGACTGGTTCTGGTACAAACTCCAACGTATTGTTTGGCCCACTTCAAATTGCTGCAGCCCAAGGCTTAGATCCTACAAACTTCGAAGACCTTGGTTTCTGGTTGGCAGCAGTTAACTCCGGTGCAGCTGGTATCGGCAAAATGTTGTCCCCACAATCCATCGCGATTTCTATTGGTGCCGTAGGGCCTGCTTTGAAAGCATACCTAGAAAACCACAAAGAAATCAGTGCTGAAGAAGCTCATAAACTAGAACATGAAATCGAAGCAAGCGTTATCATGAACAGTGCCTTCAAATACTTCATTGTATTCATCGTAATGCACGGTTGTATTTCCTTCTTCGGTCAACATTTCATCCATGAAATTCACCACTTTTTCTTCTAAGAACTGGTAACAAAAAAAGAACAGCTCTTCACGAGCTGTTCTTTTTTGTTGCCACATATGAGAATACTACATATAACATGGTTTAATGATATTGCTTCTACAGATGAAACCGTAGCTGTCCCGATTACTACTATTGCAGCTAACACAAAACCTTTTAGTTAATATTTCATATAATTCTCCCATCGCCAATAAACACATTGATATTTTTAGATATAATTAATATACTAATTGTAATCTATAAATAGAGATATAGCAAACTCAATATTTCATATAGATATTTTTTCTCAATCATGGTAAAATACATCGTATCAAATAGAAAAAATTAAATGCAGTCTGCGAAGTGCGATTCGCAGACTTTTATTTTTCTCACTTTAGTATAGGAGGGTTTTATGACTCAAGAAAATTCTGCTAAGGTCTCTTTCATCTTAGTAGTATTCCTTGGTCTGTTGACAGCCATCACACCACTTGCAACAGATTTATATTTACCAGCATTACCAATTATGCCTAGTGAACTAAATACATCTGCATCAAATATTCAAATGACCATTGGTGTGATGACTTTTGGTGTTGCATTAGGTCAATTATTTGGAGGTCCTATTAGTGATACTATGGGCCGCAAGTTGCCTCTTATAACAGGCAACTTACTTTGCGTTATCTCTAGCATAATCTGTGCTTATGCACCAAGCATTGAAATACTTTTACTCGGAAGATTTCTACAAGGTTTAACAGGATCTGTGGGCGTTGTAATTGCTAAGGCCATCGCTCGAGATTTTGCATTTGGTCAAGAATTGACTAAACTCTTTGCATTGCTCATGATGGTTAACGGTTTGGCGCCAGTAATCGCTCCGCTCATCGGCGGTCAATTATTACTATTCACTACATGGCGCGTTATCTTCGTTATTTTAGCAATATTTTCTGCTATTCTATTAGCGGGATCTCTTCTCTTCCGTGAAAGCTTACCTAAAGAAAAACGCGTTACAGGTGGCGTTGCAACTGCTACAAAGAACTACATTACGCTTATTAAAGATAAGCGATTCCTTGGGCAAACACTAATCCAATTCTTTGCTTTTGGTGGATTCTTTGCGTATATCTCAGGTTCATCCTTTGTATACCAAAACATCTTCCAACTATCTGCACAAGAATTTAGCTATCTCTTTGGTATCAATAGCTGTGGTATTATCTTAGCTAGTGCCATAAGCGCTAGATTAAGTAATGTAATCACAGTTCGACAATTACTAACATTTGCCCTCTGGCAACTAACAATCGGCTCCTTGCTATTCTTAATAGCTATGCTTTTCGAATGGCCACTTATTCCTGTAACGGCCATTCTATTCTTTACCGTATGTACAGTATCCCTATTTGGCTCTGCCTCTTTCTCTATGGCAATGGCTAAATACGGTAAAATGGCTGGAAGTGCCTCTGCAGTACTTGGCTTTGCTAGCATGTTCTCTGCAGGAATCGTATCTCCATTAGTTGGTATTGGTGGGGAATATACAGGGATTCCCATGGGGACTACAATGCTAGTATGTTCAGCGCTTTCCTTATTGTGCCTATATGGTTTGGTAGAAAAAGATTAATCTCTTTTACACATTTGTATAAGCCCCACAATGGGGCCCGACTACAACAGAATAATATTAGTATATAAATAAGATACCCCTTTCCTTGCTCAGTACTTCGTAAAATCGCTTCGTAAAGGGGTATCTTATTTATATTAACACTACCTGTGAAGGCGTCCCATTGCGGGACTTTACAAGCATATTTCAAAATAGATTAATTCTTTAACTCTACAAACACCTAGGCATAATAACGAAAACCACCTACACAACTGATTGTAGGAGAAAGGAGATGTGCCATAGGCACATCTCCACATTTCTTCCCCCTCCTCTATCCAGTTATATTTTCAATGGGACATCTTCATAATTAGCGTATATAGAAAAGAATACAGCCCTCTCTGCAGCGATTTTACGGAACGTAGTGACGTACTGAGCCAAGAGAGGGCTGTATTTTTTCTATACTAGTAATATGCAGTTGTATTCGGGCCCCATTATAAAATGTAAGGGACCTTATCGCTTATTCACTAAATTCCATCCCAACTTCTCCCCACTGCACTAGTTATATTTTCAATGGGACATCTTCATAACGGTTGTATATAGAAAAGAACACAGCCCTCTCTGCAGCGATTTTACGAAGCGTAGCGCCGTACTGAGCCAAGAGAGGGCTGTGTTTTTTCTATACTAGTAATATGCAGTTGTAACGGGGCCCCATTGAAAATATAACGGAGCACACCTTTATTCAAACATTGTCGATAGTAGTAATTTCAATCGGTTTGCTTGGTTCACCGCACTGGAGCCTGGATCGTAGTCGATAGCTGCAATTCGCACGTCTGGGTATGCAGCGGATAGTGTTTTCACCATGCCTTTACCTGTTACGTGGTTTGGTAAACAGCCAAATGGTTGTAAGCATACAATTTGCTTAGCTCCTTTTTCGATAAGGTCAATCATATCTCCTGTGAGGAACCAGCCTTCACCACATTGGTTACCAAGTCCGATGAATTGAGCTGCTTCTTTCGCTACTTCTGTCATACGTTGTAACGGGTCAAAGTGTTTTGACGCTGCTACGGCTTTTGCATATGGCAAGCGGTAGAGTTCAAGGGCTTCACGAGCCAATGTACCGAAGAAGCCAGATAGCCATGTACCATCAAGGTGCTTAGCACGGTATGTGCTATCCATTGCACAATACAAGAAGAAATCTAGCAAGCCAGATGTAACGACTTCGCCGCCTTCCTTTTCAATGAGCTCATTAATATGATTGTTAGCACTTGGATGGAATTTAACGTAAATTTCCCCTACAACGCCAACACGAGGTTTCTGTACATCCTTGTTGACTGGCAAGTTATCAAAGTCATGAATGATTTCTTTAATATACTTGTTGTATTGACGAAGGCTTGCAGATGTAATGTTTTCACGGAGCTTTTTAAGCCAGTAATCACATAATGCATCGGTAGAACCAGGGTTCTTTTCGTATGGGCGTGTAGCCAATACGCATTGCATGATAGCATCCCCGTATACTACGGCTTGAATCATGCGATGCAAGAAGCCTTTTGTCAACTTAAAGCCTGGTTGACGTTCCATATCACTCGCATTGAGAGATAGGATTGGTACTTGTTTCATACCCGCATCAATTAATGCTTTACGTAAGTAACCGATGTAGTTTGTAGCACGACACCCACCACCAGTTTGAGAGATGATAACAGCCGTCTTATCTACATCATATTTACCGGATAATAGTGCGGACATGAGCTGCCCTACAACGATAATCGCTGGGTAACATGCATCGTTATTAATGTATTTTAAACCCACTTCGATATCGTCACGCGTAGGCGCTGGCAACATTTCAAAGTCATATCCTTCATTTTTGAGTACTGGCTCTAAAAGGCTAAAATGCAATGGTGACATTTGTGGCACCAAGATTTTATAAGTCTTACGCATTTCTTCTGTGAAGACAACGCGATTGTAATCGTAAGTTGGTAATTTCTCTACCACTATTTCTTCCGGCGCCTCAGGATTATGATGACGACGCAAGCTACGTTCCATTACAGATTGCAAGGAACGCAAACGGATTGTCACGGCGCCAAGGTTTGTACCTTCATCGATTTTGAGCAAGGTATGGATTTTGTGATTTGCTGAAAGTATATCTTTTACCTGATCTGCTACGATGGAATCGAGGCCACATCCAAAGGAGTTAAGCTCTACAATTTGGAATCCTTCAGTTCTACTTACGAATTCAGCGGCACGATATAGGCGACTATGGTAGGACCATTGGTCTACAACACGTAAATGCTTGATTTCATTGCCTAATGGTGCAACGCCATCTTCTGTAAGAACAGCCATACCAAGAGATGTGATAAGTTCAGGAATACCGTGGTTAATACCGGAGTCCAAATGATATGGACGGCCAGCCAATACGATTGTAGGAATTTGTTCTGCCACTAGGCGAGACACGGTTTTCTTTGTCGTTTCACGGTAAGACGCTTTACAGTTTTCCTGCTCTTCCCAAGCGAGGTCTACAGCCTTAGCAATATCCTTCTTCTTTAAGCCTAAGAAATCCAATGCTTTCACAAGAGCCGGAACAAGGGATTTTTTATCAGCTAGCGGCAAGAATGGTGCGTGGAACGGAGTATCGCCCAAAACCTCTTGCATATTATTTTTGATAAGTTCTGGATAGGAAATAACCATTGGACAATGGTAATTATTGTCGCGGCTAAATTCCTTAGGGCCATGTTGAATACAAGGGTACCAAATAAAGTCTACCTGTGCATTCGCTAAGTCGCGAATGTGACCATGAACAGCCTTTGCTGGATAGCAAGCCGTATCGGATGGAATCGTATCGATAGCCTTATTGTATTGATCCTTAGTCGTATAATCTGAAAGGATTACTTCATAACCCAAGCTATTGAAGAATGTAAACCAGAATGGGAAGTCCTCATACATGTTGAGAACGCGAGGAATCCCTACACGCATTTTACCTTCAAACTCTGGAATGTTTTTCTTCAAGTAGTAATCAAAGTAACGACGTAATTTTACATCTACCAAGTTAGGAACTGGTTTACGTTTCTCTTGGATCATATCGCCAGCACCGCGATCACAACGGTTGCCCGTTACGTACGTACGACCATCGGAGAAGGCGTTAATAGTAAGCATGCAGTTATTTGGGCAAAGGCCACAATTGCGCATTGTCGTAGATACTTGTAAAGAATTAAGGCCTTCACTATCTAGCAATGTACTTTCACCCTTTTGCAACTCTTCCGCCGTTTCCGCGGCAAGAAGAGCCATACCGTATGCCCCCATCAAACCAGATACATCAGGGCGAATCACCTCTACGCCCATCAATTTCTCAAAGGCACGCAAAACAGATTCGTTATAGAACGTACCACCTTGTACAACGATATGATCGCCTAATTCTTTAGGGTCTTTCACCTTGAGAACCTTATAAAGGGCATTTTTAATTACAGAATAAGCAAGACCTGCCGCGATATCTTGTACCGTAGCACCTTCTTTTTGAGCCTGCTTAACCTTAGAGTTCATAAATACGGTACAACGAGAGCCTAAGTCGATTGGCATAGGTGCCAATAACCCTTCTTTTGCGAATTGATCGATTGGAATTCGTAGACCAGATGCAAATGTATCAATGAAAGAGCCGCAACCAGATGAGCAAGCTTCGTTCAACACGATATCTTCGATATACCCATCACGAACCTTACAGCATTTCATATCTTGACCGCCAATATCCAAAATAAAGGATACATCAGGACAGAAGAATCGAGCCGCACGATAATGAGCCATCGTTTCTACTTCGCCTATATCGATGCCGAGGGCGCGTTTAAGAAAGGCCTCACCGTAGCCGGTTACGCCAGAGTGTGCAATATAAGCACCTTTAGGCAATAATGTATAAATCTGCTCGATAATTTCACGAGATTTTTCTAATGGTTTACCATGATTAGGACCATAGTGGGAGAAGATAATTTCCTTATTACTATTAATGAGTACTACCTTTAGCGTAGTAGAACCAGCATCAATCCCAAGATAACAAGGACCTTGAGCATCCTCAATATTCGCTTTTGGCGTTACCGCCTTAGCGTGACGAGCACGAAATTCTTCTAATTCTTGTTCATTCTTAAATAGCGGATCGACACGGTCTGTAGCTTCCATAGGAATACCGATAAGTGCACCGATTTCCTTTGTCAATTGACCGACAGTGATCTCACGGCACTCATCTTTCATCAATGCCGCCCCTAAAGCAATGAACAACTCACCATTCTCAGGGATAATGCGATGCGCTTCATCCAACTCTAAAGTATCGCAGAAGCATTGGCGCAACTCGGATAAGAATGTCAATGGACCGCCAAGGAATGCTACATTACCTTCGATTTTATGTCCGCATGCAAGGCCAGCAATCGTTTGGTTTACAATTGCTTGGAATACGGATTTTGCAATATTTTCATGAGATGCGCCTTGATTTAACAAAGCTTGTACATCTGTTTTAGCAAATACGCCACAACGTGCCGCAATTGGATAAATCGTATCAGCATTCATGGCTAATTGATTAAGACCAGATGCATCTGTCTGCAATAAGGTCGCCATTTGGTCGATAAAAGCACCCGTACCACCAGCACAGGAACCATTCATACGGTGTTCCGCAGTTTGACCTAAATACGTAACCTTCGCATCTTCACCACCAAGTTCGATGATAACGTCTGTTTCTGGATAGAGGGCTTTTACAGCTCGCGTTTCAGCAATCACCTCTTGTACGAATGGGATGCGCACCTTTTCGGCCATAGCCATCCCACCAGAACCAGTAATACATACATGAACAAGAGCGTCTTCATGACCTACTTGAGCCTCTTGTAGCAAGGTATATACTGTGTCCAATATGTTTGCATAATGGCGTATGTACTTTTTATACAAATAATTATCGTGTTCGTCCAATAATACAACTTTAACCGTTGTAGACCCCACGTCAATCCCCATGCGTAGCATGTGCTGCATAAATACCTCTCTTTTTAACGACCGTATAACCACCTAAGTGACCATACTTATTTTGTGAAAGTCTCACATGTAATATGTACAACATATATACTGTACTAAGCATCTAAAATAAAAATTAAATTAGATAAGAATATAATACTTTCACCAAAATATCTAAATTTTTAAATATCCTATCTTTATTATACAACAAATGTAGATAAAATCTATGTTATTCTATATTCCAATGAGTTATATAGAATATGACTAAATTTGAATAACGACTCTAGATTGTTATAGGATGTAAAAAATATTATATCATTCTAAAATGAAAAAAAGTATATCTAATAGCACATCACTACAGTAATATATAAAGAGATAGATACATACATCGTTAAATCCAACAGATACAATGTTTTCCTTTCTATCAAGCGATCATATACAAATAAATAAGTAATCATGCCTAATAAAAAAGAGACTTCAATGAAACCATTAAAGTCTCTTTTTTCTACATTACTGATTATATTTTTTGTAATTTGTTTATTTACTCTATATAAATTACATAACATTTTCATACAAACTAATAAGATCATCCTGATTTGCTGGGTATGGATTAAAGCGATAGCACATATCTTCTAATGCTCTGCTAGCCATGAGCGTAAGTTTTTCACCGGATGTAGCTTTGTCTACTCCAAACTCTGTTAGTGTCATAGGACATTCCAAAGTACGTTGTAACTTTATAATCGCTTCTAACAGGGCTCCTAATTTGTCACTTTCAGATGCTTTATGTGATGCAAAGCCTAATTTCGCAGATAATGCTGCATATTTCTTTGCTACCTCTTGATTATGAGAGCAGTTAAATGCAATTACATACGGCAAGAGCATGCTATTAGCTAGCCCATGAGGCACATGGAATTGTCCTCCCAACTGATGAGCCATGGCATGAACGATACCTAAGCCAGCCTTATTAAAGGAAAGCCCTGCAAGACATGATGCTTCGTGCATAGACATGCGGTCTTGCTCTGTAGCTGTTGGCTTATGACATTTTGGTAAGTATATAAAGACAAGCTCGATCGCCTGTTGTGCCAATGCATCGGTGAAGTTATTTGCAGCAGTCGCCACATAGGCTTCTAGAGCATGAACGAGTACATCCATACCACTAAATGCAGTAACACTAGGTGGAGACGTTTTTACAAATAATGGCGTTAATAAAGCTTCATCAGGTAATACCGCATCATCTACAAGAGGATACTTAATTTGTGTTTCACTATCTGTAAGAACAGCAAAGGAAGTTACTTCAGAGCCTGTTCCACTTGTAGTAGGAATGGCGATGAATAATTTAATATCCATATGCTTTAACTTACGACCGAAATAAGCTATCCCTTTGCTCATATCGATGCAGGATCCACCACCAATAGCGATGATAACAGTCGGTTTAATAGCTTCCATAAATTCAATGCCTTTTACTACATGAGTTATGGGTGGGTCGGGTACTACATCTGTATATGTAGTCACCTTATTTTTACTATCCATTAACCCCATCACATACGTAAGGCTTGGTGAGTCTTTTAAAAATGGATCACATATGATAAGGATAGATTCATTATTAAATTCTGTAAGACGATTCAACGAATCTGTACCCGAATAAATTTGGGTTGGAAAAGTCCATTTATTCATATGCTCACCACCTATCGAATATTAAATCCTGTTGTTAAACAACATCTACGACGGCGTGCAAAGCAGCGAGCCGATGTAGTGGATTCCCCAGTAGGTGTAGCGATTGTAAAGGTTGTCGTACCTTCACCGCTAAAGCCAAGACCGGCATAGGATGGGCCATTCTTAACAAAAATGGAAGTTTTCATTTTACGGGCCATCCGATTGAGGCGTTCCATATTTAAGGAATGCATTGTTGCCGTATGATGTAAGCCTGCTTCTAACATCAAGCATACATCGAGTCCTTCATCAAAGCTATCTACCGTTACAACAGGTAGAATAGGCATTAACATTTCAATGACTGCAAATGGATGGTCTTTTGGTGTGCGCATGATAATCAACCGTGGATCACCATTGTACGGAATATGTGCCGCATCAAGAATAACACTTGCATTCTTACCGACGAACTTTTTATTTGGTGTCCCATTTGGTAAGACTGTTAAATCTACGAGGCGTTGAATATCTTGTTGATTGTCAATGAGGACACATCCTGCTTTTACCATTTCTTGAACTAGCTGTGGCTCGATTTGGCGCATAGCAACGACGCTCTTTTCGGCGATACAAAGGATATTATTATCTAGGCTAGCACCGAGCACGATATCTTGGGCGGCCTTTTTAATATCTGCCGTTTCATCTACAAAGGCGGGTGGATTACCAGCACCTGCACCGATAACCTTTTTACCGCTTTGAAGCGCTTGTTTTACTACGCCAGGACCACCAGTAACAACTAATAAGCTCACATCTGGGTGTAGCATCATCTCTTGAGCAGACTCAATAGATGGTTCACGAAGTGTAACGATAAGGTTTTCAATGCCAATCGATTTAGCAATGATTTGGTTAAGTTCACTAACTAGCAATCGACTGAGATGCTTAGCACCAGGATGTACACTAAAGAATACTGCATTCCCTGCTGCTAGCATGCCGATAGTATTACATATTAACGTTTCTGCTGGATTTGTACTTGGTGTAATAGCCCCGATGACACCATAAGCAGACAGTTCATACAATGTCATGCCATTATCACCAGTTTCACACTCGGTAACGAGATCTTCTACACCCGGTGTTTTATCGAGTGTAAGGTTTAATTTTAATACTTTATCTGCAACACGCCCCATCCCTGTTTCTTCAACAGTTTTTTGAGCCAATTCTTGTACTCGTGGACGCATAGTAGCACGGATGTCTGCTATTACCTTTTCACGAGTTGCCAAGGTGCAATCTTCAAAACGCGCTTGCGCTGCTTTTGCTGCTTGAATTGCATCATCAACTGTATCAAATACACCTGGTTCAACTTGTCCCCTAGGCGCTTGTTTAACAGGTTGTGATGAGGCTGCTTCTTGCTTTTGCCCCTGTAATAGATCTATAACCATGGAGCGGATCATTTCTTTCAACTGTGTATTGTTTTCCACCATGAACCTCCATATAGGTTGCATTGCTGATGCAATGACCATGTCAACTAACAGTGTACACAATCAAGGATATATTCATGATGTGACACAATAACTAGGTTTAACTCTGGCACCAGCTATTTCCTATACAATTATTTTTCAAAACTATCAATAATACCCACAATAGCACAATCTACTGCGGTGCCTTTATCATCTTCGAAAATATGCCGTGCCGATGAGCCTCGAGTTAGAAGCACATATTCACCTTCACCAGCACATACTGTATCGACGGCGATTTCTATGCGCCCCGTCAACTCTTGTTCTCCATCGAGAATATCTACCATCATCAGTTTCATTCCCTTTAGAGATTCATGCTTTTGAGTAGATACGATACTACCCACTACTTTACCGACTTGCATACTTCTCGTTCCCTTCAATTATTGTGATACGTAAGCGCTCAATTTCATCTCGAGCAGCCATGGTAAACCGTTGCCCCCTATATATGACGATAATAGACTGACTTTCACAAGATCTTACAAAAGAGACCGTTATCCAGCCTTGATGGCTGGCATATATAGGACGACCAAATTTATCTAGAAATTTGATAGGCCAATCTAGAATAACTGATGGATTCATCAATGAGGTTACAGGGACTGCGAGGCGTATTGTCACCTCACAGTCATAAGCTAATGCACGGTGCAAACAGGCTACCCAAGGCACCAATGTATCGCTCATTAACTCTCGTATATGAGCATAATCTATACCAGCAAAAGAAATGAGTTGATTCTGCAACAATATATGTTCATCATAGCTATTGCATTCTGTGACCATAAACGTAGCAGTGGATGTCATCCGCTTTTCTAGGCGTTCTAGCACCAGTTTAACTAATGCATCCATATTAATGCTCACTTCCCATGGCAATTCCTAAGGGCGTTACAAATTCTGGATATAGCGGCTTATCTACGGGTAATCCTATATATTGACTGAAAGTTTTTGTAAACTCCTCAAAATTAGAAGCACCACCTACAACAACAATAGGAGTCCCTTTTTCATAACCACCCTCTTGTAACGCACGCTTAGAAATAGCTGCCATTTTTTCAACAACAGGCCGTATGGTTGCATATACATCGCGTTTATTTGCTTCATTCCGCTTATAAGCCTCCGCTTCAGGAATAGAGATGCCATAGGCCCCGCTAATAACAAGATTCATATGGGTGCCTCCTGTAGGCTCATCTACGGTATATACAACTCGGCCATCTTTTAAAATGCTTATGCCCGTAGTACCACCACCGACGTCGATAACAGCGCCATCGGTGATTCCGAGCACATTAGCAGCAGCGGTAGGCTCGTCTAAAATGCAGGTTACTTCAAAACCGGCACTTTCAAGAACATGACCTACTACCTCTTTATTCTTGCCTATCGTTCCAGGTGGAACAGCTGCTGCGGCATATACAAGTTCTGTACCTAAGGCTGCTTCCGCCTTAGCCTTTAGCTCTCGCGTAATCGTAACAGCGCCCACATAGTCAACTACAAGGCCATCTCGAATAGATTCGTTGTATTCAAAAGCACCATATATAGGTTTACCTTTATCGTTTACTACGGATAGGACAATAGATGATGTACCAAGGTCAATGCCTACGCGTAAATTCTTTTGATTATGAGAGCTCACTTGTTTGGACTCTACAAGATCAGAGAACTCTTGCAAGGTATTATTTGCCTTTTTCAAACCTTTCATCATATCACCTACTTTACTGTACAATTCTCGCCATCACTGTACCTTGTACATTGGCAGCGTTTGCCTCATCTGTATCAATATGGAATTCTAGGACAAAACCAGGTACAGCCCGAACGATGACATCACCAAATACAGTAGTGCGTTCTGGCGTTTGAAGTTCAACATTAACGCTATCGCCATCGTTTACATTAAGCCGTTTTGCATCATCAGGTGACATATGAATATGTCGTTTTGCAACGATGCAAATAGGTTTTGTAATTTCCCCATTTTCAGTACATAGAGTAATCTCTACGGCTGATTCTAAATGACCAGATAGCACAATAGGAGGTTTTATACCCAATGCACGAGCATCGGTCAAAGATACCTCTACTTGTGACTGTTTTCTAAGGGGACCTAATACGCGGACATTTTGAATGACCCCTTTAGGCCCCACTAAAGTAACTGTTTGTTCTGAAGCAAATTCTCCAGTTTGTTTTAAGTCACTTTTTTTAGTAATAGCCTGGTCAGGGAATAATATATCCCAGTCCTCCTGACATAGATGGACATGTCTATTGCTCACACCTACGGGAATGGACGATTCGAACATGGCTTCGATCACTTCTCGTACGATAGCACGAATCTGTTCCCGATCCATAAGCTATTATCCTTTCTTAGGTAAGATCAATTCTACATCGCTATGAGGGCGTGGAATTACATGAGTAGATACTACTTCACCTACTTTTTGTGCTGCTGCACAGCCCGCATCAACAGCCGCTTTTACAGCGCCTACATCACCGCGAACCATTACTGTTACAAGACCGGAACCGATTTTTTCAGTACCTTCTAATGTAACGTTAGCTGCTTTTACCATTGCGTCAGCCGCTTCAATTGCGCCTACTAAACCTTTTGTTTCTACCATGCCTAATGCGTTATTCATGATAATCTCCTTTTTTATTTACTACTTTATTTCTTTTTAGTGTTTTTCTTTGGTGTTATTTTCTTTGTACCTGTTGATTTAGAACTTTTCGGTTCCATGATCGTAGATACTATCTCATCTAACACTTCAACAACCTTTTCATCTAATTGGGGTTTCTCTGTTTCATCAGCTACCTTAGCCGGCTTATCTGTAAAATCATCATTAAAGGATTCGACTAAGCCTTCTGCAGGTCGAGGAATTACTTTGTGAGCTACATACAAGTTCATACCTTTTGTAATCGCCACACCTGTTTGAACAGCTGCTTCAACAGCTGCCACATCACCAGTTACCTTTACGGTCATCCAGCCAAGTCCTCTTGCCTTTTCTATTCCTATGAGCCGTACATTTGCAGCTTTAACCATTGCATCTGATGCGGTGATAGCCCCCAGCAAACCAGCTACTTCTAGTAACCCTAGTGAATCTTTCACCATGCCACCTCCCGACGTTTATTCATTAGATAATGTAAGCATTACCTTTGTTTTTAGGTCTTTCTCCCATAGTTTCTAGTAACGCTAACCCCACATCACGTGCTGCTTTTACAGCTTGTTTAACAGCGCCAGAGTCACCAGAAATTAGTAAAACAACTTCATTTGACATATCTGAGCTCGATGGAGACTGATAATCTACCACATCTACATTAGCTGATTTAACTGCTGTATCTGCCATAACTACACCTATTGCTGCTGGGGCACCTACTAATAACCCAAAGGCTTTACCTTCTGGTGTCCCAAAAGCAGTGACTAAGGCTTCTCCTGCACGAGCTGTATATTGAATTTCCACATGACCTGCTTCATTCATATATACTTCGCCAAAGGTCCGTTCTAATTCACGTAATCCTACCTCTACAGAACGTCTTACATCGGATACGTCATCGCCACCAAATATGATAAGGGAACCAGAACCAGCGCCACCTTTCATATCACGGGCCAGTTCAATGCTAACAATCTCTGTATTCGTTGCTTTTACAGCTTCATCAGCGGCCATAATTTGCGGCCCTGCACCTGTGCGTGAACCTAATATACCGATGGATCGATATGACTTAGTGAGCTTCATAGCTTCCAATACTTGACTATCAACATTGGCAATTACTAGACCAATTGTATCGCCTGTTGTAGTGCTACCTACGTGTTCAGTAATCATAGAAGTTTGTAGTTGACTTACAGCAGGTGAACTTACAGGTGCTGAAGCACATGATGCATTACTAGTCGCGCCTGAAGTTTTGCTTAAATCAGCACTATCGATACGCATCAATACGCGCTTTAAAATCTCATCTACCATACTTTTAGTATCGGCCATAATTATTCACCCTTTGTTGGTAAAATACCTTCTACATCTTTATGTGGTCTTGGAATTACATGAGTAGAGATAACAACACCTACGCGTTCCGCAGCAGCTGCACCTGCATCTACGGCAGCTTTTACAGCACCTACATCACCGCGAACCATAACAGTAACGAGACCAGAGCCAATTTTTTCATTGCCCACTAGTTCCACATTAGCTGCTTTAAGCATTGCATCAGCTGCTTCAATAGCGCCTACTAAGCCCTTAGTTTCCACCATACCTAATGTTTCTTGTGTCATCTGTTTTCTCTCCTTTTACAAAACATAATACAAAGAATACCAATTTATTTTTCTAATAGTTCCACCATAGTGCCTATGTTCATAAAGGCAAAATGTGCACTTTTAAGTAGTTGTACCATCAGTACAGCTCCTGTACCTTCACCCAATGCCATTTGACCATGGATGGGAACTTCATCAAGACGTATATTTGCATACGCTAATGCTGCGGCCATTCCTACTTCACGAGAGTAGTGAGATGGAATGCCATACAATGGCGCTTCACCATTCATTTGAGTGGCACAAGCCATTGCCACCGCTGTAATATACCCATCAATAACGAATGGGATATGTAAATCTGTACAAGCTACCATCGCACCTGTAATTGCGGCTATATCAAAACCACCAACGCGACTAATAACATCCTTTGGCGTATTAAGATGCCCTTTATGATGCGCTAGGGCAGTCCGTACAAACTCACGTTTTTGATTCATATACGCTTCGTCATCGGGGCCAGAGCCAGGTCCTACAGTTATCCGTGGGTCTAATTTTGTAAGCCCGCTTAACACGGCTGCCGATGTGGTAGTATTACCAACGCCCATTTCACCAAAGGAAAATAGATTAATGCCCGATTCCGCATAGTATATAACGCGGTTGTAACCAGCTTGGTATGCTAAATCAAATTCTTCGCCGCTCATAGCGGCACCATGTAAAATATTTTTCGTACCTTGACTAACTTTTCGATCTATCCCGATACCTTTAGGGCACGCAATACCAACGTCTACTACTTCGTAAGGAATATGGTTAAAGATACAGTAATTGGCAACTGCGCTTTTACCATCAATCATATTCTGAGATTGTTTACGAGTAATTTCGTAGTTATAACCGATCAGTCCGTCTACGGAGATTCCGTTATCTGCAGAAAAGATAATATGTTGTACATGAATCTCAGGCCGGATTTCTTGCCAAGCAAGACACATCTTTTTGAAATATCGTTCCCATAGACCTAAGCTTTTTGGAATGATCGCCTTATTTAAAATAAATTGATTAAGTTGTTCTTCAAAACCTCTGTCCATGGAAAAACCTTCTTTCAACTAACTGTATATGTAGTCACATAAACGGTCCAACGATTCTTGATCGTGAACGGATATTTCAAAAATCTTAGTAGCTCCCGCTAGCTTTAGATTGCGGCGAGGCGCCTCCACATCTTTACCCGTATCAACTTTTGACACAACACCGATAACTTCTCGGTTTAAAGAATTCCCAAAGCTAGGTGGGAATATTGTTGTTTTATCGCCTGCAGGAATCATAAAAATCACTATATCCGCATCATAGGCGTGCAAGATAATTCCTCGATAGTAATTAGGATTTTCCATGTATTCCCCAGGAGTATCAATAAAATTGCCCACTCGAGTTATGGCTTGTGTTTTGTGATACGTTGCAGAGCCATGAGTAATCGTATCTGCCAATGTGGTCTTACCACATCCGCTGCGCCCTACGAGAAGGATGCGTTTTTCTTTCTTTTCGGTACTCATAATTACCCTTTCATTAGGATCTTGTTAAATCCGTTGGGAAGAATCCTAATATGCGTTGCAAGCCTTCAATAACGCTCTGCAATGCGGATTCAACAGCAGATACATCTCCTGTTATGAGAAGTGCTCCCGAAAATCTGTCGATGAAACCAATTTCAATATCACCAGACTTACTTGCTATATCGGCTGCAATAATGGTCCCTTCGCCAGGTGTGATTGTAAGAATTCCAATGGCATTGCGGCCTTTTTCCTCAAGCCCCATTTTTCTAAACAAATCGGGCTTAGGATTAGCAATAACATGGGCTATAGTAACCTGCTTTCCGGGTACAAATTCTTGGATGATGCGTTGTTTAGCATCAATTACCTCTTGAAAGGCCATATAATCTCCTCCTAATACAAAATGTATAGTTCATATAGTGACACGGACTATACATGCTAGTTGCTCAATATAGATTTCGCTTAAGGTGCCACTAATTTAAAAAATACTACTGCTAAACCAGCTCCAATCAATGGACCAATGAATGGAACCCATGCATATTGCCAATTCGCTGTTCCCTTATTAGGAATAGGCAAAATAGTATATGCTAGGCGAGCACCGAAGTCACGAGCTGGATTTAACGCATAACCTGTAGTTGCACCAAAGGACATACCGATGGATGCAATGAGGATGCCACTAACCACTGGAGCTAAGCCATCTACCATCTTACCCAAGCAAAGGGTTGCTAGAATGAGCATAAAGGTAGCAATGATTTCAGACATCAAATTGCAAGGTTTATGGTCAATAGCTGGACCAGTCGCGAAGATACCTACGCAGTTACCTTCATCAGGGCCGGTTTCCTTGAAGTGCGGATAATAGAATACTGCTGCAATGGTAGCGCCTACAAAAGCGCCGGCAGTTTGAGCGATAGCCATTGGAATCACTTGTTCCCATGGGAAGACACCTGCTACAGCAAGAGCAAAGGTAACAGCAGGGTTCAAATGACCAGGCCCACCTAGTGTAATTCCTATATACACACCGAAGGTTACGGCAAAGGCCCATCCAAAAATAATGTGTAACCAGTTAGTACCATAGATACTAACGATGGTTTTCTTTAATAAAATCGATGCATTTGTACTGTTACCAAATGCAAGTAAAACGGCAGTACCAACAAACTCACTAATATACATTTGCGTTAATTCCATTGTTTTCACCTCATCGAGTTAACAAAGATTGTAATGCATGAGATGCAATGTCCATATCTTCAGCCACAGTACCACCGCTAATACCAATTCCACCGACAATTTCTCCGTCGATGATGATAGGATAACCGCCACCAAAAGTGCAGATTTTACGATTTACCATGGATTCAATGTTGAATAGATCGCCATCAGGCTGTGCACTTTGATGTACTTCATGAGTTGCCGCTTTGAGAGCCACTGCTGTGTACGCCTTTGCCTGTGCGATATCGTTGCTGATGAGCAATGCATCTGACATACGATGGAAATACATTAATACACCTTTTGCATCCACAATAGATACAACAATAGGTACGCCTATGGACTGAGCATAGTCCAAGGCTGTTTGTGAAAGTTTTGTCATAATATTCTCTAACTCTGTTCCAGTTGACATATCAATAACTCCACTTTCAGCAGTATGCTCTATATTACTTACGCATTGATTGCTTTCTGTCAGTATTTCCTCACGACTAGTTGCTACACGTTCTGAAACGCGTTCTACAATTGTTTCTACAAATTGTATATAGTCTTCCATGCGAGCCATGATATATAGAGCATCAGATAGTCGATTAATAAATTTACGAACCTCATCGCGAATAGGTTCTACAGAACCTAAACTTATAAGCAATCGTTCACCACGACGACAAATAGTACGCGCCACGTGTAGCTCTGCAGCAGATAGATAATTTCCGCTTAATATAAAGCTATGTTGCTGTGGCAATCGATTAGTATAGTCATCGATCATGTATTCCAATTCGCTTATATCTTGTTGTGAAATTAGATTACTACTTTCACTTAGATTTTCCACATGAGGCGTGGCTACCTCCGCACATAAGCGGAATAGCTGATGTTGTAATGTGTGAAGCACATGTTTATTGTCTGGTGAGACGACTAATTTCTCACATACACTAACCTGTGCATTTAATTCATCAAAGGTTCCATATGTGTCCACACGAAGTGAATTTTTAGGTACTCTAGTGCCATCAAATAAGGCCGTTGTACCTGCATCACCAGTTTTCGTATAAATAGCCATATGCACCACCTCTAAAGTTAGTTAGATTTAAAAAGCTACTTCCAGTCGTTCATCGGAAACGAAAGGATTACCTTTTACAAGGCGGGCTGCATTGACACCTAAGGTGCGTAAGCTATCTGGATATTGAGCATAGCCCGTAAGTCGATAAATAAATTGATGCATTGGTATGTTTTTATAGGTCAACACAATCGCCTCATCATCAACGCCTATCCCAACAGATAAAGCTGAATTACGAGATGCTAGGTCGGCCAATGTCATATGCGTACCACTATGGGACTCAATGACAACAGGTAGACCTTCCTCTTCAATTCCATATAGAACGGGTTTTAGTATATCCTCACTGATATGCTCTGTAGCATACAGCAATATGGTTGGCTTACTGACGATACTTTGATCCATCATAGGCCTCCCTTCTGTGCATAGGATAATACTAATCCTGTTGCTACCGCATTTCGTGCCCCTTCAATGCCTCGAATATTGCCTCGCCCCGCTACTAATGCATATTGTGAAAGTGCATCGGTGACGAGTTGAGGAATCTCAAAGTCTAATGCAGAACCACCTACGATAACTACGAATGGTATATCTCGCACATTATGAGTAGGACTAACAGATGCTAAAGCACGGAGAGAGTTTGTTACAAACACCCGTTTCTTTGCTGTTTGACGAACTCTTTTAATCGTTTCTAGTGGAATATCTCGCTCTACAGGAACGAGCCCATCAGGCGTAACGATAACAACGCGTCCAAACAATGCTGCCGGAAGTGGTTCATTAAAGAACTGCACCGTTCCGTCTTCGTGACGAATGTGATATACACTGAGTACTTGAGCCAATGGATCTCGCTTAATGGCCTCTGCAATATGCATATCCTCTAACCCAAGTTCGGAGTTGATGAGCATTGTTACCATGTTTCCCGCCCCAGCTAGATGAATAGCCTTAATTTTTCCTTCTTGATTGATGATAGATGCATCAGTAGAGCCCGCACCTAAGTCGAGTATAGCCATTGGTTTTGTAGTCCCTGGCGTTGTCAACGCGCCTAAGATAGCTGATTCAGCCTCTTCACCGCCGATTTCAACAGGAACACCCAATTCCTTTTCTACCTGCTTTGCAATGATTTCCATTTGTAGATGATCTGACTTAACCATAGAGGCAATGCCTACAGCCTGTTCCATAGAGAACTCACCTGCAAGGCCACCTTTCACATTAATAGGAACAGCCACATCTACAGCTAGTAAATCTTGAATATATACGTCTTGCGGTGATTTATTCGTCAATTGCGCCATTGTGAGGCGAACCTTTTCAAGCATGCCACCAACATTCGTACCTGCTTCCCCGCTGATATCCTCGATAGGATGAACGGATTCAAGGGTTTCCATGATTCGCTCCGCCCCTGCTGATACGTCAACAGATACAGTTCTACCGTTACCCATTACTATAATGGAACCAGCTGGTATCACCCGTTCTTTAACATCCCCTGCAGGTGTTTTGATAACTACAGCAGAACGGTTCCCGATGAGGGCTCTCGCAATAGGTACAATGTTCTTTGTTTCCTCTGGTGAAAGCTCAAATACAGTGGCAATACCATAAGGATTAGATAATTGTGATACTACTTGCCCAGGCTCTACAACCTCTACGGCGGAAAGCATCCCCATTGGGATTTTGTCGATATACGCAACCTCGTCTACGATAGGAATTTTATGATCTAATCGATTATTGACGAGTACACCATCATCGGCTTGAAGGATAGCAGCTCGAATATCATAGCCTCTTTTACAGTACGCATTGATAAGCTGTGCTACCAATTCAAAGTCGATAATCTTTGGAGCTACCACAATGTATGGTTGACCTTGCGGCTTATCGATTAATTGCTCAATAGGAACGGTATACCCTACACCAAGGCCTAACCCGCCCGGTGTTTTAGGGTTGTGCCCTATCATGGTAGATTCCGTAATGATGGTTTCCGTAATGGTCTCCATAGCTACATCACCGATAACTGGTGTAGCCTCATTAATACGAACTAAGTCAATATCTCGTAGTGTAAGATTAGCAGACCTGATTAGCGACTTGAGGGCATCCATGAGGCCTACGATATTTTCGCGAGTCCCTTTAATGCCTGTAGTACTAGCGATAGCAGAGGATAGGAACTTTACCTCACCATTGCTATGCACTTCAGCCAAGGCCGCTTCTGTTGTCGAGTTTCCAATATCGATGCCAACAATTCGTTTCATAATGACATCTCCTATAGGTTAATTATCACCTTTCAGTTTTTTACGACGTTCGTAATTTTCTGCAGCTTCTCGTACAAAGTTTGCACAAATCGGAGCCCCTAAACCATCAAGTTCGCTAGCAATATCTAATAGTTCTTGTTTGGAAGAACGATATGGACGAAGTGCATTGTACATTTCAAGTAAACGTTTATCACTTACCTTCGTCATTTCTGCAGCGCGAGAGAAGTTCAGTTCAATTTGATCTCGGCCCCCAGCCTTAGCAATTTGACCTTGAGCTTTCAAAATAGATGGAGAAATTTTTAAATCGTCCATTGTAATATGTCCGGCCATTACGTTATCCATCGTAATATGGCTTAAGTCTCGACCTTGACCAAGATCAATCCATTCTGGATGTTTTTTAGCAATCGGATAATCCTCGATGGTAACCACCCTATCTACAACTGTTGTATTAGGTGTAGATGATGTATGAGGCGCAGAGTATTGTGTGGTATTTCCCTTTGCCCCTTCTATTTCAGATACGATCTGCCGAATTAAGGCTTCTAATTCGTTAGCCATAGTAAACCTCCTTATACAGTGACACGAACTTCATCAGCTGGCTTACCTTTTACTACATGCTTAGTTTCCTTGATATGAAGCAATGCAGATAATGCTTGGTATTTTGGACGAGCCATTTGATCGTTCAATGTTGGTACTGGTGTTGGGGATTCGCCCTTAGCATATTTAGCAGCATTTTTACCGATAGCACGGTATGTTTCAGCTGTTAATAGAGGTGCTTGAGGGAATAATTCCAAATTTGAAAGTGGTTGTAAATCGCGTTGATGAATCAAGGTTGTACCTTTAGATTGAATGCCGATACATACACCAGATCCAGAAATAGAATCGCCTTCAACGGCTACGGCCGCTACGTCAGAGGAACGGTATACGCGAATTACACGAGCTTTTAAACCTTCTTCTTCGATACCAGCTACTAATTGGCGAATTACTTCTTGATGCGGTACACCAACGATAGTTTGTCGTTGACTACGGCCAAAGGCAGGGCCAACAGCAATAACCACTTCATCTGCGCTTGTACCAGGTTGTGCAGGACCACCAGTTTGGAGCCAGCTATCGTCACCAGTTGGATCTTCATGTCTAGGAGCCGCACTTGGTGTTGTGCTTTTACCAGCACTAGCCTTGAATTGTGGTGCTTCATGAACACCACCCATTTCTTGTAAAACGTCTAGGATAATAGAACGTAATACATCTCTGTTAATTTCAGCCATCATGACACCTCCTTATATATCCCGTGGATCAATGGCGTTTGGAATATCTTTAATGCGTTCCCAATCTTCACCTTCCACACGATAACCTGTGCCAACACCTTGATAGTCATTTCTATTGTTAATCGCGGAGATAACATTGAAATCACGGTCAAAGATGGCCGATGTTTGTAAGTAATCGCCGGAGATTTTTTGTTTTAATAGATTCAAAATACTTTGTGCTACATCAGGATGACCTTCTTTAGCTAAACCTTTTACAAAGTCAATACCTGTAACACCGCGATTCAACAAATCTTGAGCCGCTTTAATATCTGCAACCTTGTCGCGAGGAGGCATATCTTTAGAGCCATTCGCATAGGTAGCAGCCTCTACCTCTTGATCTGTAATCGGAGGCAAACCTAATGCTTTGAACAAAGCTTGTAGTGCACGAGCCGCTTTATTACGAACCGCTACTACTTCTTCTTCACGAGCAGGAATAAGACCGCCATTTACTTTTAGATCACGTTGGATAACTGTCCAGTCATCATAGTCTTCTGCATCCCAGTTAGAACCAGCAAACATATTGTCATAGTTTGGTGTAGAGCTATAACCAGAGCAAATGAAGTCAGTACCAGGTGCAAATTGCATCAATGTACGAGCGGTTCTACGCAAATCAGAATGACTGAATGTTTGGTCATTACTAGATGCACATTCTAGGTCGAGCATAGCTGCTACAAGGTTTTCTGCTAATACAGCGCGGATACCAGAAGGTACAGCTGCTGGAATACCAATACAGCTTACAGAACCATTTTGGATACCTTGTACGCCAGCGCCTTTTGTGATGTATAGGCAACGGATTTCAAGGTACAACATAGATTTACCTTCTGCTTGGCCCATTTGTACTTCAGAACCTGTACCAGAGGTGAAGCGCATTTTAAGACCACGAGATGCATAAGCAGATGCGAGGAATCCTTTAGACCAAGGTGTATCATCACCATCGGTAAATACGTCTTCTGTACCATATACGGAAATTGTTTCTGCATATGCTGTGAAGCCACGCATGCCAAGTTCTAATTCTGTCGCTTCTTCCAAGGAGCATTGTGTCAATACACCTGGTCGACCACATTGAGAGCCTACGAGTAAGCTAATCGCATTAAGTGGTGCGTAACGAGCAACGGCTACTGTTGTTTCTTCTTCTGCAAACCCACGAAGTGCACCTTCCGCAGCATCGGCTGCGATTTGCACTGGATTATCGTTTACGTTCGTTACATGGGCTTGGTTAGCCATTGTACGACGAGCACGCATTTTTTGCATACATTGCATCATTTCAACAACGTTCATAGAAGAAACAACTTCCAACATTTTCGCTGGAGTAATAGATTTACAAATCTTAACGATTTCTTCACGAGGTACTGATGGTGTAAGCATCATATTAGCAATCTCTTTTGAGTCCATTGCCATCGCTTGTTGAGCACCATCGAGAACAATACCGTAGTTTGCAATAAATGTATCGATAAGATCAAAGTCTTCGCGGCGTTTACCATCGAGTTCAACGATGCGACCACCTTCGATTTTAAGGCTAGGCTTTGGATCTTGAGGAGATTCCATGGCTATAAAACCTTCCTCTACCCATTCCTTTACATAACCATCCTGATTGACAGGACGTTGACTTAAGACTTCGAAACGTTTTGATTTCATAGGGCATACCATCCTTTCAGATTAGATATAGGAAGGGGCTCCGTTCACTGGTTCGTCACCCATAGTACCTAGCAATTTTTTACCTACTTCACGAGCAGAGATAACCGCTTGTCGTACAGCCCCTGAATCACCAGAAATCTGTAAAATAACTTCGTTAGAATTGCTTGTGCCTGCAGAAGGAGATGCATAACCAATTACATCTACATTAGCAGATTTAACAGCTACATCGGCCATGACTACACCAATAGCTGCTGGAGCACCTACAATAAGGCCAAAGGCTTTACCTTCAGGAGCACCAAATGCTGCATTTACTGCATGGCTAGCGCGTGCGGTATATTGTAATTCAAGATGACCAGCATCGTTTGCGTATACATCGCCAAAGGTGCGTTCCACTTCGGCTAATGCCACTTCAATAGCGCGTTTAACATCGGATACATCATCACCACCAAAGATGATAAGAGAACCGTGACCTGCGCCACCTTTAGTATCGCGAGGTAATTCAATGCTAACGATTTCAGTATTTGTCGCTTTTACTGCTTCGTCAGCTGCCATAATATGAGGACCTGCACCAGTACGAGCCCCTAAAATACCGATAGAACGATATTTTTTCTTCAATTGCATTGCATCTAATACTTGTTGATCTACATTAGCAATTACGAGACCTATAGTATCACCAGTTTTACTAGTCCCTACAAATTCAGTTAATCCACATGTTGTCACCATAATACCCTCCATACGTGTAATGAAAGTATCTTTGTACAGGAATATATGTTGCTGTATGTTATGCCATTCTCCTGTTATTGTTTTAAGTCGCCTTATATCGCTTTTTATCGTTTCATTTATTTTTCATATATATACAGCAATATCCCCTGTACACCATATAATTTTATAGAGCATGCCTCGCTATTCAATCACTGTCCATTGGGCTCAATCCTTTCTAAATATATGTAATATAAGGGTTTTTCTACCTTTATTATAAAAATTATGTCATACAACTTTTTTATGTGTATTCGTAAAATGCGATTTTTCTATTACAAAAATGCCACAATCCTGTTATACTTATACATATATAGGAGAATATGTATTAGTAATAACGCAAAGTTATAAGTATATGAATTTCAAGTGGTTTATCACTTTTCTCTTTTCTTAGGTTTAGAGCCGACCCATTAGATAGAGAGCAAGTAGAGCTATCATAGCGTTGTGCTTACTAGACCTCTTAATACAATTGTGATTGGAGGTTCCAGCTATGATTTGTACTAAAGAGGATGCAAAAGTTATTAACGAAATTATGCGTGATTTCACAAACATAACAAAACTTGCAGCAAGTTTTGTTAATAACCGAGGAAAAATGTTATCTCAGGAGTATAACTCTTCTACCTTTTGCAAGTTAGTAAGGCGAAATCCAGCCTATGCTAAACGATGTAATCAATGCCATTTATACGGTGGCTTAGAAGCAACTAAAGAATTGCTATCAATGCCTTATCGTTGTCATATGGGACTTATTGATTTTTCTGTGCCAGTTATGAAAGATGATGCAATTCTAGGATTTATCATGGCAGGGCAAACTAAAACAGAAGATACTACAATCAAGCCGATTTTACCTACCCAGACAGATTGGCACGAAGACACTAGACTTCGTGCACTATATCAGGCATTACCAGTTCTTACAGCAGAACAAATTTACAGTGCTACAAAGGTGTTACGGATCTTGGTAGAGCATTACTTCCCATTCAATGATTCAGTAGCAGAAGAACTACCATATGAGCAATTACCAGACTTTGTCGAGTCTGAGCAGCCTATTAATCGTCCAGAAATCAGAAAGGCTATATTATACATAGAAAAAAACCTGAGCAAACGAGTGTCACTCAGGCGGATTTCGGAACATATTCATTTAAGCGAGTCCTATTTCTCCAAGATTTTTAAAGATGATACGGGGCTTTCAGTAGTGCAATATATAACACTATTACGCATACAAGAAGCGAAAAAACTATTAGTATATTCCCAACTAACAGTTAATCAGATCAGTAAAACATTGGGCTATAACAGAACTAGTTATTTCTGTAAAATTTTCAAAATGGCTACCACTGAAACACCACATTCATATCGGAAAAAATACGCAAAACCAATTCATCCATAATATAATAAAAAAGGCGTAACACCAATGGTGTTACGCCTTTTTCGTATCTATAGAGTTTGTCATGAGAAGGTATTGTATCAGATACATATGTTATTAACGATCAATCGATTAGAACGCTGGGATAATAGCCCCTTTGTAGTGTTCTTCAATGAACTTCTTAACTTCTGGAGATTGTAATGTTTTAGCTAATTTTTGGATAGCTGGTTTATTTTCATCACCAGGGTTTACGGAAAGAAGATTTGCATATGGAGAATCCGCTTTTTCTACGAATAAACCATCTTTTGTAGGATTAAGACCTGCCGGCAATGCATAGTTAGCATTGATTACAGCTGCGTCTAAGTCTTGAATGGAACGAGGAATTTGAGCTGCCTCTAACTCTGTAATTTGGATGTTTTTAGGGTTGCTAGTTACATCAAATGGTGTGTTAGTCAAACCAGTTGGGTCTTTCAAAGTTACAAGACCTGCACTTTGTAACAAGAGAAGTGCACGAGCACTGTTTGTTGGATCAGATGGAATCGCTACTTTTGCACCATTTGGTAAGTCTTTCAAATCTTTGATTTTTTGAGAGTAAATAGCCAATGGCTCGATGTGAACTGGGGCAAAGCTTACGAAGTTTGTGCCATGATCTTTATTGAAGTTATTTTGGTAAGGCACGTTAGCAAAGAAGTTTGCATCTACTTCTTTACTGGACAACGCCATATTTGGTTGGATGTAGTCCGTAAATTCAATGATTTGAAGATCTACACCTTCCTTAGCCAATAAAGGCTTGATATGATTTAAGATTTCAGCATGAGGTACAGGGTTCGCTGCTACCTTTAACACCTCTGCTTTAGAACTACCAGCACTGCTGGAACTTGTGTCATTTGTGGAAGAGCCACAACCACTAATCAACAAGGACGCACCTAGTACGGCCGTCGCTGCTAATGCTAACCATTTTTTCATGTAATCCTCCTATCTACGATGAACACCTACATCTATTGACGAGGACTCACGCGTATATAACACACGTAGATATTGTAATAAATTTATAGTTTCTTATTCATGTATCTACATTTAATTATTTAATAATTTCGATGTTGTAAGTATAACAATTTAAATCCTACTTGCATAATAGATTTTATATATTAATCTTTATAACTAAAATCTATAGCAAGGATAAAATAATAACGTTTAACTATACCAAGTACATAAAAACGGTACTAAGATGATTTCCCGTACTACTAGGTAATATACCTAATAGTTAAAATCAAACTTAGTACCGTTATAAATGTCGCTCTATATAATAAACAATCTAATCAAAATCAAAAAGATCAAATTATAAAGTTGACGTTGTTTGCTCAATAGAAATAGTTACAGGTACTGATAATTTAGCCTCTAGCCAAGCTTTTATTCGTTTCGAGTCTACATCAGATACACTAGACGTGGTATGGATAATCACTATATAACGACTCGCTTTAGCCTGTTCAAGATTATCTATCAAAGGCATGCCTTCCACTTTGCTTACAAACGGGAATAACGCCTTTGCTTCAGCTTCTGTCGTTTTCATAGTGTTTATAGTTTCACTTACTAGTTGATAAGTCGGCTGGTACAGATTACTCAAGTTTTTATATTTTTCAAGATTTTCCGAAGATTTATTCAAGTTCGTCTTATCCATAGTAGATTTATTCTCATCTACGCTATTAACAAATCGCAATGTATAAGGCTGCAAATACTCATCTTTCTGTAACTTATCATCCAACTGGGATTGCTCCTCCGAAGTCACAGGAGCGCCTATAACTACTATGTCTACTAGCTTATTTACTCGATCCAATGAATAATTAATCACTTGTCGACGTCCATCTTGATTAATATCGTTTTTAATAAACTGCTCTATATGATTTGACTCAGAATACTTAACGATCATATCATAGCCTCCATAAATACTTGGTATAGCCATAATAAGACCGATCACAAGAAATATTAGCTGATTACGACGAATAAGCTCTTCTGCTTGTTTATGGGATGGCAAACTATATACACCCTTTAAAACAATAAATGATGCAACGAAGATGAAAAATGCATTTATAAAGAATAGATAGCCAGCCCCAAAGAAATAGTTCCAATTTTCATTAGCAAGTCCATATCCTGCCGTACATAGTGGTGGCATAAGTGCAGTCGCAATCGCAACCCCTGGTATAACATTATCTAAAGTCTTACGCGTTTGCCCAATAATCCCGGCTAGTCCACCAAATATAGCAATAAATACATCAAAAATATTCGGTTCTGTGCGCGCTAACAGTTCAGATGTAGCCGTCTGAACGGGGGAAATATAAAAATACAAAGTAGATGCTAAAACAGCAATCGTAATCTGTAAGGACAATCTTAAAATAGCACTTTTTGCAACTGTAAAATTAAGCGTAGCGAAGCCAAAACCAGTTGCTAAAATAGGTCCCATCAACGGCGATATAAGCATAGCACCAATAATAACTGCCGTACTATTCATATTCAACCCAATAGAGGCAATAAACATGGAGAGAATCAGGATAACTAAAGCAGGTCCCTTAATCTTAGCCCCACCTATCAGTCTTTTAGCGATAGTTGCATCATCAGCTCGCTCAAAATGTATATCAAAGTATTTATTTATTTCCATTCATCCTCCTTATAATTTCATCAAATCAGCAAAGGTGCCTACATGTACAAACATATGCTGTGTCGTTTTGAGCATTTGTACCATCAAGATGGCTCCTGTGCCTTCCCCCATCGACATTTGGGCTTGAATAGGAACCATGTCTTGTGTAATACCTACCTCAGCTAAAGCTAGCTCTGTTCCTTTTTCACGAGAGTTATGAGATGGCAATGCATAATCCTTAACACGAGCATTCATGTGTACTGCGCAAGCTGCTGCTACAGACGTAATAAAGCCGTCAATGACAAAAGGCTTTTTAAACTCTACACAAGCCAGCATAGCCCCAAGGATAGCAGCAATATCAAAGCCTCCTACATGAGCTACGATTTTACAAACTCGGTCAGGCTCATGTTCAGAAACTATATTGTTCTTATGATGCTCTAAAACAGACCGAACAAAATCAATTTTACGCTTCATCAGCTCTGGTTTATCTGGCCAAGAACCAGGTCCTACGGTTTCCGTCGGATCAGCTCCAATTAATGCAGACAACACACACGCAGAGGTTGTTGTATTCCCTAAACCCATTTCACCAAAGGAGAACAGATTGATTCCTTGTTCTACATAATGTTGAACCCGTTCATATCCAGCTTGAAAGGCACGATTAAACTCATCCTCGGTCATCGCAGGATGGTTCAAAATATTCTTTGTCCCCTTTGCTACTTTGCGATTCACACCAATACCATCATCTGAGGCAATGCCTACATCGACGACCTCATAAGGAATATTATTGAAGTTGCAAAACTGTGTTGCAGCTGAACGACCAAGTAACATATTGCGAGACTGCTTTTGGGTCACCTCGTAGTTATAGCCTACATAGCCTTCTATGTTACAACCATTATCGGCAGAAAATATGATATGCTGTGGTCGGATTTCGCCATTAATCTCGCCCCATGCCGTGCAAATCTTACGGAAATACATTTCCCATAAACCAAGACCACCTGGGATGAGGCATTTCGCTTGAAGAAATTTATTTAATTGTTTCTCTATCGGTCTTACTGAGTTATCTTTCATTCTATTTTCTAGTCCGTACGTAATGTGCGGACTAGCCTTCTATTAATTCGATATTATTCTATATGAAAGTATATCATAAATTATATGACTAGTAATGTACCTATTTTTAGCTTTTTGAAAGTCATGTGTAAAGGTTATATATATCGTTGCTTTGAATACATTAAAAGCTTATATCGACAGCGATAATTCAGCTTTTAATATAAAGTTATATTCAAACAAAAAAGGTTATCCCTTACAGGATAACCTTTTATTTTAACTATATTTAGGATACATGATATATCTCTTGTTAATTTATGAAGCTACTCAATTTAAGCACCTTGGAATTGTGGCATATCATCACCACTGGAGTCGTCCAATTTACCTTGAAGGTCATGGTCAACCATGGCACACACAGATGCATCAGACCAAACGTTTTCAGCGGTTTCAATCATGTCGATAATCGTATAGATTGGCAAGATGATACCGAGCAAGCCGATTGGTGCGCCGATGGAGCTCATCAAGGACAAGGTCAAGAAATAGCAGCCCATTGGAACGCCCGCATTACCAATAGCAGCGAGAACGGCAATAAATAACCATGCTACCATTGTGCCAATCGTTAATTCCATTCCAGCATTTTGCATTACAAATAAGGATGTAACAAGAATGAAAGCAGCACAGCCATTCATGTTAATGGTTGTACAAATTGGCAATACAAAACGAACTACTGCAGGATGAGCTTTCAAATTATCCTCAGCAGATGCCAATGTAACAGGCAAAGTTGCTGCAGAAGATTTTGTGAACAACGCAACAGCTACGGCTGGAGACATTTTACGGAATACGTCTACAGGGTTTAAACCACGGAATAACAAGAACAATGGAATTACGATAAAGAATTGGATTAAGTTACCGCCGATAACAACAGCCGTATATTTACCTAAGGCACCAACAATGACACCTGCTTCGATTTGCGCAGATAATTGACCGGCAAAGGCAAGGATGCCGATTGGCAATACATAAAGCAATGCTTTAATCAACGTGAACAATAACTCTTGTAAACCAAATAACACTTTCAACACCGCTTCACGATTTTCTGTGCGTGGCATGAAAGCAAAGGCTAAACCAACGGATGCGGAGATGAACATTACGGACAATACATTAGCTTGTAAGTAAGGTTGCAAGATATTGTTTGGAATAACGGATAAGAAATGATCGTAATAGGTAACGGTACCGAGTTTTTCTGGTACTTGGGATGCGCCAGCACCAATTACATCAAGTGGTAAGTTACCTGGAGCAATCCAGAGGTATAAGCCAAGACCAACAGCTGCTGCACAAATGGTAGTAAGTAATGTATATACTACGGCATGACCAAAGATGCGACCTGTGTCCTTTTTAGCACCTAGCATAGATAATGTAGTAATAACTGCTAAAGACACTGTTGGAATCGCAATGAATTGGAACAAGCGAGTAAAGACTGCTGCAATAAAATTAAAGAGCTCATTTAGAGCTGGAATGTGTTGCCATCCTAAGATAGCGCCTATGATGAGAGCCCCCATCCATAAAATGAACTGACGCAATTTTCCTTGTCCACGACTTTTCAAGGTAATCTCTTGCGCTAGGGCATCGACATTTTTGTTTTTTTGATTTGCCATAAAAACACCTCTTTACAAACTAAACTATATGAGACTATAAAAAGAAACCCCAGCCCTAAGGGCTGGGATAATAGTTAAATCCTAGTCTCTTGTTAAAACATATTATAAAGATATGTTTTAACACTGTCAAACCAAAATAATTTAATATATAGATTAATATATTCAATTAATGCGTCACTATAAAATCATAGAAGACAACACGAGTACGATCAGGGCTAAACAAAAAATAAATCACATACGGATCAATTCCACTCTCTCTGTGTAGAACATAAACCGTATAGCCATAGGTAGGAACTCGTTCAAGTTGATAATATCCACCTGCTAGTTGACGACCATATAGAAGCCACACAAATAAGTTCCACTTTGTATAATCCTCAATTAAAAGGTCATAAGTGCTTTGTATATCCCCTTTTGGAAAAATAGAGCCTGCCACAGACTTATATGTGCCCTCCTTAAATAACTCCGGTGTAATAACTACGCCAGGTGCTGAGGATTCGGCAACAGTTTTCTCAAATTCTTTTACAACTTCTGGGTTACCTTCAAAAACAATAGTGGTTGTGAAATCATAAAAACTTTCTATTGTTACCCTTGAAGATATAGGATGCAATCCTTTCGGCACTATATCAGGGTCTCTAAAATGATCTGGCAATACTGTTGCATTTACTGGCCATCTTTGTTTCCATCTTGATACATCATTAACTTCACTCCCAAAAAGAATCTCATATATAAACATAGACATTAATAATAAAGGTACTGCTACAACCAATGTGCACCAAGCATATAAAATGTGTTTCTTCGGTAATGTTAAATGATAAAAGTAGTAATAAAACTGTATTCTTATTGATAGTACTAAGATTACACCTACAATTACAAACCATAGTCCTGGCAATTGAACATATGCATTTCCCCAAAGGAAAAAGGCAAAGAATACGATTGATAGAATAATATGTTTACCACAAGGAGGGCCTATTAGCATTTGTAAAAGTTTAATAAATCGATTCACAATATATAATCCTTACTTAGACTGATAAAACACAGCCCGTGTACCATCATTACTAATCAAAAGTTCCACAAAATGAGGCCTTTTAGTATTCCCATCATCTACAAACACATATAATCTATGATTTCGAGTAGAATTATATGTATCCTTCACTACTGTTTTTGTTTCTTTTCGAGGTGCAAAGCGCAACCACTCTATAAAATTCCGTTGTGGCAAATTTAAAGATTCTTCTTCTATACTTTCTATAATGTTATAGCTATTTGGGTGAGATATAAAGCGCTTTTTCTCCCCAGTGTCTAAATCACGCAATACACCATCCGCATCAATTTGCGCTGTATAAGCTGCATTTTGCTTAGCTATCGCTTCATATTGTGCAATTACTTTTGGGTCCCCCTCCAATACCGTATATCTCTCTGGATATGCATTAGCCCAAGCTAAACTACTACGAAAAGCAGACGCATTATAAATACCTTCTGGAAGTTTTTCTGGCCGTTTTAACCCCTCCGGCAATTCTTCACTATTGGGCCATCCTTGATTCCAATCCTTTGTGCTATACTCGAAAGAATCAAATTGATCAAGGCTTGTTTGCAAATCGTACTTAAACCAATCGCCTATTAGCCAAGAAAAACTGAGAGTAAACGCTATATACAAGCACCAGGCCAATTGAGTATGCCTTTTTTCAGATATAGACTGTTTCTTAAAACGAATATATTGTAATAATAAACTCAATAGTATGGTTACACCAAACACAATGTATGTAATAGGTGCTAAGTTAAAAAGTGTCACTACAATAACACACAGCACACATAACATAACTGTTAATAGGCCATAAAATCCTTGAAACAAAACTCTCTCCTTTTATGACAACACTTAAAACATCTTTTTATACAGCACTTCTATATCTTCACGGCTAATTTCAGCCATTGTATTAGCAATATTCCCTGTAGCTACGACGTATACGTTATCGACGAGCCAAGGGATGTCTTTTTTCGTAAAACCTAGTTCTGTGAGGTTTGTGGTAAGGTCTAATTCATGAACGATTAAACGCAGTGCTTCGCCTAGTTCGGAGCCATCTCCATGGTTGAAGATACGTGCCAATGTAGCAAATTTGTCTGGGTTAGCACTCCATGTATATTCCACTACAGCCGGTTCGATAACGGCAAGACCTACACCATGGGTAATATCTTTAAGTCCACTGGCAGGGTGTTCCATGCCATGTGCAAGTGTGACGCCTGCCGTATTGATGACCATCCCACCAATCGTACTGGCAATAGTTACCGATTCCCACGCACTTTTACATTGCGCATCAGATAAAACACCGGATTGCCCGTTAGCAACGGCTTTCACATGTTTATATAAAGGCACGAGATATTGAGCCAATAATGTTACTGCATAGTAGGATAGTGCATCTGTAAAAGGTTGTGCCGTTCTTGATGTGTACGCTTCAATATTATGACATAGTGCATCAAAGCCTACAGATGCCAATACATGAGGCGGCATTGTGCCCATCGCTGCCGGATCTACGATGGATACCTTCGGCACGATGGCATTACATCGCAAGGATTTCTTGTCCCCCGTTTCAGGATTGGTAAGTACCCCGAAACCATTGCCTTCAGAACCTGTACCACAGGTTGTAGGAATTACGATTAACGGCAACGCCTTATCACTAGTTTTACGGTTGAAGATATAGTCGTTAATGTCACCATCGTTAACGGCCATAAATGCAATGCCCTTTGCACAATCCATGATAGAGCCGCCACCAATGGCAATGACCATATCACAGCTTTCAGATTTAGCTATAGCAGCACCATCCAATGCAATCGTCGTCAAAGGATTCGCATCCACTTGATCAAACAACACATGTTCGATATGCGCTGCATCAAGTTTTGCCGTCACACGGTCATATAAGCCAGATTTTTTGGCACTCGTACGCCCCGTTACGATGAGCGCCTTTTTGCCATAGGGCTTAACAAAATCAGCAACACTGTCGACTTTATCCCACCCAAATTGGATATGTACTGGTAAAAAATAAGAGAACTCCATGTGAACGACCTCTTTTCTATAAATACTAGTTCTTAATGTTATTGTAATGTATATTCAGACGCCTGTAAAACCTCATAGGACTTTCACCAGAAAACATGTATACTACATATAAGAGGGGTCATTTATTTTTATAGAGGGAGAGAATCTATGAAATCTGCAATTACACATTTATGGTCTTCGCTGCGAGACCTAGCAACGCAGTCACCTTTATTGCTAGTATTAATCGCCGTATTTTCATGTACACCGTTATATATTGAACAAGATTGGTTTGACGATATAGACCTTGGGTTGTACACGCTGTATTTCTTCATTGTCATACTGGAAACATATATAATGCGAGATCGAAAGTACTCCATCATATATACATTATTAAGTATAGGCATCAGCGTTGGTCTATATACGATTCACGAAACGTACCATCACATACGAGGCATCGAGTTCGCCACAGAAAACATATCATACCTATGGCTGTACTCTATGATTGCACTGTACTTTACGTCACCTGGTGAACACTACATCGGTGAAATCATCAACCGCATAAAACGGATTGGTATCACCATTGTTACATCAACACTGTACAATGTAGTCATAGTCATGACCTTATGGTTCTTCTTCATCATTTTGGACAAACCATTCACCTTTGAAGATCTAATCTTTAAAATTCTGGCGTCTATTAACATTTTTATCTGTATGTCTATGCTATGTACTTACAAAGAGGATCCAGAGGGACCGCCAGAACCAAATGCATTCTTTAATATTGTTTTTGGCCTTATACTACCAAAGGCGTCCATCATTACAGGCATTCTTGCTAATATCTACTTGGTATTAATCCTCTTAGGTCTCCGTGAAGATTCACGATTCCTTTACACATACTATCCATATGTAGCCATTTTCTATCTATTTTATTTGGCTAGTTTCAGGTCTAGTGAAAGTAGCCGAACGCAAAAGATTCTATGCTTCTTATTTATTACAATTACAATATTGTGCTTAATCCTGATTGGCAAGCGCGTAATAAATGAGCCCGTACTCTGGCTCAATACGATTTATGTGGCCGCATTCAATCTAATCTTCTTAGCACATAACGTATATTCCTTTGTAAAACGTTTAACTCCGTCGGTCCATACAACGATTATGGCTCTCGCCCTAGGCGCAGTCCTTTTAATGCCATCCATTGGTTACACGTCCCATCGAGAGTTTACAAACTATACGAAAATTGATGGTCAATGGCACGTATACTTACCTATTGTAGAAACATTTGATCCTGATTTCACAGACTATGGCAGAACGATTATACAGGGAGATTCATCAAAACCAGGAGCAACTGAAATATATAAGGAAAGAAATATTCAGTTTATCAGCTTTACGGCCGTTGAAGAACCACATGTTATTTCGCTTGTAGGATATAATAAATTCATTTCTAACATTGAATTAGAGGTACGTGAGCCTGCTGATGGTACAGCTGACATACCAACAGCGTCATATGAATCGATCAACTTTAGATTCATCAATGAAGGGCTTGATTTAGAGGTATCTCTACCAAATGGCGTGACCGAGGTTCATCATATATATGAAAAATTCCTCACTGTGCCAAAAACGGCTTCAGATTCAGTCATTATAGAAGGCACGGGATATAAACTCTTAATCCACTCCTACTACGCATATCAAGACAGCGCACGAAGAATTATTTTTAGCGTATTATATAATTAAAACTTATAAAAGGAGTGTTCTACTTGAACACTCCTTTTATTGATTTACATAATAGTATTTACTATTATGTAAATCAATCTTCGTTATTAGAAATAGGCTCTAATAGATTTTTATCATCATACGTTATAGACTTTTCATCTAAACTAACAATTTTATATACCCCTAAAGTATACTTCTTATTTTCATTAACTATTTCCCTTGCAAGTTCAACAAAAGCTTCTACTGATATACTTTTAGAGACTAATGTAGCAAGCTCTTTCCCTGCTTGAGTAAAAGGATACGCGTTGATATCTACTTCAATATCTTTACCATCTGATAATGCAGCGGTCACAACTAACTCGTTACTCAAAAATAAAGCGTTGGAGTCTTGACTAATACTTATAGTAACCCCGAGCATACCATCATTAAATATAAGACCTTGTTCATTAAGTTTCATGATATCCGTATAATAAATATTATGCCTTTTAAGATATGCATCATAACGTGGCAAAAAATAACTTTGTCCTCTTGTCATAACAGAATAAGAGCATACCAAGCTAAACAGCTCAGCATCCTTTTTACTAAGATTTCTTAGTACATCAATTGTTTTAAATGAAAATGATGATGGTTCTGCAAGCTCCCCCGCTAAAAGTTTAGCCCACAATTCTTGCATTACTTCATCACTAATATTTCCCACAGCCTCATAAAATCTTACAAACCAATCAAAATCATAATTTGCATTGTTATTATCATGATGTATTTCAGAATAGTATTTATCAGCTTTCTTTGCAACCTCTAAAAAATTACTTGCTTGGTAATACTCCACATAGGTCATTTTACCTGCTTTTAATAAACTATCAGCAACTTCCTTAAACTGTCCATTTTTAATCTTTTCAAATTCGGCAACTGATGTGTTACGCCTTAAAAAAATAGTTGTAAACAATCCACCTACTACTGAACTAACAACACTTATTGCAGTTGGACTATTACTTAATAAAGCAATTATTTCCATTCCAGTCATAAATCGATCCCCCCTCTTATACTTACCCCCATAAGTATTAATGTAACACTAATAGCACCTCTGACTTTTTCTTTTTATAAAATCTATATTATATCTTCTATGATTTAATACAACTTTATATAAAATTATTATATCTATAAAATGCAGCTTTTTCTAATTCCGACTATAAAAAAGTAATTTGTATTTATTCTTTCAATCATCCTTATTTTAACCTTATAATAAGATACAATATTATCATAGATAATGAAAGTATCACTCCATAAAAATAAAATATTCTCAGTAAAATATACTTTAATAATTCTAAAAAGAGATACATCATTCAGAATTATCATATATTATCCATCAATACAATAATTATACGTTTTTTCACTACTTCCCAAAAATGAGGCAACTACATTTATATTTTTCGCAAAAAGTCAATATTGATTATATAGAAATTTTTCGCTATAATCGTAACATAATGTATAAGCTAGATAAGAAAACTACCATATATAGTAGTTTTCTTATTTTTCTGATTAGATTCACTTAAAGATATTTTATATAATTCATTATCATCTTATATATGCTTATACGACTATATTAACAGTTTTATGACTTTTTGCTCTCAAGGGGAACAGTAATGGAGATTATGATCAAGAAACGGGATGGCCATTTCGAGCCGTTGTCCGTTGAAAAAACGAAACGAATGATAGCCTTCGCATGTTTGGGGTTAGATTCTTGTGATCCACTAGAATTGGAAATGGATGCGAAGTTGCAATTCGTTGATGGCATGACTACTAAAGAAATTCAAAAGACCTTAGTCCAAACAGCTATCGAAAAAGTTATATCTAAAAAAGACGACGGCTTCGGCAACCAAGTTAATAAAATGAACCAAGATTGGCAGTTCGTAGCAGCCCGCCTATTCTTGTTCGATCTCTATAAAGAAGCCGCTATTACTCGTCGTTACAAAGCATTTGGCTACGGAAACTTCCCAAATCTAGTCAACATGCTTGTAAAAGAGAAAAAATACGCAGACTTCTTCGTTACAGAGTACACAGCTGACGAATTGCAAGAATTAGGCGATTACATCAAACCTAAGCGCGACTATCTCTTCAACTATGAAGGTCTCAAATTATTGGCTGACCGTTACTTGGTAAAAGGTTTTAACAAAGAAATCTTTGAATTACCTCAAGAACGTTTCATGGCTATCGCAATGCATTTGGCTCTTGTAGAAGGGGAAAATAAAGTAGAATACGCTAAGAAATTCTACGATTTGATGAGTCAATTAAAAATGACGACAGCTACACCTACTTTGGCAAATGCTGGTACACCATTCCACCAATTGTCCTCTTGCTTTATCTCTGGTGTAGATGATAACTTATGGTCCATTTACGACGTAAATAGCAAGTTCTCTCGCGTATCTAAACACGGTGGTGCTCTTGGTATCTACCTTGGTAAAGTTCGTGCATTGAACTCCGATATCCGCGGCTTTAAAAACTCCTCTGGTGGCGTTATTCCTTGGATCCGCTTGTACAATGATACTGCAGTTGCGGTAGACCAATTGGGTAAACGTAAAGGCGGCGCTACAGTAACGCTTGATATTTGGCATAAAGACTTCTACGAATTCGTAGAACTTCGTACAAATAATGGTGATGATCGTCGCAAAGCGCACGATATCTTCCCTGCTATCTCCGTTCCAAATATCTTCATGGAACGTATGTTAGCTCGTGAAAACTTCACCCTCTTCGACCCTCATGAAATCTTGGCTGTAAAGGGCTATTCCTTAGAGGACTATTACGATACTGATGACAATAAGGAGTTCACAAAACGTTACCTCGAATGTGAACAAGATCCTAACTTACACGGCATCGAAGTACCAGCATTAGATATGATGAAAAAAATCATGCGCTCCGCTGTTGAAACTGGTACACCATTTATCTTCTTCCGCGATACTGTAAATGCTGCCAATCCTAACAAACATGCAGGTATGATTTACGCATCCAACTTGTGTCATGAAATCGCACAAAACGTTGGCTTCACTAATCTTGCTGAAGAAATCATCAACGAAGACGGTACAATTACTACAAAAACAAACACAGGTGATATGGTTACATGTAACTTAAACTCCATCAGCCTCGGTCGCATTACAGACGAAGAGTTGGAAGAAAACATTGCCCTTCAAATTCGCATGTTAGACAATGTTATTTCCATCAACCAAGCACCAGTACCAGAGTCTCGCATGACTTCTGATAAATACCGTGCTATCGGTCTTGGTACATCTGGTTATCACCACTACCTCGTAAATCATGATATCCAATGGGAATCCGATGAACATATCGAAGTAGCGGACAAATTATTTGAAAACATCGCATTCTATGCGATTAAAGCTTCCATGGAGCTTGCTAAAGAAAAAGGTGCGTACCCTGCTTTCAAAGGTTCCGAGTGGGAAACTGGTGAATATTTCACACGTCGTGACTACACATCTGATCGTTGGAAACAACTCGCTGCAGATGTTGCAAAATACGGTATCCGCAACGGTTACTTGATGGCCGTAGCTCCTACAGGTTCTACATCCAACATCGCTAATACAACAGCTGGTATCGACCCTATCTTCAAAAAATTCTTCATCGAAGAAAAGAAAGGTTCTTTCACACCAAAAACGGCACCAGATTTGAACGACAAAACATTCTGGCTCTACAAAGAGGCGCATACTATCGACCAACAATGGTCCATCAAAGCTTGTGGCGTACGTCAACGTCATATTGACCAAGCACAATCTTTCAACTTGTACATTACGCCTCAAATGAAAGCGAAAGAAATTCTTGACCTTTACGTAGAAGCCTACAAACAAGGGATTAAAACAATCTACTATATCCGTAATCAATCCCTCGAAATGGATGAGTGCACTAGCTGCTCCTCCTAATATTGGAAATATAATTGCTATATTTTGCAAAACCTATTCACTATAAATAGAAAGTACCGATTTCGAGAAGGATACTTTCACCAGCACTATAAATCTGATGACGACCTATAGTCGTATAGGTCGCATCATTGTATAAAGGAGTCCTACTATGGATAAAAAACTGATTTTCAACGAACATGGTGACCGTGGCACGCAATCCATGATTGGCGGTAATACCACAAACCTTCGCGAGTGGAATCGTATCAAATACGACTGGGCAAACCAAATGTACCGTACAATGCTCAACAACTTCTGGATTCCAGAAGAGATTTCCTTGAACGAAGACGTTAAACAATTCCCATACTTAACAGATTACGAGCGTCGTGCCTTCGATAAAATCATTGCGTTCTTAAACTTCCTTGATTCCATTCAATCTGAAAACTTGCCTAATTTGAGCCGCTATATTACAGCATCTGAAGTGGCATCCTTATTGAATATCCAAGCATTCCAAGAAGAAATTCACGCTCAAAGTTATTCCTACATTTTGGACACTGTAACAAATCCGATTACACGTGACAAAATCTATGACGAATGGCGTACAGATAAAACATTGCTTGAACGTAACCGTTTCATCGCCGATGCATACCAACGTTTCAGCGATGATCCTAGCGAAGCAAATCTCATTCATACAATCATCGCTAACTATATCTTAGAAGGCATTTACTTCTACTCTGGCTTTAGCTTCTTCTACACATTGGCACGCCAAGGTAAAATGACAGCTACATCCACAATCTTTAAATACATCAACCGCGATGAAGTAACTCACCTCGTATTATTCCAAAACATCATCCGCGAGTTACGTCGTGAACGTCCTGACTTGTTCACACCTGAACTAGAAGCAAAAATCACGGACATGATTCGCCAAGGTGCAGAGAATGAAATCGCTTGGGGCCAATACATCACTGACGATAAAATTCTCGGTCTTAACAACGTTCTTATCGAACGCTACATCAAATACCTTGCAAATATCCGCTTAGAAGCAATCGGCTTGCCTCATTTGTATCCTGAAATTAAGGAAAATCCAATGGAATGGATTGAAAGCTTCTCCAACTTGAATAGCACAAAAACTGACTTCTTTGAAGCTAAAGTTACAAACTATACAAAAGCAGCGGCATTTGATTTTGACGATTTAGAATAATAGACGTTATAAAATACAATATCTAAGGACGTACGGACCAATAGAAAAGAGCTAATAGCTATAACGCTATCAGCTCTTTTTTCATGATTATTTAAACCTTAGTTATGAGGAATTGCTGCAAGTTTAAACAGCGCTTTCCTATTTATCTCTAAAAAAACAAAATACTATCATATCAGTCTATCATATCAGTGTATATGTTGCTAGAAATATAGTCCCCAAACGCCACCCTCGTTTTTACAGTTGACACATGGTTATACATTGTAAATTGTATCAATACATTTGTACGCAAATAGGCCTACACCGTAGATTTTCATTCGCCCCATGAATGTATTCATAATAAGCTTGGTAAAAGCAAAAGTTTTTGTATCCACCCTGTTTCAAACTACCAACTATTATTAGCTTTCAATCAATTCAGTTGTCCAGTTAGCAGACTGCAATAGATTGTCTAATAAGCGGACTTGTTTTGCGATATGATCAGCTTCTTTTTGGACGTCTGCCACATTCACGGTCGGCATTAGCTTAATCTCAGACCCTCTCGCACGGAAATTAATACTACCTGCGCTAGATGCCAATGTTCGATAAGCAGTTAGGCGCAAAGCAGCGCAATCTTTTTCGGCAATGATTTCAGTAATAGATCGACCTTCTATAATAGTTTTGCAATTTGTTAAATTAATATCTGCAATTAATTTTTGAAGTCTATTTACACATTGTTCTAATGTTTTCAAAAGTTCTTCAGGGTTCTCATTCGGTACTTCCCCTTCTTGCACTAAACTATTTTGAGTTAAGCAAAGCTCTAAATCGCTTATTTTATAATTTAAATCAGATCGTTCTTGTAATGCTTCTGCTAGTTTCATAAACTCTCACCTCTCAAAAAGATATATCAATTTACTTATAAAATACTATGTACAATAATAATATATCCATCAATTCTTATTATACAACACTATTGAACGGCTTATAATACTTTCCGCATCATCACATGCGGACAGCCTTCATCAAGGTATTCGTCCCCTTCAGCACGATATCCAAGGGATTCATAGAATGGTTTGGCCTGTACTTGCGCTGACAAGGAGCACGTCTTAAAGCCGTCACGACGAATAGCATTTTCGGCGGCCATCATGATCTTAGTACCTAAATGTTGTCCACGATACAACTTGCGTACCGCCATACGCCCAATATGTGCATCTCCAGCTGTGTCACTGGGAAAATATCGACACGTACCAGCCGCTTTACCATCAATGGATAAGAGCACAAACTTTGCAGTCTCATCGATTTCATCAAACTCGTCTTCAAACCCTTGTTCTTTTATAAATACATCGACACGAATTTGTTTTATTTCCTCTGTTATATGATCTAAGATTTGAATAATCATAGGTGCCCTTTCTGATTATAAGCATATTTATAAGAATCGATTTAGGCGTATTACGAAATATCCTATAAGCAATAAAAGCTTCTTATTTTTATTATATCAAAAATACGATTAATACCACAAAACGTCTCAGTTCCTATTAATTCCCACATCAAAAATATTTTAAAACTTCCATGAAATTCACTTTTAGGTATTGCATAATTTTATCATTTGGGTTTATACTATACCCAACATTTTAGAAAGGAGCAACCAAAGATGACTAACCAAATTAGCCTCACAGCAAAGCAATACTTTTATTGGTTCTTTATCCAACGTACGGGTAAGGAACTATTTGTGATGCGCTAATTAAGGATTATTCAACATTAGTTGCTCACAGAATAGTTAAAGGGCTACCCGTATTAGCTTACGGGTAGCCCTTTTTTGTTTGCTATCCGTATGGTCAGCCCTACTATTCACTGTAGTTACAAGGAGGAATTATCATGATTATTACATTGAAGCAAAATGCAGCAGCGGAAGAAGTATCTCGTTTACGCGGTGAATTAGAGGCTCAAGGATTTGTTATCCACCCAGTAGAAGGAACGCGATACAATATTCTAGGTCTGATTGGTGATACTGCATCTCTTGATGCTCGTCAAATCGAATCCCTAGATTTCGTAGATAAAGTAACTCGCATTCAAGAGCCATACAAAAAAGCAAACCGCAAATTCCATCCAGATGATTCTGTAATCAATGTAGGTGGTGTCCTCATCGGTGGTGGTCACTTCGCAGTAATGGCCGGTCCTTGCTCTGTGGAAACACCTGAACAAGTATTAGCCACTGCTAAAGCATGTAAAGAAGCTGGTGCTACCATCCTTCGTGGCGGCGCTTTCAAACCTCGTACATCCCCATACTCCTTTCAAGGCATGGGCCCAGAAGGCTTAGAGTTATTAGAGCTTGCTAAAAAAGAAACAGGTCTTCCTATCGTTTCTGAGGTTATGGATATCTCCCAATTACAATACTTTGATAATGTAGATATGCTTCAAATCGGTGCTCGTAACATGCAAAACTTCACGCTTTTAAAAGAAGTGGGCAAATTAAATAAACCAGTTCTTTTAAAACGTGGTTTATCTGCAACATACGAAGAATGGTTGATGGCTGCTGAGTACATCATGTCCGAAGGCAATGAACAAATTGTATTATGCGAGCGCGGTATCCGCACATTCGAAACTAAGACTCGCAATACCTTAGATGTAACAGCAATTCCTATGATGCATGAATTATCTCACTTGCCAATTATCATGGACCCTAGCCACGCAGCAGGTATGAGCCGCATGGTTCGTCCGCTTTCACTTGCATCCGTAGGCGGCGGTGCAGACGGCCTTATGATTGAAGTTCACAACGATCCAGCCAAAGCATTGTGCGACGGTCCGCAAGCATTGCGTCCAGACCAATTCACTAGCCTTATGAAAGAAATTAATGCGTTACGCCAAGCATTGGTAGAATGTACTAAATAATCTTACATATCACACAAATAAGCTAGTATCCGTTATAATAGATACTAGCTTATTCTTTTAAGAAAGGAACCGTTATGACTCGCATCCATATTAATGCATCTACACCGTATGATGTTGTCATCGAGGAAGGCGCTTTACAACGCATCACCGATTATATTAAACCATTAAAACCAAATTGCCGTGTTATCATCGTCAGCGATAGCAACGTGGCGCCTCACTATTTGGACTCTGTGAAAGCTAATATGGAACATGCGGGTTATGCTGTTTGTGATTATGTTTTCCCTGCTGGTGAAAGCTCCAAAAATGCTCATCAACTCATCGATTTAGTAGAATACATGGCGGGCCAATCATTGACTCGCAAAGACTTGCTCATCGCCCTTGGGGGCGGTGTTGTAGGCGATATGGCGGGCTTTGCAGCAGCAACCTATTTACGTGGTATCGACTATGTTCAGGTTCCTACATCTCTATTAGCCGCAGTAGACTCCTCTGTAGGTGGTAAAACAGCGGTCAATCTCGAAGCTGGGAAAAACCTCTGGGGTGCTTTCAAACAACCTATCCTCGTCCTCTGCGATCCAGCTACACTCAATACATTACCTGATATGGAATGGATTAATGGGTGCGGCGAAATTATCAAATACGGCTTCCTCGACGTACCTGGTTTATTAACCCAACTAGAACATAAACCATTAATTAAACATCGCGATAATGTTAGTACTGTCATCGCTCGTTGCGTTCAAGCAAAAGCGGATATCGTGGAACAAGACGAACGCGAGTCTGGCGTTCGTGCCCTCTTAAACCTCGGTCATACCTTTGGTCACGGCATCGAAAAAGCAAGTCATTTCGGGGTACATCACGGTTATGCCGTTGCTATTGGTATGGTGCTCATGGCACAAGGTGCTGTCAAACATGGAGAATTAGATGTAGAGTCGTTAGACAAATTAAAGGCCCTCATCAAAGCACACGATTTGCCAACCACAACAACGATAAGCAAAGAAGAAATTCTAGCTGCCGCTAAGCACGACAAAAAAAGTGAAGGAGCAACCATTAAAATCGTAGTACCTACTAGCTATGGTCACAGCGAGCTCAAAGTAGTAACGCACGATGAACTTGTAACCTATTTAGACTGAGATATAAAGGAGATTTATATGCATTCCGTAACGAACGCCATCCCTACAGGGACTATCGCGTCCATCCCTGCAAAAGCTCATGCACACCGTGCGCTGATTTGCGCAGCTCTCGCAAACTCGTCATCTACCATACTACTGAGCCGCACCTCTAAAGACATCAATGCAACTATGGACTCCTTACGAGGCTTAGGAGCACATGTTGTGTATGAAAATAAAGTTGTCACTGTTACACCTGGTCCTGTACCTACAAAGGGCAATGTAGCTCCCCATGAATCTGGTACCACATTGCGCCTCTTATTACCAGTGGCAGCATCCATTTGTAATGAGGTAGACGTAGATGCAAAGGGGCGTTTACCAGATCGCCCTCTAGAGCCCATGCTCGGTGAAATGAAAGCTCACGGCGTAACATTCTCCCAAGATAAACCACCATTCACCATGACAGGTCGTCTCCAAGGTGGAGAGTTCGGTATGGTTGGCGATGTGAGTAGCCAGTTTTTCTCTGGATTATTGTTAGCAGCTCCACAATGTGGAGGCGCTACAATTACATCTACTACGCCACTTCAATCTAGCGACTATGTAACATTGACGACTACGACGATGGCAGACTTCGGCGTAACCGTTGACCATATACCTGCACGTGGCACAGTACAAGAATCCTTTACGGTAACTGCTAATGCTACTTTTAAAGGTCAAAGTAATTACCAAATCGAAGGCGATTGGTCCAATACAGCGATTTGGATGGTTGCTGCCGCTATGACAGGCCAAGCTATTACCATTACGGGTATGAACAAGAATTCTGTACAAGCTGACCGCCGCATCATGCAGGTCATCGAATCCGCAGGGTGCACTATTACATGGGATGGCATGAATATCACTGTATCAGGTCGCGCTAGTAAGCCAATCCATGCCGACCTCGAGCAAATGCCCGATATGTTGCCAGTTATGGCAGCCCTCGCTTGCTCTATCCAAGGTGAAAGCTCCTTTGTTAATGGTGCTCGCCTACGGTTAAAAGAATCAGATCGCCTCGAAGCCGTTGCTAATCTCGTCAGAGATTTAGGAGGCACGGTTCGCGAAGATGGTGATGACCTATATATCATCGGTAGTGGTATACTAAAAGGAGGACAAGGTGATTGTGTTAACGACCATCGCCTCGTTATGGCAGGCACATTGATGGCTCTCATTAGTGAAACCCCTGTCATCTTACAAGATAGCGAAGCTATTACAAAATCCTATCCTGACTTTTTCGAGGACTGGAACATGCTAGGTGGCAATGCACAGCAAGTATAGCGTCCTAGTCACAGCTAATGCGTTTCAATAGATAAGAATACTAGTCATACATACTATAAGTAGGAGTTAATATAATGGCATCTAATTTCGGTAAAACTATACAAGTAGCTACCTTTGGCGCGTCTCATGGGTACGCCATCGGTGGTATCGTGGAAGGCCTCCCTTGTGGACATACCATCGACATCGACGAGCTACAAGCCTTCTTAAAGCGCCGTGCGCCAGGTCAAAACCAATTACAAACGCAACGTAAAGAAGCCGATATACCTGAATTCTTATCAGGTATGGTAGATGGCATGCTCAGTGGATCTCCATTAGCATTTATGATTCGCAATACATCGCAGCACTCCGGTGATTACAATAACTTGCGCGACATTCCTCGCCCATCTCATGCGGACTTTACGGCTCGCATGCGCTATGGTGACAAGGTAGATATGCGCGGTGGCGGCCACTTCTCGGCACGTCTTACAGCACCTCTTTGCGTAGCTGGTGGCATTGCACTACAGTTATTGCGTGAAAAAGGTATCGAAATTCACGGCCATTTAAAACAAGTTGGTACAATCCAAGATACTCCTATCGATATGGTTCATCCAGATATGAAAGCACTTCGTGAAATTGCTACAGAACCAATTGCTATGCTCGATGCATACAAGCGCTCTGAAGTAGAAAACTTAGTCATGAAACTAAAAAAAGACGGCGACTCCACGGGTGGTATCGTTGAGGTTGTGGCTACAGGTCTACCAATCGGTCTTGGTAATCCAAACTTTGATGGCATCGAGAACCGATTAGCTCGCGTGATCTTTGGCGTACCTGCCATCAAAGGCGTGTCCTTTGGGGGTGGCTTCGACATGTGTTCTCGCCTTGGATCAGAGGTGAACGATGCTTTTACCATGGACGGCGATATAATCACAACAACTACCAATAATAGCGGTGGCATTCAAGGCGGTATCACCAACGGCTTGCCTCTCGTTATGCAAGTGGGCATCAAGCCTACTCCATCCATTTATAAGGAACAACATTCTGTGTCTCTTTCACAAAAAGAGGACACCTTACTCACCATTAAAGGTCGTCACGACCCATGTGTAGCGCTTCGTGCTGTACCTGTTATCGAAGCCGTTACGGCCCTTGTCATTCTTGATTTCTTAGGAGATATTGACCATGAACTTAGATGAAGTACGCGTTAAGATTAACGACATAAACGACCAAATGCTCGCCCTCTTCAAAGAGCGCATGGAACTCTCCAAGGACGTAGCGGCTGCAAAAAAAGAAATGAATAAGGCCATTTACGATGCCAAACGAGAGCGCGACATTCTCGACAAGGTAACAAAAGATGCAGGTCCGGACCTCGATCTATATGCACGCCGCTTTTTTGAAGCATTATTTAGCTTGAGTCGTACATACCAATCTGAGCAACTATTCCAAGACAATGAATTCACTTTAAAAATGAAAAAAGCCATCGAGCAATCCCCTACTTTGCCACCTCAACGGGGCAGTGTAGCTTGCGCCGGCGTATTCGGTAGCAATGCTCAAATGGCGTGTGATAAATTATTACCCCTCAGCCAAATCCATTATGTAACGGGTTTCCGTGCCGTATTCGATGCCGTAGAGTCAGGCGAATGTCAATTCGGTGTATTGCCTATTGAAAACAGCTCCAATGGTTCTGTAAAAGAAGTATATGACCTCTTAGAAGAGCGCAAATGCTATATCGTTCGCGGCACGCGCCTTTGGATTTCTCATGACTTGCTCGTAAAAAAAGGCACTAAACTAGAAGATATCCATACCATAATTTCCCACCCTCAAGCGTTGGGCCAATGCAGTCACTTCCTAGATAAGTTAGAAGGCGTAGAATTACGCTCCTATGACAACACGGCTCGAGCTGCACAGCTCGTAGCGGCTAGTGATGACCCAGGTGTGGCAGCTATCGCAGCACCTCAATGTGCAGACCTATATAATTTGTCTCCATTGCTAAGAAACATCCAAAATAGCGACAACAACTATACGCGCTTTATCTGTATTAGTAAGGACTTCCACGTATACCCAGGAGCCAATAAAATCTCTGTTGTAACCACTGCAAGTCATGCACCTGGTGGCCTTGGTACATTGCTCACCAAATTTGCTAACATCGGTGTAAACCTTACAAAACTTGAGTCCCGCCCTATCGTAGGACATAACTTTGAATTCTTGTTCTACCTTGATTTGGAAGCATCCTTAGCAGATCCAAAAGTACTCTCCGTGTTGGCAGAACTCCACGCATCGCAAGATAAATTCCGCTTGCTCGGTAATTATCCTGAAAATTAATATTTTCCTCTATAGTAGTGCTTATTAATGGCATATATAGTACAATGGATATAGTTTTAAAACTCCAATGGCTAATAGGTGACAGCCTATTAGCCATTTTGTGTATATTGACCTAGGAGGTCCTATGAAATTTGGTTTACTTGGCCGTACGTTGGGCCATAGCTTTTCCCCACGCATCCACAATGCTTTGGGAAATACTAATTATGAATTATTTGAACGAGAACCGAGCCAACTGCAAGAGTTCTTCGCAAATCCAGAATTACAAGGTATTAATATTACCTTTCCTTACAAGGTTAATGCCCTTGAGGCTTGCGATGTAGTTGACCCTCGCGCGGAACGCATTGGCTGTGTAAACACTATGGTCCGTAAAGACGGCAAATGGCATGGTTACAATACAGACTACGATGGATTTGTATTCACCCTAAAACACGCTGGTATCGATGTATCTGATAAGGAGTGCATCATCCTTGGCGATGGCGCATCTTCTGCTACCGTTCACGTGGCTCTTGAAGATCTAGGTGCTAAGAGCATCACGCATCTATCCCGTAAAACAGCTCCGCTCTATACCGATGCACCTAATTACTACGAAACAGCACAGATTATCATTAACTGCACGCCTATCGGGATGTATCCGCATAATCCGGCTAGCCTGATAGATATTATGCAATTTTCCAAATTAGAAGGCGTTGTAGATCTAATCTACAATCCGCGCCGTACCGTTTTGCTTTTACAAGCAGAAATGATGGATATTCCTCATTGTGATGGTCTACCTTTCCTCGTGGCACAAGGCGTTGAGGCAGCTAATCATTTCCAAGGTGAAAGCTTTGGCACCAAGGAAATCGAGCAAATTTTGCGAGATATGCGCCGTGAAAAGGAAAATATCATCCTCATCGGCATGCCTGGTGTTGGGAAAACAACTGTAGGCAAGGCAATCGGCAAAGAGATGGGCCGTACTTGTATTGATGTCGATCAAGAGTTAGCAAAAGAAATCGGTGATATATCCACATATATTACGGAGCAAGGGGAAGCAGCATTCCGTGAAAAAGAAGCAGAAATGATTGCAAAATTAGGCACAGAAACTGGCCTTGTCATCTCCACTGGTGGCGGCTGTGTAACAGTACCTAAAAACTATGTACATCTACGTCAAAATGGTCGTATTTACCAATTAACGCAGCCTGTAGAAAAGCTATCTACGTCAGGTCGTGTTCTCTCTAGTGGCGGTATAGAGCGCTTACGTGAACTCGAAGAAACTCGCACTCCAATGTATGAAAGCTTTGCACAATGCATCGTAGAACATAATCGTAATGCACCGGAAACAGTAGCGGCTATACTAGAAGACTTCGAAGCAAACTTATTGTAAGAGTTTATATAACGGTATTTATAAGATTGTTTCCTCTATATAAGTAAGGACTTCTACATTTTTAGAAGTGAGAGCATTTACATCTGTATTTTTAGATAAAACTAAAACTCATATCATGACATACATGATATAAACTGAAAAGCAGTAGCTATCCTCAGGGTAACTACTGCTTTTTTAGGTCTCCTATGTATTATATATATTGGTAGAAAACTACATTTGCAATTACAATGTAATTACAAATAGGATTGAGTAACTTAAATACTTTTTAACATAAAATCAACAATATAACCAAGATGTTTCAGTCATAAGCCAAAAGAATACTAGGAGAGATACTATGAAAACCGTAAACCTACAAGTCCGTATCAACGAAGATCTAAAACAAGAAGTATCTAGCATATTAAAAGCACAAGGTCTATCATACACCTCTATGCTAGATGCACTATTCCGCCAAATCATCAAAGAGCGTCGCATTCCGTTTGCCATTGCGTTACCAACGGCACCTATCGATGAAACACCTACACCAAGCACACTCAACAACGGCACCTATGAACAACCACAAACTACATTAAAAGCCTCAGATTATATAGGTGCATATGGTACACCAAGAGAAGAAAATCAAGAAATATCCTTCGATACAATCGATAAGACAGGAGTTCTTAACATCCGTATCAATCCTAAAGTTAAGACACTAACAACAGCTATTCTAAAAGAAATGGGATTAACCATGTCACAAACAGTTACACTTGTATCTAAACAAATACAATTTAATAAGGATATTCCACCTACTATCCTCCGTCCAGAATGGATTGATGCTATTAATAATGATTTCTGGACTGAAGAAGATTTAACTACAAGAATACAATTAGGGCTAAATCAAGCAGAAAAAGAAATTGGTGAACCTGCAGAAAAAATTTTTAATGAACTCCTTGAAGATTTATAAATTTGGAGAGCTGAAATGAAGTATACAGTAATTATGACGCCTACAGCTAAGTCTGATATAGTAAATCTCAAAAGTTCACTAGAACAACAGATTATAGATTCTTCCTTTATTAGAAAAGAATTAAAGTTGATTTATCAAAAAATTTCTTCATTAGCTATCTTTCCTGAACGTTATCCTATTGTAAATAGTAATACCAATTACAGAAAATTATCATACAAAAAATATCTTATTCTATATAAAGTCATTAATAATAACATATATATTTTTTATATCCGCCCTTCAAAAATGAATATACTACAAGAAATACAAAACATATAAAAAAGTCGGCTCTCGCCGACTTTTTTAATGCACTTTTACGCGTTTATGTTGTTGTTCGTCAAATACACCATCTACATCGATGGTATCTAGAATTCGTTTTAAAGCATGTACATCGATTTGCCCTGGTGCCGATGCTTTACCAGCAGAGGCAAAGGTCATGGCATTTCCAAATAGAGCACCTACAGTGCGTGTAACAGCACCTAGTTCTCCCATTGCCATCGTAATAATTGGATCCGAAGGATACAAAGCTTTCACTTCAGCAGTTGCTTCAAGTAGCGTCAATACATCACCAGTTGTGTGAGGCATAACGGCAATCTTTGGCACATCGGCCAAGAACTCTTTCATTTGAATAAGTCGATTTACAATGACTTCACGGCTCGGCGTACAATGGAAATCATGGTTGCTCATGATAATAGTGATTCCATGAACCTTAGCAAACTCTATCGTTTTAAGCATTCTATCTTGATCAAAAAACAGCTCAATATCGATAGCATCCACCAATCCTGTAGGAATCAAGCGCTCCAGCATTGTAAAATAATCTTGTGTAGAAATCGTTCTTTCCCCACCTTCACCTTTTGTGCGCCATGTAAAGAGCAACCCACGACCTTTCAGTTGTGGCTTGATGAGCATTAATAATTCAATAATAGCGTCAATGGAGTGGGCCCGCTCGAAATAGTCAATGCGTAGCTCCACTACATGACACGGTGTATTACATGCTACCGCGGTGGCATCTAGAATCTCTTTCATTGTTGTGCCCACAATAGGCACGCATATTTTTGTACCCTTTTCTCCGAGTACAGTATGTCCGATACGGACCATAATAACTCCTTTCTGTCCCACGCGGTGAGACTAGTGACTTACCTTAAACTAACTATATACCAATATTTTTGTAAAAGCAATCAATCAGCCCATATTGGATTGCTATTCACTAAAAACGTATGAAAGCCTGCTATTATGCACTAAAACAGTATTCTTAGATTAACGATTAACATTACTTTTTCTTATACCCTAGATTAAGACCTCTTACCAATAAACAATCTGTACTTGAAAGTTTCGTATTATGAAAATAGCCTAAAAAAGTAAAAGCTCCTTACCAATATATTAGTAAGGAGCTTGTTAGACTCTAATTCACACACTATATTTATCATGTTGTACGGATAGTTTCCGTGATTGGAATCCCATATAGAGTAATAGCAAACCTGTAATGCTAAATACATAGGATATCCCAATATAGGTAGATACAATACTTGCAAACACTGGACCCACCATGGAACCAAATTGTTGAGCCGTCGTCGTCATACCAAACATGCGACCTCTAAAGCCTGGTTCTGTATTAAGTGTTACAGCTGCACTCAAAGATGGGTTGATCCCTACAATACAAGAGCCAATTAACACTTGTAGTACACCAAACCACCAGATACCTACTGGTAAGCTTTGAAGTAAGAGAACAACACCACTACCAAGCATACAGTAGGAAATGGTTCTAAAGTACCCACGACGCTCACCGAGGCGCACCCATATATTGGTCGTTAAGGAACCGGCTAAACCACCGATACTGAGGATTGTACCTGAAATGATGGCTGCCCCTTCCATGGTGCCTTGCATATCACCTACATAAAGCGCCAAAATAGGCTGTAGCATCATGATGACACATTGCATAAAGAAGTAAATCCATAAAAGTCTTACTAATACAGGTTGTTCTTGAACCGACTTAAAATCCTCTCGCAAGGATGTAGCTTTTACCGGCTGTTTGGACTGCTCCTTAGAAGTTGTATTTTCAACTTCTAGTTTTGGTTCTTTTACAAGAAACAATACCGCCAAAGTAGCAATGAATACAGCTATACCAGAAATATAAAATACAGGGCGCATACCTACGACACTTTCAACGGCACCACCTAAAAATGGGCCGATGACATTGCCTAAAATCAGACCTGTTTGGAATATGCCGAGGGCACGGCCCACCTGTTTCTCATCAACGCTCAGGGAAACCATGGTCATCGCCGCAGGATAGAAACCGTTGGCAAAACCTACCAAGGCACGCCCCATCAACAATTGGTACTGATCCGTTACCATACCGATGAGGACATAACTGACAGCAATGGCAAAACCAGCGCGCAAAGCCATCCGCTTTTTCCCTTTATTATCTGCAATTTTGCCCCATATAGGCGCCATAATACCAGCAATAAGGAAGGTAATACCAAAGACAAGACCTGACCAAAGTGCCACATCAGCCTTAGGAACACCGAGTTCCAACAGATATATAGGCAGAAAAGGAATTATCATTGTGTAACATATGGCTAGCACGGTCATACTAGCCGTAATAATCCATACATTGCGCATGCCACCGCGAGCATCATATACACTTGTACTCATAGTACCCTCCCTTCCACATAAAATTGTTTAGATAAACTAATATACACATAAATCACTTTTAATTACAGTTCCATTTAAATTACAGTCCTACTTAGATTTCAATCTATGTTACTATTCATAAAATGTTATTACATTTTAATTTCATATATAAAGAAGAGCCGCATACGAAACGCGACTCTTTCCATAAAAAATACCTAAAATATAGGTATACAATGTAGTAATCCTCAAAGATTATTCAAATTAAAGTTTTCGGACTATCAATTATTCCGTAGGAAATTTGTGATCCATTACATCTTGCAAGGAAACATGTTCCATAACATGTCGGAACTCATCTTGTAAATACTGCCACAATGGAGCTGTCAAGCAGTCATTAAACATAGGACACGGTTCTACATCATCTTCTAAACAAGACACGAGAGCAATGGAGTCCTCTGCGGCATATAAAATTTCATATACATTGTATTCAGCCGGAGATTTCACCAAACGATATCCTCCATATTTACCACGTCCACTTTTAACAAGGCCCGCGGAGGATAATCGAGATACAATCCCCTCTAAATATTTATCGGAAAATCCTTGGCGTTCTGCAATCTCACGAATTGGTACATTTTTTTCTACTCCATGTTCTGCAATATCCGCCAATATCCGTAAGGCATAACGCCCTTTTGTAGATATTTTCATAAGTTAACCTCTATATCATTCATAATATATTAATAGTATATCACAAATTCATACAAAAAATGGTGGGAAATATGATACACTATACATATATCGAAATATCTTTATTTAGGTATGATTTTAATTTCATATAGGGAGGATTTTATCTAATGTTAGATAAATTATTTCAACTCAGTGAGCGTGGCACAACCGTTAAAACAGAAATTTTAGCAGGTATCACTACGTTTATCACGATGGCGTACATCCTATTCTTGGCGCCAAACATTCTTAGTCTTGCAGGTATGGATAAGGATGCGGTCCTCATTGCCACAGCCTTAGGTGGAGGTCTTGTGACGATTGCTATGGGTTTATTCGTAAACTACCCAATTGCTCTCGCTCCAGGAGTTGGCCTCTTGGCATTTTACTCCTTTACTGTAGTTCTCGGTATGGGCGTATCTTGGCAAACAGCATTAGGTGCGGTATTCATTTCAGGTCTCGTATTCCTCGTATTAACACTTACGTCGGTGCGACAAATGATTGTTGAAGGCATCCCTACCTCCATGAAAATTGCCATTACCGTTGGTATCGGTCTCTTCATTTCTATCATCGGTTTGAAGTTATCCGGCTTGATGGCCATCTCCATTAGTTTGTCTCCAAACTCCTTAGGTCAGGTTGTACAAACACATGGTAATTTAGTCCCTCCAGCATCTGAGGCACTCTTAACGCTTGGTAATTTGCACAGTGGTGAAACATTGTTAGCACTATTCAGCCTCATCTTTACAGCTTTATTGATGGCTCGCAAAATTCAAGGTTCCCTCTTGATCGGCGTTTTAGTAACAACAATCATCTCCTATGCGACAGGCCTTTCCACAATGCCTGAGAACTTCACCGTATTGGCCGTTCCTGATTTCTCCAAAGCAGCATTCTTGCAATTAGATATTCCTGGTGCTCTTCACATGGGCTTAATTACGATTATTTTCTCCTTCACATTTGTAGAATTATTCGACTCTATGGGCACTTTGATTGGTACCGCTACAGAGGCGAAAATCGCAGATCCTAAATCTGGTAAATTCCCGGGTCTTGGTAAAGCCATGACCGTAGATGCTATCGGTGTTAGTGCCGGTGCATTACTCGGTACTTCTACAATTACGGCTTTCGTTGAAAGTGCGGCAGGTGTAGGGGCTGGCGGCCGTACAGGTTTAACAGCTGTCACAACAGGCGTACTTTTCCTAATTTGCTTATTCTTGGCTCCATTGGTATCCTTGGTTCCAAATGCAGCCACATCTCCTGTTCTTATCATCGTAGGTGCCCTCATGTTAGGTGCCATTCGCAACATCGACTTCGATGATTGGACAGAAGGCTTCCCTGCATTCCTCGTTATCGTATTAATGCCGTTCACATACAGCATCGCTAACGGTATCTCTGCAGGTCTTATTGCATACCCTCTACTCAAAATCATTGCAGGCCGTGCAAAAGAAGTTAACTGGATTATGTACGTATTGGCGGTTCTCGTTATCATCCGTTACGTATTCTTCTAATTAACATATACCCATAATGATGCTATTAGTGAAAGCTACTTTATATTCGATAGCTATAAAATCACTAATACCTAAAAGCAAAATATATGTAAATTACATACACTAAAAGAACCTATCTCCAAAGATATTACTCTAATATCTAGGAGATAGGTTCTTTTTATTATGTGTTATTTTATAGTAAATACTAATATCGTATAGCCTCACCAAATTATGATGCTATAGTTATAGTTTCTTATTACTGTTTCTTATTAACGAATTGTTTTTACACCGATTAAGTCTGTACGACTTGGATCAATATCATTTAATGGTACTACATGATCTTTATAAAACTCTGCTTCAGATGCTTTCACAGGCACTTGGAAGAACAAGAAATATGACATGTTATCTTTGCTCCACGTAATACTGCGAACTAAGCTCTTATCTACATTACCTGTATACTGCACATCACCGGTTGGCGTAGAGTCAATCCACTGTACGTCATGGTATTCCGTTGGAACATATTCTTTAGGCCATACAGTATCCTTAGAGTAACTCATGCGGAAGGCCATAACATGATTTACCCAACGGCCGCTGCGTTCTTGATATTCTTGACCTTCCTTCCAATATACAGTTTCTAATACATCATTATCATAAAAATGTGTAGCATAGTATGTATAGCCAAGAGGCAAGTAACTTGGTACAGATACGTTATAGGACAGCTTACGAGATGCATCAATTACACCGCTAGGTAAGCCGATAGATTTACTCGTAAGTATAGGCCACTCAGAATTCGTATGTGTACGCAATGGCAGCCCAATAGATTCAAAATAAGGTCTATCTTGTTCTCCATTTTGTTTAAAACTTTGCGCATTATTGCCTTTAACATTTTGCTTATCATTTCGGTCACCACGTAATCTAGTATCATCAGAAGCCACATTACTTAACGACCCTACTGAATCTACAATTTTGCTTACATAGTTTTGGTTTCTTGAGGAAGCAAAGTAGAGCATATAAACTTTGTTATCTTTTTCCCAATAAGCAATTTGAACAGAATCGTTGCTAGAGCCTAACGTATGTACAGAGATTCCATTAGGGGTAGTAAAGCTAACGACATCATCAGCATTGTATTTTGTCTTTTCCAATATAGGCTTTACTACGGTATCGATAGCCCACCCCATACGATACACAATATCTGTATTAGAGAAGGTTAATTTCTGACCATATTCTCCATTATGGCCCGTTTCCGTATACACGATTTCTAATACGTCATGATCTCTTGACTTTACATCGCGTACTGCATAGTCTTCAGGCATATAAGATGGAATCTGTAAATCATATCCAAAATAATTTGTACTGGCGTCAACATTAAGCAGTACTATATCACCATTATCAATTTGATCATACCACCGATAGCGATTCACTAGCTCTTTATTCTTTTCCACTGTGTCAGTGGTAACAGTATTTCCATTTTCATCCACTAAAGGGGATAACGCACTAGCTGATTGTACTCCAAAGCTACTTAACACAGCAGCTAGTATTCCCATTGCTAATAATGATTTTGTTGTTTTCAATCTCATAATTTCTGCTCTCTCTAAATTTAGATATTTATAAGTATATATTACCGAAGTAATCATTTATCTATTACATTTTTTAACTCAGATCACTGACTTTCAAGAGTATTACGTACCATTAATAAATCACACCAGTCTATGCTTTCATAGGCACTACATGTTCCTCTTTTATTTCTTCAATTGTTTTAGGTGTTGTCGGATAGTTACCAACTAGTTCATAACGAGAGCTATCAATACTCTTCAACGGTACTACATGCTCTTTATAGAATTCCGCATCAGCCTCTTTCACCCGTTCTAAGAAGAATAGAGAATAAGCCATCCCATCCTTCGTCCACGAAATGCTGCGAACCATATGTGTTTCAGGATCACCTGTAAAATAAACCTCACTAGAATCACCTGATTTAGACCATTCAATATCGCCGTACTCAGATGGAACATATGGTATATCTCTTACGGTATCTAAGGAATATCCCATTCTATAGGCCATAATACTATCTATATATTTTTTCCCATCCCGATAGATAGTCACACCTTTTTTGTAATATACAACCTCTAATACATCATTTCGATCTTGACGTGCTGTATAAAGCTGATAACCATAAGGTATATAACTAGGTGCCTTAACCTCATACGGCAGTTGCTGTGCAGCTTCTACTATTCCTTTCCAATTACGAGCCCCTTCTTGCGTTTTCATAGGCCACTCTAATAAAGTCTTTCTTGGTAATGCTTTGATTGCTGAATCAGGATGAACTCTAGGCATATCAAATGTAACGGCAGCGGAAACACCAACATTATCGGTAGATATTGAATCATTAACAACATCAGCTGAAACATATCCTGCACACAATAATCCTACAGCCATAGCAGACAAAACGGACTTAAATAGAAGCTTCTTCATGATCTCTCCTTTTATAAAAAATTGATATATACTTTACACATATAATGATATATTTTCTTATTTATATCAAAAACATGCTGCCGATTCTGTTGCCCTAGCTACTTCATAAAACTTTTATCTTTCCTATTGTGAAAGTATAGTTATGAGCTATTAGCTGCTTTAATTCTAACTAGTTATACATAATAAAACATCCTACTAAACGCTATATTACAATAGAGTTCAATAGGATGTTTTGTTATTATTTAGTTAATGGAGGCATAATAATATCTTGTTCAAGCTGTCTTCGTCTCTTTGCGGTATAGTCTACAACTTTAATTTGAACGACGCCCACAGAGTTTACCATGGCATCAGTAAAGGGAAATTCTCGACCAGTCTGATGCTTCATTAATACTTGTAAACCATGATCCTTTTCATCAACACGCTCTAAGTAGGTAGCCTCTCCTCGGCCCATCACACTAGAATAAACTGAGCTATATTTACAAGGAATATCTCCACCTGATACGAGGGCCTCATCATTACCGTCAATTTCGATAAATACATGGGGGTTCACTTTAATCAAATTAAACTTCTTCCCCTCATGATAGCCATGTACATAGATGTAGAGTATATCATCTACAATTTCATAACCGAAATGTAAAGGTACCACGTAAGGATAATCACCATCCATCATACCTAAGTGAATGATGCGAGTGCTACTTAAAATGCCCTTAATTTCATCTATATTTGTAACCATACGATCTTGACGTCTCATAATAGCCTCCACAAGAATCGGAAAATTAATACACCTTACTCTTCATGTAATCTGCCAAGAAGATGTTTAAATTGAGCCTCATCACTATTCAGCTTTCCGAAAAAGATTTCATCAATCTCTTCAACTAATGGGACTGCCTTTTGTAATATTGCACCGCCCTCTTCATTTAAAAGAACAGCTTTCGCACGTGTATCTCTAGAGTGCTCTTTTCGCTCTACAAAACCACGTTTTTCCAATAAGCTCAATATTTGAGATACCGTCATAACATCTATCCCTGAAAGTTTTGAAATCATAACTTGTGTAACTTCGTTATCATGTTGTGATAGATAAGAAAGAGACGCTAAAACAACAAATTGAGGATGTGTTAAGTTCAACTCTTTTAACGCTTGTTTTATAGTAAAATGCCATTTATTGTACACCCTCATGAACAATAATCCTGTTGATTTTTCTGAATTGTCTTTATATTTTGATGTAAACAAACAGCAATCACCTTATCTTTCTAAACAATTTTTTAGAATAAATATAGATTGAGGAACATCCGAAAAAACTTGACTTAAAAATTCCAAATGTTGCTTATCTTCACTTTCTAAACTTACAGTATGTTTTACATTTACACTTCCGTCATGATTATCAATTATTTGATGTCCGAAAAGAATAGCACCAAATGGAGTTTCAGTCTTATCCCAAAACTCTTCAAAAGGTTTTACAAGAGTAAGTTGATATTCCATAGGTGGTATACCTTCAAGCTCCATTGTACCACATGAACCGGTCTCAAATTTACCGTTTAATGTAATATTTTTTAGATCCTCTTCCCAGTCATACCATTTTTCGATATTCGCATAGTACGCCCACACAGCTTCTTTTGTTGCTTTTATTTTCAAACTAAAACTAAATTCCATTTTATATCCTCCTTTTATTATAAGTGTACTTATTATAAATTATTTTATATTATTCGTCAATAAACTTCATAAAAAAAGAATATTCTTTGCTTTTATCAATATAAGGATATACTCTATCAGAAAATCATATCATCTTTTGTCTACTGTAAAAATACATTTGACTTTTTAGAATAGATACTGTATTATAAAAAAATAGTTTTAAAGATTCTATAGATTGTTAAAGCTGTGGTAATCCATAGCCTTTATGTTTATAGATAGTTTGTAGAAAAGAGGTCTTTATTATGTCTGATACTCATCAGTTAAAACGGGGTCTTAAGAACAGGCATGTACAGTTGCTCGCTATCGGCGGTGCTATTGGTACAGGTTTATTCTTAGGCTCCGGCCGCGCCATTCACTTGGCTGGTCCATCCATTATATTCGCCTACCTAATAACAGGTGTTATTTGCTTCTTTATTATGAGAGCACTAGGCGAATTACTGTTATCTAACCTAAACCACCACTCTTTTATCGACTTTGTAGAAGATTACTTAGGGGATCGAGCAGCATTTATCACGGGATGGACATACTGGTTTTGCTGGCTTTCACTAGCCATGGCAGACTTAACGGCCGTAGGCCTCTACATGCAGTACTGGATACCGTGGCTACCCCAATGGATACCCGCCTTACTCGTTTTAATCGTCTTGTTGTTAATGAACTTGACAGCTGTAAAACATTTCGGCGAAATGGAATTCTGGTTTGCCTTGATTAAGGTAATCGCTATTATCTCTCTTATCATCATCGGTATCATCATGATTGTTACAGGTTTTACTACAGATGCTGGCGTCGCCGCCTTTAGTAATATGTGGAATTACGGAGGATGGTTTCCGAATGGAACGATGGGCTTTATCCTATCATTCCAAATGGTTGTATTTGCTTTCACAGGCATAGAACTCGTAGGTTTAACGGCTGGCGAAACAGAAGATCCTGAAAAGGTTATTCCAATGGCCATAAACAATATTCCATTGCGTATTATTTTATTCTATGTAGGCTCTTTAGCCATCATCATGAGTATTTACCCTTGGACTGCCGTTAACCCTGCTGCAAGTCCATTTGTGGCTGTATTTACCGCCGTTGGTATTACAGCCGCTGCAGGTATCGTAAACTTCGTTGTTCTTACCTCTGCAGCATCTGCTACAAACTCCGGTATCTTCAGTACTGGTCGTATGATTTACGCCTTGGCAAAACGCGGTCACGCCCCGAGTTCGATGCGCCGCTTGACTCACAGCAGTGTGCCATACCAAGCAACGATTTTCTCGGCAGCCGTATTATTGATTACGGTTGTACTCAACTACGTAATGCCTGAAGCAGTATTCGTTATGATTACATCAATCTCTACGTTCTGCTTTATCTTTATTTGGGCCATGATGGTTATTTGCCATCTCAAATATCGCAAAAAAAATCCTGATGTAGTGGCACAGTCTAAATTTAAAATGCCTCTATACCCAGTAATGAATTACGTTATCCTCGCGTTCTTCGTTTTCGTTTTAGCCATTCTAGCCTTAAACGAAGATACGCGAATTGCCCTCTTGTTCACACCAATTTGGTTTATTATTCTTTGGGCCTTCTACTCCATGCTTAACACAGACGATGAAGATGCCCTTGGGGAAGAACTCATCGAAATGGCTGGTGTAAAAGAAATTTACAAAAAACCTAAGAAAGACGATTCCGATGATTACGTAATCTAACAAAAAAGCTCGTGCATAGCACGAGCTTTTCTTTTACTTCATAGTAGGGAAATTCTGTTGTTCATATTGTTCTAGATATGCTGGTAAATTACTTGTATCTTCATTGTAATTAAAAATAGTCTTGATGCGATAGCCTTCTTGAGTGATCATGATATCAATAGAGGATGGTACTTCTTGACCATTCTGTTGCAAGTGATTAACTAATTCTTGCAAGGCCTCTATTTGACGTAAAGAACCAGCCATATATTTACCCTTGGATAGGCCTGTATTTCTAATGACTTGACCATTGTATACTTGACCTCTATTATCTTTGTAATAAAAGCGTACAGCATCCTTATCTCCCGTAGGAACTGCTTTAATATAAATGATCTTCCAATTCTTTTTAATCATCACTTTTGTAGCTTCTGCTAAAGTATTAGACAAACGTCGTGTTTCTTTATTTGTTGATTTAGAAACACCATTAACCTGTTGAATCTCATCATTCATAGGCATATCAATAGATGCCACTACTGGATCTTGTTCTACCTTTTTTGCATCTGCAGGCTGAACCGCGAACACACCAACAACCGCCATTACAGCTAATGCGGTAAGAGCAATTTTTTTCATTCCATCTCTCCTTAGAGAATTTATCAAAACAAATTACAATTTATAAAATTAGTTACTAAAATCCGTATCCACAATAGCGAATTGTGTATAGTCAGGGTAACGTTTTTGCATTTCTGCCTTAATTTTTTCCAATGTGCCATGCGGATCTTCTTCGTCAAAGTCAAAGATAATATCGTAGTAAATAACCTTCTTTTCTTCTTGTACGTAGAAGGCATGTACTTGTACTACATGTGTATATAAACTAATAACTTGATCAAGAGCTTTTCTAATTTCAAGTACTTCTACACTTGGTTGGTTTTCAGCATATACACCAACGGTCATATTGATGCCAAACTTTTTATAAAGATGAACCGCAATGCCCTTTGTTAGGGGATGAACTTCTGCCATTGTCATCGTATCTGGTACAGAAATATGAACAGAACCAATTGTTTCTCCCGGACCATAGCTATTTAATACCAAGTCATATACACCACCCACATTCGGATGCTGTGCGATAGTTTCTTTAATATTACGGATTAAATTATCATCTGCTCGAATACCAAGCAAATGGTTGTACATCTCACGTAAAATATCATACGCCGCTTTTAAAATTAAAACAGAAATAACAGCGCCCACATAACCTTGAATATCAAAGTTAAAGAAAAATACTAAGCCTGCAGATACCAATGTGGCAAAGGTAATTACCGCATCAAAAAGGGCATCTATACCAGATGCTACGAGCGCATCGGATTTATATTTTTCACCTTGTGCCTTGATATAACGGCCCATCACGATTTTCACCACGATGGCAACAGCGATGATAACAAGGCCTGGAATATCAAAGGTAGATACCTCAGGGTGAATAATTTTTTCCACAGATTCCTTAAGGGATCCAATGCCAGCACCGAGAATGATGAAAGCTATAGCCATGGTAGTCATATATTCTATACGACCGTGGCCAAATGGATGCTCCTTATCAGCCCCTTTGGCGGCTAATTTTGTACCCACAATAGTTAATACAGAGGACAATACGTCTGTTAAGTTATTTACCGCATCAAGGATAATGGCGATGGAATTAGACGCAAGGCCCACAATCATTTTAAAAATAACGAGAACGACATTACCTATAATGCCTTTTATACTGGCAAGCGTAATCCCCCGATTACGTGCTGCACTATTATCTTGTAAAATCATACTACACCTCTTACATTCTGATTTATAGTTTTTAAATTGAACTATATCGATTTACTTATATTCCTATTATAGCTTATCGATTATCATTTGTCATTATTTTTCTTAAAAAATATTTTTAAACTTATTGATTTTGCTGAGTTATCAATAATTCTCATTTCTCAATTAGATTGTTTTAGGTATTGTGACTTCACAATATATAATACAGACCTATTATCAAACCAGTACTTAGGCTCGCGTAATGATTTAAGGAAATCAGATTATGCCGTAACCGTAATACGCTCGCCTGTGCGCATATGTGTAAATACTACCTTTTGAGCCCGTAATTGGAATGGCTGTCCCGTAGGTTGTGCACCGTATAAGATATCTCCTACAAGAGGGTGCCCTATATGGCTGAAAGCTACTCGAATTTGATGTGTTTTCCCTGTGTACAAACGAACTAAAACCTCTGTATATTCACATTTATTGGACTTATACACAGTTTTGTCCACATTTTGACTACTTTTATCAACATCTCCTAAGTTTATATCCACATTTTTTGCTGTTATATCCACAGAATTTTTAGACTTATTCACAGAGTTATCCACAGTCTCTGAAGAATGTCTACATAGGACGGAAAAATCTGTACGAGTCTCTTTTCCCTTAGGATTCACTTCGTAATGAATCCCATCAGCACTGCGTTCCATAGGGAATACTAAAGAATCCTCATCGGCTTCTACAATGCCTTCCACAGTCGCCATATACCACTTTTCAAAGGTATTATCATCCATTTGCTGTTGATAAATACTTTGTGCTAAACCACTTTTTGCAATGACAATGCAACCTGTCGTATCTCTATCGAGACGATTCAAGAAACGTACCTTTCGCTTAATACCATGTTCTTTAAAATAATGCGCCACACCATTGGCAAGAGATACTTGATCTTTAGAGTTTACCGTCAAACCGCATGGCTTATCCACAATAAGGAGATCAGTATCTTCATACAGAATGCGTAAGTCCATTTCGATAGGGTCATGATCTATTTTTTCCTTCGCCATAGCAATCCAAATCTCGTCGCCTTCGGAGATTGTATCCTTTGGTGTAGCCTTATGTCCATTAATGTGGATTAATTTCTCTTCAAAGAGTTTAACTAAGGACTTTCTAGGATATCTAGTATCTAACACTTCACCAAGTGAAATATCACATATTTCTCCAATATGCTCGGAATCACGACTTGATATGTCTTGATTGCTACTCGATATATCTCGATTTTTACTTGATATATCTTGACCATTACCTATTAGCTTTTGTCTTGCATTTTTCTTGCTAAGTACAGCTTCTATATCTACAGCTGTCACGGTCCACAGAATATCATCAGGGCGATATGTTTTTCGCGCCATTAGTATCTCCTTTCTACGAGTTCAGGATCTCGTGGCATATAGTTGAGTAGCGAACTTGGTTGAACTGCCCTACCTCGTATATTCGTCTGTTCAAAGGTAATGGTCAATTCTTGTTTAGGTCGAGTTATGGCCACATAGAATAAACGCTTTTCCTCGTCTTCACGACCTTCTGCAATGGCAAAGGGACTGGGGAAAGTTCCTTCATTTAGCCCAGCCAAGAATACATGGTCAAACTCGCTACCCTTCGCTTGGTGAATGGTAATGATAGGAATGCGGTCTTCGTTTCGCACCTGTTGTGCGGGCTCGCCCGCCGTAAGAGCTGCGAGCTGCAAGATTTGATTTAACCGCGCTAATCCTGCTGGCCCTTCATAAGCCGCATCTAATTTTTCCATGATGCGATACAAATCGCGTATATGCTCTACCTTTGCCGCTTCCCCATGAAATTTATAGTATTCTAGAACCCCCATTTGGTTCATGATATACGCCAATAATTTCGTTGGCATCTCCGTATAGGCTTTTCTACGCAAGGTCGCCATTTGAGAGGCGATATCCGTGAAAGCTGCTTTATATTTATTTATAGCTACCATGCGCCCCGTTGTAGTTGGTATGATTTTTTCTTTCACCACATAAATTAAAAGCTGTGCAGTGGCCAAGATATCATCCATTGCATTATGTGTTGGCTCATGGTGTATAGGGAACTTAGATGCTAGGAAGCCCAATTTATGATTTGGCAAATTAGGATAGAAACGACGGTAGATATCGAGTGTATCGTAAATAGCCTTGAACTCAGGATTGCCTAAGTTATGACGCGCCAATTCATTTGTAAAGATGGTCACATCATAGTTTACATTGTGACCTACAATAATAGTATCCTTAGAAAACTCCTTAAATGCTTTGAGTACTGTAGTAGGATCTTCGCCGTGTTCTTGTAAATATGCATCGGAGAAGCCGTGTACCTCTTCGGATTGACCAACAGGTACACCTGGATTGATAAAGCGTTCAAAGGCCTCTAAGACCTGTCCACTTTCATCGATGCGAATGGCTGCAATTTGAATGATGCGGTCTTGAGACGTATCTGTGCCGGTGCTCTCCACGTCATAAACAACTACTTCGTGCTGCTCTAAGCCACTGACAAGCTTTGCATAAGGCTCTGCCTCAAAGATAGGCATATCCATGAAGTCCGTCAATTTTAAACCTACTTGGCGCGTCTCTAGGCTTTCAATCGCAGCGATACGAGCATCACCAATACCAGCAACATATCGCTTGATAATGCGCTTCGCACTGACAGAGTCGTTTGGATTCATGAGCAGTTTGAAGTAGGCCATAATGTCCTTTATTTCTTGACGTCTAAAGAATTTAAACTCGTCGATAATCATGAAGTGACGGCGCTCCTCTTCAGGTCGTTCGCCGTTAAGACGTTCAAAAGAATCACTTAGCTGCTGTGCCTTTTTATTATCCCTCACGAGAACGCCGATATTAGCATCCTTCGGTAATGCGCAGATAGCTTCGTAGATATAGCGGCCCTCAAGGTAGCTATTTTTACAACCTTTAATGAGAACAGGCTTACCCTTGCTTTCACTATTGGCACGAGGCAATTCAGTATAGATAGACCCAACCAGGTCAGGGAACATATTTTGTAAGGTTTTGAAAGCCATCGTAAAGAGCGTCCAGTTGGAGCGATAGTTTTCGTAGAAGATAATTTTTAAAGGCTTGAAATCCGCATCAAATTGCTTGAGCAAGCGGAACGGATCGGAGCCACGCCATTCGTAAATTGTTTGGAAATAGTCACCACACAAAAGTACGTGATTACCTTCCCACAGCATTTCTAGAACTTTGTACTCTAGTACGCCTGTATCTTGCATTTCATCTACAGAGATATAGCTGTAACGACTGCGCCAGCGCTCACGAACTACAGGATCTTGAAATAGGCGATGAACACCGCAGATGAGATCTGTAAAATCTAGGCCGTGCACGGAAGCTAAGCTTTCATCATACGCAGCAATCCATTCGTGACCATGGTTCAAGAAATCATGGAGTTCACTGTAGAGGACATTGCCAAAGCTCGAAAAGAGCTGTTCAATGGCTTCACGCTGTTCCTTCTGTAAGCGTTCAATTGTCCGCTTGTAGTCACCTACGAGATCATCAGAATAAAAGCCATATAAAGAACGATATTCTTTCACCATGGAGATAACATTAGCAAAGGACATTTCTCGCAATTTACCAGGACGGTACGGTTCAGATAGTTCCTTGCAGTCTTCTTCGTCAAAGATGGTCACATCCGTGTACAAGGTTTCGTTGCGCTTGCCCTCTTGTTGGAGAATGAAAAAGCAAAAGCTGTGGAATGTACTAACCTCCACAGCCTTTGCAGGACTGCCCACGAGCGATTGAATGCGGTCTTTCATCTCGTTTGCGGCCTTGTTCGTAAAGGTCATGCACAAGATATTCTCCGCCTTCGCATAGCCACCCTCGATGAGATGAGCCACCCGATAAGCAAGTGTATTCGTTTTTCCCGTCCCAGCGGACGCTAACAAGAGGATATTCTGTTCCACTTCATCAATAACGCGTTGTTGTTCACGATTGATAAGCATAAAAACCTCCTGTTATTTAATGCCGTAATATATAGCAGCTAAGACCATAGGAATAGGACCTAAAATTGCTGTTAATGCCCAAATACCAACTCCAATATCCATTGGAATATTAAGTATATGAACGCATACCCAGTAGGTTAACCCACCAATCACAACATTCATAGCCACCCGTTTAATGGTGAAAAATGCTACTTTGAAAGCAATGTAGGCTACAGCAATGGAAATAACCGCCGATATAATCGGTGATGCTAATAAAGCTCCCATACTATTATCCTTTCATTTCTTGACGGTTCACTACGGCACCGCCTAGCGTTAATTCATCGGCATATTCGATATCGCCGCCCACAGGAACACCGCGGGCAATGCGCGTTACCTTGATGCCACTTGGACTTAATAAGCGCGCCAAATACAGAGCTGTAGCTTCCCCTTCGACATCTGGGTCTGTCGCGAGGATAACCTCTTGTACAACACCATCACGAAGGCGTGCAATCAACTCTTTTACGCGAATATCGTCAGCACCAATGCCCTCCATAGGGGACAAAGCACCTTCCAATACATGATACAAGCCCTTATAATCACCACTGCGCTCGATAGCAATCACATCACGAGATGTTTCAACAACCATAATCGTCGTTTGGTCGCGATTTGGATTGCTACAAAATTCACAAGGATCTTGAGCTGATAAGTTAAAGCAAATAGAACAGTGACGCGTAGCCCCCTTCGCTTCTACGATGGTTTCCACGAGGCGGTCTACCTCTTCCTTCGGCATTTCTACCAAATGATAAGCCAAGCGTCTAGCCGACTTGGAGCCGATGCCAGGCAAGCGGCGCAGCTGTTCTACGAGCCGTTCTAAAGCGTTTGTCATTTAGAATAAACCTGTTGGCAAGTTTAGACCACCAGTCACTTTGCCCATTTCTTGAGCCAAGAGGTCGTCTACTTTTTTGCTAGCTTCGTTTACCGCAGCCATTACTAGATCCTCTAACATTTCTACATCTTCAGGATCAACAGCTGTAGGATTCAATTTTAAAGATTCGATGATTTTTTCACCGTTCATCACAACGGTTACTGCACCGCCACCTACGGAAGCTTCTACAGTACGAGTTTTTAACTCTTCTTGCATTTTCTTCATGTCTTCTTGCATCTTTTGAACTTTTTTCATCATGCCAGCCATGTTGCCCATACCTTTACCAAACATTGTATTTCCTCCTTTTAAGACATCGTCCTATACTAACATTCTAAGTCCACATCATTAACAATATATGACATAGATTTATAACATATGTGTCACCTAATAGCCCCAAGGCCAAAGGTTATTATATAACAATTACTTTTTTATCTATTCTTCGATAACCTCGACTATGATGTCATGGTCTTCAGATAATTTTTCTAACGTTTCCGCCAAGAGAGGATTGTTTCGTTCCTCTTCTGTCATATGCTCTGGATCCCAAGCGTATTCTCGAGCCACCGTAACACTATCGATAGCCTCTACTTCAATAGGTGCTGCTGAAAGCATATCATTGTCATCACCTTGATGCGGGGTTACCTCACGAGATTCACCCCCATCAGACTTTGGGACAGCTTCAACCTCAATATGCGCACCGCTATCCATAGGGCGCTCTAACACTTCGCCATCCTCGCTGATAACAGTCACACTATCTAATGGATGTGGCGGCATATCATCTAAGGATGATACATAAGAATCCTCCATATCATCTACAGGCACATCATCAAAGGAATGAACTGGAATATCATCCCCTTCTATAGAACCTGCTAGAGACTCAATAGGAATTTCACCATCTGGCACCTGTGTCGCAGGACTACCATCAAAGGATGTAATTGGCACATCACCACCGGATGCTGGCTCTGTTTCTACGCCAGCTCCTAATGCAGTTTCTGATGCAGCTATTGTAGTTGTATTCGCACTATCACTAACTACCGTATTTGCAACGGCACCGCCGGTTTTCTTAGCTAAGAATGCCATCGCCGCAGCCTTAGCCGCGTCCACGGCTGCAGAATCAGGCTTACTCTCTTGAGGATCATTGGTTAAATCCATTTGTGTCGGTTGCCCACCAGAGGTCGTCTTTACGTCAACCATCGGTTCTTGTGGTCGTTGGGGTGCTTTTACTTGGCGTTGTGTGGTGCTACCAGCAGCCTTTTTATAGTCTTTATAAACTTGCGTGAGGGCATCCACGATTTCTACGTGTACTGCATAGCCCAGTGTATAGGTGAAAGCATCAACCGCTTCCGCCAAGTTCACTTCATTGGTCATTACATTGAGATGTAATGTATTTTTAAAGGCCATGACCGCCTTGCTTTGGTCTACATACACTAGCTGACCTTGACCGATAACGGTAGAGGTCATATTGCGATTACTATCCTTCAAGTATTTAATGACATTGGATTGTACATTACGATACTCTTGAGCAGATAAGATTTGTTCACTAATGATGGCCTGTGTACTAATTCCTTTTTTAGCACGACCCTTAGCTTGGTTTCTTGTGGTTTTTCGGGAAACTGGGTCCCCATTATTCGGTGGTGGCGCCATGCCAACGCCGCCCAATGGTGGCGGAGCCATGCCCACTCCATTCATCGGAGGAGGTGTACTACCTGGTGCTCCCATCGGTGGTGGAGTCATCCCCACATTCGCAGGCGGTGGTGTCATGCCTACGCTGCTTGGAGGTGGCACAGTGCCAACAGCAGTATCTTGAATACTACTCATGGAAGTATTCTGTACAGCAGCATTATCTACAGGAACAAAGCTGTTCGCATAGCCGCTAGGTGGACCAAATGCATTAGCACCATAAGCTGGTGTAGGAGCCGCTGGGCCTCGTTGTTCCAATTGAGCCATGCGGTTCAATAAATCATTTCGTTCAGATCGCTCAGCACTTTCTAGAGCATATATACGGTCTTCTAAGCTTTCATCAACAGAGCCTAATTTAGCACAAAGCACGAGTAGACCCATTTCGATGATAGTTCTTGGATTGTCCACTTGTTTCGAATCATTCATGATGGATTGAGCACTGCGCACATATTGGTTAAGTTCATTGAAATCAACGCTATTGGCCTGAGCTAGGAACTCATCCTTAAAGGCATCGTATACCTTGAGCTCATCCGCATCAGGAGCCACCTTACCAACGAGCAAGGCACGCACATGTTGAATGAGGGCTTCCATAATTTGCGTCGCATCGCGACCTTCTGCCAAGGCATCGTGAACGTAGGATAATACTTTAGGACCATCTCCGTTACGCAAAGCATCTAGGAAGTGAATAATCCATTCCTTACTTACGAGACCGATTAATTCTTCCACCACTTGCGGTGTAATAGAGCCCGTTGCCATACCTGCACATTGGTCTAAAATACTCAAGGCATCACGCAAGCCACCATCTGCATGAACAGCAATGAGCTGCGCTGCCGCAGAATCAAGGCTAAAGCCTTCTTTTTCTGCTACGTAAGATAAGCGTTGTGCGATATCATCAGATGTAATGCGTCTAAAAGTGTACCGCTGACAACGAGACACGATAGTAACAGGCAATTTTTCAATTTCTGTAGTAGCAAAGATAAACATGACGTGAGCTGGCGGCTCTTCGATAGTTTTTAAAAGCGCGTTCCACGCCTCTGTAGTGAGCATATGGGCTTCGTCGATGATGAAAACCTTTTTACGCCCCTCAACAGGCATAAATTTGACGCTTTCACGAAGAGCACGAACCTCATCGATACCGCGATTTGATGCGGCGTCGATTTCAAGAACGTCCATGGACTGGCCGCTCAAAATCGATTTACAAGCACTACACTCGTTACAAGGGTGATCCGTTGGCCCCTGCTCGCAATTGATAGCGCGCGCAAAAATCTTCGCCATGCTCGTCTTACCAGTCCCCCGAGGACCGGCAAATAAATAGGCATGAGCTACCTTGTCTTCGCGGATAGCACGCATCAAAGTATCAGACACCTGATGCTGGCCGACTACATCGGTAAATGTCTGCGGACGATACTTACGATATAGCGCAATATATGCCATTGGAACACCCCCTTTTTCCGAAACTTACAATACTTTATTATACCATATTCAAGAAAATCTGACTTCTTTAATATAGTTCTCTCCACATTTTCAAAGTGATATGTTTATTTATAAACTTTGTAGATATTTACTAGTCAAAATTCCATCATATGGTTCACAATAAAACATCGTATAGTCCAAAATAAAGTATCATACATTCCTATATTAGACATAAAAAAAGCGGCCTCACAGGCCGCCTTGCAATATTCGATCACGACAGCCCCCGGGTTCCCCGTGGCACATGAAGGTTACCGCTTAGTGCTGCTACCTCTCAGTCCTGACACGATTCACAGGCCCCCATTGCACAGGCCCGAGAACTGCCATGATCCAATATTGCAATACAAATATTATACATGAAAAAGCCTCTATAGTCAAAGCTATAGAGGCTTTTCACTGTATTCTTATATAACAAAAATTAACTAAGAAGAAATATATTATGCATATTTTTCTTTAAATGCAGCTAATTGAGCTTCCTCTAAGGACAAGCCTTGTTCTTTATAGCGTTCAATAGCAGCTTGCATTTCTTCGTATGCTACAGGTACAACTTTTGTAAATCTGTTTACAAAGTTATTCCAGTTTTCAAGGATGTGACGGCCTTTAGCGGAGTTAGTATGCAATACATGTTGTTCTACTAGTTCTTTAATGCGTTTAAGGTCATCATTATTGGCTGTACGTAATTCTACGAGACCTGTATTGACATAGCGTTCATCGCAATCAAGGATGTACGCATAGCCACCGGACATACCTGCTCCAAAGTTACGACCAATTTTACCGAGTATGAGCACTTCGCCACCAGTCATGTATTCACAGCCATGGTCGCCAACGCCTTCCACAACGGCAGTAATACCGCTGTTACGTACGGCGAAACGTTCACCGGCCACACCGTTGATGTAGGATGTACCAGAGGTTGCACCATAGAAGGCAACGTTACCGATAAGGATATTTTCATCAGCTTCAAAGATGGATTTCTTCGGTGGATATACAGTGATGGTACCGCCGGACAAGCCTTTACCGAGGTAGTCATTCGCATCTCCTTCTAGTTCTAGTGTCATGCCTTTAGGGATGAAAGCACCGAAGGATTGACCCGCAGAGCCTTCGAAATTCAACTTGATTGTATTGTCTGGCAAGCCGCTTTCACCATAACGACGAGTCACCTCAGAACCAACTAAGGTACCTACAACGCGGTTGATATTAGTGATAGCCAATTTAGCGCGAATCGGTTTTTGGTCCTCAATAGCAGGACGGCACATACGCAAGAGCTTGGACATATCCAAGGTGCGTTCCAACTCGTGATCTTGGTCAACCATATGCATATGGCCTACAGAAGCATCGATGTACGGACGGAACAATATACGTTTAAGGTCAACGCGAGACAATTTGAAATTATCATCTTGAGATTTTTGACGCACAAGATCGATACGACCAACGAGTTCAGCTACGGAGCGAATACCTAAACGAGCCATGATTTCACGTAATTCACGTGCGATGAAAATCATCAAGTTTTCAACATATTCAGGCTTACCTGTGAAACGAGCACGCAATTTTTCATCTTGTGTAGCTACACCGTAAGGGCATGTATTAAGATTACATACACGAGCCATTTTACAGCCCACCGCAACGAGTGGCAATGTGCCAAAGCCGAATAACTCAGCACCGAGCATAGCTGCTACAGCCACATCGAAACCAGTCATCAACTTGGAGTCTACTTCTAATTGAACACGGTCACGCAATCTATTGAGCATCAAGGTTTGATGCGTTTCAGACAAACCTAATTCCCAAGGCACACCAGCGTGTTTAACAGACGTGCGCCCTGCCGCACCTGTACCACCATCATATCCGGAAATCAAGATATTATCCGCTTTCGCTTTTGCAACACCCGCAGCAATCGTGCCAACGCCTGCTTCAGATGTCAATTTAACGGAAATACGCGCATCTTTGTTAACACATTTCAAGTCGTAAATCAACTCTGCCAAGTCTTCGATGGAGTAAATATCATGATGCGGTGGTGGAGATACGAGCTCAACACCTGGAGTGGAGTGACGAGCCTTGGCAATTTCAGGATATACTTTTTTGCCTGGTAATTGACCACCTTCACCTGGCTTAGCACCTTGAGCACATTTAATTTGCAATTCTTTTGCATGAATGAGGTAGTTCGCAGTTACGCCAAACCGCCCAGATGCAATTTGTTTTACTTCGGAATTCATACTATCGCCGTTTGGCAATGGTTTAAAACGCTCTACATCTTCGCCGCCTTCACCAGAGTTAGATGTGGAGCCTAAACGGTTCATTGCGATGGCGATAGCTTCATGCGCCTCTTTACTGATGGCACCGTAACTCATAGCTCCCGCTTTAAAGCGTTTTACAATAGATTCTTCAGATTCAACCTCTTCGATAGGAATACCGCCGCCTACAGGGTAGTTCAATTCCATCAAGGAACGCAATGTTACGTGATAATCGTTGCGAATCGCTTTGGAATATTCTTTATATTTTGCGTAGTCACCGTTGATAAGAGATTCTTGTAAAAGCTCGATTGTCTTAGGATTGAATAGATGCTCTTCCCCATCTTTTACAGGACCATACCAACCGCCTGGTTCGAGTACTGTTTCATCGGATTTGAAAGCACGTTCAAAACGAGCTAATGCTTCATGTGCTACCCCACCAAGACCAATACCACCAATACGTGTTGATGTATTTACGAAGAACTTATTAATGAAGTTAGTATTCAAACCCAACGCTTCAAAGATTTGTGCACCGTGGTAGGAACGAACTGTGGAAATACCCATTTTGGACATGACCTTCATAATACCACCTACAGCGGCCTTGATGTAGTTCTTTTCTGCTTGTTCTGGTGTAATATCTCCAAGACGTTTACGAGCTTGTAAATCGCGTACTGTTTCAAGCGCCAAATATGGGTTGATAGCCGTTACACCATAGCCAATTAATGTACAGAAGTGATGTACTTCACGAGGCTCACCAGATTCAAGGATGAGACCAATTTCTGTACGCAACACTTTGCTAATCAAGTGATTGTGAACAGCAGCTACAGCCAACAACGCTGGGATTGGCGCATGATGTTCATCGACACCACGGTCGGATAAAATCAATACATTTTGATCTGTACGAGCTGCTTCTTCTGCCTTAGCACACAATTCATCTAATGCATCACGCAAGCCTTCGGCACCCTTAGTTGGATCAAATAAGATTGGCAAGGTTACAGATTTCATGCGACGGCAATCAAGAGCTTTGATGGACGCCAATTCTTGGTTTGTAAGAATTGGGGTACGCATGGACAATGCATAGGTACCAGCTTTGTTAGGTTCTGTTAAATTACCAGAGTTACCAAGCATAACACGTGTAGATGTAACCATTTCCTCACGAATAGAATCGATTGGAGGATTCGTTACTTGTGCGAACATTTGCTTAAAGTAGCTGTATAACAATTGTGGTTTATCTGACAAGATAGCCAAAGGCGCGTCCGCCCCCATGGCACCAACAGGGTCTTTACCATCTTTTGCCATAGGCACAATCATGCGAACAAGGTCTTCTTGGGTATAACCAAAAGCTTGTTGTTCTTTGAATAAATCATCAACTGTTGGAATTGTACTTTCATCGGCTTGCGTGATTTCAGACAAATGAATAACGTGTTCCTTTACCCATTCATTGTATGGCAATTCAGTAGCAACGCGATGTTTGATTTCTTCATCGGAGATGATACGTTGCTCCTCTGTATCAATGAGTAGCATTTTACCTGGTTCCAAACGGCCTTTAGCACGGATGTTTTCAGCATTTTCGTTTACAACGCCAACTTCGGAAGCCATAATAACGCGATCATCTGTTGTCACATAGTAACGAGCAGGACGCAAACCGTTGCGGTCAAGGACACCGCCGATAACTGTACCATCCGTAAAGCCCATAGCCGCAGGACCATCCCAAGGTTCCATCATAAAGCTATTGAACTCATAAAAATCATGTTTTTCTTGGCTCATGAGATTATTGCGTTCCCAAGGCTCAGGAATCATCATCATAATCGCATGAGGCAAGGAGCGGCCTGTCATATGCAAGAATTCTAATGTGTTATCAAACATAGCAGAGTCAGATCCGCTATCATCTACTACAGGGAATACCTTTTTGATATCTGGGAACAATGGAGATTCCGCTTTACCTTCACGAGCGTTGATCCAGTTTACATTGCCGCGGATGGTGTTGATTTCACCATTATGAACTAAGAAACGGTTAGGATGTGCTCGAGCCCAACTTGGGAATGTATTCGTACTGAAGCGGGAGTGAACCATTGCCAACGCAGAGGTAAAGTCAAGGTCGCTCAAATCAAGGTAAAAGTCGCGCAATTGACCAGGTGTTAACATACCTTTATATACGATTGTTTTAGAGGATAAGGAGGCAATATAAAAATCGCTAGACAATTCCTTGCTTAATGGAATAATGCGTTTTTCCGCCAATTTACGAATGATATATAATTTGCGTTCAAATTCCTTATTGTTCGTTACATCGGGGCCTTTACCGATGAGGATTTGAATCATCCAAGGACGAATCGCCGCAGCCTCTTTACCAACCTTTGTACCATCAACCGGTACTTCACGCCAGCCGAGAACAACTTGACCCTCTTCGCGTACGACCTCTTCAAGAATTCGCTTCTGCTCGTTACGGAGACTTTCATATTTATGTGCAAAGACCATACCTACGCCATATTCGCCAACTGCAGGTAGGTTAATACCAAGCACTTCGCACTCGCGCTTGAAGAATTCATGCGGGATTTGTACTAAAATACCGGCACCATCCCCAGTATCCTTGTCGGCACCGGCACCACCACGATGTTCCAAGCGCTCCAAAATGCGTAAACCATCGTCGATAATATCATGAGATTTTTTTCCCTTAATATTAACAACGAAGCCCATGCCACACGCATCCTTTTCAAATTGGCTGCTGTACATACCATTGGCTTCAAGTCTAGCTTGATCTAGACGTTGTTGCTCTATTGTGCTTTGCTTCATATCCATAACGTGCACTCCTTCATATCACTTGATCATTCCAAGCACTGCGGCATCGTTCCGTTCGGTCTTGGTAAAAGTATAACTAACAAACTATTTCTCTATAAAATTATCAATTTAACATTCTATAGAATTTTATGTCTATACACAGTATACTCCTGTCCACTGTGAATTGAAAATATAAAAAAAACATAGTCTATGCTTTTCATGCATAGACTATGAGTTTTTATCACTATTGTTTTTTGTATACAAGGACACAGGGATAATAAGCTTCTCATCCAATAAATACGATAGTCTTATTATTTAGAGTGGAAAAATCAACAGTTATTTTTCTCGACCAAAATTATACCCTACTTCACAGGTAATCGTAATAGCTTCGTCTTTACCATACGGCACGAAAGTTAGCTCTGATGCGTGCAAACATTGGCGTGTATAGGACTTCTTGCGCGTACCATACATAGCATCACCTACGATAGGATGACCAATATGTTCCATGTGAACCCGAATTTGATGAGTTCTGCCAGTCAACAATTTAAAACGTAACAGCGTATTGTCTCCTTCATAACCGAGAACGGTATATTCCGTTTGAGCAGGCTGACCAAACTCATCGATAACACGGCGATTATCGAATACTGGATCTACCCCGATAGGCGCATCTACCATGCCATCCGCATCAATGCGACCTTCTACAAGACCTGTATAAATGCGGTCGATACGACCTGCTTGTAGCTCATCAGTATAGTATTGTTGTGCTTCCTTTGTTTTACCAAATAGAATACAACCCGATGTATCTCGGTCGAGGCGGTGCACAGGTCGAACCTTATGGACTACGTTTTTCTTCGCATAATACCCTGCCACATAGTTACTCAATGTACAAGACTTCGTTTGCCCTGCAGGATGAACGAGCATAAAAGGAGCTTTATTCACAACTAGAGTATGAGCATCTTCGTAGAGAACGGTAATCGGCCCCTGTTCTACGTCTACCCCATAATCCTTATCTTGTGGTAACTCCAAAGTTAATACATCACCCTTTTTAAGTACTCGCTGCGAATGAGCCACACGGCTATTAACTTTCACCCGTTTCTTGCGAAACATCATTTGTATATCCCGAGAGGATAGGGAAAATCGTTCCTTTACATATTTAGAAACCGTCAACTCAGTTGGTTCTTTCACCGTATATGTTTTCCAGCTCATATTACCACCATTCGTTAATATACGTTTTTTGTTCAGGATAGAGAATATCGAAATAGTCTAACCATTCTTCGCTTACTGAAAGTTTCCCTTCAAACGCAAGGTCTCGAGCCGTAAGTGTGCCCATTAATAACTGGCTCAACGCACCGACCTCAATGGTAATATCTGTTTCACCCTCTATCGTATCAGAAATCTTTTTAACGGATGGAGTTAATGCACTGCCATATTGTACTTCATAGCGACCTTTGTTCCAACTGCAAAGCCCATCTTTTACAGCAAAGGTCATTGTTATAGGCATCATCAATGCCTCTTGATTGACAAGAATTGCTTCAAAAGCAGCTTTTACATCTACAATACGACTCATCATATATGGCATGGTAGCGTGGCCAGTTCTACCATCAGGATAGAAGCGATAATATGTATCGTGAAGGCCTTCATTCCAACGGATAGACGTACCTTGAGAACGGTGATTATAGAAATAATTTAATAATGCACGTTGTGCACGGCGTGTCGTGTAAACCAACTCAGTAACAGGAATTTCAGGCTGACCTAAACGATACACTGCGTAGCCTTCAATGACATGGTCATCGTTGCGCACTACAGCAACATTTACGCCTTCTGCAAAAAAGCTGCCTAACAAACGTTTCCATTCCTTTTCACCACGTTCTGCGTAGCCAGAAAGACGAGCCGTATATGTTTTATATACTGGATCTAACAAAGTCCATTGATCTACGCTATTTAGTAAGCCAAAGCTCAACGTTTTATCTGTCATAGGGCGCAAGTCTTCTAGCGATATGGTATTCACCCATTGATGAGCATAAAGCTCCCAACCATATTGTTGATAGAACGCTGCCTTGGATGGCATCAAAATCGTCATAGCTTGACCGCGTTTACGAAGCTCCTCTAGTGCAGCAGTTAACAGTGCACCGCCTACACCACCACGGCGGGCTGCTGGATGCGTTGCAACGCCTACCATATAGCTCGTAGGCAATACGGCACCACGTACATTAAGATTGTATTGACGCAAATGAACGGTACTCAACAATTGGTCCTGTTCTAGGCCGACCATTGTATTCTCTGGTTCATAACAATTTGTAAAATAATATTGGAAGAATGGATCTTCCTTTGGTTCAAAGCAGTACGCCCATAGATTTTCCACATGAGGCGTATCTTGAGCCGTCGCAATTCTAAATTCCATAATTATGTCCTCGTTATATCATAAGAGCCGTTATCTATCTGTCGCGTCACAGCGTATAATATCTAATCTGATCTAATTTAAGCACATCACATCGCCATATCGCCATATCGCCATATCGCCATATCGCCATATCGCCATATCGCCATGATGATACGATAGTTACATTCAAATAGATAGTCTAACAATTCTATTATAACAAAATGAGCTATGAAGCACATCGACTTCATAGCTCAGATTTTATTTACCACCTGTCGCATTATCTGCTTCGTTAGCATATACTGCGTCATATTTTTCAGCAAAATGATCTGGGTTATAAGATTCTTTTGCTTGACGAAGACCAGGCAAGCCCATATCTTCTTCACGGTTGATGAATTCTACTTCGCTAAATTCATGACGAATGAATTCATTATTGATAGCTTGATACAAACCACGAATATCTGGATTTGCTTTTTCAATGTGAATCAAAGCAATTCTGTCATTGAGAAGTTCACCGATACTAAAAGCCTCAACACGGCCGAATAATTTAATGGCACCGCCTTTAAGGCCCAACACGTCCCAGTTATCAAACAACAAGTTGATGGCTATCAATTCATCTTCGATACCTTCTTCATGATGCGTTTCTACCCAAGATGCTGCCGTTTCACGACATAATGGAATAATATCATCTGTAATCGGCACATATTCATAGTTAGAATATTGCATGCGGAATTGGTTTAAATGGTTTTTCTTTTGACGGAATTTCTTACCAGACAAGTTGATAAGATCTTCGGACTTGTAAATGTATTCGTAGTTATCGCGGTCAGGTGTAAATGCATAGCGACCAGGACATAGGTCTTCCATGCGTTCTTTTACATCTTTGCTAACGCCTTTAAATCGGAACGGCAATTTATTTTCTACGAACCATTCTTTAGCACGCAACAAACCATCAAGGAACTTTGCATCTTTACCAGCAAATGGAGGCAAAAGGAATGGCTCACGCTTGCCACCACCTTGGATGTACAATACGCCATTTTCTTCAGCCCAGCGAATACCGTACGGATCTTGCCACATAAACAATGTAGTAAAGCAATTATCGGATGCTTCATAATGATGTTGTTCAAAATATTTGTCGATTAATGGTTTATCTCTCAATTCAAAACGTTTAAATTCTAAAATAATAATCCCTCCTATCAGATTCCTCTTTTGAGGTTACTTTCACAATCTGTGAAAGTTTTGATTCCATCACATTTAAACATAATCCTAACAATCTAGTACTAAAATCTTAGGTCTCATAATTACAATTTTACAGATTCACCTAACACAAAGGTGCCATCCGTCGTAATAACCTTATCACCTTCGTTTAAGCCAGAAATAATGGCTACGTCATCGCCTTCAGTGATGCCTACCTCAACAACACGTACATCAACTGTATTATTCTCAGTCAATACATATACATATTTCCCATCTTGATTTTCCCGAACCGCCTTAGTTGGAACGGTCAGCATCTTGGCTTTCACATTAGATTCAATAACGAGTGTATAGAATTCACCAGCCTTGATTAGGCCTTTCTCATTATTGAAAGTGGCTTTCACAAGAACACTTGGCACATTTTCAGGTTGAGTAATATCTACGTAAGTCAATTCACCTGGTAATTCTTGGTCACCTACCTTGAGAAGTACCTTCATGCCATTCTTCGCTTCAGGTGTACCTAATTTCATAGCCGCATCACGAGGAATGCTGAGGGATGCTACCATCGGCGTGGATTGCTGAATCATCATAAACGGACGATCCGCAATCGCCATTTGACGGTCTTCGTTATAAATAGATGTCACCGTACCTGCTATAGGGGCCACGATTGTAGAAGCTGCCATCTGTGCAGATACTTGAGCAATTTGTGCCTCGATAGCCGCCGTATTGACGCCTCCCCCACCACCAGTTGTGACTGTTGTAGTTTGTGGTTGAGATCGTTCCAAAATACGATCATATTCTTTTTGTGTGATTATGCCTGCTTCGCGCATACGTTGAGCCTGTTCCAGTTGAGTACTGTCTATAGATGCTGCAGTCGTAGTCGTCACAGCTGTGGCATATGATTGTGATTGGGCTTGTGCCAATTGTCCTTGCAAGGATGCTAGCTGTTGTTGTAAAGCCGATGTATCTACAGTTGCCACAGTTTGACCTTGCTGTACTTGGTCGCCTACTTTCACAGCATACACGACCTGCCCCGTCAAGGTCGGCGTTATCGTCGCCTTATTAAGGGCCGTTACATTGGCATCATTATGAATCTGCAACGGCATATCCTTGTACGTTACCTCTGCGACGGATACGGTTTTCGTACCACAGCCCGCAATAACGAGCGCCATAATCATGACACCAAGGATAGCAATTACAGAGCAGAAACGATTTATTTGCATTCTGTCACTTCCTATCATATTGATTTTTATCAATACCTTAGTATATCATAAAATCAGTTAGAATTGTATGAAAGCTAATTCCTTTAATTTATGGATATAACGGAGGTTCTCATGGAAGAACGGATGGACTTTAGAATTTTAAACAATGGTAGCTTCATTCCCTCCATCGGTTATGGTACCTATAAAACAGGTACCGAAGGAGAGACTGAACAGGCCGTTGCCAATGCACTTGGCGTAGGCTATCGTTTACTCGATACGGCCGCCTATTATGGCAATGAAGAAGCCGTGGCTAAAGGAATCAGAGCATCTGGTATCAAACGAACAGATATAATCATCACTACTAAAATTTGGCACACTGATGCAGGCTACGATAATACGATGCGTGCTATTGAAAGTTCCTTAAAGAAATTAAATACCAACTATATTGACATCATGCTGGTGCATCAACCACTGGGTGATTACTACGGTTCTTGGCGCGCCATGGAAGAATTATACGATCAAAATGTACTTCGTGGGTTAGGCCTATCTAACTTCTACGAGGATCGCCTCATTGACTTGTTGTACCACTGCAATGTAAAACCGGTGGTCAACCAAATCGAATGCCACCCGTTCAACCAACGTCACTCCCTCTTACAATTGATGAGAAAGCATCAAGTTGTAGGCATGGCATGGTCTCCATTTACCCGTGACCGCCAACCAATTTTTGACCATCCAATCATCAAAAGCTTGTCGGAAAAATACGGTGTTTCAAAACATCAAATCATCTTGCGTTGGCACATCCAACGGGGCATCATTCCATTGCCAAAGGCAAATAACGTGAGCCATATGGAAGCTAACTTTGATGTATTCGATTTCAAATTAACTAACATCGACATGGACGTTATGGAATTATTAGACCAACAAGACTTCTTGGAAGACCATCATACTGCACCAGGTCTTGAAAGACTATTACAACTTAAATAGAATATACTAACATTTATTTATAATTGGCAATAGTTAAAATAAATATTACAACTACGCTGTCTCAATAAATAAAACAGTACATAAATAACAAAACCACTTATATCTAATTTAGGAATAGATATAAGTGGTTTATTTTAGTGCTCTTTATTTTATTATAGTTTATGTTAGTATACTTTATTTTATTTAGGTATATTAAATACGGCTTGAACAAGTATCATGTATACTACAGTGCCGGCTCCAATAGACATAAACATATTTCGTTTCCATACATGCATGCCAACGGTCACTAATAAAGCAATAAGTTCCGGTACTCCATATGGATAGGATAACACAATTGTATCTTTAAAGGTATACACAACAAGCATCCCCATAACCGCTGCAGGTAATGCCTTGCCTAAATACTGTACAAAATCTGGGGCCTTCTTACCAGGTGGGAAAATAAGAAAAGCAGAGAAACGTGTAAGTAATGTGCCCGCTACAACAATGGCAATGGTAATGACTATTTCAAAACTAGTCAAGATGTACACCTCCCCACTTATACGCTATATAACATACTACGAGCATACACCCCATAGAAGCAAGCATAAATAAGGATTTTCCCGTTAATAGAAGCATTGCTAGTGCTACAACGGCTCCAACAGCACCTAAGCCTCGAATATTATTACTTTTAGCATTAAATAACATTTCAAGGAATATAACAATAAATAAGCCAGGTAATACAAAACCAATACCTCGCAAATCTACAGATGCTAATAAATCACCGAACAATCCCCCTACAAGAGTACTCACCACCCAGAAGATATAATTAAGCCACGATACATGGAAGTAGAACCATTTTTCATCTACATCATCGGGTAACTTCGTAGATACATTAATTGCAAAGCTTTCATCACACATCCACGCAACTGTAGGAAACCATTTCCATCCCATATGCACATATCGCTGTAGTGCAGATAGACCATAGAAGAAATGGCGCCCATTGACAAACAAGGTCAACATAAAAGTATTCACTGGATCAAAGCCTGCCATTAACAGCCCAATAGTTACGAACTCCATGGAGCCTGCAAATATGGTACTAGCTAAAACAGGAGCGGTCCACCAAGGAAACCCTTGACTGGTAGCATACAAACCAAAGCCTACTCCAAGAAAAAGGAAACTAAGCCCCATGGGAATCATAATAGGAAGTGCAAAAGAAAATGCACTTCTATTTTTTATTTTATTTATAGGGAGCGCCTCCTTTCCATATCATACAAGTTTACACTGTTAATCCCCTTAATTATAAGGCACGCGTTAAAATCTCGCGAGCTACTTCTGGTGTTACATCACCATTTTCACCAAGTTGTGTCATGCCATGGTCCTCTAATTGTTTCACAATTTTCTCAACTGCTTCTTCACCAAGACCATAGTCTTTCAAATGCGTAGATACGCCAAGGGACTCGAAGAATTCACGAGTTTTAGCGATAGCCTTGTCCGCTTTTTCTTCGTTTGTACCTTCTGTAATATGCCATACCCGTGTAGCATATTGTGCCAATTTTTCAAGTTTGTCTGCTTTTTTCACTTCTAACAATGCAGGTAATACGATAGCCAATGTAATACCATGGTCAAGATGGTACGCCGCAGTTAACTCATGGCCAATCAGATGAGTTGCCCAGTCTTGTGGCACGCCGGCACCAATTAAACCATTTAATGCCAATGTAGAGGCCCACACGTGGTTAGCACGAATATCGTAGTTTTCTGGATTTTCTACTGTTTCTTTGCCGATTTCAATCATAGTTTTTAAAATACCTTCGCTGAAACGATCTTGAATACGACCTTCTACAGGGTATGTTAAATACTGCTCTGTGGTATGCACAAAGGTATCGATAACGCCATTCTTAACTTGTCTTTCAGGCAAGGTGAAAGTCAATGTTGGATCAAGCATGGAGAACTTAGGGAATACTAAGCTACTGAATACAGGGTATTTACCGTCACCATAAGTAATAACTGCACCATTGTTCATTTCGGAACCAGTTGCAGGTAGTGTCATAACTGTGCCAAATGGTAATGGATTTGGTACCATGTCTACCGGAACCTCTGGCACACCAGCTTTCATTACCTCAATAACGGGACCATCATAGGTAGCACCCATAACGATAAGTTTTGTAGCATCTACTACAGAACCGCCGCCTACAGCGAGAACGAAATCTACGCCATGTTCTTTAATGAAAGCTACCGCACGTTCACAAGTTTCAAGAGATGGGTTTGGCTCAATACCACCAAACTGCTCAACCTTGCGGTTACCAAGAGCTTTCACAATGCGATCAATAAGACCACTGTGCACAGCGGAGCCACCACCATAAGTAATGAGCACCTTTGCATCCTTTGGTACCAATGTATCTAATTCATCTAAACGGTCTTTACCAAATACGATATGTGTAGGGTTATAAAAATCAAAATTATACATACATCCTCCATTAATCCGACATATAGATATATCCGACATATAGATATATGAATCCATATTAGAATTATACAAAAATATTTAAAATATAAATTTACTACCTAGCGATCACACATTCAATATAACACATTAATCAATATATTATATTGAATTGTATTATAAATGAGCTAGAATTTCACCATAGTTTTAATCTATAGCTAACTGATATGCTTTTATCATATACAAATCCCCTTCATCCATGATAGGATATAACCATTATAAGACTTGAAAGGGATGATTATATGAAATTAAAAACATTGTTAGCACCATTACTTATCGGTGCTCTTGCATTTGCTATCGCTGGTTGTGGTAGTACATCAAATCAATCAACACAAACACAAAAAGAAATCAAAATAGGTGCTACATCTGGTCCTCATGCACAAGTAGCTGAAGCTGTAGCAAAAGAAGCTAAAAAACAAGGAATCGATCTTAAAGTAGTTGAATTCTCAGACTATGTAACACCTGATAAAGCCCTTGCAGATGGCGATATTCAACTGAATGCTTATCAACATGTACCATTTATGGAAAACTTTAACAAACAAAATGGTTCCAACTTAGTAGCAATCGGTAAAACAATTTTGGTGCGTATGGGCTTATATAGTAATAGTGTACACAGCGTACAAGATGTACCTGAAGGCGCTACTGTTTCTATCCCAAATGACCCTACTAATGGTGGTCGTGCATTAGCATTATTAGCTAAAGCTGGATTAATTACGTTAAAAGATGGTGTCGGCTTCAAAGCAACAGTTGCAGATATCACATCTAACCCGAAGAATATAAAGATTCAAGAACTAGAAGCAGCTCAATTACCTCGTAGTCTAGATGATGTAACAATTGCAGTTATTCCAATGAACTATGTGCAAAGTGCTGGTCTTAGTGTAGAAAAACAAGGTTTCTTCTTCGAATCTAAAGATGAACCACTAACAGTTATCGTACTTGCAGTTCGTAGTGAAGACAAAGACAACGAAACATACAAAAAAAATTGCAGATATTTACAAATCTGATGCTATTAAACAATACATCGACGAAACATTCAAAGGCACTATTACAACTGCCAATTAATAAAGTTTATATCGTCACTATATAACTAAAAAGAGATACCCCAATGATTACAATCATTGGGGCATCTCTTTTTTACTCTTCTGTATCAAATGTAACATCTAATGGTTGACGCTCTACAATATTGCGATATCGTACTTTAGGATATCCCATAAGAATGCCACCAGCTACAATTTTATCATCAGGTACACCTAATTCATCTAATAATGGTTGGTATTCAGCTTCTCCAGCATGTTCAAAAAAGCCTGCCCAACAAGTACCAAGGCCTAAAGTCGGCGCATATAGCTCAGCATAAGACAAGCAAGAGTGACCACTATCATGGGTACGATGAATATCTTTTTTAGAGCCAATTGCCACGACGAGAGCCGGCGCATCGCGCAAGATATACTCCTTGCCTTTATCTACTTCTGCTTGAGCCGCACGAGCATAAAGGCGCATAATTGGCACTGTTTTTGCCGCTAAATGCATCCACTCTAGAACGAGATCAGCAATACGGCGTAACGTTTGTTTATCTCGGATTACTATATACGAAATACCTTGTGTGTTAGTTGCTGTTGGCGCCATTCTTGCAACGTTTAGCACTTTGCGAATGAGCTCTACAGGGACTGGTTTATTTTGATAGTTACGAATAGAGCGACGACTACGCATAAATAGTTCAGCTTGCTCAGGCGTTAACTTAGGTTCCTTTGTAATATCGATTTGCTCCTTACGCGGTGTCATATCGCTATCAAGAGCAAGCGTTGGGCATACGGAAATACAATGCCCACAGGAGATACAACCTCCCCTGCCAGTTACAGGTCCAGCATCGGACATCACCAGCAATCCGGTCGGACAGTCAGCAACGCAAAGGCCGCATCGTGTACAGACTTCTGTATTGACGGTAAATAACATCTGAATATCCTCCAAATACTACTATAAAGCCTATTATAACATACAAAATCAAGTCATATCTAGTTTTAAACAATTATTCTTATTGTATTGGGACTCAACTAACATTTGTTCATCCGCTTTTAGGATGGGGCCCCATCTCGTTAGTACAACTTGGTAAAAATACGCTTGCTTGCTCCGTTCTTCGCAAAGTCTCTGCACAAGCGTATTCTTACTTTTTTATCACTATATTTATAAAGATGTCCCATCCAAAAGCGTAAATAATCTAGCTAATACTTATATAGAGTCATTACAATTACACCTTGAAATAAATCATAGAAAACACTATCATTTTACACATTATAATAAACTGTATAGTAGTGGCGCCATGCCCACCGTATGGGAAGGACTAGCCAGAGGCTAATCTACTGGCTAGTCTTGATGCAAATTCAGTCAAAACTACTTAGCCGCTCTCGCCTCTCCGCTCCTCTAATTATAAAAGCATATTGAGTAAATATCGAATGTAGCTTGTCATGAGGCCGCTCTGTATATTAGTAAGGTAAGTCGCTTTGCTATGGGACTAATTTACATCAGGTGTTATAAAAATGAAACTGGGTACCTCTGCAGCGACTTTACGAAGGACGGAGCAAAGAAATACCTAGTTTTCTAAAAGCTTCCCCCATCATATAAAAGCATATTGAGTAAATATCAGATGTAGCTTGTGATGGGACTGGTTAATAGCAGACGCTCAAATAATAAAAAGAGTTCCCTATGCAGCGACTTTGCGAAGAACGGAGCAAAGAGGGAACTCTTTTTATTATTTATTAAGTTGTCGCAATCTAAGTGGGCCCCATCACAAGCAACCCAAACATATTTACGCAAATGCTTTTACATATTTACTCAAATGCTTTTATAAGATTCATGTAGTCCCCTTTATGCGTAAGTCTCCAGGTCCCAAAGTCTGGTTCTGGGGATTCGTTCAGAATATTTGCCAAAGATTCCAAAAATTCTGGAATCTTTGTAGCTACAATATTGCCAGCCATTTTACCGAAGTTTTCAGAGCCCATGTGTTCTGAGCCACCGTCTACAAGGATAAATGCTACCATAGGTTTCTTATCTACTAATTTTACAGCACCATGGAAACCAATTTCACCGATTTGGTGTGTACCACAGGAGTGTGGACAGCCGGATATATGTAAACGAGGTAGTTTTCTTGTATCTATACCCTTTTCTTCAAGGTGTGCGAAGATATCTTTCAAAAGACCGTTAGAGTCTTGCATTCCAATCTGACATATAGTAGAACCAACGCAAGATACGGAACGGCGGAAATCATTTTCAGCGCTGTCATCAGTTAATTCCGCAATTTTGCGTGCTTCATCAGCTGTAAGATTAATGAAGAACAATGCTTGGTCTGGCGCAATACGTGCTTCTACTTGGTCAAGTGTCACTACATAGTCAAGGGCAGCCAACAAGTGTGCTACGTTCACATCGCCACCTGCTGGATGGTATTCTACGTAATATAAACCTTCCTGTTTTTGACGGTGAATACGATAATTTTCCACAGAATCATCACGCTTACCAGTTTTTGTAATTTCATAAGCATAATCAGCTGGATTAATAGTTAGGTGTTCTACTTCTTTTACCATAGCTAGGGTTTCTTCATAGATCTTGATGAAAGCTTCCGCCCCACCCATTTCAGCAGGCATGTAACGGGTACGAGCCTTACCACGGTTTTTGAAATTACCATGGTTAGCAAAAACCATAAGCATAGCTTTCACATGATACAAAACATCCTCAGGTGCTACATCATGTGCCACCGGAATACCAATGCGAGGATTAGGACCAATACCACCACAAGCATACACATCAAAAGTATTGTGTTTTGTTAAGTTAAAACCTAGGTCCTTGAACGTAGAATGTGGGGTACTATCAAAACCATTATCTATACCCATTTTAAATTTGCGAGGGATCTTGATATAGAACATTTGCTCCATAAGAAATTCACTAATAGCTGTTGTATATGGCGTAATATCTAAAGTTTCACGAGGATCAATGCCGCGTAAAATACTAGCCACCACATTGGGATTGTCACCGCCAGCACCACGGTTATAGATACCGTGGTCATAACATTCCTTATAGAGACTCAATATAGTATCACCATCAAGGCCATGCATTTGTAAGCATTGGCCGGTAGTGAAATGTACATGTTGCAGGTTATATTTACGAATGGAGTCCGCTAAAAACTGTATGTGCTCGCGCGTCATGCGACCACCGTTGAAGCGCCAACGGCTCATGCCAGTATTTGCACCGCGCTCAGCGTAACTACCATAAGCACCAGATTGTCCTTTATAGTCTGCAATGGATAATTCTTTCTTATAGAACTTATGTGTCATATCCTCAAACTTTGGATAATCTGCAATTAATCGATCTTTCAATTCTTGTGTAATCATACTATTACCCTCTTGGCTTATATTTATTAAGCATAATTCGTAACTTTATAACGCTTAGTATACCATATATGCATAAGTATGTTAGTAGCTAAGCTCACAATTTCAATATCGATTATTAATAATATAGTTTACAATCTGTAATAATTATCACTTTTAAAAAGGCAAAAGAAGCTGTAACCAAATGTGGTTTTACCACATTCAGCTACAGCCCCTTTTTATAATAATTATATGATTAAGTGTTGCTAGTTTTTATACGCGACCTTCGTTAGGATTATTGTATGCGTCTTTATCGATGGTTCCCATAATTTTGTCTACTACCAAAGCATTTGTTAATGACCCAGATACGTTCAAACATGTACGTCCCATGTCAATCAATGGATCGATAGCTAGAATTGGACTAATGGAGGTGAAGTACGCTCCAAGTCCTGTACCACTAAGGGATACAGATGCCGCCATTGTAGCCGTACCTGGCACGCCTGCGATACCAACAGAACCAATAGCAATAACGATAACACTCATGATATACATAGTCATATCGAATGGAATATTGGCTACATTAGAGATGTACACCACAACAAGTGCTGGGAACACGCCGGCACAACCTTGCATGCCCGCAGTAGTACCGAAGGAAGCTACTGTATTAGCAGTTGTAGCATTTACACCAAGACGTTTTGTTAAAGTCTCTACAGTTAATGGCAATACACCCATCGAAGAACGAGAAGTGAACGCCAATAAGAGTGGTGCTTTCGCTTTCTTGAAGTATGTAATCGGATTGTAGCCAAAGCTAGTAATCAAGATTGCTTGTACGACAAACATAATCAAAAGACCAACGTAAAGCAATACTACGAACAAGCCCATATCAAGAATAGCTTGTACACCGCGTGTTGCCAATGTAGAAGCTAACAAAGCAACTACACCATATGGCATAAGACCAATGATGAAATCAGCTACCCAGGAAATCAATTGGTGAAGTTCATCAAATAGTTTTGTGAACACCTCCATAGAGTTTGTCCCTGTTTGTTTTAATAGACGAGCTACGCTACCCAAGATAATTGCAAATACGACAATGCCGATAACATTTGTTTCAGCAGCCGCTTGAATTGGATTGCTTGGGATTAGTGCTCGGAATGTATCAACCATAGGTTTGATTTCACGAATCTTCTTGCCAGATTCAACAATATCAAAACCTTGACCTAAACCGAAAGCATTCCCCAAAATTAGGCCGACTATAGCAGCAACGGCTACCATGCCGAGATTTGTAGAAATCATAGCAACTACTAACTTTTTGAGGTTAGCACCTGCCTCCATGTGCAAAATAACGTGAACAATAGAGATAAAAACGATAGGAATAACAAGCATGCGGATTAAGTCGATGAAACCGCCCCCTACGAGAGAGAACCACTTTGTACTTTCCTTGATGTAAACCACTTTGGATGGATCATCAGGGAAGCCTGCAATAATTTGGACCGCTATACCAAGTACGGCACCAACAATAGTACCAATAATAACGAGATTACCGAAGGATGTGCCCTTGCGTTGCAATACATAAATACCTATTAACACGAGCACGAACACCGCGATAATACCAATACTTAGTGGATTGCTTAACATGAGGTAATCTGTAAAGAATGGAATATTCATAATACACCTCTTTAATTCATATCACAACAATAGGTTATGAACTTAGTATAGCATATATCGAAAAAAATACAAGTATAATATTTAATTTTTGGTAATATTTAATGTATTCTGTAATATATACACCAAAAAGGCGATTTTCCAGAAGAAAATCGCCTTTAGTAAATCTAGCTATTATATTATCTGTTAACTAAGATATAGGTTACTTGGATAGGACCATGAGCACCATCTACAGTTACCAATTCGATATCCGCCGTACGGGACGGACCAGAAATCAAGCAGATATTTGTAGGGAACTTAGCTGGATCGTTGTGATACCGTTCAGCCAAATGTTCCATTGTTTGTGTCATGCGAGGGTTGATTGTATCAGTATACAACACAGCAATATGTGTTGTAGGCAACAAGCTAATCACACGGCCAGAGTCCTCACCAGAAGCTTGTACTACAGTAGCAGTCTCCGCAATACCGCAGTATGGGAATGTAATACCAATATCAGCATTAGCAGTATTAGAAATACATTCTTCACGACCTTTAGCTGGATCCCATTGGAAGTATGTACGAGTGCCGCCATTATTAGCTGCATCTTGTTCGAACAATTCTTTTAATTTATATTCTTCTACTTCAGGAGAGCTTGGGAATACAATTTTACCGTTTCCCCAGTCTTCGATAGCTGCCAAAATTGTTTCACCTAGTTTGTCAGGTGTAGTTTCAACGAATTTTGTACCAACACGTTGACATTGTTCCTTAAACATTGTCAAAATTTGATCCCGACTCAAATCTTGGAACATAGTTTCTTGAGGACCATGGCTATAATCAAAGCCTTCTACAAAAGCAGGGCACATTTCTTGATCACGGCCTAATGCACGAGATAAACGTGCAATAAATTGATTACGTTTAGCTACATCCATTATTTTTTCTCCTTCTTCTTGTTCTTTTCATGTTCAGCATATAAATCACGGAATTTCTTGAATTTCAAGGAACCCAACTCTTTAGACTTAGTCCAACCGTTCATAACTGGAATAGCTTGAGTCCATTCAGGCATGTTACCTTCTTTATTACTAATTAAGTTCATACCGATAGCACCAGCTTTTGTGCCAAGATCAAATAATGTTGCATTACCAAACATCTTAGCAGCTGCTGTGAAGATAGCTTCTTCTGCTTTTGGACGAGTCTTTTCAATATCAGCCATGATATGACGGTGCTCCATCAACAATTCATGCAATGGAATAGCTACTGGACAGTTTTCTGTACATGCACCGCATAATGTAGAAGCATATGGAAGATCGCCGGCTACATCGTAACCTTTGAATAATGGAGTCAATACAGCACCCATTGGACCTGGATATACAGAACCATATCCATGACCGGAAACGTGACGGTATACAGGACAGATATTCATACATGCACCACAACGGATACAACGTAGCATTTCTTGGAATGTACCACCCAAGATGCCAGAACGGCCGTTATCAATAATGATGATATGAGTTTCTTCAGGACCATCAGCTTCACCAGGACGCGCAGGACCAGTCATCATGGAGAAGTAGTTAGAAATCTTAGAACCTACTGCAGAACGGTTCAACATTTCCATCATAACATCAAGAGCTTTGAAATCAGGAACAATACGTTCTGTACCTAAGAAAATTAATTGAGTCTTAGGAATAGAACTAGCCATACGACCGTTACCTTCGTTGGAAACGATTGTACATGTACCAGATTCAGCAACTGCAAAGTTACAACCATTAACACCTACATCAGCTTTTAAGAAGCGCTCACGTACATAACCACGTACAAAGTGAGTCATTTCCGTAGGGTTTTCAGTTCCTGTATAACCTAATTTTTCAGCAAAAATTTCACGGATTTTGTTACGTTCAAAATGAAGACCTGGTACTACGATGTGAGATGGAGGACTTACTGCAGTTTGCAAAATAAATTCAGCCAAGTCAGTTTCGTTAACTTCAATACCAGCTTCTTCTAATACTTCGTTCAAACCAATTTCTTCAGTTAAGATAGTTTTGGATTTAACGATCATTTTTGCTTCGCGTTGGCGAAGGATATCTAATGCAATTTGAGTCGCTTCTTTGTCATCGAACGCAAAGTGAACTTTAGAACCAGCTTTTTCAGCATTGTCAGCAAATTGACTTACATAGTAATCCAAGTTGTTAAGTACGTGATCGCGAATTTTAGCCGCTTCAGCGCGGAAATCTAACCATTCAGGAACATCCGCAACTACTGTATTACGTTTATCATAAAACACGTCTTGTGCTTTTTTAATAGCTGCAACTTTGAAATCGTCAGCCAAACATTCTTTTATACGTGTTTTATAGGGGCGATTGTCATATATAAGTGCCATGTCGTCTCCTCCTTAACGGCAGTTTAAGATTTCAGCAATATGCATAACTTTGATACGGCGATCAATTTCGCCTTCTTTATGAAGACGATCAAGCATACCAGCGATGTTCATTAAGCACGCTTGGTCAGAACCGGAGATAACGTTGGCACCTGTGCCAGCAATTTCCAATGCTTTTTCGCGTGTCATAACTTCACTGATTTCAGGGTTTTTAACTGAGAAAGTACCGCCGAAACCACAGCAACGATCTGCACGTGGTAATTCAATCAAGTTGATATCTTTAACGTTTTTAAGGAGTTTGAAAGGAGGCTCTTTAATGCCCATCAAACGAGTTACGTGGCAAGATGTATGGTATGTAACGGATTCGTTAAAACGAGCCCCTACATCTTCAACACCTAATACGTCAGTAATAAATTGAGTGAATTCGTAAATTTTACCACTCAATCTTTCTGCGCGCGCCAACCACTCTGGTTGATCTTTTAAGAAATGATGATATTCATCGCGGATTGCAAAAGCGCAAGAACCGGACATGCTGACTACATATTCAGCGTTCTCAAAGCATTCGATTGTATTCTTAATTGCGTCCATAGCCGCGTCATTATAACCGGAGTTAGTGAACATTTGTCCACAGCATACTTGTTTCTTAGGTACTACAAGCTCACAACCTAATCTTTCAAGTACTTCTACACCAGCCATACCTACATGAGGGTAGAACATGTCAATCAAACACTGTTGGAAAAGATGAATTTTCATATTATCTTCCTCGTCTTTTCTAGTACTTAACCTAATAAAAAATTTTGATATGTATGTGTTATGGCAATTTTTAGTAGTGAATTTTTCGACTAAATTTCTGCCCTGAACATTACTTATGCTTTCAAATAAATATTCAAAAGCTCATCGCTATAATTATAAATTAATCATGTAGATATTGTCCAAAGAATTGCTATATTCGTATGTACCCTTTTATTTCTTATATCGTTATGACTTTTTGTAATAACAAACATTGAATTTTATCACATCTATTATTTCATTTATCATTTTTTCTTGTAAAAGCCCCATAAAATCTAGATTTTGCGAATGTTTATCATTTTGCATTTTTAACTACTAGAAAATCAACTTTTATCTATATTTCATTTTATATTTATATAATGGTACTCAAATTTTCAAATTCATGTAAGTTTTATCCTTATAGATTACATTTTCTTATAGTAGTGTATAAATTTAAAAAGTGTTATAATTTATTTTATATAAGTATAGTTTGAAAGGAGCCCTTTTCATGAAACTAAATAAATTATCTTTGTCTTTAGCAATTACATTGGCCCTTGGTTCTACATTCAGCATGGCTCACGCTGAAACAACTGCGACTCATATAAAATCTGAAGTATCTAATGTGGCTACTAGAGCTGAGGTATCTGCTAAAGCGGATGAACACCGTGTTGATACATCTGTTAAAAACGATGCTAAACGTATTGATACATCCGTCAAAAATGATGCTAAACATGGTAGCACAGTTGTAAAACGTGATGCAAAACATGCTGATGCATCCGCTAAAAACGCTGCTAAACGCACTGATACATCCGTAAAAAACGATGCTAAACGCGTTGATACTTCTGTAAAAAATGACGTTAAACGCATTGATACTTCCGTAAAAAATGATGTAAAAGAAGATGCTGCAAAGGTAGAAGGTAAAAAAGTTGTAAAAACTAAAGAAAACTTACCTACTGGTGTATACCCTGACACAAAAGATAACTGGGCTCGCGATGCTATCCAAGCAATGACACAAGCTGGTTACCTTTCTGGTTATGCTGATAATACATTCAAACCTAGTGCACAAATTACTCGTGAACAAGCAGCTGCTATTTATGGCAAAGTGCTACAACACAACTTAAACGAACAAGAATTAGCAGAGATTGCAACAAAAGAATCCTCTACCTCCTACTCTGACGTGGAAGCAGATCGTTGGTCTAGCTCTGCTATCAAATTAGTTAGTGCTGCAGGCGTAATGGAAGGCACATCTAAAACAGCTTTCACACCTAGCAAAACTATGGACCGCGAACAATTCGTTGCATCTGCTGCTAGTCTAGCTAAAAAATTGAATCTTTCTACACCTGTAAAAGCAGAAAAAGTAACATTCAAAGACGAAGCTAGCATCTCCTCTGCTTACTTGGCAGATATCCAATACATGGCACAACGAGGCATCGTAGCATCTGGGGCAACAGAAAACTTTAACCCTAAACAACCTGTAACAAGAGCACAAGCGGCAACAATCTTGAACCGCATGCTTAATGGTGCTGGCCTTGCAACACCGAAACACAGTACAACTGAAGCTAAAGCTGAGACAGCTGTAAAAGAAGATGCCAAAAAAGCTGATACAGCATTAGAGAAAGATACATCTAAAGTAAGTAAAGACGCTAAAAAGGATGTAGCTAAAGCTGATAAAGCTGTAAAATCTGATGCAAAAAAAGTTGAAAAAGACGTAAAAGGCAATAAAGATGCTGCAGTAGCTGAAAAAGCTGAACCTACTCGCACCGTTCGCCCTGTTCGTCGCAGCACACTAAAAGCACTTGATCAAAAACAACAAGCTGCATTAGAAGACAAAGTATTTTCTGAATTAAATAAAACTTATAAAACAGAAGATGCATTCCAAAATTATGGCGTAATGTACTGGCGTGACAATCAATTACACGTAGCTTTGAAAACAGACAGCGATATTTCCACAGTAAAAGCTAACCTTGCAAACCGTGGTGATTCTACTGTAAATAACTATGTTGTAGTTGAATCCTCCCAATACAGCCAAGCTGAATACGATGCAATCGATACAAACTTCCGCAACTACTACAACAAAAATGAAAAAGCAGGTACAATTCTAGCTACATTCCCTGATGTAGAAAATAACCAACTTTACGCAGTTGTATCTACAGCATCTAAAGAAACACAACAAGGGATCTCTAAATTATTCGGTTCCAAAGTAAAAATGACAGTAAAACGCTAATCGGCGTTACACTTAACCAGCCAAGGCAGCGTATACTCGACAGTACTACGCTGCTTTGTTGTATATCACTATGCATGCCAACTAATTGACTATGATGCGACGGATATAACTTTTTATGCTGGTGAAAGTTTATATTCTACGGCTATCAAGCGCTAGCCTTTACCATGATTAGGAAGGATTTTTATGTACAAGAATACCCCTCACGCATTACGTGCCCTCGTACTCGGCACATTATTAACTACAACAGGCTTTGGTTTTGCTTCTGCAAACACAACCACTACAACTCATGCTCCTGCAACTACTGTTGAAGCCACTAAAATGGAAACAACTAAAGCACCAATGGCTAAAACAGATGCTACGAAGATGGAGACTACTAAAACAGAAGCGGCTAACGTTAAATCTACTAATACCGCATCACCTGCAATTGTAAACACCTCTATCGGTACACCTCAAGATATTAAAAGAATCCGCGCCCACATCTTTACAGATGTGCCTAGTGATTTTTGGGCAGCTAACTCGATTAGCACTGTAACAAAAGCAAACCTAATGAAGGGGTATTCCGATGGTACATTCCGACCTAACCAACCTATGACACGTGAAGAAGTAGCAGCGCTCTTCAACAATATCACGGATGATGGTACGGCCGCCTTTTTATCAAGTAAATTTAAAGATATTACATCTGACCGTTGGTCTGCTCTTGCTATTGAATCTGTAGCGCGCAAGAATATCATCAGCGGATATGGCGATGACACATATAAACCAGAAAAATATATGTCTCGCCAAGAGTTTGCTGTAGTAGCAGATAACTATATCCATTATTTAGGATATACCACTGAAGACCCAACAGTTCTTGATAATATATCCTATGGAGACCAAAAATTCGTGGCTCCTTGGGCACAAGATGCCGTTCGCGAGCTTGCCTATCTTGGGTTCACAAACTACGCTCCAGGTACATTGTTTAACCCTGAAAAATATGTAACTCGTGCAGAAGCCGCGGAAATTGCGTACCGCATGACACAAACAGAACAAGCACTTGCCTTCCACAACACATTGTTCAAGCAACAAGTAGAAAATAAAACAGCTAATATCATCGACAAAGCATTAGGCTATGGCAATGATTTCACCAAATTCCGTCAAGACGGGGCCCTCTTCTGGGAGGCAGGCCAATTACATGCATCTTTAACGGATCAAAAGAAAACTGACCTCGTCTCCAAAGCAATTACAGAAGCTCATGATCCACAGCTAGATAGAACTGTAGTCGTATCAAAAGGTAAATTAAATCAGGCCCAACTAGAGGAGTATCAATCCGATGCCATCGCCCTTTACCAACAAAAAGAACCTCAAGGAAAGATCCTTTCCATCTCCCCAAATACTGATACGAGTGCCCTTCTCATTACCGTTGATTCTATTCAAAAATCGACGTTGAAAGCATTTAAAAAGAAATTCCATGATAATGTATTCTTACAATTACCACCGGAACCGCTTACAAAGTCAGATGGAAATATTCAATTCCCATTACCGCCACGCGTAAACTATTATAACGACAAACAATAAAGTAGATAAAAAAAGAACCGCCCCCTTAGGAGCGGTTCTTTTCACAATTAAACAGCTGTTACTATACACACATAATCGAATTTACACAGTTCGATTATTTTTTTGTTACATCATTTTCGCGGTCACGCAAGATACCAACTGGTACATATACCGTACCTGCGCTATGGATTGAATCTACGTCTTGTTGCAAGATCATTACAACGGAATAATCATCTGTTGTGTAGAATTCAGTAGGCATTTTATCGATATTTACATCGCCACCTAATTTATCTTTCACATCTTGATTATTATTAATCGCATTCACCAATTCTTTTTTATTAAGACCACCAAGATCGTACAAGGACAATTGTCGACCTGTTGTGGTGTTAAATGTGAAGCCTTTTACATAGTTTACACCATTGGCATCATGATCACGCATTGTATACGTATGAATCAATACGCTGAAAATGCCGTTTTTATCTGTTTTAACATCATAGTACATAACTACATTTGTTTTATCAGATTCTTTAGCATTTAACTTTTCTACATCATTTTGTATTTTAGAAACATACTTTTTGATGGTCGTATTGATTGCTTTTTCTACCGCAGGGCTAACAGATTTAACCTCTGGGAATACTAAATCCAAATGATCTGTAGTAGATTCCACAGGTGATACAGCAACCTCTTTACGATCCATATAACGGTCCGCATTTGGAGCTACCACTTCAACTGCATTACGATCTACTTTAGACGCTTTAGAGCGCAACGCACGATTCTGCTCAGGTGTAGCAGTACTAGAAATACGATATGTTAAATCATTACGATTTACACGTTTCGCATTTGTTTGATTTGCTTGTACATTTACAGTATCTTGCGTTACAGGTATTACTTCGCTTGCTGCGAAGGAGACTACTGGCAATGCAGCAGCCATAATGATGAGTACAGACTGTTTTAATTTCATTGTTTAACCTCTTATTGTTCTTGCTCAGCTTTCATAGCAAGAGCTTCTTCTTTATTGAACTTGTGTGTAACAACACGGCGAACAAGATAGAGACCAGCGAATATGAATGCAAGCAATCCTAACCATTGTGCTGTGCTTTCAAATTCAGGACCTACTAATTCAAGTGGAGCTTCCCCACCACCAGTTGTAACAGACAATACAATAATAACAGCTATGATTACACCAATCAAGCTTTCACCAACGATCAGACCAGAAGCAAAGAGAACACCGCGGCGATTGGATTGCTCTACATCGTAGTCAGCAAGCTCACCGGCACGCATTTTAGCACGAGCTACAAGATAACGACCTACGAAGTAGCTGATGAAAGAACCAATAATAAGTGGTACTTCTAAAGTAGGTGGTAAATAAATACCCATACCAACAGCCAATGGAGGCAATGTTAAGGTAGCAGTTGTGCTCTTGAGAATCAAGTTGACGATAATTGCCACAACACCAACGCCAACGCCGATTAAAATATAATCCCAATCCATGCTAGAGTTGAAGATACCTTGCGCAATGGTAGTCATCAAAGTCGCTTGAGGAGCCGATAATGCAGCGTTTGGATCCATTTCAGCACGTGGTAACGCACCTGTGAAACCGTATGCTTGGTAAAGCAAGTTAAGAACTGGAGCAATTGCAATGGCACCGGCTACAGAACCAAGTAACAAGGCAATTTGTTGACGCCAAGGTGTAGCACCAACGAGTTGGCCAGTCTTCAAATCTTGTAAATTATCATTAGAAATAGATGCAATCGCAATAACTACGGATGTCATAAAGATAGCCATAGCAGTAGCGAACTGAACACCTTCTTGTGTAGCAAATAAATTATTTTCCGCTGCGATAAAGTATACAACTAAGGAAGAAATAATAGTCGCTAAAATACCGATACCAGAAATTGGAGAAGCAGATGTACCGATAAGGCCCGCCATATAACCACACGCTGCAGCTACGAAGAAGCCAATTAATAAAGCTACTACGATACCTACTACAACGAGTGTCCACATTAAACCTGCACTAATAGGTACGACAGATACGAAATCCCAGAATGTAAATACTAAACCAATAAGAATAAGTATGAATACACCTAAAACGGATTTTGTACTCATATCTGTATCCATACGATGCAATTCACGTTCTGCGGAACTGCTATTCATGGATTTAACAGAAATTTTCATACCTTCGATGATAGGTTTGATTAAGGTAATCAAAGTCCAAATCGCAGCAATACCGATAGCACCAGCACCGATAAAACGAACTTTAGATTTCCAAACAGCCATTGCAAACTTGGCAGTAGCACCGCCATCTGGAGCAAACATATTAGTGAAGTAAGGCACGAAGCCAGCCCACGCGATGAGTACACCAACGAGGATAGCGATACCAGAAGCGATACCGATAAGGTAACCAGCACCTAACAACGCTGTAGAGAAGCCCAAAGGAATTTGAGTAATACCTTTGCTACCTACAGGAATCCAGAAGCTCATGCTATCGCCAAGTACTTTGAAACCATTTGCACAAAGGCTAATAAGGCCAGCTATAAAGCCACCGGACACAATGTCTGTCATACCGGAGCTAGATTGAGGGCCTTGTTCACCATTGTGAGAGCCAACCTTTAAAATTTCTGCTGCTGCACGGCCTTCAGGATATGGTAGATCACTATTCACTACCATGGCACGACGCAATGGGATGGTGAATAATACACCTAGAGAACCACCACAGGCACAGAGCAAAAATGTTTGCCAGAATGGAAAGCCATTCCAATACCCAAGCATGAGTAAACCTGGCAAGATAAAGATAATAGCGGACAATGTACCAGCGGCAGAAGCCTGCGTTTGTACCATGTTATTTTCAAGAACGTTAGAATCCTTGAAAAAACGCAAAATCGCCATTGAAATAATAGCAGCCGGAATGGATGACGAGAACGTCAAACCAACCTTCAAACCAAGATATACGTTAGATGCTGTAAAAATAACAGTAATCAATGCACCAAGTAGCATCCCACGTAACGTCAGTTCCGGCAGATGAAGGTCATGGCTCGTAAAGTCATGTTTCATAAGTACTTACCTCCTCTGTGAAATCATAAACTTAAAACAATATACTAAGCTACTTTCATTTTATCGTGTTAAAGCGATGATTTCAATATATATGCGATATTTATAATGTATACATATAAAAGATTATAAATTTAGCTTCCTCCAACAGATATCTTAAAAGGTCTATTCTGTACCCTAAACACTTTATTAGACGTGGTAGCCCTCCAAAAGCCTCCAAAGCTATCCACCCTGCTTCGCAGGGCCGCTAAGTCGTTTTTGGAGGACCCCCACGCTAATATATACCTAATCGTTTACCCTAAAAATAGACCTTTCATTATTCACCAAATAAAATATTTAATTTATAATTTTTCTACATATAACGCATTATCAATCTTACATATAGATTGAAATCATAAAGGTATGGGGAGAAGGAAAGCGCAATATACATCCCCTTTCTTATATGCGCATTATGCATATACACCTATCAATTATATGAAAATAGAAATCATTCTCTTTTATTCTGTACAAATATACAGGATTTTATATAATTAAAGTACCGACAGTAGGGTCGGCATGTCTTTTAAGGAGGTTGTAAACATTATGGAAACAAGAATTGAATATGATTCAATGGGACCAGTCGAAGTCGACGCTAGACGAATTTACGGACCTCAAACGCAACGCTCGTTCAATAATTTTAAGATCGGTGACCACCGCATCCCTATTGAACAAATCAAGGCGCTTGCGCTTGTAAAAAAAGCATGTGCTTTAACCAATGCAAAGTGTGGCGCAGTAACTGAGGAAAAAGCGAAACTCATCGCTCAAGTAGTAGATGAGATCGTGGACGGAAAATGGGATGATGAATTTCCGTTAACCGTATTCCAAACAGGTTCCGGCACACAAACTAACATGAATGTGAACGAAGTCATCGCTCACCGAGCTAAACAGTTAGATGAATCCAATCCGCTTCATCCTAACGACGATGTAAACCGCGGTCAAAGTACAAACGATACATTCCCTACGGCAATGCATATCTGTGCATACTTTGAAATTACAAAACGCGTAATTCCTGCATTGGACGGCCTTATCGGATCCTTTGAAAAATTGCAAAAAAAAGGAAAAGGATTGCAAAAAGTTGGTCGTACCCACCTACAAGATGCTACTTTCATCATGGTAGACCAAGAAATTAGCGCCTTTGTGGACGGCCTAAAAACTGCCAAAACTATGCTCCTTCAAAATGCTGACCACCTACTCGACGTAGCACTCGGTGGTACTGCGGTCGGTACAGGTGTGAACACACCTAAGGGCTATCTAGACGTTATGGAAACTGTATTGCCAGAGGTAACAGGTGCTCCATTCCGTGTTAAGAATAACAAATTCCAAGGACTTGCTCTCAAAGATGCATTTATGATGGCTCACGGTGCACTTAACACATTAGCGACTACCCTATTTAAAATCGCCAACGACGTCCGTTTCTTAGGCTCTGGTCCTCGCTGTGGCTACGGCGAATGGCATCTTCCTGAAAACGAACCGGGCTCCTCCATCATGCCAGGCAAGGTAAATCCTACTCAATGTGAAGCTTTGACCATGGTATGCGCCCAAGTATTCGGCCACAATACAACTATGACGCTCTGTGCAGGCAGCGGTGCGTTCCAATTGAACGTGTATATGCCTATCATGATCTATGACTTTGTTGAAAGCTGTCGCCTCCTCGCAGATGCTATGAACTCTTTCACAACACATTGTATCGACGGCGTAGAATTTGTACCTGAAAAACTCAACTTCTTCGTAGAACAATCTCTCATGATTGCTACATCCTTAACACCATATATTGGCTACGACAAGAGCGCTAAGGTGGTAAAAGAAGCGTACAAACGCGGTTGCTCTATTAAAGAAATCATCTTGGAAGAAAAACTCATGACCGAAGACGAATTTGCCGAAGCAGTTCGCATGAAATAAAATCTCTCACATCTCTATGACATATCTGTAACATCCTCTCATACCTCAAATGAACGGAAAAAGCCCCGATACATTATGTATCGGGGTTTTCTAGTTATTATGCCACTCCATCAAAGAATGTAATAACCGTAATTTCTCGTGGACAGTTGATACGAATTGGGAACCAGTGTCCTGTGCCGTTATTAACGTAGCATACGCTTTGTTCTTCTACATAGCGACCTTTTGTATATGGTGTGCCTGTTGGTACTAACGGCATACCCATAAATACGATTTGACCTCCGTGGGTATGTCCAGATAGAGTCAACGGAATCTTTCGTTCAATAGATTCTTCGAAGAATTCAGGGTGATGAGCCAATAGGATAACAAAGGCATAGTCTGGAATTCCAGATAAAGCCTTATCAATCATAGCTTCACGCTTTTCTTTTTCCCGATCGTTATCGTACGCAACGCCCGCAATATATACAGGTTGTTTGCCCCCCATGATTTGAATATTACTATTCACAAGAATATTCATAGGTGTATTTCGTTTAAGTGAATCCAGCACCTTATTTACATCGTGATGATACTCGTGATTTCCCAAGATAAAGTCAACCCCATCTGGGATTTGTTTTGCAAAGGTTGTCAGTCTTTCACAGACTTGCGGCAACCATGCAAGCTTATCAATGAGGTCACCAGTGATAACAACGCGATTAGGCTTTTGTAAAAGCGCTAGTTTCAGGATTTCATCAAAGTCATCTAAGTCGATACTCGGACCTATATGAATATCACTAAGTTGAACAATTTTATAGTTTTTCAAACCAGGTGGTAGATTCGTGTAGCCAAAGCTTTCATGCGTTACTACTACCTCTTGTTGACCTGCAAAGGCAGCATAGCTAGAACCACCGATAGTAGCCAACGGCACTATAGTTGCAGCAGTTCTAAAGAAAGCACGACGACCCGTTCTATTTTCCTCTGGTGTTTTGCTCCAAATCTTATTAATTGTCCAATATAATAGACTAAGTATGATAAATACAGGAATCGCTAGGAATACGCCAAAGAGGAATCCATAGCTTTCAGTACGGAACATATTCATCAAAGGATAGTACATCGTACCATATAAATCCACTTGATTGAGTATATAGTATCGGATAGCCGCGAACCACGCACCGATAATGATGATATAGCCCACCCAGGCAGGCCATTTCTTTTTAGGCTTCCACAAGTTGAGGAATAGAGTCCAAAATCCTACCAGACCTATTGCGAGGATGGCAGAAAAAATGATATTAAATAGAATTCTCATTCATTGCTCCTACAAATTACTTTGCGATTTCCGTCAGTTTACCATGAGGTCCCGCCCAAGCATAGTCGGAGAACTCATCGCGCTTGATGAGCATCCAGTCCTTTGGCAATTGCTGTTGGATATCTGCAATCAATATATTATTAGCGTCCCCTGTGTACGTTAAATCACCGCGGAATGCTTTCATAAACCATTTTCGGTGAGAGAAAATATGTGTTATTTCTTTCACAAGTACTGGTTGCAAAGATAACTCAAAGCCAAGGGCCTGAACTAATTCCTCAAGGCCTCGTTCTCCGTCCTCAAAGGCAGATACCATTTCCACAGATGGGAATTCCCACATGGATCGTAAGAGTCCACGGTTCGGCCGTTTATGCAATAAATAATAGCCTTTATACTGCAAGATCCCCACGAATAAAGGCACCTCTACTACCTTTGTTTTCTTGATACGCACAGGTAGTTTATCTGTATCCTTATGTTGGTATGCTTCGCACATATTTACAATAGGACATTCGCCACAGCGGGGTGTCTTTGGAATACATACGGCAGACCCAAAGTCCATCAAGGCTTGGTTAAAGTCGCCAGGTCGATCGTGAGGCAAAGTCTCCTCTACGATAGCCGTAATAGCCTTTTTACCTTTAGTGCTCAAAATATCATCAAAGATGCGATACAACCGAGCATAGATGCGCAACACATTACCATCTACAGCCACCTCTGGTTCGTTGTACGCCATGGACAGCACAGCCCCTGCTGTATAAGAACCTACGCCCTTTAAGGACTCCATGGTCTTACGATCATGAGGCACGATACCGCCGTAATTTTCAACGACGTCCTTTACGCCAAGACGCAAGTTACGAGCACGACTATAATAACCAAGCCCTTGCCATGCGTGAACCACCTCATCTTCGGAGGCCTTTGCCAAATCCTCCAAGGTTGGAAATAGACGCATCCAGTTATCATAATAGGGCTTCATCGCCTCAATGCGCGTCTGTTGGCTCATCACCTCGGACACCCAAATCTTATAAGGGTCCCCACAATCGCGCCACGGCAACTCCCGTTTATGTACATCATACCACGCCAATAGCTGTGGCACCCACTTTGGGTTCTTTTTATCAGTCATATTACCTCAATATATTATAAATTTAGGAGCCTAGTACCACTTTCACGGCTACATAGTCCCTATTTTATACTCCAATACCCACCAGATAACGATTTTAACGTTAAATTGTAACAAATCGTACATTCATCATCCATTAATATACAGATCGATGCGCGCCAAGTGTTCGCTTTCAAGAACAGTATCAACAGTGGTCAAATCCATCTTATCCACCATATTATTATCTCGTCCAAACACAATAGGTCCTTTTAATTTCTTACCTTCTAACAACATCGGCAACCATCTGCGGTCACCATCCCACATATGTCCATAAGGAATTTGATTCGGTTCTAGCCAATGAGGCTCCATTTCGTCTGTTTCCTCTACATTGCCTGTGAAAGCACGCAAGAAATACACATAACTCACGTGCGTTAAGCTTTCATCAAAAGGAAATTGAAAATCAAAAGCCGCGACACATTCTAAGTCTTCAGGGGTCCCCTGAAGGCCAGATTCCTCATAGAGTTCGCGAATGGCACACTCTCGGAAGCTTTCACCATCATCTAGTTTACCACCGAAACCATTATATTTATCAGCCCCAAAACCACGCTTCTTACGCCCTAACAATATACGATTTTGTTCATCAATGGGAAATACGAGCGTCGTTGGTTTCATAGGGCCTCCTTAGTCACAAAAATAACACATTATTATTATACCATTATTTCATGTACGAATGTGCTAGTTGTGGTATGATTAAGAGTATAGAATTTCTTACAAGGGAGGAGGCACATGATGAACAAACCACTTAGATTTAATATCGAATTAGGACGGACAAAGCCCGTCAATATTCGCAATGAACAAGTGCGTTGTCCCTTCTGTGATCGTTCCAAATTAACGGATATTCTCGATACATCAGGTCATATTATATGGCTCATGAACAAGTATCCTGTATTAGAAAAAACTTGGCCTACCGTCATCATTGAAACGGAAACCGACGAAGGCGAATTTTCCACCTTACCTACAGATGAAGCCGCCCATATTCTCCAATTTGGTCTCGATAAATGGCGCGAAACTCGTCAGCGTAAAGAGTTTAAATCCGTACTGTTCTTCAAGAATTATGGCTATATGTCCGGTGGCTCTATTCGCCATCCTCACAGCCAAATCATAGGCCTTGAGAATTACGATTACCATAAAGATATTACGGTGCAAAATATGGAGGGTTGGCTCTTACACGAGGATCAAGATGTACGCATCACCTTGTCTACCCATCCGATTATCGGGTTCTTTGAGTACAATATTCGCTTTAAACCAGATACACCGGTTCGTGCTGTAGCCCTTCGCCTACAGCAAATTTTGCGCTATGTATTGCATAGTGTAGCAAACTTTAGCCAGTCCTATAATTACTTCGTATATAATCTTGAGGACGGCTATGATTACATCAAAGTAGTGGCGCGCTATGTAACGACGCCCCTCTATGTAGGATACAAAATTCCACAAACTTGCGATGAGGGACGAGCTGCTAAAATCAAGCACGATATTACGCCTTATTTTCAAGCTACTAAATAGCGCTAACCATAGACCGTACATAATTTGATAGATAATTTTATATATGGTTTAACCATACATATTTGAAAGGATTTTTATGAAAGTATTTGCCATCGGCGACCTCCATCTATCTGGCAATCCTCCTACAAAGCCGATGGATATTTTTGGTCCTCACTGGAATGATCACTGGGCCCGCATCAAAGAGCATTGGAATGCCAATGTAAGCGATGAAGATATCGTCTTTCTCGTAGGTGACATGAGCTGGGCTCTCCGCCTTGAAGAAGCGGCCTGCGATTTACAAGAAATTGCATCTCTACCTGGTAAAAAATATATGATTCGCGGCAACCATGATTATTGGTGGGCATCGGCAAACAAGATGCATAATCTCATGGGAGACGCTATTACCTTTATACAAGGTCACGGCACCGCAGAACTCATCCAAACCGAAGAAGGTCCGCGCCTTATTGCATTCGGAGGAACGCGTGCCTACCTTTGTCCTGGAGACTCCCACTTTTCCCCAGAAACGGACCAATCCATTTACGATAGAGAAGTGATGCGTACTGAAGCGGCACTTCAAGAAATGGATAAGGCAATACATAAAGTACTTGAAGAACTCAGGACGGAAACAAAGGTCTGTATAACAGAATCATCCGGTTCTAAAAAGTCCTATTCATCAACACCTGATTCTATTATAGATATAGAGACTATTCCTATAACAAAGTTATTGTTGCTACATTACCCTCCATTCAACGAGTCCAACGCTCCTTCGGGCTTTACGGACCTCATGGAGCAATATAAGGTAGATATCTGCATCTTTGGCCACTTACACGATCAAATTTCCTTTAACCGGATTCCAAAGGAATTTGGTACGACAAAACTAGAATTGGTATCTGCAGACTATCTAGACTTCAAACTAAAGCAAATTATTTAAGGAGAGACCATGAGTCGCATTCACAAAGAACATTTACAAGCCGGCTATATTTTTGGTGACACCGTCAACCAAGAATATATATACTTACCTTCTGGTGAGGTGGGCACGGAGCATCCGTTAGCTGTCCTAGAAACACCAACGAAGCGCGAAGATATTACATTGGACGAAGCCGTCCATATGATTGATACCCTAACGCTAAAACGTTGTAGCCACCCTACACTAGGTAAAAAATCATTTTAATAACGTATTTAATAATGCAATCAATTGAACAAAGGAGGCCGTTTATCACAGCCTCCTTTGTTTTTTCTTTAGTTTATACAAGAACTATTTTGTTGTCTTCCTTTTAGTTTAAAAGGTTAATTCATGACAAGTAATTACTTCGCATTACGCTCGATATGACTACCATAAACATCTCTGTAATCATTAGTTTGCTTATTGTCTTTATTGTTTACACGAAGTCGTTCTACCTTATGACGATCATTGTCTTTACCAGAGATTCGATCCACACGAATGCGATCCAAGTCACGAAGACGAGCCAATTCAGGATTAAATTCGTTAATCGCACGCCCCATTTTACCATCAATTGGAGCACCCAATTGTAAAGCACGGTAAATGATCGCAGCATACTCATAACGAGTCATCGTACGATCGCCTTTAAATTCGCCATCAGGATAACCTTCAACAAGACCTTTATCAGCCAAGTCTTTTACATATTCATAAGCCCAATGATTAGCCGGTACATCAGGGAAGTTCACATCTTTCTTGTCATACTGAGGTGCCATTCCCATGGATACCTTCATTTGTTGAATCTCTACATTTTGGGCTTTTACAATGGCCTTTAAGTCTTGAACCTCTTTAGCCAAAGCTACTCTAGAAGTAGATACACCATTTTTTTGACCTAATTTCAATGAAACGCCGGCATTGACCATGTTTTCACCGTTACCCATGGATCCAGCTACGCTGAACATAGTGTCTTCATTTGGTCTGTAGAAAGCACCTAATGCCATCGCATTTTCACCGGCATAGTTACCGTAACCAGCCGCAAAATTCCATTTATCATCAGGATCAAAATCCAATGGATGAATAGCCGCTAATGCAGCCGCACCAGCACCAACTTTTCCTATTTTGCTATTTAATAGGTTCACACCATTACTAATACCGCTAGTAGCTTGATACAATTGGCTACCGTTAACGGCATCTTTAGATGTAGCGGATACTTCACCATCGGCTACATTAGTGATTTTATTGCCACCATTATTTAGACCTTTATTGTCCAAAGAAACATTACCAAATTTAACTTTATCTACAGATACTTTGTAATCAGTACCACCAGCAGCATTTGTGCTTGTAGTTACAGTTACATTATTACCTGCAGAAATGCTAGTATGTTTTTAGCTTCTTTTAATGCTTCTGTGGCTAAAGTCTTATTATATTCAATACGACGTTCATGACTTTCGATACGCTCACTATGATTTTCAATTCGAGCATCATGATTATCAACACGATTATCTAAATAATCTAAACGCTTATCTTGATTGTCAATACGTTTTTCTTGATTATTCATACGTTCAGTTTGATTTTTTAATTGAATGTCATGATTTTGAATTTGATCTTCATGACGAAGTAAATCAGCATCTTGACGAAGATTTTCTTTAGTTAAACGAGTAATTTGATTATCATGATTTACAATTAATTTATTATGTTTTTCTAATTCTTGACTATGTCCATTTAAAATATCTTCATGTTTTTGTAAGACATCTGTATGATCTTTTAATTTTCGTTCATTGTCGGCAATTTTTTCTTTATTTTTATCGATTTCATTAATATTATTTTGAATTAATGTATTGTGATTATTAAGAATTCCGCCCACTGTATTTGCTACTGCATATAATTGACTACCATTTATAGCATCCGTGCTATCAGAAGATACTTTCCCAGATGCTACATTAATCACCTGACGTTCTTTACCAGATGCACCAACACTCGTAACGCCGTTACGAGCTGACCCTACCCCAGCAAAGCCGGAATAGTTGATACCATTTATATTAGCTTGTGTTTCTGTTGTGGCAGCTCTATCGGTAGATGCATTGCCTAAGAGAACACTATTTCCTTGTGTTGACGTCACATTACTGCCCAGTACATATGTATTTGCTTGCGCTACGTTATTTCTAACCCCAAAAGCGCCAGAATCAATGCCAGAAACAGAATTACTGCTACCAATTCCAACTCCACTACGTGCAGTAATCGTATTACCTGAACCTACTGCAACAGCATTTGCAGCACCAGCATTAGCATTATTACCTACAGCAGTTGCACTCTCTTCAGCTTTTGCATTATATCCAACGGCTACTGAACGATTTCCCTTTGCTCTAGCATCATTACCATATGCTGAAGAGAAATTACCAGATGCCTCAGCATTAAAGCCAGTAGCGGTACTTGAAATACCACTAGCCTTTGTACTATTGCCAACCGCTGTAGAAGCTTCAGCAGATGCTTTAGCGGATGAACCAAAGGCATTTGAATTACGCCCTGAAGAAACTGATCCATGGCCTATTGCAGTAGCATTTTCACCTTCTGCTCGTGCACTCCGACCAATAGCATTGGTATTATTAGCAGTTGCCTGTGCACTTCGTCCGATAGCTAGTGAAGTCTCACCAGATGCGGTAGAAGACTGTCCTACAGCAGTTGAATATGAACCGGATACCGTATTTCTGAAACCTACTGCTAAACTATGGTCACTGGTAACCGTGTTTTCATCACCAAAGTGACGTGAATACTCTGTCGGATTTCCTTGTGCTTCTACATGTAATACAGTTCCCGTGCCTAACGCAAGTAGTATTGCCAATGATAATGCAACTTGTTTGCTTTTCATCGTTTACTATTCCTCCCTACATCTAAAATTATAAATACAACGGATAATATATTATCATTTATAATATATATTCAACAAAACTCAGCATAAAATATGTCCATTATTAACTAATGTATTATCATTATCCTTAACTATTATTGTACTTTAAATATTAAATGAAGTAAACGAATTTTTTAACAAAATAGATAAAATTATCAATTTTATCTATAAATAAAAATTCTATCAAATTCATCATACTATAAATTAATAGCATAATAACAATATAAGGAGATAAGATTTATCTTATCTCCTTATATTGGCTATATTAACTATATTCATTATATTAGCTATACTAATTATTCTAGTTATATTATTTGCTTTAGCTATATTACTTAGAATAGCTATATTGGTTATTCTAGCTAATCTTGTTATACTAGCCTATTAGCCCAAGAATCCTCCATGGCCCATAGCTATACAATCTTCTTTGGTGATTTCATCATCTGCGATGAGGCGTGGCACAATTTCATCAAAAGCAGTCGGTTTGCTGAACAATACACCACCTGGTACACCAAGAATTGGTGTGCCATCTGCACAGTAAGCAATGCAAACCATGGACCCTGGTAACACAGGTAATCCATAGGTAACTACTCGATCTGCATAGCGTTTAATCGCTCCTGGAGTGAGATCATCTGGGTCAACGCTCATACCGCCAGTGCAGAAAATGATATCTGCGCCTGCTGCTTTCACCTTGTCGATAGCCGCCACGATATCGTCTGTATTATCCGTTACAATTTCGTGAGCTACCTTTGTAACACCAAATTCAGCACAACGTTCTTCAATGATTGGTGTGAAAGCATCTTTAATACGACCTTCAAATACTTCAGAACCAGTCGTAACGATACCCATTGTTTTGCGCACGAACGGCTTTACATGTAACAAAGGCTTACCATCAGCAATTTTCTTTGCATCTTCTACTTGTTGTTCTTCTAACAACAATGGAATACAGCGCATGCCTGCTAGTTTATCACCAGCTTTCACAGGTGTATTATTAAATCTCGTTACAATAGTCAACTCACCAATGCTATTGATAGCATATAATCGGTCTACATCGACCTTGAAAAGGCCATCTACATCCGCAATGGCTTCAATTTTACCTTGTGCCATAGGGCCATCGTGCATGTTTTCACCGCCTGCCATATGGTATAAAGCACGAGCTACATCCTCTTCGTGCAAGAACCCCTCATCTTCTGGCTCCATTACAAATACATGTTCCTTGCCAAGATCCAAGAGTTTAGGAATGTCCTCTTCTGTAATTACATGTCCACGGCGGAAGGGCGTGTCTTTCACCTCACCGATGACGATTCTTACGAGATCGTGTAATAATATTTGCCCTACGGCATCTTGTGTTCTAATAGATTTCATAATATCTCCCAAGTCATTAATAACAAAATACGTTACTGTATAACATCAAAATGTATTTAATACTATTATTCAATATTAATATGTTTACATAGTACAGAGTAGACGCACTATTAGCATACCAACCCAACAGAGGATTAAGCCCCCTACGACTTGTACTGCACCGTACCATAATGCTTGTACATAGGATTCAGCCATCATAAGCTGTAGCATTTCAAAGGCAAAGGTTGAGAAGGTGGTAAATGCACCTAGCCCACCTACAACGAGGAAGAATCTCGCCCATTGAGGTAGATCTGGCTTTTGCATATAAAGGCCTAAGACTAGACCGATAATGAGGCAACCAACGAGGTTTACTACTACCGTACCATACGGAAACGAGCTGACCTTTGTCATCACCCATTCACCAAGAGCCATACGGCATAAGGCCCCAGTGGCGCCACCGAGGGCAACGGCTATGTATTTTTCCATATTGCCTCCTCTACTCAAGATAACATACTAGATGGTATGATCACATTACTATAGCATACATGTAATACTACTTTCACAATTCGTGTAATTATCTGTAATAGCCGATAATTATCTACTTTTCTATATTAGTCAGATGCTAATAATCTCAGTATACTATATTTAGAGAGTAGGGAAAAGGAAGGAGTCCCTATGCACCCCTCGTCTACACCGCTCACCGAACTGCGGATCAACACATACGAAGACCCGTTTTTACAACATCAATATGTTTGTTTAGGTCATAAAATTGCCATTATTCGCGTATCCCTAAATATGTCTCAACAAGAGTTAGCTCGTCACATTGGTATCAGTCGTAGTTATTTAAGTAAATTAGAATGTGGTACAGGCATCTCAGGCATGTCTTTAGAAATTCTTTTTAAAATCGCTCAAGCCTTTCAAATCAACGTAGGTCAGCTCGTAAGACTGCGTGTTGTAGATTATAAAAACTGTAATGCGCACCTAACATCACATTATAAACGGCTAGAGCTTCTGAACCACACCAAGAGAACGTCTCGAAATCAAACAAAAGAAAACTAGTCCAATAGTCTAAAACAACGGTTAATTAAATACAACAAATGATAACTAATTTATATCAAGATGCTCTAAATACTCTAAATGAAAATTGAATTAGATATTCAAAATAATAATCAAAAAAGCTCCGCCATTGGCGGAGCCTCTCATATGTAATTATGCCCATTGCATCAGCAGGCATTATACTTCATTAAGTTTTTTATGCTGTACTTCCGCATTTGCTTTTTTGAAGATAAATGCATTGTTGATATGCTGACGCATAGCTGTTTCTGCAGCTACTTCGTCGTGACGTTCAATAGCGTCTACGATTTGATCATGCTCATCATCACAGTCATGTGTACGTACAGCATTGAAAGAACTGATGTACATGTCACGATTAACGCGTTCACGGAAACCTGCTAGATAATCTACAATGCGTTCATTGCCAGAGTAATGAGCAATCATTGTATGGAATCGGCTGTTTACATCAACACGTTCTGTGGCATCTTCAATTTCATGCATTTCTTTACAAAGGGTTCTTAGCTCTTGTACTTGCTCAGGTGTAGCATGACGAGCACATAATCTAGCACCAAGTCCTTCCATTACTTCACGAACTTGGTAAAGTGCTACGATTTCTTCTGGCGTGTCAGCTTTTACAGTAACACCTTTCCAAGGAACGATAACTACGAGATTATCTTTAGCCAATTTGCGGAATGCCTCACGCACGGGTGTAGCACTCACTTGTAATTGTTCTGCAATCTTTACTTCGTTAAGCTTCTCTTGAGGCATCAATTCGCCTGTTAAGATAGCTGTTTTTAATGTTAAATATACTTGTTCACTGAGAGGTAATCTTTCGATAGAATCCACTGCGGACAATTTGTATTTATCTTTTGAACTTTGTCTTCCCATTACTAGCCCCTAAACCTTACTAACCATTCATGCTTTCAGACTTTCAAAGAACGGTTAAAATGAGTATAATATAGTATACAACATATCTTAGACAGTATGTTGTGCGAAATTAAGTGCATACATTACAATTATAGAACTCATCATTAAGACTGTCAATTTAACTATAGATAATAGCTATATCTCATTTTTGAAAGTAAGGAAGTATACTATGAGCCGTTGTTTGATTATCATCAACCCTGTCTCAGGAGGCGGTGCAGCGCGCCGTTACGCCCTCGATTTACAATGGAAATTGAGTACATTGTTCGAAACGATTGAGGTCAAATTCACCAGAGGTGAAGGCGATGCTACACGTTTCGCTAAGAACGCTTGTGAGCGCGGGTTTGATGCCGTATTCTGCATGGGTGGTGACGGCACTGTTAACGAAACCGTTAATGGTATTGCCCAAGGTGGATTCTCCTGTACCTTTGGGTTTATCCCCGTTGGTACAGTAAATGATATGTCTCGTGCGCTCGGCATTCACCAAAATCCAACACAAGCTATCAGGCGTATCGATATCAATGAAACTCGAACCATTGATATCGGCCGTTGTAATGATCGGTATTTCTGCAATAATATTGCAGCTGGTGTTATTCCTAAGGTTGTGGATGAAGTTACGCCAAAGGAAAAAAGCATACTCGGCCCTCTTGCGTATTTCTTGCGAGCAGGCCAAGCGTTGTTCACTACAAAGGACTACACGTACCGCATCAAAACAGAGAACGACGATTTCATCTGCAAATCCCCTCTCGTTTTAGCCCTACTTACCAATGTAGTCTCTAGCTTTGAACGTTTTATGCCAGAAGCCTCTGTAGATGATGGTTATATGCGTATCATCATCTTCAAGGAATATTTTATCCTCGATATTCTCAGCGTATTACCACTCATTATCAGTGGTGCCATCTATAATTCTCGTTATACAACGACATTAACGGTGAAAAAAGCTCATATCGAACTTCTATCTGACGTCGATGATTTATCGACTAATATGGATGGTGATGCAGGTCCGGATATGCCTGTGGATATTGAAGTATTGCCACGCGTACTCAAAGTATTTGCACCTGCAAAGCACAAAAAGAAAAAAGCCTTAAATCTGCCTAAACTACCACATATATAATAAGTAATTGGTAACACAAAAGCTCTCTATCAAAAGATAGAGAGCTTTTGTGTTTATTAATTTATAAGAATCTATGCGCATTAGTCCACAATGATTGCATCATGCAAGCGGAAGCTATAAATGTAACATGCTTTCACGGGCATTCCCGTCAATCGCTGCAAGGCCTCTTTATAGAGGTCCATTTGGATTTTATAGCGCTTAATGAGTTCTTCTCCGGATGTAACGCGATCCGTTTTGTAATCTACGAGAACCCATTCGCCATCCTCCTCAAAGGCCGTATCAATAATACCTTGAAGGAACAGATTTTCCCCGTCCTCTAAGGTGTCGTATACGCGTTTTCCTTCAAAGAGCATGCTAAACGGCAACTCTCGCTCGATACGTTTTGCATTGATAAGGCGCTTACCAAGATCAGAGCTAAAAAATTTATACAAACTCGTATCGCTTAATAAATTCCGTTCTTCCTCTGTAAAAGTCCCATTCGCCACCAGTGCATCGAGTTCTTTCGTCAAAGAAGCTTGCGTATACGTCACAAGAGGTAGCCATTGCATAGCCTCATGCATCAAGGTCCCCCATTGAGCACCGGTTAATACATCATCTTCAGACTGTAATGCTTGTGGCTTTCGACCGAATACGGAGTTTGCTAGGTCATCTGCTGAAACTTCTACCGTTGCGATTGGTTCATTCAAAGTATCAATAGTTCCTGCTTCAAGTTCTCGTTCTTGGAATCGTCGTTTTAATTCACTGACAGAAATTTTTGCGGTTCGGCGAGTAGCATCATTGTACGGATAGCTATAGTTGAAGCGGTCCACGATTTCCTGCGGTAATTCTACGGAATTAACAGCTTTTAACTCACGCACCTTGTTGATGGTTGTCTCGTCGATATCCGCTTTGTAATCGAGATCACCATAAAGAGAGCCATCATGGATTTCAACCTTTAAACGGCACTGTTTATCCGGTAAATCAAAATAAGTTGGCCCTTCGTACTCAATGGCTACGCGCAATGGATTGCCACCATCTAAATGACGAGCAAAGCCCATAATCATCCAGTCTAGATAGGTATTAGCTTGTGTAATAATATCTGTCGGTAACTGTTGAGTTTCTACGGAAGCCGCATTTTTAATGAGCTCACCTATGGTGCTTAACACACCTTTAGAATTTTTAAAGCCTTTAATAAAGCCTGTCATGAACAGCTTATCTCGTGCCCGTGTCAAAGCAACATAGAGAATGCGCTGCTCCTCCGCCTTGAGGGCCGCTTCTTTTACGTCTTTCACATAAAACCAAGGCATGGTCGGGAAGGATACTCGAATATCTGGGAAATACCCTTTCAAACCAAGACCTGCATTTTTATCGATAAGAAGTTCTGAACGCAAGTCCATCATGTTGAATCGCTTTTGTACACCAGATAGGAATACTACAGGGAATTCAAGGCCCTTGCTCTTATGGATGGTCATGAGGCGCACCACATTATCCGCCTCGCTCACCACATTGGCAAGAGGCATATCTTGGTTGCTGTCGCGCAAGCTTTCCACAAAGCGCAAGAACCTAAAGAGCCCACGGAAGCCAGAGGCTTCATAGCCCTTGGCTCTATCGTATAAGGCGAGCACATTGGCACGGCGAACGAGGCCATTCGGCATAGCTCCCACATAGTTTACATAGTCTTGAGATTCGTAAATATCCCACAACAAGTCGGTCACACCGTGACGACGCGATAAGGTGCGCCACCTTTCCATATGTCCAATAAAGGCCAATAAACGCTCATCTTGAACCTCTTCTGCATAGGCTGGCATAAGAGACCATAAGGAGCCCTCACCAGACAGACGCAATGCACCTAGTTCGTTGGCATCAAGGCCTACGAGGCCAGAGTGCAACACGGCAGCCATCGGCAAATCTTGTTCAGGATTATCTATGATGGATAACAACGCCAATAAGAGTTGAATCTCTTGGGCTTCAAAGTAACCGTCTCGCTCGTTTACCACCGCAGGAATCCCCGCTTGCCGCATGGCTTCTACGGCACGGGTGCCCCAGCCCGCTAAGGATCTGCGCAAAATAGCAAAGTCTCGCCACTCGATTTGACGGAATGTGCCATCTGGATTTTGCACCTGCTTCTTAGCCGCATGGATTTCTTTGATTTTTTGAATGATAAAATCTAGCTCACGCTCGTTATTTTCAGGGTCATCCCCTTCATCTTCGTCACTTTCACTAGCACCAAGGGTATCCTTACTCACATCTAAAAGCTGTAATTCCACGTCACCACCGACCCAATCCTCTGGCGCATCCTCTACGATGCGGCCAGGAATGAGCGATTCAGCCTCTGTGTAATTGAGCTCTGCCGCTTCTTCCGTCATGATTTGATAGAACAAGAAATTCGTTGCAGCCAAGATATTTTCGTGAGTTCGGAAATTCTTCGCTAGGTCGATACGACGTTCTACCGCATCATTGCCGCCGTACGTATTATATTTCTCCATGAACAGAGAACTGTCGGCCATACGGAAGCTATAAATAGCCTGCTTCACATCCCCCACGTAGAACCTATTATCAATGCGAGAAATCAAGTTAATAATCGTCTCTTGCACGCCGTTCGTATCTTGGTATTCATCGACCATGATTTCTTTGAACGTATCTTGCAGTTCCTTCGCCACTTCAGATGGCTGAGGATCATCCTCTGTGCCAGGCTCAACGAGAAGGGCCAAGCATAAATGCTCAAGGTCGCTGAAATCCATGATGCCTTGCTCTTGTTTCATATCCCGATACGCTTGATGGAACGCAATTGTGAGCTCTACTAACCCTTCTATGATTGGATATTGAGCCTTGAACTGGTCTTGCAAGGTAGCTTCCGGAACGGTAAATATAGCGGCTTGCATAGCTTTAAGGTCATCTTTATTTTGACCACCCAAAGATTTAAACTCTGCCACCAATATAGGGTCATAGGCTTGCGCCTCTTTTGAGCCCATACGGAACTGATCCTTAATAAAGGTATCCATATGTTTACAAACTTCCCCCATGTCGTCCCAAGTTTGAGCCGCTGAAAGCATCCCCAGTGCAGCCAGTTGATTATCGTATATATTTTGCCATTTATGAGGCCCTGTCGGATCGAGCAAGATTTGTTCCATCCGCTCTAAGCGCTCTCGAATGCGATCGATGACAGCCATGTGATTAGACCACATATATTGACCCCACAATGTATCACTAGGGTTTATAGTCATCGCCTCTTTATAAGGCTCTAAGGCTTTTCTTAGCCATCCATCGGGATTAGCGAGGGACATGGCGTAGTTATACAGTGACATAATCTTCGCCGTTAAGCCTGCATCGGATTTATCATCGCTGAAGAAATCCGCTAGCTCATAGATATTATAAAGGCCCTCTTCATAGGATTTAGTTAATAAATCGGCTAATACCTCTTGTTGTAGCAATGCCATTTCTGCTTCATTGCCGATGCGCGCTGTCGGATTAATGTCGAGCTTATAGAAATAGGACCGGATTACCCATTGGCAAAAGGAGTGCAATGTAGAAATATGAGCCGAGGGCAACAGATTGAGCTGTCGTTCAAGGCGCGCTTGTAGTGCAGCATCATCTGTAGATTCCATGGCTTTAGCCAAGGCAAGGCCAATACGAGCGCTCATCTCTTGAGCTGCAGCCTTTGTGAAAGTTACAACCATGAGTTCTTGAACAGATAAGGGATTATCCATGTCCTTAAGACGCGTAATAATGCGTTCTACAAGAACCGCAGTCTTACCTGAACCGGCAGCGGCCGCAACAAGTAAGGTCTGATTATCTAAGGAGGAATCCTTAGGCGCTATAATAGCAGACTCCTGCTCTGGCGTCCATTTAACACCCATGGTCTTCACCTCCTTCGCTACTATTATTTCTGTCGTTACTGTTATTACCTTCGTTGCTATTATTTCTGTCGTTTAAGACCTCTTTCATCCGTTCTAATGCGTCATTCTCGGACAATCTAGACAAATAATTATATCGATTACGGCTAGAGTCAAAGCGACATACCGTTCTGTAATCGCAGAATGTGCAAGGTCTAAGGCCATTCAATTGATATGGCTTAATCGGGAACTGCCCTTTCCCAATGTGACGACCCGTCTCAGCCATCACGTGATTTGTATAGCGGCACATTACATCAAATTCACCTGTAGACTTAACCTTTCGCAAATCTCTGCTAGAAATGGTTTGATCTTTTTTCGTAGCAATCGGCACATAAGGCCCACGCTTAGATCCATAGGACAAGAACTTATTGTCAATATGCGTCAACAACTCTATATCATCGGAGAAGTACCCACTGTTTTGCCAAGCATCGCTTTCATTAGCCAACGAAACGGCCTCTTCATAAGATATAGGCACATCAGCAGGGATTTTAGGGTTCTTCACGTAAGAATAAACCACCGCCGCAGGGGACATAGATCCGCCATATGTTTTACCATAAGCGGACTCCAAAGCCAACAGATAGGTCATGAGTTGCAGTTTAAGTCCATAATACACATCTTGGGCCGTCACATGAGCACCACCCGACTTGTAGTCGATAACCATGCCATAGGTTTGATCATCCCGTGTATATTCGTCGATGCGGTCAATTTGACCGATGAGTCGCAAGTAACGGTTTTCACCAAGAGGGACCCGAATAGGATCCCAGCCACCTTGACGACCAAAATCTTGCTCTAAATACTTCGTATCAAAATCGCTGCGCTTAGACCACTCTACGAGGCGGTCTACCGTCACATGTAATGTTCTCTGTACACGCTGTTCGATGGCCTTTTGATAGGCATCGCTCGTTTCTTCACCTAGCTGATTTTCTTGCAAGATTTCGTCTGCCACAGTACGGCATAGATTTTCTTGTTCCTCTTCGTCAAGGTCACGCCATTGTTTGTTATTTTCTAATAGATAATTACCTAAGCGCTCTAAATTAGCATGTAAGAACGTACCGATTTCAGGAGCTCCAAAGGAGCGTACTGGACGTGGTTCTAGTTTCAAACCATATTGGGCATAGAACTTAAACGGACATTGTTGGTATCGTTCAAGGCGTGTCACAGAACCAGACATGTAGCCTTTAGACAAGAATAGACCATTCACTAAATCCTGCGTTATGACAGGCACATCGTTGTTATCTCGAATACCACGTGACACCTCCGCTAAACGAGGACGATAGGTTTCGCTTTCACGAGCCCAGTTATAGAGTCCCCACCAAAGAGGATTGACCTCATAACCACTAAAGAGAGCCCCCCAACGCTCCGACAATAATGACAGACTTTGGAGTGGACGCCATACGTAATCCGCCTCTGTATCAGGTGCAATGGAGAGAGGAATCTCTACCGCCTGATCTACGTACCCAAGAGATTCTAATCGTTTCACAATGAGGGACGGCTCAAGACCGATTCCATCCTCACCAGAGCCCGCATAGGACAAGGTCAACGAATCGGATGCCCGCGTCATGGCGAGGTATAATAGGAAATTCTCGTTGAAAGCCTTCGGCAAAGCACCTTCTGCTAAGGTAATGCCTGCATCGGCCAATTCTTGACGCTCCTTATCCTTGATGAGCCCTTCGTCGCCCATACTTTGAGGGAACACACCTTGGTTGAGGCCCATTACGAACACCTTAGGCCACCACTGGCTGTAACCACGTTCGATTGTGGTAATCACCACATGGTCTAAAGACGGAGGAATCATAGAGTAGTTTACATCGCTAAGGCCTTCTTCGAGGAGGAGCATCATCTCATCCAAGGTCAATATTTCATCCTTCATGACCATAAAAATTTCATCTATAAAGGAAAGGACCGCATTGTACATCTGTTCATGGCTAGCTTTGGATTCTTGATCACCTATAGTTTCTGCGTCCTTCGCCCATTCATAGAGCCGCTCTGGCACTTGTAAGATTTCTAATAAACCATAAAGTTGTGTACCCCACTCAGCCCCTGTATGACCCTCCGCATTAGCAGCAAAGTCAAACCATGGAGATAATATATCCATAATAGTTTCTCTTGCTTTGTTAACACGTGCTCTGCGTGGTGCATCTACGTAGCTCTCTTCATCTTGCCCCTCATGAAAGCCTCGTAAGTACGGCCAGCTTTCACGTTCCCATTTATAATGGTCGATACCAAACTCGAGAACATAGTTCTCTAACTCATCTACAGCCTCACGAGTAAGCGGCATCAAGTCTGTCTTGAGCAAGAGGAACATGCTGTCCCGACTATAGTTATAACGCACGATATCAAAGAGAGCCGACAATAGCTCACCTAATGGATGGTTTTTCATAGGCCGCTGACGGTCGATAAAGTGCGGAATGCCGTAGCGAGCAAAAACCTTTTCTAAAGTGTCACCATAGGTTTCAGACTCGCGGAGCATGATACATACATCTCGGTAACGAGCCTCTTCAGATGATTCTATATAGGCTAAAATACGACGAGCCACCGCATCGGCTTCGCGTTCCCTGTTATAGCCTCGAATAAGCGGAATCGTTGCATCTGTAGTATTTTTCTTACTAGGGCTAGCAAAATAATTAGCCTCTAGCTCTTGAACGATTTGAGGGCCTCGTTTCCCATCAAAGCCAACCCAGTTGATACTAGAGCCATAACGAGCAACTAAGGTGTCGTAAATCTCTAAAGGGCGGCTGAAAAGATGCTCCCCTCGACGAGCTAAATTTAACGCCTTTGGGGCCATCGGTAAATCGATAGTAATAACGGCTTCCTTTGCCAAGTCAAACAAGGTATAAATCAACTCGTAGTGTGTGGGCGTAAACCAATGAAAACCATCGATAAAGACGTGGCTATTCTCCATGAGAGGAGATTGTGGCAAAGCCTCTACGATTTCCATGATAGGATCGATGTCGCGCTCCCCATGATGACTGAGTTCCTCTTCATAAGCAGACATACAGATAGCTAGCTCGCGTAATTTCTTTTGTAATACATTATTTTTAACAGATTCTGCCCCTCGTTCTAGGTCAGCAGGGCCTACACGAAAGGCGCGGAATTCAGAAAAGAGCTGTTGCAATACGGAGGAAAACTCAGGCCGCTTTGTAGCCTGTTCTAACAGCCCCAGTTCCTTTTGCTTTCGTTTCATTACAAGGCGCAACAACATAGACCGGCCAAAGCTTGATAAACTTGATTGACCAGCCCCTTTTGAGCCTATCGATTGATATACCTGATAACCCAAACGCCCAAAGCCTACGACACGAACCGTAGTAAAGCCTTTTTCAGGCATAAATTCAGCTAGCTCCCGTTCTACCCGATAGGTGGCAGGTTCAGGAACAAGTAAAATTATTGGTTCCCCTGGACAATCTGTCATGACCTGACGTATGCGCTCATATACGGCACGTGTCTTGCCTGATCCAGCCCGTCCATAATAGACGCTAATACTCATGAGACCTCCCTAGTGAAACTTTCACCATCTCAATTGATGTAATTCACAAATGTATGTTGCTCATATCATTTAACGCATTAGATATAACACTACACAAATTAGTTGTAGCACTATACGAATTAGATATAGCATTAAACGAAATTTTTCGATATAATAAATTACTATACTGATTATTATTATATAGTAATATGACATTCTATGGCTAATTGTACAATATTTGACTCATCTGATTATATTTATTTATAATTAAGATAATATTTTATATTTTATTTACAATTAGCATGAATTCCTATATAATACAAGTTAGTATCTGTGTTATTTGTAAAATCATGTATTTAGGAGTAAATTATTATGAACAAAAAACATTTAGCAACTGCTTTTGCAGTATTTGCAGCTACAACAATGTCTTTCTCTGCTTTTGCTGCAACTATCGATGCTAATGCACGCGCTTATGAACGTGCTTCAGCAGAGCAATATTCTTATCCTGCACCACAAGCGGCTACGCCAGCTTACCAAACTAGTTATGCCACAAGTGCACCACGTCCTGGTTACAAACCATTGCCAGCAGTGCCTTATACAGCAGGCGATATGGCTCAACAAATGCCTGTATCTAAAGAATTAGGTGATCCAATCTTTGTGGCACCTCAAACAACAGCTGTAGGTCTTCAAATCATGGATCCTATCCCTACTGAAGCCCAACCTGTATACCAAGAAACTGTAAACTCCGTAACAGCTAATGGCAACGGCAGCTCCTACGTTTCTCGCTACAAAGCTAACCAATTGAATGCGTTTGACTTATTGTTAAATGGCAAAACTTATACATATGACTTGCCTGCATACACTAATGGCTACCAAGTTAAAACTGCTAGCTCTTACAACCGTGCTGGCAACGGTGTTGCGAATGTATTCTCTACAAACGTAATCACTGAAGCAGTTGTAAATAACAACTCTTTGCGCATCACTGTAAACATGACTCAACCAACAGCTGTGGCAGCCGCTAAATTGCGTTCCATGCAACAATCTGGTCAAGTAGCAAGTGGTGAAGTAGCTGCATTGTTCGCTTACAATGAAAGCTATGATGGTGTAAAACAAGCAGCTCATTACGATATCTTCAACAACAACGGTCGTTACATCGTTGTTAAATCCGGTGCTGTAACTGTACCAAATGGTGCGCAACACCCTTACGCAACTGCATTATTCGCAGTAACTGAAGACACTGTAGCAGCTGTAACCGTATCTGGCAACACTGCTGAAGCTTCTGATTTAGTAAAAGGCACTGCATACGCAATTGCACAATCTGCTAAGGTGTCCAATAACAAAGTATCTACTAAATCTAAAAAATAATTCGTTACGAATTTATTTTTATCTGGTGAAAGCCCCCAACTTTCACTAGCACAAAAGACTATAAATCACTAACTCCCCCAATGAGGCAACTCATTAGGGGAGTTTTTATGTTCTTTATATTACGTTGTATTATAATCCCGTTCCAGTTCTATTATAGCTCCGTTATAATCGCGTAAAGACCTCTAATGCCTTATACGCCATTAATCGATAACCACGCTCGTTGGGATGAACCTCTCCGGCAAAGACAATTTGTCCAATTTGATCTGCTTCAAACAAGGTAGTATAGAAATCTATAACTTTAATATTATGCGCCTCTGCGTAAGCTTTTAGCTGTTCATTAACCTCTCGTACAACCAGATCCAATCCGTCCATATCGCTATCAATTTGAGTTTCTAAACCGATGATTACCGTCCCTTTTGTACTAGCTAGCTCAATAGCTTTGACCAAAGTCTTGTACACATAGGTACTATCTCGACCTTGTAAAATATCGTTAGTGCCACACATCAAGAAAATATGACGTGTTGGATCGGATACAGCAGTAACCGCCCAATTTTCAATATTATAAATCATACCCTGTACGGAGCAGCCATCTTCACCGTAGTTTGTAAAATTAACACCCTCTATGGATGCATCACAGATTTCGACCCAACCGCGTCCATAGGGCACATCATAGCCACGCGTAATGCTATCGCCAAAACAGATGATTCCCATCTTCACCCCTCCCTCCTGTACTATGACTTAATCATATAATAAAAGAATACCATACACAATATACATATTAATTACAAAAAAGGATCCGTTTTGATCTGCCCTCCAATTAGACGCAATTTTTAGAAGAGCAATTCATGTACGGATCCATTTATATTATTTAAGACGAATAAAGAATAATGCACATGCACCAATAATAGGAGCTATAGCGATAGACATCAAAGACATTTGGTAGCTACCCGTCATGACAAGGACATTGCCCAAGAGAAGTGGTGCCAAGAGTGCACCAATTTGGTTAAACAAGTTTACAAAGCCCGCTGTAGTACCGCGCAAATGAGGTGCTGCAGATTGAACTACGAGAGCATTGGTCAACGCACTATGCATGAAGGCCCCAATACCAAGAATCGGACCTGTTATAAAGAGCATATTTGGATTTGACGTGCTTGCAAACAAAATTAAAGCTGGCCCAAACAAGAACATAACGAGAGCCGCTAAATGGTTCTTCTTAATTGGTAAGATATCAGATAAAATACCGATCGTTGGTTTCGCAATTAGCGCAGCCGTACCGAACACGCTCATGACCTGGCCTGCATAGATAGCCGTTACACCTAATTGTTTAACCATGTATAAGTTCGCCCATTGTGTTACGCCCCAAGTCGTACCTGTTGCGAAGAATCCCGCAATCGCCAAGCAACGAATGTTACGGTTAGAAACGATATGCTTCAAGTTTTCTACTAAAGACGTTTGTCCTACGCCAAGCTTAGCAGCCGCTTCGGAAGCCTCTGCTTCTCGTTGTGCGAGAATTTCTGCACTCGGCTTACGCACCGTGAAGTAACATAATACGAGTACTACCAACGGCAAGATGGCTGTAGCAAGGAATGCAGTTTGCCAACCGTAATGTGTAGCCACATAAGGTGCGTAAAGGTTTACCGTAGTAATACCAAAGGAGGTACAACTCATGAAGATACCTACGGCCGCACCCCGTTGGTTCGGACCGAAGTGATCGCCGATAGCACTCAAACAAGAAGCTTGTACAGGACCAGACATAACGCCTAACAAGAAGCGCAAGCCCCAAGCCATGTTATAGTCTGTAATGGTACTCATCAAAGCCGTTACAGCAGCCATACCAATCAAACTAAACAAGATAGTACGTCTATAACCGATTCTATCGGCTAAAATACCGCCTGGTAATACCGTTAACGCATAACCAAAGTAAAAGGCCGAAATATGTTGAGACCCCATTTTAGCTGTAAAATGCAATGCCTCATTGAGGATAGGCATAACAGATGCCCAAGACAAGCGCATAACAAAGCTCAACAAGAACGTGAGCCACACGCTAAGGAGAATTAATATTTGAGTTCGCGAGAAACTAAGTCGATTCATACGAGCTCCTTTCTACAGAATATCTAATAAATATATCGATAGCATATCATAGTGGGCAAATATTGAAAAGCCCTCTAGGCATAAACCTAGAGGGCTTTATTATGGCGGAGAGGGTGGGATTCGAACCCACGGCCCCTTGCGGAGTCACTGGTTTTCAAGACCAGCTCCTTAAACCACTCGGACACCTCTCCATAACGGTACTATTATATCAAATTGGTCTAATAATAAGCAACAACGTAATACGTAAATAAGCAATAATATAATACATAAGCAAGCAAAAAAGCTGACTTACAGCCAGCTTTTTCATTTGTATTTAACATTTAGTATTGCCCTAATCTATTAGTTATTTATCATATATGTTAGAATAGGTCTTTTTTCCACATGCCAATGATAGCAATGATAGAACACACCACAGAAATACCTACTACTTCGTAAAATCCATTTGGATCATCCTGGAATGGCAACGCCACATTCGTTCCCCACAGACTGAATATGATTGTGGGCACCGCCAAAGTAATCGTAAGGGCCGCCAACATTTTCATCACCATATTGAGGTTATTTGAGATAATCGATGTAAAGGCGTTCATCATATTCATCAAGATATTAGAGTACATTTCAACCATCTCGATGGCCTGTTTATTCTCGATGATAACGTCTTCCAAAAGATCCTCATCCTCTTCGTACATTTTAAGCAAATGTCTATAAGTACTGTGACCACGCAAGCGCAATAGGCGTTCCATAACAGTACCATTCGTACGCAACGCAGAGGTAAAGTATGTCATGGATTTTTGTAATTCCAATAGTTGGAAGAAGTCTTTATTTTTCGTCGTATGACGCAACTGAACTTCAATATCGTCGGTACGGCGATTAATTTGTTGCAAATAACGTAAGAACAATGTGGCTGTACGGTACAAGATTTGGAACAAGAACCGCGTCTTTTTATATGTATAGAACGTAGACAGTTGGTTTGAAATGAACGGATACAACACCTCGGACTCTTCAAGACATACGGTAATAAAAAAGTCAGGCGTCAAAAAGATACCAAGTGGCACCGTATCGTACATATCATTACCACGAATCGCAGGAATGTTGATAACCACGAAAATATAGTTGTCCTCTAACTCCACGTGAGAACGTTCTTCCATATCGAGGGCGGTCTTTAAAACGTCCGTTGGAATTTCCGTCAAAATATTGATGAGGGACAACTCATCGGGGTCTGGGTTCACCAAATTTACCCAAGAACCTTTTGTGGCATCTGATACAGTGCAGTCTGAAACCAACTCTTCTTCTATGTGTTTGTACACCGTGATCATGCTATCCCTCCTTCCAACGAACATATAGTAATCATCTAATAAATTATATACTATTTTATAGCTATTATTCAATTCAATTGTGAAAGTTTTGTTTATGTAGTATATACATAAACCGCTTTATGTCTATTAACAATGCACAACTGTATATGTTAAAAGCATCTCAAAACTATTCTTATATCAAATCTAGCGAACAGATAGATTAATAAGGCTGCTAAACTAAAAATCCACCAAAAGATTAAACCACTAAAACTTACAGTGAGTAAGTATGCAAACAAATAATCAGCAATATATCATTAGGTTAAATCTTATAAAAATAACCTCTATACTAGCTTATCGCTAATATAGAGGTTATTTGTTTTATCCTACTCTGTCAAATCAGAATCATGTCATTTGTTATATTTCTGCATTAATCTATAAGATTACTTTCACCAAATTAACGGCGCAAGATACGAATAGAGTTCAAAATACAAAGAATGGATACGCCAGTATCACCAAATACCGCCCACCACATGGATGCATAGCCCATGAGGCCAAGCGCCATGATAAGGATTTTAACAGCAATAGCGAACACTACGTTTTGCCATGCTACACGTAATGTCGCTTTGGCCAAGTCAAGAACGTGTGCAATAGCAGTCAAAGATGGACGCATGAACACAACATCTGCCGCCTCGATAGCCGCATCAGCACCACTACCCATCGCGCCACCTACATCAGCACCTGCAAGTACTGGAGCATCGTTGATGCCATCCCCTACGAACATAGTTGGACCATATTCAGAGCGAATATCTTGTACAACAGACAATTTATCTTGAGGCAACAACTGAGCACGTACAGCACTTACGCCAGTTTCTTTAGCAATGTAATTTGCACTTGCTTCAGCATCACCTGTAAGCATAACAGTTTTAATATCTTGACCATTAAGATTAGCAATCGCTTCAGCAGAGTCTGGGCGAGCTTCATCGGCGATGATGATACGACCAAGGTATACATTACCTTCTGCTACTAATACTTCTGTGCCGTATTCAGTAGTTTCTGTTGGGTAGCCTTGAACAGCATAGCGTTCCATGAGACGACGGTTACCAACGAGGACTTGTTGACCATCAACGGTGCCCACCATACCTTCACCGGCTAATTCTTGAACAAAGTCAGACGCTTCTACTACAATACCTTGTGCCTTTGCTTCGGAAACGATGCTTGTTGCGATTGGATGCGTAGATACTGCTTCAATAGCTGAAGCCATGGATAGCAATTGAGCATTGCTCACATGGGAGCCTACAGTTTCTACGTTTTGTACTTTAAATTCACCAGATGTGATGGTACCAGTTTTGTCGAGAGCTACTGCTTTCACATTAGCCAAAGCCTCGATAACACGACCACCTTTAAGCAAAATACCATTTTTAGAAGCATTGCCGATACCGGAGAAGAATGCGAGTGGCACACTAAGTACCAATGCACATGGACAGGAAATAACGAGGAATGTTAAAGCTGTGTAGATCCATTTATGCCATTCACCTGTAATAAGGGATGGGATAATAGCTACAGCCAATGCAAGAGCTACAACGATTGGTGTGTATACGCGAGCAAAACGCGTAATGAAACGGTCGATTTTAGGTTTAGAGGATGCTGCATTTTCCACGGCATCAAGAATTTTAGTAACCATGGATTCTTCAAGAACCTTATCTACACGCATTGTAATGCGACCAGATTCGTTGATACAACCAGACATAAGTTGAGTGCCAGGTACGGCGCGAACAGGTACAGGTTCACCTGTTACAGGTGCTGTATTAACGCGTGTTTCACCTTCAAGCACTGTGCCGTCTAGAGGAATTAAATCGCCAGGACGAACTTCGATAGTCCAGCCTACTTCAACCTTTTCAGGAGCCATAACTACGATTTCACCACCGCAGTCTGTATCTACAACCCGCACCTCTTGAGGACGCATATCGACAGCGTTCATGATTTCTGTACGACTACGATCAGTTGCTTTTTCTTCGAAGAACTCACCAATACGGTAGAACAAGATAACACCTACGGCCTCAGGTAATGCATCGATAGCAATAGCACCCAATGTAGCGATAGACATCAAGAAGTTTTCATCAAATACTTCACCTTTTAGGATATTACGACCTGCGATGCGCAATACTGGGAACGCAAGAAGAATATACGCAACATAGTAAATTGGAGTCTCAATACTCTCTGGCAAGCTGATGGATGGGACAAAGGATGACAAAACTTCATAAAGCATGAATAACAAGCCTGCTACGATGACTGCAATTGTTACAGCATCACTACCACGATCCTGGTCAGGACCATGATCATCCATAGCCGCTTTAGATTTACGTTCATAATCTGCTACTGTAACGCCTTCTTCGATGGCATCACAAATCTCTTGAATATCACGTTTAAGAGCTTCGCGGTCTTCCCAAGAGCCGGTTAATTTTAATTGATGTGTAGCAAGTGTGAAATTGGCAGTCTCTACCACATCCATTTTACGGATACGATCTTCAATTTTTGCTGCGCAGTTCGGACAGTTCAAATCCTTCAATAACAATGTTTCTTCCATGATATCTCCTTTGATAATAGTGAAAGCTTCTATCCTGTATTATAAGTTAATTTATTGTCTATTTCTAATACTTATTAGACATATCTTGTTTCATATCTTGTTATATATGTTCCTAAACATTATTCATCAGATATTTTTATTTATATGAATATCTGTTCATATGTTTATATTACATCAAAGGAGATTAAATGTCAATACAAAATCATATTCAATATATATCAAATTTTATTTACTTTAGTTCTAACTATATTCACCTTATATCAAATTTCGTTCTACCAGGAATTTATGTGCTACATCAGCTGGCAGTTGATGTTCCGTTTCAACGGCGTAATTCATCTTCGCCATCTCTTGATCTGTAATCGTATGATTTAAACTTTCTAATACAGGCCGCAGTTCAGGATGAGCAATCAACACTTCGCTACGTACGACATTACCAGCCATATAGGATGGATATAAATGTTTATCATCTTGTAACACCGTAATCGGTGCAATACTTAATTGACCATCAGTCGTGAATATCGGCATTGCATCCACCTCACCACGACTAATAGCCGTATATTTTAGCCCTATATCCATATCTTTAGTAGCTTTAAAGCTCATACCATATACGCGTTGCAATCCAGCATAGCCATCCTCACGACCAAAGAAATCATATTCCCCGCCTAATGTTAGGGATGGTGCTATACGAGCAAGATCGGAATACGTTTTTACACCATAGGTCTGAGCAATCTCATTACGCACTCCTATGCCATAGGTATTATTAAAGCCGTACATGCCCACCCACTCAAAATTATATTTTTCTTTATAGGCCTGTGAAAGCTCATTAAATAGGCTTTCATCATAAGCATCTGTACGTTTCAGCACAGCAGACCAAGCCGTACCGGTATATTCAGGATATATATCAAATTGGCCAGAAAGCATAGCTGGTTGAATATTGGATGTACCACCGCCTACACCTTCTGTAACCTCTACGGTTAAATCAGTCTTCTTCTCGATTAATTCTTTTAAAACATTCCCCAAAATAAGCTGTTCCGTCATAGGTTTCGTTGCAATATGAATAACATCGGTCTTCACATGACGGCAATACATAGCCCAGCCACCTATACCCATTGCAATTAGCGTCATAATCGAAACAAATATAATCATATAACGCTTCATATGAGGGCTAATACGCGTTACTCTTTCACCTAGAGAAAATAGCGCATCAACCGTAATGGCTAATAGGGCAATCAGTAGACTACCTGCAATAGTCAAAGCACTTTGATTTGTTGTAATCCCCCTATAAATCGCCACACCTAAACCACCAGCACCAATAAAGGATGCAATACCCGTTAAGGCAATGGTCATAACGAGCATGGTCCGTATACCAGCCATAATGGTCGGCATAGCCAAAGGAATCTCTATATTCCACAAGCGTTGAATCCGCGTGAGTCCCAACGCAATTCCCGCTTCACACATGGCTTTATCAATCTGGTTAAGACCAGTAAATGTATTTCGTACCATCGGTAATAAAGCATATATAACCAATGCAATAATAGCGGTCGTATTACCGACACCGGATACATACAATAAGAGACCTAACATCGATATAGAAGGAATCGTATATAGGAAATTGACCATTACCATAACTGGCGCAGCTAGCCTTTTATATTCGTATATAAGAACACCCAACAATCCGCCGATAATGATCGCAACAACAGAAGCTAATACTGAAATTTCTATATGCTCCCATAATAGCTGGAGGAAAAAATCATAGCGATTTATAAGTAATGATATGACATCATGCATTACATACACCGCCTTTCTAAGTCAAAAAACACGAAAAATTATATAGGTATATTAGAGTCAACAAAACTAAAGAAATCTTTATAAAGCTATATTTACCCATGATACTATTGTATACCTAATTATTTCTTAACTCTAGTCTATTTACCATACACAGTAAAAGCCATCATTTATATTTATATATCATACAAGTTTAGCTCTTTAATATATCTGAAAGGAATAACAGTTCCTTGTACAGATAGAATTTGTAATTGCTCACTAATCATATCAACAGCTCCTATAAGTTCCGTATATTTTCGTTTGTTGTAGTAAACGATTCGTACCCACTCCCCACAACGTACAGATTGTAAAACTGTATTTAACTCGTCTATTTGATCCTCTGATAACTCTGCCCGATTTTCTTTTGGCTTTGCTACAGCGGCTAATAACGCTTCAAATCCCCTCAATGCCGCAAAGGGCATAAATTGTTTTGCTCGCTGTAACCGAGACATGCGATGTTTCATTAATGTATACCTCCCCTTACGCGACTAATGTATTTCCAATGTATCCATTATAATATCTATTCCCCATTATGACCGCCTACCAAGGTATTTCTAAAGCGCATGGTTCCTTCCTCTTGTAAGCTCGATGCACGCAAAATAGAATTCTTACCAAACTGTTTCTTAATGGATAGCATAGCCTCTTGTACCTGTCGCTCTTTTTCCTCTTCATTTGTAGTAAGAGTGCTAAATAGGTCCACCTCTTGAGGTATGGCGGATCGATTGACTAAATCCTCAAAGCTGATTCCTATGCGACGGATGAGCTCATTTTTACGGCAATGCTGCTCGTATAATTTAATAACTGCCGCCGTTAACACCTGCAAAGAGTCAGTGTACTGCTTAAGCTTTTTAGAACCTCCTGTAGAGCGCATCATTTCATCAGCATAGCCGATATGAACGTGAATATGGTTCGTAACCCCTTTGATTTGTAAAAGCTCTAATACCAAGGACTCTACCATTTCGCGCATAGGCACGTATGCCTCTTCATAGGTATAATTACGCAACAAAATCTGACTGTGCGAGATAGAGTGCTTAATAGGTCGATACGCATGGATATCCGCAATCGTACAAGGCTCACGGCCCCAAGCATGGTCAATGATGAGCTCTGCATTAATGCCAAACTCCTTGTACAACTTCGTCTCTGGAATCATAGTAATACCATGTAAGTCATAAGCACCATACTTATGCAAACGATTAGCTATGCCCTTACCAATCTGCCATATATCGGTCAAAGGCTGATGATACCAGATTGTCTCTTTAAAAAGGCTTTCATCAAGATAGCCTATAAAATCAGACGCATGTTTCGCCAAAATATCAAGGGCAATCTTAGCAAGAAACAAATTTGTTCCGATTCCAACGGTGGCATAAATCTTCGTTGCCACTAGCACCGCATCAAGCAACATCTGCGCCAACTGACGAGGCGTCTTTTTATATAGTGGTAAATAGGGCGTAATATCGATGAAATACTCGTCGATAGAGTACACATGCACATCTTCGGGCGCCACATACTTGAGCAAGGTTCCATAAATCTCAGCAGACACCTGCATATACCGCTTCATATGTGGCTTCACCGTCAAATACTCAATATACGGTGGAATCTGAAATAATCGGCTGCGATTTTTAACACCTAACTTTTTTAAGGCAGGAGAAATAGCCAACGTAATAGCCCCCTTGCCACGAGAACCATCGGCCACCACCAGAGGCGTCATAAACGGATCCAGTCCTAAATCGGCGCATTCTACAGACGCGTAAAAACACTTCAAATCAATACACATATACAGCCGATCCGTATCAGCTGAACCCATACAAACACCTCCCTAAACCGCTAAACAAGTAGCTTTTACAAAAATTAAGAACACAAGAATTTGTATGACTAGTATAACAAAAAAACAAAGTATTTTCAAACATATGTTTGTTTTTATGCTAGTAAATTTATAGAAAATAAAAGCACCTAACTCTAGATATATAATCTAATGTTAGATGCCATATGTTTAACAGACTATTAAAGATAGCTAATTTATTTCTATCAAAACAAACTTAATAACACTAATCCCCCTAATACAATTGAAACAGCGCCATACTCAATAGTTATCGTCACATTATCTATACTTACTTCTCCATTTTTTGCAAGCACACCTGTCGGACTAAATTGAACCATAGGTCCACTGGTTGGTGCAAAAGGAATATAAAACTCTACACTCTCAGCAGTATGAGTTTCACCATTCAAAATATACTTAATATCATAACCATAAATATATCTATCCGCACCAATCACTCTAAATGGTATTTCCTTTGTAACTCGTGGAAGTATAGACACAATCGTTACTGGAGTTCCATTGTGACGTAATAAAAATCGTTTGATAATTAAATACAACCCACTAATTATTAACCCAAGAGCCACACAAAAGAAGTAAAACACAAAAAACTCAGTACCTCTAACCATCATACGCTCCTCTCCCAACAATACAACGAAAACTATCGAGTGCCACTATATTGATGGGACACCTTCATATCTACAGTGATAAAAAGAAAGGACTATACTTATGCAGCGACATCAGGTCACGAGGAGCAAAGAAGTATAGTCCTTTCTTTTTAATTAAAATGTAGCTGTGTTATGGGGCCCCATCAATATAGGGCACCCCCACGATAGTTTTCATTATTGTTCCGGCCCTAAGTCTCGGAATTCTACGTCTCTAAATTGTGTTAATTCTCCAACGAATTGGAGTTCTACGGTACCGATGGAGCCATTACGATGTTTACGAATAAGGACTTCTGCATTGTCCCCTTTTTCGGAGTTTTCATCGTAATATTTATCGCGGTACAAGAAGATAACGATATCCGCATCTTGCTCGAGGGAACCAGATTCACGAAGGTCCGAAAGTACAGGCCGTTTATCTGGTCTGCTTTCAACACTACGAGATAACTGAGACAAAGCGATAACCGGTACGTTAAATTCACGAGCAATCAGTTTAAGATTACGAGAGATTTCGGACACCTCTTGTTGACGATTTTCACTGCCCTTACCAGCATTTCGACCTTGCATCAACTGAATATAATCGACGATAACGAGATCGAGGCCATGTTCCACCTTGAGACGGCGCAATTTAGAGCGCATATCTTGTACGGTAAGACCCGGCGTATCATCGATAAAGAGCTTGGATTTACTCATGCGATCCGCTGCGGCAATAACCTTTTCCCAGTCAGCAGGATCCATGTTCGCACGGCGCAATTTTTCAGAGCTCACACCTGCCACGGAGGACAAAATACGACCAACGAGCTGTTCCTTGCCCATTTCCAGGGAAAAGAACGCCACCGTCTTGTCGTACAACATCGTTACGTTTTGAGCGATGTTCAAGGTGAAAGCTGTTTTCCCCATCGCAGGACGAGCCGCTACGAGGATGAGGTCAGATTTTTGTAAGCCGTTGAAAATATGGTCCACATCTTTAAAGCCTGTTGGCACACCTGTAATAGCACCATCATGCTGTTGCAGTGCATTAAGTTTATCTAGATTAGATAAAACCACTTCACCAATAGCTGCAAAGGAGGATTCAGACTGAGTTTGACCGCTTACGTCTAGCACCATTTGCTCTGCCTTATTGAGGATTGCCGTCGGCTCATCTTCGCCAGCATACGTCATGCCTACGATTTTATTCCCTGCATCGATGAGGCGGCGCAACTGAGCTTTCTCGCTGATGATTTTCGCATGTTCCTCTACATTGTAGGAAACCGATTCATTCGCAAGAGATGTAATATAAGCAAGACCACCTACTGCATCAAGGCGCTTACGACGGTCTAGTTCTTCACCAACTGTGATAAAGTCAGCCGTCTTATTGGCATGCACGATTTCTAGAATAGCATCGTAAATAATACGATGTGCATCTCGGTAAAAATCTTCAGATTTAAGAATACTCGTCACCGTATCTACAACGGCACCCATATTGGATCCATTAGTTAATAAAGCCCCCAAAACGGCCTTTTCCGCATCTAGATTATGCGGTGGAATGCGTACATCCATGATAATCCCCTTCACACAACCACTATGGATAAAAGAATTCACCATACTCAAAGAGCATGGTGAATACTATTATTCGGCTACTACATTAACCTTGATAGTACTTGTAATTTCAGGATGAACACGAACTAATACGTCATGTACGCCCAATGTTTTCAATGGTTCTTTAATTTCGATTTTCTTTTTATCGATATCTACTTTGTATTGAGCTTTAGCAGCATCGGAAATATCTTTAGCAGTAACGGATCCGAATACACGGCCTTCTTCGCCCATACGAACTTTTACAGTTACTTCAACCTTAGTCAATTGAGCTGCCAAGATCTTAGCTTCGTCATTTGCAACGGCTTTATTATGAGCAATGGATTCTTGTTTTTGTTTCGCATTATTTACGTTAGTTGCTGTACCTTCAAGGCCGAGGCCTTTTTTGATCAATACATTACGACCATATGCGTCGCTAACTTCAACGATTTCGCCCTTTTTACCAACTTTTTTAACGTCTTCTAACAATACTACTTTCATTGTTGTTCCTCCTCTTGTTCTACGGAATGAAGCGCATCAAGAGCATGCTCCAAAATGGCCTGCTTCGCTTCCTCTATGGTCATACCTTGTAATTGAGCACCAGCCACAGTTCTATGACCGCCACCACCCAAGGCTTCCATTACAACTTGTACGTTCACCTTGCCTTTGGATCGAGCGCTGACGCCGATACCGCCATCATTTAGGGAATATAGTACAAAAGCTGCTTCAATATCTTCATTACTAATGAGCATGTCCGCACTTTGTGCAGCCAACGCCATCATATCCTTCAAACCTTCAGGCGCTACGGAAATAGCAATCCCTTCAGTACGACTTGCTTCAAATACCATTTTAGCACGCAATTGGATAGAATCGAAAGTTTCAATAAACAATTGTTTAACTCTGTCGATATCCGCTCCTGCACGGCGCAAAAATGCTGCAGCCTCAAAGGTACGCGCACCAGTTTGTTGAACAAAGTTCTTCGTATCTAATACGATACCTGCATAAATGCCTGTAGCTTCCGCTTTTGAAAGTTTCACAGGAACACCTGCATATTGTACAAGCTCTGTTACGAGCTCAGATGTAGACGATGCAGATGGTTCCAAATAGGTAAGTAATGGATTTTCTACAAAGTCCGCTGCACGACGGTGATGGTCGATAACGATGCGTCGTTCAGAAATTTCAAGCGCCTCTTGAGCCGCCACCATTTCCTGACGATGCGTATCACACACGACAGTGAGCGTATTCGCATCTACCCATACTCTTGCAGCTTCTGCAGTAATAATATTCTCTTTCCAGAACTCTGACTCGTTAAGAACATTCACCATTTTATCGATGGCGCTAGTTTCTTTTGAAAGCGCAATGCGCACGTCTTTACCAAGTGCTCGAGCAATGGCTGCTACACCGATAATGCCACCTAAGGCATCATAGTCTTCGCGCTGATGCCCCATGATAAGGATCTTATCAGAATCAATCATAAGCTCATGTATCGCTTGAGATACAACACGAGCACGAACGCGCGTATTCTTCTCAACGCCTGCCGTATTACCGCCAAAGAAGCGCGTACTTTCACCATCCATAATACACACTTGGTCACCACCGCGACCTAATGCAATATCTAAGGCTGCACGAGCACGGCCAGATACATCTTTCACAGAACCTACATTTTCACTAATACCAATGGAAATCGTAGCTGGCACCTGACGCGGAGATGGTAATTTACGAACTCTTTCAAGAATTTTAAAACCGTTTTCCTCCATCGCGTGGAGAGCGCCACGAGAAATGGCAAAGGTATACATATCGTCTTGGAAATTACGAATAAAGCCTTCATTACCGTCGATTTCGTCTACAATAATATTGTTAATATCAGTCCAAATATTTGTGTAATCGCGGTCACTGAGGCCTTTCGTCAATTCTTCAAGATTATCAATCTGAATCATACCCCATACAGGCTGACCTTCTTCCGCCTTGATACGCGCCTTTTCTACTTCCGTAATATTCTTGAAGTAAAGCGCCATAACTGCATGTTCAGCCAGTTCATCATCACTATCACTCTCTGGTCGCGTATCGCGAGGATCTATGAATTTGTAAATAATTTGGAAGTACTTGTCTTCGTATTGTTCCGTCATATATCCGGACTTACCCCAGATTTTATCGATACGGAAACCAGGCAACAAAGCAGACATTTTTTGGAGCTTATTCCAATCCACCTTAACCCAGTCAGCGAAAACACTATTATTCCACACCAATGTGCCTTGCTTATTAACAAGAACAATCCCCATTGGCAAATTTTGTAAAGCAAAATTAGAAGCTTGTGTGACGTTTTTCATCATCGCACTAAACTGTTCTCTTGCTAAACGACGCCGGTTATGAAGGGTATTATAATTAACCAAATACGCCGCTACTACAATGATTAATGCTAAAATTGCAATAGCCCAATTTAAATAGGCCAACAATAATAGCAATAATACGAGAACGGCAACAATGGTAATTTCTAAACCTTTCCATCTCCGTTGAAAGGATTTCATAACGGCCTCCTTTCTATTACTATTGACGCGCTTTGTAACGTGTCCGTAAATCTAAAAACATATCTATAACACCAAATATCGCTAGTGCTTGTCCAAAGAAGAAGGCATATACACCAAGTAATATCCACTTCAATTTATTACTCATGCGATAACTACTCATTAAATCTGCTAAAGCAGCAAAGCCATGAACAGAACACATAGAACTACCAAGAAGAACTAAATTATTACTAATAGTTGTAATCCATGAAGACTCCATATTAATATGTGGAGCGCCATAAATCCCAATGATACCAAGTGCATATAAACCAGCACTCCAAATAGGCATCTTCCATTCTTCAATCGGTAAAAATCGAGGTATGGAAATATGTAATCGCTTGCCTAACCATATAGATATCTGAATTGTTACATAACTATATGCTACTGCGGCTATTGCCACAGCTACAAAAAACATATCCTTCAAAGAAGCAGTAAGCTTATTCATTCTTTCTAAGAATAAATCCGCTTGCTCTTGTGTCATATTAGGATTTGTTTGTAACGCCTGTTCTGCTAATGTACGAGCTTGTTCAGTTATTTGAGTATCTATCATTGATAAGTCAATACCAGATATATATACTTGTGAAATTAGGCTAACTAATACAGCAATAAACATGGCAATACTAGGAAGTAGTAACCGTTTAATCGTTCCCAACGAAAGACGATTGCCTTCTCCAACCCCTACGCCTACAACAGAAAATAACCCTACGGCCAATCCATTCCATGGTCCGAATAACACTACTGACAAAAATGTAGTAATAACGGCTGCCGATATACTATACTTGCGGCCCCATTTTGTTCCAATTATTCCAATCGCTGCAGGCGTAACCAAAAATGCTAAAAAAGCGAAACCAGGCACATATACACTGATAGCACCTAGCATAACACCTATAGCACTAACAAACGCAGTTTCTACCATCGCTCTTGTATTTGTTTTATTCATAAATCACCATTCTTACATAAGAAGATATATTAATTGGTATCTTTTAATTATAACAGTTTAAAAGGGTAACTTCAAATACCCCATATAGTAGACAATTGCGATAGTGGTGCTATTTATAGTACTGGCAATACATATAAATAACGAAAAATAGGGAGCCACCTAAAGTAGCTCCTCATCTCATATTACCATATGTAATTGACGCATCATTTCAAATACATTCACATATGAAACATCAAAATGCTCACATATATCCGGTATTTTGACTTTCGTAGTGCTTGGTCCCGCTAAGGTTTCGTGGGTTACAACCACACCCCTGCGGACACTCGCATAAGCTATAAGCCAAGGATCCGCTTTAGCCAAAAAACGATGTTTTTCAGCATCCTTATATTGTTGATTTAACATCACATATTCAGCTATATCTGCATATGTATTTTGTATCTCAACATCATTTGTCGCTTCGGTAAACCTCAAATAATGAGTGTCAAACCAAATAGATAACTCATCATTACCACTCATAATTTCATTTTTAATGTGATCAATAGTTAAAATATTACCTCTGCTGTGAGATATCAACTCATTCCAGAATGATGGAACAATATCAAACCCATAATATCGGTTCTTTGCATCTATAAAGGTATTACTATCAAGGACATACATAGTTTTCTCTCCTAAAAACTATATTCATTCACATATTTTGTAAAAGTACTACCACGTAAGCCTAACAACTCATACGCATCTCGATATGCCAGTTCGCCTGCTCGAGCGGCTTTGACAACAGTACGACTAAAACTTTCCCCCAACCGAGCATGAGCAGTGACATAAAAATTTCCACCATCTCTTGTCTCTCGTTCAGGTAAGCTTTCTAATCTCTGATTAAAACATTCCACTAGGTTATGATATTGAATTCGAGTAATATATCCATGCTCTAATGCTATCCGATAGATAACATACTCACTCACCTTAAAGCGCTTAGCTATGGTTTCATAATCCTCCGGATGTTCATTCCACAAAGGAATAAATTGGGATTTCGGCACAAGAAATTCACCTGCAAAGCTGTTACAATACGGCTCAGAAGAGCTATCAGTAACGCCTTCTTCACCTAATAATATATGACAAAGCTCATGAATAATCGTAAACAGCCTACCATGATTCGAGTCAGTTCCATTGATAAAAATAATAGGTGCATAAGAATCAATTAATGTAAACCCTCTAAATTCATCAACGGATAATTTACGTCTAGTATTAGAGCCCACGATGCCGTTAACAAATACAGTAACACCTATAGTCTCGATGCGTTTGCGTATATATGTAAACGGATCCGCTACACCTATTTGCCAGCCAACCTCTATATCTAATAACGAATAAGCTTGATGCACAAGATCTCTGCTATCCATACGTTTAGAAAAGCTCCCTACATAAGGTAACGCATCTATTCCTAAATTAAGCTTTCGATATTGGCTCAACCAATCTTGTCGAATCTGCATATCATAAATAGTATCTCTTAACTCAGGACTATATGGTCTGTCAGCGATTTCACCATTCAGTTTTCTAAAATCAGTAATCTCTTTATCCGATAACGGTGGAGGATTCTTTAAATAAATATATCCTAACGGTACATTGGAAAAAGTAGCTAATGCCTGTATTTGACAAATTGTCGGATGCACACGACCTGCAATCCACTCTCCATACTTTGGAAATCGCTTATAGAAAGCTTCATAACCTTTACCACTATATTTAGGCAACCAGTTTAAAATAGCCCCACTCACTGGGAACCGTTCAGACATACCATCACCTCCTTTTATCCCTTATTACTCTTCTACTAAATAGTATTCGCTACCAATTGTAAAACTCCTACTTTGATTACATTAATTTTACAATCATATACCAATGAAAAACAAGCAGTTGTTAAATAACTACTTTAACAACTGCTTGTCTTAATTATATCTATACGTCTTGAATAATCGGCAAGATCATAGGACGACGACGGGTTTTATCATAGAAGAATTTACCCAATGCGTCACGTACGTTTTGCTTAATGGTTGTCCAATCTTTGATGCGTTGCATTTCGCAATCTTCAAGAACTTGTTCTACGCGGCGCTCTGCAGCAAGCATAAGTTCTTCTGCGTCACGAACGTATACGAAGCCACGAGATACGAGGTCTGGACCAGCTACGATAGTACCGGAAGCTTTGTCCATCGCCATAACAACGATAACCATACCTTCTTGTGCCAATTGTTGACGGTCGCGGATAACGATATTACCTACGTCACCAACGCCAAGACCATCAACGAAGATAGCGCCAGCTTGTACGCGGCCACCTTTGCGACCACCATCTTTATCAAATTCAAAGATTTGACCATTATCGCCGATAAGAACTTTCTTAGGATCTACGCCCATGGCCACACCAAGTTCACCATGACGACGCAACATACGGTACTCACCATGAACAGGGATAAAGTATTCTGGACGAACAAGGTTAAGCATTGTTTTAAGCTCTTCTTGGCTCGCATGACCAGATACGTGAATACCACGGTCTTTACCATATACCACATTACAACCTAAACGAAGTAAGTTATCGATAGTTCTACCTACAGCACCTTCGTTGCCTGGAATTGGTGTAGCGGAGATGATAACAGTATCATTCGGTGCCAATTCTACAGTGCGATGATTGCTTGTTGCCATACGGGACAAGCCTGCCATCGGTTCACCTTGAGAACCAGTCGTTAAGATCATGATTTGGTCATCTGTGTAGTTGTGCATTACATCTACGTCGATAATTGTATTTGGTGGAATATTCAAGTATCCGCGCTCTTGAGCGATTTCTGTAACATTGACCATACTACGGCCCATAACTACAACCTTACGGTTGAACATAACCGCCGCATCAATAGCTTGTTGGATACGGGATACGTTGGATGCGAATGTTGCCAAAACAACGCGACCTTTTGCTTCTCCAACAGCTTGTTTAATCGCAGGACCTACGGAACTTTCAGAACCGGTAGTACCTGGTTTTTCTACATTTGTAGAGTCCGATAATAACGCTAATACGCCTTTGTTACCGAGCTCAGCAAATTTGTGCATATCCATCAAACGGCCATCAACTGGGGTTTGGTCAATTTTAAAGTCCCCTGTATGAAGAACCGTCCCGATTGGTGTATTAAAGTATACAGCGCAGGAGTCAGGAATGGAATGATTTGTTTGGATGAAACCAACAGTCACTTGACCAATTTGAACTTCATCGCCGGCAGCAATCGTACGCAGACATTTTGGAGATACCTTATGTTCTTTAAACTTGCCTTCGATTAATCCACAAACGAGGTTTGTTGCGTATACTGGGCAACTAATTTCTTTCATAAGGTACGCCAAAGAACCGATATGGTCCTCATGACCATGAGTAATTACGACAGCTTTCACGCGGTCTTTATTCTCGATGATATAGCTCATATCAGGAATAACGATATCTACGCCAAGCATATCTTCACTAGGGAATGCAAGGCCAGAGTCAAGAACGATGATTTCGTCCTCGTATTGGAAGATGGTCATATTTTTACCAATTTCACCAAGACCACCTAGTGGAATGATTTGGAATTTTCCCTTGTTGGCACCATTTGGCGTACGACCGACTAATTCCACTTGTTCCTCTTGATTATTCCAACCTGTAGAACGGTTATTTGGGCGGTTATTATTGCGGTTCTGACCATTTTGACCATTGCGACCATTATTATTACGCGTATTACGTGTATTTTCACCACGCGGTGCACGAGTTTGGCGAGTTTTGCGTTCTTGACCTTCACCTTGTTCGGCATTGCGACGTGTATTTGTACGGCGAGTCGTATTAGTACGGCCACCATTCGCACTTGTGCGAGTATTTGTAGAACGGCGTTGGCGTGTTGCACCTTCACCTTCACCAGCTGTTTGTTGGCGCGTACGACCTTCGCCAGCAGGGCGGCGTGTATTTGTACGGCGACGCGTTTGTTTTTGCTCGCCTTCAGCCGCAGCTGTAAGAGTAGCAGTTTTTGCTACTATTGGTTCTGCTTTCACTTGCGCAGTAACCTGATTATCTGTTGTATTCACAGTTCCTCCTAAAATTTTGTTCATTAATTTATTTAACATAGTTTTTCTCACCTATCACTTGAATTGATCTATGCCACGAGGAAATGTCACACAAAGAAAAAGGCGCTATTATACTAGCGTCTCGTCAAATGGGCGCAAAAATGCGCTATCAAATTTTGCCGTTCCTAGTTTGTGTGCCATTTGCCGTAGCAAATGAGTATAGTGCACTATCAGATGCTTCAACTGAAGAGACTTCTGTTTTTATCTCAATCCGATACGCAGTGCAATATAGTCCGATCTGTTTTGATGAAAGCCTCACTTTCATACGTTGTGCTCATTATAACATAAAAACAACATAAACAAAAGAGTTCTACGCTTGATTCATTAAAAGTAACATAAAATTTTACTATTACTTAAAAGGGCGGCTCAAACTGAACCGCCCCAAAGCATTTCATTATTTATCATCTGGCATACTTTTATAAAATCCTTCAATATGCACTCACCAGCAATGCAACGAGAATTCGAGTAGTGAAAGCGCTACTCGTAGGCGATATCTTCATAATAGATGCCAACCGTTTGTCAATGGCGATGTTCCTCAACGCCTCACCATATTGATTGGCCTATAGCTTTAGCAAAACCTTCACGGTATAAATTAGCCCCACCGTTAGCCGGATGTCTAAGACCGATGGCTGAAAGGCCGAATCGCCCCATCGTGTCCGCCGATTTTTGACCGACAGCGAGCACGAGCGGCTTCGGTCCACCTAATTCGGTATGCAATGCCAGCAGTCTTTTTGTATATTCCCAACCTAGCTGCTGCTCCGACTCGGTCGGTGTCCGATTAGTGAGCGGTTCGTCCGCCTTATGAGGATGAAAGGGAAATATATTCCACAACAGTGCATCGTACGGATCGATTCCCTGTTCAATGATGGCACTCCATACTACCGTATCCGTAGGTTCGTTGAACCCTTGTTCCTGTTGAGTACGTTTCAGCATGGGACTCAAAGGGGAGCTAGTTCTTTGTAATGTAACAGGCGTTATCTGATGCGCCCGAATCGTTTTATGCTTATCCAACAACATGCGTTCACAAGTAATGGCAATGCCCGAAAAGCGCCCACCTTGATATCCAACAGCCTCCGCCACCATAAAGATTTTGGAGCGTCCCAACCGCGGCAACAAATACGCCATCAAATTATTACGACGCACCTGAGCCGCATCAAAGCCAGACCGAACAATTTCGAGAGCAGTATTCACCTCACCCCACGGATTGTGAACAAGCTCGCCCCTATATTGACCGAGCCAATCTACAAACTGCTGTACTTTTGCAATCTGATTCGTATCAAACGAGGCTATATATTCATCAAAAGACAGCGTTTTTTCTTCCTCTGGTGCAAATAAGGACATAGGATTTCCCCCCATTTATACTACCGAACCATATAATTAATAATGCTGTATATCATGATTATCAAGCTTTTATATACTGTATTTATACACTAAAACCTATAGTAATACAATCCATATATTACGATGCCCAATCATGATATGTGATACTATATCCGATAATCACGCACTACATAAAATGTATACTGTTACTGTATTATAATAGCATCCATTTCTGAAAGTTTGATGCGAAATTAATATTCAAAATATCCACATGCAACAAAATATAAAAAACTGTAATTTCAAAGCGACTTTAGATTCTCTACCATCAAAACGACAGGCCTCATTTAACAGCCTTGATGGTAATGAACGATCCTACTATCTTTGAAACTACAGTTTTTGTTGGGCTTCTGTTGCTACTAATATATACAATATCACATTTATATATAAAACTCGATTTTGTCTTCTTTGGCGAGTTGGAATTGTTCAAATATGTGATTTCGAATATTGACGAAGGATGCGGAGGTCCTGTCCGTCCTATCGATGAGATTGACGGGGATGATCGTTTGCACCCGTCCCGGATTAGCAGCGAGCACTACGACGCGATCCGCAAGAACCACCGCCTCTTCGATATCATGCGTAACGAATACGACCGTTTTACCCTCTTCACGGCAGATGCGGGAGATTTCATCCTGTAAATTGATACGTGTCAACGCATCGAGGGCTCCCAACGGTTCATCCATAAAGATAATATCCGGATCGACCGCCAGCGCCCGCGCAATGGATACACGTTGCTGCATCCCGCCGGACAACTCCGCCGGATAGCGATTGCGCGCATGGTCAAGTCCCACCATTTTCACGTATTTATCGATGATAGCAGGTCGCTCTTCCTTAGGTACGTTCTTGCTTTCAAGGCCCAGTTCAATATTACTTTCCACCGTTCGCCACGGCAACAGTCCGTAATTTTGAAAGACCGTTACATACCGCAGTTGAGGTGCTTTCACCTCCGCGCCGTCGATGGTAATAGAGCCCGAGGTAACGAGTTCAAAACCAGCCATAGCATTTAAAAGCGTACTTTTACCTGACCCGGAAGGACCTAAGAGACAAATAAATTCACCTCGTTCAATGTCCAGATTAATATTTTCAAGGATGGTGAGCGGTTCTCCATCTTTCATAAATTCCTTGTGTGCATTGCGCACCGAAATGTAACCCATGCGTCCACCTCCTATTTCTCAATGCCCCAACGTCTATAAATCCATTTTTCGATGAGGGACACACCCCAATCCAGCAAAAGTCCTACAAAGCCGATTGTTAAAATCGCCACCATCAGAAGATCGTTACGCAAATTGTTCCGCATATCGATGATGAGGAATCCAAGCCCCGTCTGGGAACCTACCATTTCTCCCGTCACCAGGAAGATCCACGCCGTGCCGAGCGCGATGTGAAGCCCTGATGCGATGCCGGGAAATACGGCGGGCAATACGATTTTAAATAACAATTCCGGCTGCTTGATGCCAAAATTTCGAGCCACCTTGATGTATACGGGATCAATATTCTGAATCGCGGACACCGTGGACAACAGAACTGGGAAAAACGCCGCGATAAAGATGATAACGATGGCCGGCGCCTGTCCGATACCGAAAAACAGTACGATAAACGGCAACCATGCCACCGGTGAAATGGGACGAATCACCTGAACGATGGGATTTATATAGCTCCAAATGCCTTTATACCAGCCTAAAATAAGGCCTAAAAACACGCCGGCTACGACGGAAATGACATAGCCTATGAAAAAGCGCACCAAACTGTCTGCAACATCCTTGAACAACACGCCGTCTCCGATGAGCTCCCCAAAACCGAGCAACACTTTGTATGGCGTCGGCAGCAAGGCTTCGTTAAATCCGCTGAGGCGAACGATTAATTCCCAAATTAGCCACGCTGCGATAAATGAGCCTGGCACATATGTATATTTCTTCATGGTCCCCCTCCTATGGTAACAATGTTTGATCTACAAACTCTGAATAGCTCGGCACGTTTTTGATTAAATCAATATGTGTCATGTGATGCACGAGCGCATTGTAACGCTCCTCTGTAAGGGCTAAATCTTTAAACCCAATCACTTTGAGGGAACGTTCAATAACAGGATCCTTAAACTTCATGTATTTTAAGGAAATCTCCTTTTGCGCCTCCGGATGCTCGTCTAAATATGTACCTGCATCGAGATAAGCTTTTGTGAAAGCCTTCGCCAAATCGTGGTGTTCATCGACGAATTGACCGTTGAACACGAGGGCGCAACAGATATTGTCATGCCATAAGTGATCAGGGTCTTCAAAGACCTTCCCGGCGCCCATTTCTATAGCAAGAGAACCAAATGGCTCCGCCACGCTATAGCCAGCGATTTGACCGACCGACAATGCGGACGGCATTTCAGGAGGGCTCATCTCCACTATCTGTACGTCCTTCTCGCTAAGACCTGCCCGTTCAAGCATGAGGTCTACGAGGATTTTTTGAGTTGATTGCTTATGAGGGATAGCAAAGGATTTACCTTTCAAATCCTGTACAGAGTTAATATCGTTATTTACAACGATAATGTTGCCTTCCGTATGACCTAATGCCGCCGCGCGCACATCTATGCCCTGTTCACGAGCCTTTACGCCGAGCTCAACGAGAACGGCTGCAGCGTCTACTTTACCGGTGTTGAGCGCATCCATGAGTTCCGGCCAGGAACCGTATTTAACAAGCTCTACATGGACAGGACCATCTGCTGTCTCCAATTCCTTCGTAGCAAATACCGGCAGCGCATGAGTAATCGGTAAATACGCAACGCGCACGGTCTTCAGCTCCTGTGCTGACTTCGGTACCGTATGCTGATAATATGCATACGCCGCACCTCCGATAACGAGAAGCACAACAGCAATGATTAGATACCAAATTTTCTTCATAATGTCCCCTCTTTCTACCTCACAACAAGGGGCGTTTATGACTCATATCAATTTCCGCATTTTTCTAAACCTTAGATGAAATCAGGCTTTAGAACACCTCGTCTTCTAAACTCAATATAACCTACTATAACAATATGTATTAATTATGTCAATAAATCATATTAATATTGTAGGTATTATTATTTATGTACGAAAAATGTCAATATAGACAAGAGCCTATTCATTTAAATAAGCATTTTAATATAAAAGGCAAATAAATAGATAGTATATAGAGGATCAACACCAATAAACTTTCAGATAACATAAAGCTGCAAGATTTTAATTAACCAAAAACAGCAAACAACTAATTAACAAAAGTGGTAAGGCGCTAATTAACAAAAAACAGGTAGCATCTATTGGATACTACCTGTTTTTAATGTTTATTAAGTTTTCACAATTATTTGAATAGAGTCTTTTTATTTAGTACGTAAACTTCAGATGTACCTGCTTCACTAGACTCAGATACATGTGGATAAATGGAGGACTGACGGAAATGCTTAATTTCCCCTTTAGGAACGATTAACATAAGTGGCTTACCAGATTCGATAGTCTTATTAAATTCCTCTTCACTTACTTGTTCCATAAGATATTTCTTCTGCCATTCAGCGCTACGTTTTTTCAATTTGTCTCGATCATCCCAGCGGCTTTCATCACCATTAATCTTGATAACCTTATGGCCCGTATAATACACAACAGCCGTACTATAGCCGTTATAGTAATAGACATCCCCTTCATAGGAATCCACTACTGGAACAACATCAATATTACTACGTTGCTTAACGAATGGCTCTAAACCTTCCATAACAACTATAGAAGATATAACCATCGTACCAAGGACAATAATTGTAACTAAACGATATCCTCTTTTCGTATACCATGTATAGAACATAGCCAATATTGCCATAGCAACCACGACATAGAGCAAACAATAAAAACCCCATGGTGCGAAGAAAGAGCCTGCTACATAAGCAATCCACAAAAGCAACGTCGGCCCCATAATAATCCATTTTAGGGCTCTAGATTTGCCTTTGCGAATAAGCTTCATAACGCCCAAAGCACCGATAGCACTAAATGGGACTAAGCTAACAAAGGTATATAGAGGGTATTTTGTTGCCATCAAGGTGTAAAATAGCACAATTCCAACACCCCAGGTCATATTATAGATAAACCCTGTATGACGTTGTTTGAAACCATCGATTATGCCGTAAATAACAGCACCTGTCCACGGCATAGAGGCGCCAAGGAAGATAGCGAGGTAATACCACCATACGTTATCTTCCGGATGTTCCGATTGAGTAGCACGAGTCACATTGTGAAGCCCTAAGAAGCCATTGATAAAGTCTTGACCATGAACACTGTACATGTACACATACCACGGCAAACAAACTACACAAAAAGCTAAAATGCCACGCCAATCAAAGATAGCTTTCACCATAGACCAAGAACGATTAATACCTGCAAAAACAAGTAAAATCATACCAGGCAACACAATAGCTACAGGACCTTTAGTGAGTACACCTAAAGCAGCGAATACATAAGCTACAATCATGGCATATGGTTTCTGTTCCACCAGACCCTTGTAGGAGTAAATCATGACCATCAATGTCGTATAAAGGAGCACCATATCTGTAATAACGCCATGAGCTACGGTCCAGAACATGAGAGATGTGCCTAGAACGGATGCCCCAATGAGACCAAGTGCCCACTTACCGCTCATGGTACGCGTAGATTGATACATGGTCGCCACCGACAAAGCACCGAAAATAGCACTCGGTAGGCGCACCACCCAATCAGCAATTCCAAAGACTTTAAAGCCAAGAGCAATGAGCCAATAAATCATGATTGGTTTATCGTACCAATAAGTACCATAAATCTGCGGAGATAGCCAATCACCAGAAAGAACCATTTCCTTTGCCGTTAACGCATAATTAGATTCAACGGGATCTGTAACAGGCAACATATTATTGCCAAACATATAAAACACTAGCCACACAATAAATACGACTGGTGTTAATCGAGAGAGTTTCATAAGGGGTCTCCTTATCGACGATTACGATAGTATCTAAAGCCCAGTACTGCAGCTATAATGACAAATACAACGATCATACCAATCAAGAACTCATGATTGTACTCGATAAGGTCTTGCCAATTTTCACCAAGTACCTTGCCTAAGTAAACGAGCAAAATCGTCCAAGGAATCGTACCGAGTACCGTCCAGATGATGAAATGCCACATGGGATAGCGTGCCATTCCTGCCGGGAAGGAGATAAAGGTACGAACACCGGGTAAAAGTCGACCAAAAAATACAGCTACACCGCCATATTTATTAAACATTTTTTCTGCCAGTTCAAATTTATGTTCATTAAAAAATATATATTTACCATATTTCAATAATAAAGGGCGCCCACCATGCTCACCCATCCAGTAGGATACTATAGAACCAACAATCCCTGCTAAGATACCTACCACCATTGTCGTATGCATATCAAATATGCCTTGAGCTATCAAATACCCCGCAAAACCAAGTACGATTTCACTCGGAATAGGCACGTTAGCATTTTCTAGAACCATTGCAATAAACATGGCCGTATAGCCATATGTTTCCATAAACGAAATAATATATTCCACTATTTTACCTCACTAAAAATCCCCATCCGGGTTCTATAATGTACTTATTCTTGTACATCGTTTCGTGAAAGTTTCACCCAACCATTTGGTATACCATATATTTTACCATAATAAAGAGACCCTCACCACAAGTGAGGCCTCTTTAAGGTATAAACAGTATGCGATTTTCGCAATAGCTTTTTTTGCTATTGTGTACAGCTCAGTAAAAGCAACTAACAATTAACTAGCTATACGGCATCTAACCTCCTCTGTTTAAGCAAGACCATATGGTACACATATAGGACATGTTTCTTCACTACGAGGACTTTGTAAAATATCCGCTTTAATGCCGAACCAATTTGCTAGATTCTCTGCAGTCATCATCATATGCGGAGCTCCATCACCGACGATAGCCCCCTCTTTGATGGCAATAATGCGGTCGCTATAGCGCAAAGCTAGATTCAAATCATGTAGCACCATAACGACCATAATATTTCGTTCCCGCTGTGTCCGTTTAACCAGTTCCATCAATTCAATTTGATGACGACTGTCAAGATAAGTAGTCGGTTCATCGAGGAGTAAAATATTTGGTTCTTGAGCCAAACTTAATGAAAGCCATACGCGTTGCCGTTCACCGCCGGATAGTTCCCCTATGTGACGATACCGATATTTCCATACATCTGTGCATTTCATCGCCTGCTCCACAGCAGCTAAATCCGCATCAGATAGTTCCTTAAAAATAGATACATACGGATTTCGTCCGGATCGAACCAACTGCTCAACTAACATTCCTTCAGGGGCTGTCGTAATTTGCGGTAACAAAGCTATATGGCGCGCTAATTCCTTTGTATTCCACGAATGTAAAGATTTTTCATCCAGCGATATGGTGCCTTGTTTTAGCTTAATAAGTCGGGCCAAAGCTTTCAAAAACGTTGATTTTCCCGAACCATTCGGACCGATAATAGATATTATTTCCGGTTTATCAAAGACGATGGATTGATTTTCCAGTATCAATCGTTTTCCATAACCTACCGTTATATTATCGACTGTTAACACACTCATCTTCGCCCCACCCCTTTCAATAGATACAAGAAGAATGGAGCACCCAAAAAGCTCATCAGTACGCCTACAGGGATTTCACCGGGCGCAATCATCATGCGCGCCAAAGTATCGGCATAAACAATTAATATGCCACCAAAAACCATAGACGTAGGAATCAAATAGCGATAATCCACACCTACAATGAGACGCGCCACATGAGGCACGATAAGGCCTACAAAGCCCAGCATTCCCGACACGCTCACCGCTGATGCGGCTAATAAAGAAGCTAATACGAGTAAGGACAATCGACATCTTTCAACATGCACACCTAAAGTGCGCGCCGTATCATCGCCTAAACTAAGCAATGTAAGCCATCTGATAGATATCATAGATCCAATAATTCCTATAGCCGTATAAGGCCAGATCATCATTACATCGTCCCAGCTGCGCCCTACAAAACCACCTGCCATCCAGCTCACCGTTCCTTGAACACGATCCGGATAAAACACGGATAGAATCGTATTAAATCCGCCGAAGAAAGCAGCTACCGCCACACCGGCCAAGATAAGGCGCAACGGATTGAGCCCACCTTGCCAAGAAATCCCGTAAACCAAAAACGATGCCACTAATGCACCAACAAAAGCACCAATAGGAACAAGCATAACGTAAGTAGGCATGAGAATCATGATAATCATAGCCGCCAAAGCACCGCCAGAGGTAATGCCGATAATTCCGGGGTCTGCCAAAGGATTTCGCAAGATACCTTGTAAAATCACACCGGCTAAGGCAAGATTCATGCCGGCTAAAAAGCCCACTACAACACGTGGTAAGCGTATAGTCATGATAATTTGACCAATTTTCGATGTGTCGCCCCCCGTTATGATTTGGTATAATTCGCCCCAAGTTAATGGAACGGCGCCCAGTTTCATACTCAGCAACACCCCTGCTATTAACAGAATCAGCGCAGCCACAAAAATGCGTAAGCCACGACGTTCCTGCACATTAATGAGATTGTCCATATAACACCTTTTCCGCATATAATAACACTTGATCCATTCGAGCGGTCGGCACCGACGCAAACAAAGGACCCGGCAAGACCTCTATATTCCCATTAGCAACAGCAGGTACATTCTGCCATGCCGGCGTTTTAAAAGCCTTTTTAAAAGCTGCTATATCTTTCTCACCGCTACTGCCATGATTAATCAAGATAACCTTGTCACAATCAAGAACGGCCATCGTCTCCAGATTAAGCGGAATATATCCATCCAAAGCATTCTCCGATACATCCTGCGGCAAATATACATCAGCCACATTTTTTGCCCCTAATCTTTGGAAAATATCTCCCACATATGTTTTGCTGGAGGCTAGTTGATAACTCGTAGGCGTCCCAAAAACGATGAGGACACGCGGTGCAGACTCATCTTTATGACGCTGTATGATTTCCGTTAGGATATCATTATATTTCTGGACCAACGCAGCCGCCTCCCTATCATGACCAGTCATGGTGCCCACATGTCGAATATGGTCCATGATGTCATCATAATTGGAGGACAAGTGGTAAAAGCTAGGAATATGATTCGCATTAAAAGCTTTGCGCAACGCCGTTTGAAACGGCATGGCAATGCCGATAACGAGATTCGGGTCGGACATAATAATTCGTTCAATACTTGGAGATACAGCACTATTCATATTCGGATACTGTGCAATTTTAGCCTGCACATCTGCCGGTAATTCCCTTGAATTTACTACGCCTACGGGGCTAACACCTAAAGTGATAAGCAATTCACTATCCGCCGAAGAAATAGATACTACACGACTTGCTATGTTTGGCAACGACACAATTTGCTTCGTATCATCTTCAATCTGAATAGCACCAGCCTCGCTGAATACCTCTCGCTTGCCTTCAAAACTTGTAGCCGTAGTGAAAACCCCCACAACAGTAACAATCCCCAATAAATATAATAATGGCTTATTGATAATGATCACCTCGCAGATTACTTATGCAAGCTAAACCTCATACATTATAGTTTCAAATTAATGCCACTATATTACATACACCAATACATATGCATGTATTTCATTCATACATTAAAGCCTCAGCATTTCATGCGTACATTAATATCTCACTATTACATACGCAAGTTAAGGCCCATGCGATAAGTAGCGCCATGAATATCCCGTAAGTCTTGTTTTTCGCCAAATATATTTTCAACCCCTACATACATGGATGCATTATCATTCAACTGACGAGTCACCATAACATTCCAAGTTTGAATGTTTTTCTTCTTCGGAATGCTGAGACGTGGGTTAACAACGATAGCATCAATGCCATCAAGGTAGTTAATATAATAATTACCCCAGAACGCGCCAGTCCAGCGACCTTGATGATAATTAACACCACCACTGAATACATGACGACCACGGTTTAACAGACGATTATGGGTAACGTCATTCTTCGCATCCAAATAAGTATAGTTACCGAATACATCCCATTTATCATTGAGTCTATGATTTACAGATAATTCCACACCTTGCAATACAGCACGAGGTAAATTGGAATACGAAACATAAATACGGCGATTCGCCATATCAATACGATTGGCACCGCTTTCAATATAATTTTTAATAACATTGTGGAAATAGGACGCCTTAACATTTGTCCGTTTCCAATCTTTTTCGACAGAGAAATCAAAGTTATAAGAGCTTTCAGGTTTCAAATTAGGATTACCTTGCAAATATATATCGAAAGCCCCTAATCGCCCTCTTGGCACATTAGATGCCATAAGCCAATGATGATACATTTCCGTCATACCAGGTGTGGAGTAGCCTGCACCATAGTTCATTTTAAAGCGAAGACTATCATTTGCTTTATAGGTAACACCAATCTTAGGCGACCAATGGCTATCAAATGCATTTGACGTATCGTAGCGAACAGCAGGAATAATTACCCATTTACGACTAGGTTTCCATTGATGTTGCACAAAGTAACTACCGTAATTAATGGTTGCCTTACCCGCAGTATCTGTAATGCCTTCTCGAGTTCTTGACCATGCTATGGAGCCATTATTAATACGCGTACTAATCGCTTCTTGACGGCGGAATTGAACGCCATACGTCAAGAGATTCTTCTTATCAATTGCCGTATTAACCTGTGCATCTGTAATCCATTCTTTATTATAATATTCATCCCAAATGGATAGTTTTTTTATGCCACCCGTGCGCTTATATTGATCATAAGTGTCTTTGTAATGATTGTAGTAAGACTGCACCATAAGCGATGACCGACCGCGACGGCCATTCCAACGAAGGCCTGTGCTTGTAGTCGTCGTATTTTTATCAACCGATTGAGTTAATGCGCTACCCTTTTTCGTATTCATATCCAAATCTTCAGTTTCTCGATCTATAAAGAAGGAAAATTTATCCCTTTTTCCCGCTTGATAAGATACGTCAAAATGAAGCGGTATTCGGTCACCATGATAGTTATTATCCGAGCCAGAATCATTATTTCCCGCTATATTCCTGCGAATTCCAGCACCAATCGATCCGTTCCACTTTCCTTGTTGTCCACTACGAGCCAATACATTGAAGTTATACCCTGTCGCACTCGATGCATCACGTCGGGAAATTTCAGTATTAACCTCTACACTTGGCTTTCTGAATTGTTTTGTAATAATATTAATAACCCCACCGTTCGCCTCGGAACCATAAAGGGCACTCGAAGGACCACGCGTTATTTCGATGCGCTCCACATTATCCATGCCTTGACGAAGCCATCCCATAGCATTAGCTCTTGTTTTCGTCAACTCTCCAGTAACACGTCGTCCATCAATAAGAATTAATGTATGACGAGATTCGGCACCACGCATCGTAATATTTTGTCCACCGTGAGCATCGGTGCTGAAAGCAACGCCTGGCACACTTTGTAAGGCTTGCTCTAAATTACGATATTGGCGACTTTTAATTTCTTCTTGTGAAATAATCGTTGTCGCAATTGGTACATCCCGAACTAAGGCCTCCGTACGAGTAGCGGTAACCGTAATGTCTTTCATACGTCTTGACTGCTCATCGCTTGCATTATTTTGAGATTCATTCACACTAACTACACTTGTAGAACTATTATTTTCTGCACCTACCACACCTGCAGCAGATGTTAGATACACAACACATAACAGTGCTGTCAATGATTTTTTCATCACACACCTCCAGAAAATATATTAGGGCTCTAATAGTATAAAACGATATCTAATCTCAATTATATATTCATTAAGAATAACTATCAATATTATTTTATGTTATCAAAGTAATATATATACATATAAAAAAACTAGTATCTATAAAGATACTAGTTTTTCATTATACTTATAAATTATAGTGAATTGTGATATCTGCATATTGCTGTGTACCTGTAGAATTTTCAGCCCCACCTACACTATGAGCATATTCCCTAGCATGCTCTGATAACATAGGGTCATCAGAGTTAAGAACTTCCACACTGGCAACACTGCCACCTGGGGCAAAATAAATTCTTAGTGTTACATCACCTTGAATTCCCATAGTGTATGCATCTGTAGGGTAATTACTATTAATTGCACTTTGTAAATTACTCCAATACCCATCATAACTGAATGTGCCGCCATCACCGACATCAACTTCAGTACCTCCGGTACCTTCACGATCGCTAAGCCCTTCTCCGCTACCTGTTGGTGCATACCCGATCCCAGAACCTTCAGCTCCGACAAGTCCACTCCCCGTATTGCTACCAACAGAAGATTGTTTAACCGTTCCTATTTCACCAATACTCGCTTGTTGACTAGACGGACTTATATCACTTTTTGTAGGAACAGCAGAGTTTCCATTTTGTCCTCCATGACCGGCTCCACCGTTATCAGGTTGAACATTATTATTTTCCAATTCTTTTTGGTGTTGAAGTTCATGAGCTTTCTCTTCTTTAATATGCTCTTTAATTTCCTCTACTTGTTTCTCTGCTTCCTGTTCCGTTAGAAAATTAATTTGTAACGATCCGGTCATTTGAGATTCGATATAATCAGAAAAAGAAATAAAAGCAATACCCACCGTAATAATACTTATAATGGTAGCAATAACAAAGGCTTTTTTATAGGTCATATGTGGATATTTCCACACATCTACATATTTTTTTGCCATAGCATCACCTATTTATTAACAGTGGCAATACTAATACTTGCAGCGCCGGCTAATTTCATATCATCCATTAATTCCACGACCTTGCCATAACTCAAATCCTTGTCAGCACGAATAAGGAAGTTTTGATTTTTATTCTCTCCAATTTTGGCTTTCACAGAGCTAATAAGCTGTTCTTTCGTCACATATCCATCATCGATCATCAACTGCCCAGATTTTTCAAAATCAATTAAAACTGGGCGCAACTCAGCAGACTGCTGCGTTTTCGTTTTTGGTAGCATAATAGACAAGGATTGTTGTGGAATCGTATATATGGTGCTAATCATAAAAAATACGAGCAAGAAAAAGATGATATCAATCATAGGGATAATCATCAAAGTAGGCTTTTCTCCCTCCATACGGCTCATTCGTTTCATGCAGCATGCCCCCGATCATAAGAATCTAAAATACGAGAAAACGAATCTTCTAAACGAGATATTGTCATACGTACATGATGAGTAAACCCGGCATGAAAACACAATGCCACAATAGCCACGCAAAGACCAGAAGCAGTTGCGACAAGGGCTTCCCCCACACCACCGGTAATAGCAGTAGGTACCGCACCGTCAGCACCGAACACCTGAAAGGCACCAATCATACCCGTTACAGTACCAAGCAAGCCTAATAATGGTGCTATCGTAACAATAGTAGAGAGCCAATCAAGGCCACGTGAAGCGTGCGTATAAACATGGGCCACCATATCCTCCATTTTGGATTGCAATACATTGCGATCATGACACTGTCCAAGCACGCGAGTCAGATTATACGAAATATTAGCTGTATATTTAGATTCTAAGCTAGTTAATAAGGATTGCCAGTTTATTTCGCTCTCTTCTAATGCATCATTCAGAGCAAACATTTCCCGCTTCAATTGTCGATAATAAGCTATACGTTCTATCGCTATAGCTACGGTTATGATAAGTGCCACTAGTAGCGGCCACATAACAAATCCACCATGTAAGAATAATTCCCACGCCTCTTTCATCGTAAACCTCCTTTATAAGTAGCTTAATTCTATATACTAATTTCCTACACTAACAAACTGATTGCAAACAGACTATGCTATTGTTAATTGATAAATAAAATCACTTAATAAGTCTATCATATCATACTACATTTTCCAATCTTATATGTATAACAAGCACTTTAAGAGCATTATAATCTATGAATCTGAAATAATTTTGAATTTATATCTCAATTAATACGCAAAAAAGCGACCAGGATTTCTCCATGATCGCTTTTATACTACCTTTAGATTATATTTGTACCTTTCTAGACTACATCATAGAAGCAGTACTATTGCAATTCAGTAGTTTGTGTCTTTACTTCACGAGCTGTAGTAAATGCTGCTAATTCTGCATCACCAGAACCAAGAATTACTTTATTAGCCACTAACGCATTAGCCGCTGTTTTAGCATCTTGTAAAGTAATTCCAGCACGAGGAGCACTAATTGTGACTGATGTGCTTTTACCACCGACCGTAGAAAATGTAAGATATACAACGCGTTTTTCCGCCATGTGGGCGCCTCCTTTCACGTTTCATAAACAAGTTCATCAAATCTAGATAGGCTGTAAACATGTTAGATTACAAGTATACATATCTTCGATTCATATCAATAAGGATGGGAATGTGTGGACTTGCTATTTCTACACCTCTTTACGACTATCTGAGAATGTACGAATCTAGCAATAAAATGTGTTTGGATCACCTAAAACAAGAATGAGTAGAAACTCTACCCTTAATGCCCTAAGGATACTTCATTGACGCGGACCACGTCGGACAAGCTGTGGTCATACAAGGCTGCCAGCGCATTACCAACGGTTTTCACATTATCGTCAGACGCTTCTTCTGCAACACGAGTATAAGTTACGTCTTTGTACTTCGGCGCATCTTCGGTACCGATGTTAAAACGCAACACCAATTTAGTGCGTTTAATGTTAGCCATCGTATCACCTCCTTTCACCCTCTTATATTCCTGAGGGCCTTGTTCGACAACCCCCTTGCCGTTATTTAAGGTACTTATGGTGAAAGTAGCTGAACTCTGACTGTAATACTATAAATTGAAATAGAAAAAGACCTCTACCTAATGATATCTAGAAGATTAATATTCTAGATATCACCAGTAAAGGTCTATAAAGTGCTCTTATTACGAGTACTATTCAAATACATATTATTCGGTTTTCAACGCCAATATAAAGTCATATGCTTTAACAGCAGCTTCAGTGTCCACAAAATGTAGAGGATTTAACATACGACAGAATTTAAAAAGATATTCATGTTTACGCAAAATGTCTTTTATATGTAGCACTGTCTCACGGGCTGTACAGGCTGAGCTATAGCCATTCATCATAGCATATAGGTAAGAAATAGGTAAATTATCCTCCCGAAGGAAGCTGTGAACGAAGACGAGTAAATCCCAGCCTTGCGGTGTTAACTCAGGCCAACGACGGCTATTCTCCCAATCGAGCAATGTGATCTTATCTAGTTCAGGCTCATAGGTAATGTCGCGCATAGCAGGACGGCCATGACTCAAGCCATAATCATGCAACTGACCTAATGTCTTGCCAAACATATAAAAAATATGACTTAACATATCCTGCAAACTATCATCCTCTGGATGTTGAGCGGGCAATTGGCTATAATATGTTAACGTTTTACCACAAGCTTCTGTAACAAAATAATGTTCTCTAAAACCAACAATAACAGGAGCTACTGGCAATTGCGTATTCACAAAAGAAATCTTGTAAAACTCATAATCAAAAGAAGCTCTAGGTGCGGGCTTAATCCAACTAGAGCGATGGTTACTTATATCCTGTTTTACAAAGTACTGTTTGTTGTTAAAATCCACAGAAAAAACACGATGTTCTGTCTCTTGATCAATCATTCGATCAATATATTCTAATAGCATATCATTCATTATTTCCCCCGTATATACACTCTATAATGCTAATCGCCCTCTCAAAGCATAATGACTAGCATGTCCAATATAATATCTCCCAAAATTATATTGTATAGTCTAGTATATATATAGCATTATAATAATTTATGAATTACAACATATTAGCTATTACTCATATAAGTGTATACAATTTGTATACTTATTATACTACAATTATCAATCGATATCAAAATCAAATTAATTTATAAAACCTATATATCACTGCATCTATCTCATTGTATTTATTTTCTTGTATCTTTTTCATTGTTTTTATTTCATTGTATCTTTTTCCCTCCCATAATTTATAATCGCAATACTAGACTAAGAGAATCATATTCCATTAGAAAGGTTTCAAACTGACCAAAAGAAGAACCCCCTAGCCTAAGCTAGGGGGTTCTTCTGGTAATTATGATAATAGGTTTAGATTCAGACTACTATATAGACCAACTCTGATCATGTCTAAATCAAACGAATTAACCTACGAATTTTGTCACTGCTGCAGTGTCAGTTAAGTGACGTTTAGGCATGCCCATTTCAGCAGGGGAAATGCCAAGAGCAAGACCTACTAATTGGGACATGTGCAAGATTGGCATATCTTTGCCGCCGCCTACAACTTCTTTTGCTTCTTTTTGGAACATATCAAGTTGCATTTGGCAAAGTGGGCAAGGAGTAACTACGCAATCTGCGCCTTCTGTAGCCGCATCTTTGTTGATAGAGCCAGTCATTTGCATTACGGAATCATGTGCAGGGTATACAGCATGGAAACCGCAGCAATCAAGTTTACGGGAGAAGTCGATTGGTGTAGCACCGATAGCGGAGATTAAATCTGCTAAGGATGTAGGCATTTGATAATCTTCGAAGCCCATTTCAGTTTGAGGGCGAAGAATATGGCAACCATAATATTCAGCTACACGTAAACCAGTTAAAGGTTTAACAACTTTAGCTTTCAATTTATCCAAACCGTAATCGCGGATCAATACCCATAAGAAATGAGTAATATCAGTTGTACCGCGATATTGTTTACCGATTTGAGCTAATTTTTTATTAACTTCGTTCTTTTCTTTTTCGTTTGCATCAAGTTCATTTTTAGCTTCACGAAGCATCAAAGTACAAGTGTTACATACAGTTAAAAGGTTCAAACCTTTTTCTTCTGCTAGTGCAATATTACGTGCATTTGTAGCAAGTGTAATTTCTGGAGCGATGTCTTGAACGTGGGACGCGCCACAGCAAGTCCAACCGTCAAGTTCTTCCAACTCGATGCCTAATTTTTTAGCTACAGCAACTGTTGCTAAGTAGTCTTCTTTGGCAGCGCTTTCAAGAACGCAACCTGGGAAAAATGCGTATTTCATTATTTGCTTACCTCCTCAGCTGCTTTCATAAGTCTGCGAACACCATCAATACCATTTACAGGTTTTTGAGGTACTACAAGTTCGAATGGATTGATTTTGCTGTGTTTCCACAAACGCAATGCATAGAATGCTTGTTTAGCGGAATCTACAACACCATCAGATTTCAAGCTCATAGAAACTTCTTTCAAGCGACCAGTTTTGTAAAGGTCCTCTTTGAAAGCAACTGCATGGCGAACGCCTTTGCTGTTAGTAAGACCAGCTTTTGTAGCTTCTTTACGCAAGTTGGAAATATCTTGAGCAGGTTTTAAGTGTTTAGGGCAACGGGAGATACAGTTCATGCAGTGAACGCATTTCCAAAGGCCATTGTCAAATGCAGGTTGAATGTGAGCCATAGGTGCATCATCACGGCTATCCAATACGAAACGGTTAGCTTTTGTGAATACATATGGTTCTAAGAAGTCATCTTGACGTGCAGTCAATTTGTTACATTCAGACGCACAGCAACCGCAAAGGATACATTCTGTACCAGCAACGAATTTTTTGAAGTCAGCTGGAGTTTGGCGAACGATTTTGTCCCCTTCGTTGAATTCAGCTTTAAGGAAAATCCAAGGAGCAACTGTTTTCAAACGATCAACTTTGGATTCCCAGTCAACAACTAAGTCACGGATAACACGGAAGTTGCCGATCGGAGCGATTGTCAATTCGTCTGTGCCATAACGTTCTGTTAACTCATCGATTTTAGATTCACAGCCGAGCATCGCTTCGCCGTTTACACGAATGGAGCAAGCGCCGCAAACTGCGGAACGGCAAGCTGCCAAGAATGTCAAAGTTGGATCCTGTGTATCTTTAATTTTTTGAAGGCCCCAGAGGATTGTACGGTCAGGTTCGTAATCGAATTTGAAAGTCTGTACAAACGCGCGACCTTGTTGGTAACGGTGAATATGATAGGTGATTTGTCTCATCTTAGTACTTCCTTTCTTGTGGTTCGTATTTAGTGAACACTACGTCGCGTTCTGTTAATTCGTATTGACCGTCAGCACCTAATTTGATCAAAGAATGTTTTAAGTATCTTTCATCATTACGTTTAGGATGGTCTTCACGTATATGAGCACCACGAGATTCACGGCGGTGTAAAGCGCCCATAGCAATAGCTTTTGCTACTGTTAACATGGAGCCGATTTCACAATAGTTTACGAATGCCATGTTGTAAGTACGTTCAGGGTCACCTACATAGCAAGTTTTATAATCTTCAATCAATTGTTCGATTTCTTTTAAGGCTTCAGTAATACCTTCTTCATTACGGAAGATACCTACTTTATTCCACATTGCATCAGCCAATGCATCGCGGATTTCTACAACCGGGCGACCGCCTTCACGGGATGTTACTTCTGTGAAACGAGCTTCCCAAGCTTTTGCAGCTGCAGCAAGTTCCGCATCTACATTAGGTTGTTCATGTGTTTCAGCATAATCAGCTGCGCCAGCACCGGATACTTTACCGAATACTACGCCGTCTGCCAAGGAGTTACCACCCAAGCGGTTCGCACCGTGGATAGAGATACAAGATGCTTCGCCAGAAGCGAACAAACCAGGCAATTCACATGCACAAGTTTTGTAATCCACTACGTCGATACCGCCCATTGTATAATGACATGTAGGACGAATAGGTACCGGTTGAGTCAATGGATCGCAATGTTCGAAGCACATAGCTAAGTCGCGGATACCATGAAGTTTTTCGATAATAACTTCAGGGCCCAAGTGACGAAGGTCAGCTACTACATATGCGTTAAGGCCAGAACCGAAACCACGACCTGCAGCGATTTCATCTTCGATGGCTTTCGCTACAACGTCACGAGATGCCAATTCCATTTTGTTAGGCGCATATTTTTTCATGAAACGTTCGCCTTCAGCGTTAAGAAGGTAACCACCTTCACCACGAACCGCTTCGGACATCAAGATACCAGTACGACCAAGACCAGTTGGATGGAATTGGATCATTTCCATATCTTTCAAGCCGTTACCAGCGCGGAATGCTGCTGCCATACCATCGCCTGTGGAAAGGAATGGGTTTGTAGTACGAGTCCAGAAGATACGGCCTGCACCACCAGTAGACAAGATAATAGCTTTCGCTTTAATTTGTTCTACTTTACCTTCTTTCATGTTCCAAACTACAGCGCCACCAACGTGACCTTCTGCAGATTTAACAAGATCTAAAAGATACCATTCTTGTAAGAAGTGTACGCCTTCTTTCAAGCATTGTTCGTAAGTTGTGTGCAAAATAACGTGACCAGTTTTATCCGCAGAGTAGCAAGTACGTGGATAGGATTGACCACCGAAGTTACGTTGCGCAATTTTATTCTCTTCAGTACGGGAGAATGGAGCACCCATGTGGTCCATTTCAAGTACGCCTTCTGGACAACGAGAGCAGAAGAATTCGATTGCATCTTGGTCGCCAAGATAGTCAGAACCTTTTACAGTATCGAAAGTATGAGTTTCAACTGTATCTTCAGCTGCAACGTTGTTCAAACATGCATTTACACCGCCTTGCGCCATTGCTGTTGCAGAGCGAGTTGGGAAAATTTTAGTAATAAGAGCTACTTTTAAGCCTTTGCGACGACCTACTTCAAGAGCCGCACGCATGCCGGCGCCACCGCTACCTACTACTAGAACATCAAACTGTTCCATAATGACCTCCTCATAACTACCTATTAATAAGAAACCTGTTAGACTATCTCATTTCAAAAACTTATAAAAATTTTTGATAACCTAATCATTTTTCTTTCAAGAAAAACCCCATACTTATGCGATTTTTCTTATTTCTTTACCTATAATTATAGAGAGCATTTCAGGTCATGTCTAAACCCTATTATGCATAATTAATTTTGATTAATCTAATTGATAATTTATTTCACTTAGCATTTTTAAGGTAAAAAGAGGAGTCAAAAAATTACCTATATGAATAATTTTTACAAGAAGTTAAGGATTTTACGAAAGTAGTTCGGTTCCGAAATTTTTATATGTTTTTATTTCCTTTGGTATCTATAGAATTCGCATAAACACTAGCTTTTTAATTATTGCTAACCATTCCTAATAATTAATATCCATTAAATTCCTACTAAATTTACCTCGAATTTAATCATCGAAAATTATCGTATTTCTCCGTTCATAACAAGCATTTATTTCTGTGATAATAATTATCATAAGTTTTTTTAGTGATTTATCGCACATCATCTAAAATCGATAAAATCACCCTCATCTATGCGCATACGGCAATCTTCGATATAGTTAGATTTTATTCATTAGTAGAATTCATTAAGTTTCAGTCTTTCACCATTTTTAAGGCTTTCAAAAATGAAGAAAAGTCTTGTAAACTCGCATGTACATTCATCTTTTGCTCATTACTATTGTATAAGGTATGATAATAGATAAATAAGTTATATAATATTATATATATAGTCACCCTTATATGGTGTTGTGGCTTTCAAAAAAAGAAAGTTTATATATATATATATAATGACTATAATTAATGTAGTTGGAGAGCTATATTTTTAAATCATACATAAGGAGAACAGAGAATGAAAATTTTACTTGTAGAAGACGAAGAAATGCTGAATGGTAGCACGGCTAAATATTTACGCGCAGAAAATATGACAGTTGATACATGCTTTAACGGGCAACAAGCGATCGATTACGTTAACACATCTAGCTATGACGTTATCGTAATGGATATTATGATGCCAATCCTCGATGGTATCAGTGCTCTTGCACAAATGCGTAACGACGGTAATACAACACCTGTATTGCTTTTAACAGCAAAGGATTCCTTACAAGATAAAGTTACAGGCCTTAACACTGGTGCAGATGATTATCTTGTAAAGCCTTTCGATCTTGAAGAGTTAACCGCTCGTATTTATGCATTAGCTCGTCGTAATGCGCGTCATGCACAAAACGATATCCATGTAGGTCCACTTACCATCAATGTTCCTCAACGTACTGTTAAACGCGACGGCGAAACAATTACATTGACTGCAAAAGAATTCGACCTATTATTCTATTTAGCAAGTAACGAAAATATCGTATTATCTCGTCAACAAATCCTTGACCATGTTTGGGAATACGATTATGAAAGCTACTCTAACCTTATCGACGTATACATTAAAGATTTGCGCAAGAAAATTGATACTGATGAGAATGTAAAACTCATTCAAACGGTTCGTGGAGTAGGGTATGTCCTCAAAACAGAAAACTAATGATCCTCACCGAGATCTAGATACCATGTCTGGGGCAGCCACCGATTTATTTAATCGGCTGCCCCTAACCTTTAAAATTATGTCTTGGTATACCATCTTTTTGCTTATCATTTTGATGGTTGCATCCGCATGGATTTACGCATATACACATGAATCCGATAACAAAGAAGTGCGCGAACGCTTACAACAACAAGCGATGATTATGGCTACGGATATTCGCAAGTTTAAACCGTACCAAGATAATACATTCTTCTTTGTATCAACTCAAGACGGCTATATTATTAAAGGCGCCTTGCCAGATGGGTTTCCAAACCAAACAATCCTTTCCTTAGGCCAAGTTGGTGAAATTGCTGCTGGTGATGATACCTTCTACTACTACGATACGCCGGTCAACGAACCGAACTATCGTGGTATTTTGCGTGCTGTTACAAAAGTAAAAACAGCCTCTAAAAAGACGGAAAACCTTTTATACAGCTTACTGTTAGGGAATATCATTTTCTTACTAATTTCCTCCCTAGGCGGTTATCTTTTCATCAAAAAAGGACTTAAACCGGTCCGAACCTTGACGAAAACAGCTAAAGTCATCGGTAAGAACAACGACTTGAGCCGTCGTATCGACATTCCTGCTCGCACAGCGAGAGATGAAATCTACGAACTAACTACAACATTTAACCGTATGATTTCAGGTCTTGAGGATTCTTCCAATCGTGAAAGACAATTTAGTTCTGACGTATCTCACGAGCTACGTACACCAATTGCCGTTATTAAAGCAGAAAGTGAATTTGCTTTAAAATACGGTCGTACGGAAGCAGATCTACGGGAAGGTTTAACACATATCTTAGAGCAAGCTAAGTTCATGACTAACCTCGTAAGCCAACTGCTTGATGTAGCCCGCCTTGAAAATGCACAAGGTCTAAGCTTTGCACCTGTCAATGTATCATTGATGTTATCCAATATGGTCCACGACTATACAAGACTCTGTACAGAAAATACAGATAAACAGATTACGATTACATCTCATATTGAACCTAATTTACATATGAATGCTCACGAAGTATCATTACGTCGAGCTATCACAAACCTAGTGGACAATGCCATTAAGTTTACAAACTCTACTATTGATATTTCGGCTAACCTAGTAGGCAGAGACTTAGTCATTACCGTAACAGATAATGGTATTGGCATCGAACCTGAAGCTCTGGATCATATTTGGGATCGGATGTATCAGACGGAACAATCGCGAAATAAAAAGTCTAATCACGGCATCGGCCTAGGCCTATACTTTGTAAATAAAGTTATTAACTTACACCATGGTACAGTAACGGCCACGAGTGAACCACAAGTAAAAACTACATTTACCGTGCGATTACCGTACAATACAAGGGAAGAATAACATAAACGGGACTGACCAATGGTCAGTCCCGTTTCTATATCCATTTTAATTCAAAAAGCCCATAATGTAGAATTAATTAAACCATAAAAAACTAGCATATAGAAGCTCCTTCTATATGCTAGTTTTTGTGTATTTAATTTTAAAGCAACTTATTATAGATAATTAACTTTAGCCTACAAATTGTTGCCAAAACGGCATATATACATATTCGAGGAAGGTCCATACAAGCAGACCCGCTACAGCACCAACGATAGCACCATTAATGCGGATCCAGCTGAGATCGTCCTCCACCTTAGATTCAATAAAGTAAATAAATTTATCTGTACTGAGTCCACCTAATACTTGACGTATGATAGTTTCAATGAGGTCATACCCTTGTTCAAGTACGTAGTCGCCAATATCGTGTAAGGTTTTTTCAATACGATTTCTAAGATCGTCCGATTGACCGTATACATTCCATAATTCAAGAGCAATATTAACTAAAACCTGAGCCGGAGTCTCTCCGTTTTCATCCCCTACGAGCAATAGTTCTTCTATATAAGGGCATAAATGATTTTCGATAACAGATTCCCAGTCTTGTTCGCGAATCCAACGTTCCCACGCTTCATTAAGAGCATCGCAGACTTCATGATTCTCTTCAATATTACGAATTGGTTCTACCCATTGTCGCAACCAAGCAGTTCGTTCGGGGCTATTGGGCCGCTTCCAGCTTTCCAGCATCGCATAGGCCTCTTGTACAATAGCCTCTGCCATTTCTTGATAGTTTACTACATCGGTAGCTTCGGACATAGAAATAAGGAAATCAGACCAGAAGCCTTTTCGCTTTTTCTTATGTGCCTCTTCTGCTACGACAGCGGTAAGCCAGGTAACCATAGCTGGATGATTAATCCGTTCTTGAATCACATTTAGAACTTGCACAACCATACTTTCATAGCGATTATGCTCACATAAATCGAGTAATACGTGTTTCAAAACGGGCACGAGAGAATGTTGTTGAAGCAATCCACGAATGCGTTTTGCCCCCCATTGTGCCCATTCTTCATTAGTTTGAGATTTCCATAAAAGGTGTAGTCCTTGATGAATCACAAGACGTGCTGCTCGCTGCCCCTCAGGAGACAACAAGAACTTTTCAAACAATGGCACAAATTGCACATTTTTCAATAATACTTTACAACGCTCCTTGGTAAGCATCTTCGTCTCTACAAGTTTAATAACACCATTAATGAGGCGATCTTTATTTCGAGGAATTAGCGCTGTATGATATGGGAAACCTAGTGGCTTACGGAATAATGCTGTTACAGCAAACCAGTCAGCCACACTACCGATGAGGGCAGATTGAACAGCCCAGTACAACGGTTGATACCAACTTTCATAGCCAAAGAAAAATTGTCCTACAAAAGCAAAACAATACAATACGGCAGTCAAGCCTAAAATGCCATTAGCACGCTGTTTCAAGGTAAGGGATTTCAAATAACTAATCATTTGAGCACCCCCTCTACAATGATGGTCAAACCGTATAAGATGCCGCCAAGGACAGCCCCTATAAGGGAACCATTAATACGCACCATTTGAAGGTCATAGTACATTTTGCCGCGAACAATTTGAGTGATTTCATCAGGCGAATAGCGGGATAATTCTTGACCTACCACACTGTCGATGAGGGGGTTCAATTTCTGCAACCACGGAATACTACGCAACAAGAAGAACCGTTCAAACGGCGCCTGCTTGTCTGGATTCAACAAAATTTCGGTACCGAGCACATTAAAGCGCTCCATAACGATGTCCATGAGGCGTTTCCAATCCAATGTATCCCCATCGATAAGTTTGCCTTCCCATTCTTCAAGAACCATTCTAATCCACTGATTTTTATGTTCTTCAATGAAAGCTTGCCACTCTGTATTAGTTTCCAAATTATTGAAAAAGCGAATAGCTTGGCCCCATACATAGCGTCCCAATGCAGAGTCAATAGATTCATTTTCCTTCAAGAATTGAACGGCCTTTTTCTGTACCGTTTCTACCAATCGTTCTGGTGAAAGTCCATCTCCGCCAAAGGCGATGGCCAATTCACGAAAGAAAGAATCCTTTGTATAAGTTTTCATAATGTCTAGCATGACGCGATACAAATAGGGATATACCTGATTTGATGCGATAACACGCTGACATGTGCGGTTAAAATAAAACCAAAACACGCTTGCTGTGTGACGTTCTAGCATACAACGACCAAAGAGAATAACAAGGGGTGTTGCTTTCCAGTTTGTAACCCCCTTATAAATGGCCTTATTAATCTCTTGGCGCATCGGTTCAATATCCATATGAGATAAAACTTGATTGCCCACACCGTACAAGAGATTTCGAATTTGAACTTGTCCCACATCGCTCATGCCGTATTCAACGATACGGACCATAACACGTTCTTTTTTGATAGCATAATACATCTGTGGCACGCGCAATAGCTCTTCGCTGAGCATAGTGCGGCCTATCTGAATTAATCGTTCCTTACTGCGCGGCAAGATTGCCGTTTTGAAAGGAATGCCTAAAGGCTTCGTAAAGAGAGCCGTTACTGCATACCAGTCCGCGAGGCCGCCTATCATAGCTGCCCCAGAGATATGCATGATAAAGGCCCAAAATGTATCATGTCGCTGCGGATATGAAATTAAAAATATAATAGCCATGACAACCAACAGGGTGGTTGCCACTGGTTTAGTTTTCATCATCACTTGATCCTAACTTACTCAATTACGCATATAGACTGTTCCTATATAACGTAGTGACCTCGAGGTCTACGGACTTTCACACTTATATCTACAATCTAAAATGTAGCCTCATCGCCATCTTTTTGAGGTTCCCAAATCGACACCTCCCCAAAGAGAGCTTTAAAGTACACAGACGGTGTCCATAATGGACCATTCAAATGCATTGGAATAAAGGCTTTATTCACCTGTACACGGCGCAAAAATTCAATACTGCCCCATTCCATAGCGTCTTCCAAACGATTGTCTACAGGGAACATCGCTACATCTACGGACAAGCCCTCTAATTCCTTGAACTCACGCCAAGCCATACGCTTTGCATCCGCATTGTTTTCTGGCGTATCACCAAGCCAATGCCACCAGTTAAGGTCTCCTGCATGGAAGATAGAGTCAGAGTCGATATTCGCCGTATTTGTCTTTATGTAAAAAGAGCCACCTTCATCGGTGCTGCCATACATATGGATGCCTACATCATCTAATAGTGCATCTTGGCCAGGGCGCATGGTAATACATTTTTTTACCTTGCCCTCTAACGGCACATCTTGATGACAAATATAGCGCGTTTGAGGACCATCAAACTCCGTAATGGATGGGTTAAAGTGATCTCCATGAGTGTGACTTACGAAGAACCAAAGTTCACGACCTCGTTTAGCCAACTGCCAAACAATATTATTAGGATCCTTATAATAATCAAACACATAGCAACGCTTACCATCCTCTACGAGAAATCCGCTATGCGCTAAAAAAGTAACATGTAACATTATTATCAATACCTCTAATTTATTGAGAATTTATATCATTCGTATTTTTTATTATACCATATTTTTCTAAATACATGGCATAAACAAATGGCTATTCATGACACATATAAAGGACTTTTTTAAAGTCTTATCAAATATATAGTGCCCCATATGTATCATAATAAGGGCAGAAATGCCGCTGGCATTTCTTAGATGCGGCCAGCGGCTTTCATATAGTCGATATATTGGTTACCCCAGTTTTCAAGGGAAGCTAATACAGTTTTAAAACCAGCTCCCACTTCGGTAAGGCTATATTCAACCTTTGGTGGAATGGTTCCATATACTTCACGATGTACAAGGCCGTCATCTTCCATTTGGCGCAACGCTCTTGTAAGTGTAGCTTGCGTAATGGGATGTAATCTCCGCTCTAGTTCACGGAAGCGCACAGGACCTTCAGATAATTCATGCATAATCAACAAAGACCATTTGCCAGCCAATAACTTTTGACTCGTTGCAAAAGGACATCTGCCAACTAGATCATGAACATTTACGAGTTGCTCTGCCATTGTCATTCTCCTTATATATCTAGCTTAAGTAGCTTGTTATAACAAAATTAACATCTATAACTAAGCTACTCTTTATAGCTACACTACAATTTCTATTTCGGTATTAGAAATATTTCCACTTAATGTAGTTCAAATCATATCACAATTTTTTAGAATTGCAAGTATTTTATAGTATCATTTTTTAGGGTACAAAAATTTTTGAAAAATTTTTAATCAGTAAATATCACAATTCTATCATATTTGATAGTACCTATCTCAAATAATTCTACTATTCAAAATATTTGCACCAATATATAATAAACTTACTAACTAAATACAATTATCGGTTGGTGAATCAATAACTATTAAATTTAGTCATCAACATTTATAGCTAAACAATTGTATCAATTTTACAGCATTAAACAGATTACACATTATCAATTGAAGGATTAGGTGATATTATGAAACGCATGCCTACACTATTCGTCGGTCACGGCAGTCCTATGATGGCCTTAGAACATACAGAAACAACAAATACTTTCAAAAGTATAGGACAAAATATAATTAACAACTATGGCAAACCAAAAGCCATACTCGCCATCTCCGCCCATTGGTATGCAGATGGCACATACATTCAAAGTGCAGAGAAGCCAAAACAAATTTACGATATGTATGGATTCCCTCAAGAACTTTACAAAGTTGTGTATCCTGCAAAGGGTGACAGCAATTTAACGAAAGAAGTACAAAAATTACTGGGTAACTCCGTTTCTATAAATGACACTTGGGGCATCGATCACGGCATGTGGACCATGTTAGTTCACATGTTCCCTGATGCATCAATTCCAGTTGTCCAACTATCTATCAACAAACACCTGAGCCCAAAAGAAGCCTATCAACTAGGAACAAAACTTCAGTCATTACGCGATGAAGGCTATCTTATTATGGGTAGCGGTAATATCGTTCATAATCTAAGACGCATAGAATGGGACAGTCCATCCGGCACCTCCGCCACAATTGAGTTTGACCAATACATTTCTAAGGCAGTCTTAGAAAACGATATAGATGCTATTGTTAATTACACTCGACATCCTCAGGCTAGCTATGCAGCACCTACACCAGATCACTATCTGCCATTAATTTATATTATGGGTGCGAGTGAAAGTGCAAAACCGACTGTATTTAATCAAACTTATAATTTAGGCTCCCTATCCATGACAGGCTTTATCTTTGAGGATGCAGAATAATAACTTACACACTAATACTATATAAATCTATACACACAAAAACTGCTTGTACCTATGGTACAAGCAGTTTTTATATGTCTATTATTTTTCAATATTTGATTTAAATTGATTAAGTGCAGCCTGTACTCACCTCAGGAATATAAACTACACTAGTAATTCTTTAATGAAAGCTTCCATTTCCTCTGGGCTTACAACAGGCTCAAAACGGCCCACTACATTACCTTTACGATCTACAACAAATTTAGTAAAATTCCACTTTACTTCATCATCATTTAGATAATTAGGGTCAATACCATTAAGATAATCCGTAAGCATTTCCGTCTTATCACTAGCTGGGAAGCCTTGGAATGGATGTTCTCGAATCATGTATTTGAAAAGATCTAATGCACTTTCATCGCGCACATCTGCCTTTCCCATAACCGTAAAGGTCACACCGTAATTTAATTTACAAAACGATTGAATTTCGCTATTTGAACCAGGTTCTTCTTCTCCAAATTGATTGGAAGGAACGGCGATAATTTCTAAGCCTTGCTCCTTATATTGCTTATATAAAGCCTCTAAGGCTTCATATTGATGTGTAAAACCACATTTACTGGCCGTATTAACAATGATAAGAACCTTGCCTTCAAAATCTTTCAATGATTGTAACTCACCAGACTTTGTAGGCAGAGAAAATTGATAAACAGACATACTATCTCCTAACTTATATTAATAATCGCTATTATATTTATAACGAATATCATAATCAAAGGCCGCCGTTGTTTCAGAGGCTGTTTCCTGCCATTCTGTAGGGGCTGTACCATCTTTATCAAGGAAGTAACCAGAGTCAAGATAGCGGATAATAATATAGTTGGAATCCTTTTGGTCAAAACCGTTACCGCGGGTAAAATCAATACCATGGCCTGTATTGCGCGTTACGATAGCCTCCAACAAAGGTAATGTGATTGCATTCAATGTGATTTTCATATCAGGAGAATCAAAAATTTTTTTAAAGAAAGAGCTAGGTTTTTCTTCCTTGTATACTAAAAGCTTGCTAATCGTGCCATTAGATGCACATACTACGCGACGGATATCTTTAATAGGAATATCTACCTTGCCATTAGAGATAACGCCATTTTTAATGGTAATTTCTCGTTTACCCATAATGGAATAATCCAATGGTAATTGAAGCGTGTCTAAATTTGCAGGGAAGTCCGCTGTCAATTTATGGCGAGCAAAGGCAGCAATGATTGCTTTGGTTTCACGAATATTATGACCACCATTACAATCTGTACGGTCAGTATCTAAATCTTGGCCTTCAATATTTTTCCAATTGTGGTCTCTAAACACAATCGTATAATTAGAGTTTGAATTTAAATATCTTGTGAGATGAAGCTCATTTACATCTTCAAAATTAATGTCGGTTACAACCTGCCCATTTGCATCTTTACAAAGTACACCATTGTAACTAATCGTTAAGGTACGATCATCACTTTCAAAAATAATGGGATTTGTGTCGAATACAGAAATCATAGCCCTCTCCTTTTCACGACTCTAAACACAACTACACTTGTACATATCAAGTGCATTTACTCAAACATTGATTAAATATATTAATTAAATATTCTTAACTTAATCATACACCTTCTATATAAATGTAAACAACTACTATATTTTTCTGACTCTCTATGTTCTAAATTAACTTACAAACACTATATGCTTTCACCAATATATTTACAAAAGATATCAAACAATATCTGTATAAAACAAAAAAGCTGATTCCGAAGAATCAGCTTTTTATATTTCATTGAATCGTTCAAATGAAGTTATTATGGAAATTAGATGCTTTCAACAGCAGCGATAGCCGCAACATCTACAACGTCTTGAGCGGAGCAACCGCGAGAAAGGTCATGGATAGGTTTAGCCAAACCTTGAATCAATGGACCAATAGCGTCAGCTCCAGCGAAGCGTTGAACCAATTTGTAACCAATATTAGCAGATTGAAGATCAGGGAAAATCAAGATGTTAGCTTTACCAGCTACATGAGAACCAGGAGCTTTCTTTTCTGCTACGGAAGGAACGATGGAAGCGTCCAATTGTAATTCGCCGTCGAATTTGAAGTCCACATTACGTTCTTTCAACATGTTAACAGCTTCTACTACTTTGTCTACTTCTGGAGTGGAAGCGGAACCTTTAGTGGAGAAGGACAACATGGATACGCGAGGATCAGCCATGCCAACAACTTTGCGAGCTTTTTCTACAGTGGATTCTGCAATATCAGCTAATTGTTCGCTAGTTGGGTTAGGCAATACGCCGCAGTCGGAGAAGATGAGCATGCCATCATCGCCATATTCTTTTTTATCTGTGAACATAACCATTGTGGAGGATACAGTTTTAAGACCTGGTTTAGTACCTACAACTTGTAATGCAGCGCGCAATACAGATGCAGTTGGAGTAGCAGAACCAGCAACCATGCCATCTACTGCGCCAAGACGAACAAGCATAGCGCCGAAGAATAAGCAGTCGCCTTTCATAGTTGCGTCAGCTTTTTCAGGAGTCATACCTTTTTTAGCGCGCAATTCTACGAATGTATCAACCATTTCTTGGTAACGATCGTAGTTAGCAGGATCGATGATTTCAGCGCCTTCGATAGAAACGCCAGCAGCTTTAGCCGCTTCAGCGATTTCAGCAGGATTACCTACTAATACAGGTGTGCAGAAACCTTCTTTTAAAATGATTTCAGTAGCTACCAAAACACGTTCATCTTGGTACTCTGGCAATACGATTTTTTTACCTAATGGTTTTACTTGGTTTTTCAAATTTTGAATTAAATCCACGATTTTTGCCTCCTTAACATTGGCATTACGCCATATCAATACTATTATTATAGCAAATTCAACCTATTGGTAAAAGTAAAAATTATTTCTTAACATATCATTCCTAGTATTATACTCTTTTGTGAAAGTTGGAACTCATTCCAACTTTTCTCAATTTTAACTATCAACTTGGATTTCATTCCAACTTTTTATCATTTTAAATATAAGATTGGATTAGATTCCTAATTTTTTAATTTAAAACCTAACGCCTCAAATAAGTTTTATCTACGAACTACATACCAATAATTGAACTCTTTACACATACACGCTACAATAATAGAAATAAAATACGGATAGCAAAATGCCAATTTATATTCCTTATACACTCATTTAGGAGGGCTTATGGCAAATACTGAGACAACAATCAACGCCGTTATAAATCCAGAAAATAACGAAACGCCTATAGACATAGAGAAAACGATTAAAGCCTTGGAGCGAAATAAATTTGTAGTTCATTATTTTGAAACAGGCGCAGAAGCTATTTCCTATTTAAAAGGCCGTATTCAAAATAAACGTGTAGCCATCGGTGATTCTCACACCTTATTGGAGCTCAAGGTTCATGATGTCTTAGCCCAGGTCAACGATGACATAACAGATATTCAACGTCCGCTTCCCGGTGAAAGCTTCCGCGACACCGCATTACGCACCATGGGCCGTGATGTATTCCTCACCTCAGTCAACGCTCTTGCTCAGACGGGAGAGATGGTGAATATCGATGGTACGGGTAATCGTGTTGCAGCCTCTTTATTCGGCTCTCAGGAGGTATTTTTTGTGCTAGGCATCAACAAAATTACGCCGGATTTAGCTTCCGCCATCTATCGTGCACGCAATGTGGCCGCTCCGCTCAACAGCAAAAAGAACAAAAAGAGCTCTCTCAATCCATGTGCCACATTAGAAGAGAAATGCTATGACTGTGGTTCTCCCGACCGCATATGTAATGCATTAACCATTTACTATAAAAAGATGCGCAATATGCAAACTATGGAAGTCATCATCATTAATGAATCTTTAGGCTTCTAATTGTTTGCGGCCCATTCAAAAAATCTTGTATATTCATTTCTCCAAGTCCATACACTACTCTATAAATTGTGGACCACCGAGGATCTACGGCACCACTTTCAAGATCACTAATATAAGATTGGGCTAAACCAGATTTATCTGCCAATTGATATTGAGTCATTCCCAATTGTCTGCGCCAAAGTAAAATCAATACACCAAGCTTGTGAACTTCTTGTCGAACTTGTAGATCTTGACAACATACGATAGGATTCATGCCAACCTCTATCTACTTTCTCCCTCAACACATATTTATGCCTTTACTATAAATCTGGGCTCAATCATTTCCTAGTAGTGGTTGAAAAGCGATAACACAAAAGCCTTAACAAAAACTAATGTGTAAATCATTTTAGTTAAGGCTTTTGTGCTATGCAGATTTCATTTCGTAGGATTTCATCATTTCGTGGAATTTTAGTATATATAAAAGTTATTATCATTAAAAATACAGATAGCAAATCAAAAATACAGGTATTATCTATATATTGCAAATTTTATACAGTATTCATACATTATGCATACACTTGATTTATAAAATTACCTAGTTCTATTCATAATACAAGAAGACTATACGATATAAAGTAAATGCGATATATAGTAAATGCGATATATAGTAAATACGCAATATTGTTAAAATACATTTAGGAATAATAAGTCTATTAACAATACAAAAGGACTATACAGCTGAACTGTATAGTCCTTTCTATGTATTCATATAAAATTATTGATTTGCGCTTTCTTGTGCTTTTTTGATTTCCATGTATTTAACCATGCCATCAACAGCTTTTTTAGCTTCACGCATAGCCAATACTACAGTAGCAGGTTTATGAACAACGTCACCACCTGCAAACACGCCTTCACGACTAGTCATACCATATGGATCTTCAGATGTAATAATATAACCTTTTTCATCTACCTTTAAGTTATTACCTTCACCTACAAGACGAGCATTTGGTTTATGACCTGCGGCGATAATGATTTTATCAACAGGCATTACTTGGAAATTACCAGTGCCGTGGATACCTGCACCATCTTCGTTAAGCGCCATCACTTCATATTTGAAGCCTTCAACCTTATCTGTACCTTCTACGCCTACTGGAGAAGCGAACCATTGGAATTGAACGCCTTCAGCGCGCGCTTCTTCGTATTCAGACAACAAGGCTGGCATTTGTTCTTGGCTACGACGATATGCTACTGTTACCGCTTCGCAGCCTAAACGTACGCATGTACGAGCCGCATCCATCGCTACGTTACCACCACCGATGATGATAACACGGTCACCTTTTTTAACAGGAATTTGATTTTCATCAAGTTCCCCATTTTCTACCAATTGTACATTCGTCAACAAGTACATTGCTTGGAATACACCAGGTACTTCATCGTTTTCCATGCGCACGTCTTGAGGAATATGCGTACCAGTACCGATGAAGATAGAATCATATCCTTCAGCAAAGAGATCGTCCAAAGTTTTATCTTGGCCGATAAATGTATTGCATACGAACTTAACGCCTAACCCTTCAAGACGAGCGATCTCACGACGTACAACGGCTTTAGACAAGCGGAATTCCGGAATACCAAATAAGAGTACGCCCCCTGGTTCAGATTGACCTTCAAATACGGTTACTTCATAACCGAGTTTAGCCACATCACCTGCTACGGACAAACCTGCAGGACCAGACCCTACTACCGCTACCTTACCAAGATCTTGTTTAATCTTCTTAGGTTTGCGAAGTTCATTGATGCTTTCAAAGTCAGCAGCGAAGCGTTCCAATTTACCGATGTTAATAGGCGGTTTTTTCGCCTTATTCATGATACAGTTGCCTTCGCATTGATTTTCTCGTGGGCATACGCGACCGCAGATAGACGGTAAATTTGTTCGTTCCGCTAAGATATCATTAGCTTCACCAAAATTACCACGTGCGATAGCTTGGATGAAACGAGGTATTTCGTTTTCAATAGGACAGCCCATTCGGCATAAAGGTTTTGGACAATTTAGACAACGTTTCGCCTCCGCGAGCGCTTCCTCCATCGTATAATCCGCATCAAAATGTAGTGGTTTTAATTCGTTACTCATGGCACATGCCTCCTAACAAGGATCCAGTATACTATACTTACAGCGTTGCATGCACCTAAGCATTCCGATGAGCCCTCTCACATAGGGACGCCGCCACATGCTGCTAACATTTATCTTTTGTAACCATTCGATAGACGTGTGGTCACTGGTCAGACTCACACTATTCTATAGTATATTCTAAATTGTGAAAGTCCCAACAGTCAAGCAAATATAGCACCTTTTGTATACGAATATAGCCCCTATTCATGCAAGGATTGCATAGATTTTATACAAGTCCATTTACATATAATAGGATGCATGTATACTGATAATAGATACAGTAATAAGAATTAGAGATACACCTTACGGAATAGAAATATCAATTTCGTAATTGAATATATACATACATATAAGAATTAAAGATATAAAAGCCAAGGTATATCCTTATATGAGGTTTCTTATGAACACAGCAGAATTCACTAGCAAATACTATATAGACCGCCGCGGTTCTCATTCCCGAAAATGGGATGGTCAGCACTTAAAATTCAGTCGCACCGACCTATTACCATTATGGGTTGCAGATATGGACTTTATGCCACCGCAGTGTATTCAAGAGGCCATCTGTAACTATGTGAAAGCCAATCCGTTAGGTTATACTATGATAAATCCAAATTATATAGATGCTGTTATAAGCTGGTATAAACGCCGTCACCATTGTAATCTTCAAGAAGATTGGCTTACAAGCGCCCCCAATGTCATTACCGGTATTATGTGGTGTATTGGGGCTTTCACAAAACCAAACGATTCCATCGCCGTTCTAAGTCCTGTATACGGCGCCTTTGATACGAGCGCTAGCGATGCACAACGTCACATCATCGCAGTTCCGATGAAACGGAACGAAGATAATCGCTATACTGTCGATTATGAGACCTTTGAAATAGCAATTATCGAGCACGATGTGAAGCTGTTCATTCACTGCAATCCGCATAATCCTATCGGCCATGTGTGGACTGAAGCGGAAATGGGCCGATTATTTAGCATCTGCCGACAGCACAATGTGTTCATCATAAGCGACGAAATCCATCAAGACCTTATTACAGGCCCAACAGCCTTTACATCAGCCTTGACCGTAAAGAACGGAGCCTATGCAGATAACATGATTGCCATGTCCTCCTTGTCCAAATCGTTCAATATGGCTAGCTTGCACCACGCAGAGGTTATCATTCCTAATGAAAAGCTACGAAGCCAATTCAACGCCTATAAAGCTCATGTATACCATACGGACTCAGACGTTATTGCCGAAACTGCCATCACAGCAGCCTACACTCACCCAGAGGCCGAAGCATGGTTGACAGATATACTAGCCGTCGTTCGTGAAAACTATGAATATCTGTGCCGAGAGCTTTGTACGGCATTACCAAAAATCCGCATCAGCCCTATGGATGGCACCTATTTAGCATGGATTGATTTTGGTGCCTATGTAAAGCCCGAAGATATGCACGACCTATTTGAAAACAAATGCCGCCTCGCATCAAGCTTTGGCGAATGGTTCGGAGGTGAAAGCTACGCAACCTTTGTACGTCTGAACTTAGCTACAAGCCTAGAAAATATAAAAGCCGCTACTCACAGCATTATTAGAAATATTTAACATATCAGTCATATTAAGCATAATAATCCTATCTAATCATACTATTTCCCTACACAACCTTAGTACATACAAGGATGTATGTACGGTAAATTATGAGGCATACAAAAAGGCTGCTCTACCATCAAACGGTGTTAGAGCAGCCTCTTTTTCATATATGTCTTATATATGTTACCTATTCAGGTTACCACATATATAGGGTCTTATTTAGTTCTAGCAAAATGATCTTTTGCAAATTGCATGTCTTGTACGAGTTCCAATGTACCAATATAGTTATTGTTTTGGTCACGAACAGCCATGTAATTAACATAGAACGGACGACCTTGTTTTTCAAGCCATACAGCTACATTGTCGCGATCACCTTTACGGAAGGAATCAATGATACCACGTACGATTGGTTCTACCTTTGGTGGATGGCAGGAATACACATCGCGACCAATAGCTGTCGTAGGGCGTTTGAAGACCTTTTCACCATCGTTGAAGTAACGGTTAATGTCTTCGTGATCAACGAAGGTTACTTCCATTGGCATTGTATTAAGCATGGCATTTAATTGATCCACAGTCAAGCTACCACCGATTAGAGCAATGGTATTATCATCGCCACTTGCTTTTGTTGTTTGTGTTGCTAATGCGGTTTCAGCCTCTGGCCAAGCAGTGCGTTTTACCCCAAAAATTTCTTCATACTGTGCTGTATCTTTGTAGATTTGGTACCACTCTTCAGTGCTGAAGTTTTCTGCACAGATTGGGAACAAAATATTTTGTTCTTTATAGATCATTTCTTGTGCACGTGTAAGAAGCTCATCAAAACGTCTATACCAATCATCTACACTTTGGCTAGACTTAGCTAAATCACCTAGTTGGTCCCGAATATCACCATCAACAGTCCACATAACCATAGATGGACCAGAAATATCATAGGCTACTTTCAAATGCGGATACAAAAGGTCACCCTTCTTAGCATAGTGAACAGATACTTGACGCACTGCATTTACATCATCAACGGTTGCCGTTTTATCTGCCACCTTAGGTCGAATGGATTCAATTAACGCATCAAGAGCCTTGTTTTCTTCTGTTAATTGATGGAGTGGATGTCCTACAGTTTCAATCAAGGACACCACACTTTTGCTCTTTTCTTGAGCCTCTAGCACAGCCTCAACCTTAGCATGTTCTGACTCCATTTGTTCATGAATGGTAGAACCGTGGAACAAGGCGGAGTGAAGGTCACATAATTGTTGAACCTCAGCTAACGGTGTACCTTCACGCATAAGACCTTGTTCAGCTTTCATAATTTCACTAGCCTCAACATGGGCGAATTGACTAGCAAAGTCTTCACGAACGGCACCAAGATCTTCGCCCGTACCTAAACGTTTCAAGAAGCCTTTGAGCTGCTCTACTCGTTCGCTATCTTGAACTGTATCTTCAGCCTTAGTTTCGGAATCTTCATCAGTATTAGCTGTCGCTGTAGTAGATACTGGTTCACTGTTTTCTACTGCATTTGCTACAACTGTACTAGATGCTACGTTAGCAGATGTATCCGTAACATTAGACTTTGTAGCCGTTGCAGTAGGCGCTACGCCAGGATGACCCGCAGTTTCCGCATCATCACCAGATAGATTTGGCATTTCACCTTCTAAGGTAAAGCCAGCTTTCATGAAAGCGCCCACGATATCGATCATGGATACGCCTTTCATCTTAGCCCCTTTCGGGATGGTCATGATTTTACCAACAGAGTTCAACATCACCTTGTTTGTGATTTCGCTGAACCCTAATTCTTTCATAATATCTGCTACTTCAGGATATTCTTTTACCAAATCATATACAGATTTGGATAGATCTAATTTCTTTTCCATTTTGAGCCCCTCATGTCAAAATCTTTATAAAATACTTACTAATATTAATGAGCCCCTATACGTAAAAATCTCGCATATAAGGCTATCTATTTACTGTGAAAGGTCTATATATAATGACCTATGAATCTATGATAAACGATATCGATTAGAAAATCTGTATCCGTGGCAATACTTTTGAAAGTAATTCAAAAATTTTCAAAATATCATGTAACGCTTTACCAATAGTAACTCTTTACCAATAAAATAAATTATACGCTTATACGCTCGAAAACAGTAAAAAAAGATAAAAATAACGGATAGATGATTATCCATCCCAGCTCATACATGAAGGGAGACACATCAACTATCCGTTATATATTTAAATTACTTGTCTATTACTATTACTGTTTCTGTTTCTGTTTCTGTTTCTGTTTCTGTTTCTGTTTCTGTTTCTGTTTCTGTTTCTGTTTCTAACAAGTGTACCACTTAATCATGATGTGGTTTCAATGCTTTTTCGTAGTTTTCAGAAACTTTGTCCCAGTTAATAACGCGGAAGAATTCCTTGATATAGTCTGGGCGACGGTTTTGGTAGTGCAAATAGTATGCATGTTCCCAAACATCTAAGCATAGAATTGCTTTTTTACCTTCCAATAAAGGATTATCTTGGTTCGCAGAGGATGTCACTTCTAGCTTGCCATCTTTGTTAACTACAAGCCAAGCCCAACCAGAGCCAAAACGTGTAGCTGCCGCAGTAGAGAAGCTTTCAACAAAAGCATCGTAGCCACCAAGTTCAGCATCGATAGCCTCTTTCAAAGGACCTTGCAATTTAGAAGTATCTGGTTTTGTCATGATGTCCCAGAACATGGTGTGGTTCTTGTGACCGCCACCATTGTTGATAACTGCTTGACGGATATCTTCAGGCACATTAGCAATATCGCCGAGAATACAGTCTACACAGCCATACGGAAGATCAGGGTATTTTGCGATAGCAGCGTTTAAATTATTAACATAGGCTTGATGATGCTTGTCATGATGCAATTTCATTGTTTCAGTATCGATAACAGGTTCAAGGTAATCATACGCATACGGTAATGGTGCGAGTTCGAAAGGTTTCATAGTAGTCCTCCTTAAATTTAGGGCATAGAACAATGCTAACTATTTCGTATCATCGTTCTTGTGAAAGCGATTCGATGCACCTGCATCGGTAATATAGAATCAATCTACTAGCATAGCATATATACTTCAAGAAGAGACTGATTATCCTAACGTAACCAGAAGTTAGGATATAATATTTTAGCTAACAAATTGATATGAATTATCATTCTTTATCTAATTGTACACATTATATAGAAAAACGTCAATATAAAAGACTAACATAAAAGGCCATAGGAACTCCTACAGCCTTTAATTAGTTAATTGTTATATGACTTTTGATCAGCAATCACATATAGTTTTATATAAATTTGATTCACAAGTTAGTCAATGATACACTGACACATTTTCATCGTTGTTAATGCCGCTTGATGGGACTCCTCTGTTACACCAGCACAGCAACTCGAATCAATATGAATAGGAATCTCTGGCAAGCCTGCTTTCAGCATAATCGCATTGGACACAACGCAAATATCTGTACATAAGCCGATGAGCGTAATAGACTCAATAGGATTTACCCTATCCATGCCCTCTAACCGTGTAAGCAACTCAAAAGAGGCAAAGTTTGGTTTATCTACAAAGGATACAGGACTCATAATTGATCGACCTTCTGCAGCCTCAATCAAGCCATCCACAATATGCCAGCCCTCGGTATTTTTAACGCAGTGAGGCACTGGTAAAAGTTTCCCTTCTTGACGCTCCAAGTAATCCCTATCATGTGTATCGCGAGTAAAGATAATAGGGCCATCAAAGCTTTCAATTTTCTTACGCACATTATCTACGATTAACTGTGCTTGCGATGAACCAAGTGCACCATCTACAAAATCATTTTGCATATCGATTACTACCAGAACCTTTTGCATAGCTCCTCCTGTATATAGCTACAAAACAAAGTACTTATTTCCAATCAATATTATTTATACTCTTTATTCTTTATAACATCAATAGTATCTACCAACTCTATAAATTGTTATCAAGTTGTTGTGAAAGTGTCATCAAATTGTTGTGAAAGTGTTATCAATGAGTCATCGAAACCCACCTCATACTTTATCGACAAGTAGATATATGACGGACTTCTATTCTTCTACTATAGCATGTCGAACCCGATTTGGTTCATTATGTGCTAGTTTCCCTGCCGCTGCTGCCGCTACAGCACCTACTAAATCATCAAGGAATGTATTACAGCGTCCCCCTTCTTCGCTATCTAGTTTTTTGATAATACCTGGCTTCACCTTGTCTAAATATCCATAATTTGTAAAGCCAATAGATCCATACAAATTAACGATGGAAAAAGCTAAAATTTCATCAATACCATATAGGCTTTCATCATTAGCAACAATACGTTGCAATGGCTGAGATAATTTATTTTGCTCTGTCAACTTATCAAGCTCTATGCCCGTAATAATTGCATTATGTACCTCCCGTTTAGATAGTACAGACGCCACGCTATCTCTACACTCTTCAAGTTTTAAATTCGGCATATATGGTTTTTGTACATAAAAAACAAGCTCTGCAATGTCCTCTAATGTGACACCCCGTTCAGCGAGAAGCTCGTAAGTATATCTCTCTAAGTCTTTTGTATCCTCCATAAGTCCTCCTTTATCCTTTCTTTAGATTATTATCAGATAACATGACAATACTAACGGGAATCGTTACAACGAGCGCTTCATCAGTATCAACATGCTTAGTATTCCAAGCCGCCTCTTTAGCAGCCTCCTCAAAAATTGGGTACGCTTCACGATCTAGTTTCCAATTATTAGGACCTGCTTCAACAGCTACAATATTGCCCTTATCGTCCGTCTTAATCTCTATAGGAACAATCAATGTTCCATCTGCACTCGTTTCAAAAGCCTCTGGTGGAATGATCACGTTATAAGAAATCTGTTGTTGCAATTCATAATTACGCTTGTCCGCAGGCTTTAAATCTGCAGCTAGAGAACTAATAGGACTCATCATAGATACTAATAAGGCCAATAAAATAACACGGTTAACCATAGTTTCCTCTCATCTAAAAACTCTCTTACTATATGCATTATAAGTTGATTATACCACGAAAAAATCCCTACCGAATTTTTATCGGTAGGGATTCCTTAGATTAGATTTTCTTAACCATTTCAGATTTCAATGCCATCGCACCGAAGCCATCAATTTTACAATCGATATCGTGACCGTCGCTTGCATCGGTGATGAGGCGAATATTTTTTACGCGCGTACCTTGTTTTAATACGCCCGCACCTTTTACTTTGAGGTCTTTTACAACAACAACTGTATCGCCATCATCAAGCTCGTTGCCATTAGCATCGCGAATGATACCCGCTTCAGCTGCAGCTTGTGCATCAGCCGCTGTCCATTCGTTGCCACACATAGGGCAGATAAACATATGGCCGTCTTCGTATGTGTACTCATCGCCACACTTAGGGCAGTTAGGTAAATTTGCCATTTAGATCTCCTTTTTCACTACATAATGAAAGTATTATACCATATGATAACTATGATTATAAAAGTCTTATAGATGGTTCCATGATGATACATTTAAGCATTCCCAAACACTATTGTAAGCCAAATTCAAAATTCACCATTACAGTTGTCGCTTTCTCAACACCAATATTACCTACATTCCATACTATATTTTTAGCAGTCTGAACTAATTCAAAATATACCGTGTCATTAGATAGATGCTGATAAGGATTTAATTCAACAGAAATAACATTTCCTTGAGCATCCGTATTTATAATCAACTGAACTCTATACATTCCATTGCCCATCTTTTTCATGACTTCTGGAGGAATATATACCTGTTCTTGTATTTTACCAAAAAATGAAGAAGGTACACCGTCATATAGTTCTAAATCATCAGCAAATGCATTAATAGGACTCAAAACAACTAATAGTAAAAATAGACATAAAACTCTAATCATAAACTTTCACCAATTACAATACACTATACACAACTCACAACATAATAATTTCTATAAAGGTATCTTCTAACAAAAAAGCCAACTAACGTGAGTTAGGAAAAAAAATAAACCTAACGTTTAAGACTAAGTACGGCAATACTTAGACACGTTAGGTTTATCAAATTCACAATTTCTTTGATGAGCCTAACGCCTAGAACACGTTAATTGGCTCTTTTGTACTTATAGTATAGTCTGAATTCTAAAGACTGTCAATTTACTATCCAAGTCGTTTACGCAATATCGCATAGAGTATTATGCTAATAATAACGCTCATAACAGCTTGAATAGTATTAGTTAAAATACTTGCAATCGCTACGCCTGGGTCGAATACAAAGTATTCGGCGATAAAGTAGCCAGCTACGATAACAATACCGCCTACGATAGTTGCTACCAAGGCAGAGGTAGTTGTCTTATTCTTATAGACAGTACCGACAAGATAGCCTTCAATGCCTTTCACAACGAAGGTGATGGGTACAAAGACTGCATAGCCGAGGAATAAATCAGCTAGCGCCGGGCCGAGAGCACCAATATAGGCGCCATATTTTCGACCTAATAATAGAGCTGACGTCATAATAACGACATCTCCTACATTGAAATAGCCGCGAATGCCAGGTACTGGAATTTTCGTGTACATGGTAAACAATGTTGCGAGGGCAATCAATACGGCTGTGAGTACTAACGCGGACGTAGTACTACGGGTTTGAACGTGTTGCATAGCGTCCTCCTTATAAAAAAATAGACATGTGACTATATCCATCACATGTCTATACTATATACCTTTATAGTAACACCTGCAAATAAAAGAAATTAACAATACTTCCTTAGCAAATTCTATTGTCATTTACTTTCAGAATAAATACTCTTCACTAGACTTTAACTTAATATAGATACCATTTTACTATATAAATTGCTTCAATCTGACGATGATTAAATAGAAAGGAACTAGCCATGAATATTTTAATCATTTACACCTATCCTAATCATCAAAGTTTTAATGACGCTATTCTGAAAGTAGTGCAACAGAATCTTTCAAAAGACCACAATGTGAACACCTTGGATTTATATGAGGAGCAGTTCGATCCTATATTGCGATTTGATGATACGCACAAACGTCGAGATTTAAGCACTGTGCCGGACATGGAAACCTATCGCAATCTGATTACTTGGGCAGACCATATCATCTTTATCTACCCAATTTGGTGGAGCGGTATGCCCGCAATGCTCAAAGGCTTTATTGATCGCGTATTTACAGCAGGCTTTGCCTATTCATACGGCAAAAGAGGCCTTATAGGTCATTTACAAGGGAAATCAGCCTGGATTATCACCACACATAACACTCCCGTCTTTTTGACGCCGTTTATTCAGGACTATGGCAAGGTATTAAAAAATCAGGTTCTGAAATCCTGTGGCATTAAACCTGTTACACATACCCAGTTGACGGGCACAGAAAACAGTTCGGACGAAAAACGCCGGCGTTTCTTAGATAAAATCGCTAAGATCGCCAGCAGTATTTAACATTTCTAGTATACTATGATTTTTTACCAAAGATTACTTGGTTACCAAAATCACAAATAAATTTACATTAGACTGCTTACAGTTTGCGCTAAGTCAAAAACAAACTGTATACGAAAACCTTCCCAATTACATAGATATTACTCTTCAAATCTCTCTTCTACATTGTAGAGAACCTCACAATCACACCCGCCACCTTCGTTAATAATCCAGGCTAGTACACTTTCAACATCTACGCTCTGCTTTTCCAAAAATTCTCTTGTGAAAGTCAAACTATGATCGCAACCATCATTTGTCTCTAATTTCTCATCTACATAGTCAAAGAGATTCCAAAATAGCTCTTCATCCATAGGCAGATTATCTTTAAACGATTGCCTTTGCTCATCAGCATAAGCCTTTAGCAATTCCTTTTTACGCGCTTTGTCCATTATAACCACCTTTTTAACAAATCGAAACTACTGCGTGGCCCTTCGCTTCTAGCACTTTTTTATAGAACACCTTCATCTGCTCGAAGTCATGGAGAAGCTCATCTATGATTTCCTCCTCTTCTTCGTCATAGTCCCAAATATTTGGGTATAATTCAGCCTCTTTACAGGCTTTCATATCGAAAGATTCGAGTGCTTGATCCATATCAAACTGCTCTAGAGCCGCTACGATATCAGCTATTTGAGAATGTTCCGTATAGGCCATATAGTCTGATAAATCCTCTATAGACGTTACACCAAGCACAGCTTGACTAAGTGGATTATCATCTATTCTATGATCAGTACTCACACCAGTAAGCACGAAGTGAAGGACATCCCACATCTTATCGATGTCGAGCAATAACTCGTCCTCATCGCTCCACTCTTCAACGGTTTCAAAAAGATCCCTCTTTGATGAGCCTAACCCTTTGAGTTCTTTTAAGCTTTCATCACTTATACAATTATAATTTGCAATGAGTCCCATACTCTAAAACCTCCCTAGATACTCAGTAATCTAAAACTTACATAGTTACTTAGGAATCTATAATCTCCATAAATGCCGAATAATTCGAAGCCTCCACTGATAGTTAGTTCTCTATCTCTGTCAACAATTCTAGCAACGTAACCTCATATTTGTTATTTTTGTCTAACAATGGCTTACATAATAGAAGCACTTGTAAAGAATAGTAGTAGAAGCTAAAGAACAGATCATCCGGAAATACCTCTTCTTCCTCATATCTAAGAACATCTTCATCTTCATCATATTCTTCAGACCAAAGATACTCTTCGTTGAGCATATCCTCAAAGTTCGATAATTGATCTACATGTTCTAGCATAAGACCATCTCTAATACACTCAGCAATAATGATGAATAATTCAGCTAATTCTTTTACTAAATATCTTGCGATCTCATTATGGCCTTGTTCTTCAACGGCTTTTTTAAAAATACGTAATAGAAAAATCAACGCAAAGGGCGTAGCATGCCATAAAGTCGATTGATGCTCAATGTTTTGGGCCAGCTCTTCACCTGCCGCATCAATGGCATCAACGTCCTTCATATCCCACAACACCTCAAGATGAGCAGGAAAATCTGTAGCACGGCCGTAAGTTGTGGTCAAACGATGCCAGGGTATATCACTGACTTTCACAGTTTCTATATATGTTTGAGTTGTTGCATTCATCGCATCTACTCCCTTTTTTAGCGCAATAATTATTGGTGAACAATATCTTTCACCAATTCATTAGTATCTATCAGGCGAATTCTACCTCTTCTAGGCTCATCTGTAATCTCGGTGTAGATATCGTCCAATGTGCCTGCCGGTGCTAGTTTCCACAGCTTGCACGGATACAGTTCAACAGCCCCAATGATTTCTAAATGGTCTAGCAATAGGCCTAGATCTTTATGATTAAACCAACAGTCGGTATCGATACCGAAATTTGTATTATCTTTACGACAGGAAATTTGACTATTTAAAAAATCATCCATACTAGGTTTGTGCGCTTGTAAAAGTCTTGTACAGGCCAAATGGTACTCGATTTTCCGCGGTGATTGATCCACGTCAGATACAAAAATAGCTCCATACTCATTTTCAAACTTAACAGCTAATACGTCGCCCACCTTAAAATGAGGTTCTCGCTTTGTTTTAGATTTACGAACCTTTAGAGGCTTTGGATTTTCACTTTGTAGTTGTACGGCTAATGTATCTAACACCTTTTGCCGTTGTTTGAGCGCCTTACTATCAATTTCTAGCCAAAACTCATGAGCGCCCTTCGCGATTATGTCTAATGCTTTCTCTTTGATATCCTGCGGCAGATGACCTATCTTCCACAGCGAATAGGCTACGGCAGTCCAATAAATTTCTGTATAGAATTCGTCAGTACAAAAATTCTGCTCTTCAGCCAGAATTTCTGAAACAATGGTATCAATACTGATACCATCTCTATAGCGCTCAACAATCAAATTATAAATATCATGGCCATCATCACTATCTATGATTTTTACTCCATCAATAGCCATATAATTCTCCTTTTAAACAATACGTCTAGAAAAACAGATTATGTGATTCTGTAACGGTTCCATCATCTTCATGGAAATAACAAATATATAAAGGAGCTCGATGTGCAGCGTCATAGAATTTTTGTAATTCAGCAGCCACATTTGCTTCTAAAGGCATGCCTAGCACCTGAACAACGGTTTCCCATACATCCATTTCTGTATAAGAAGCGATTTGATCATGTCGCTCATTGGCATAGGCTTCAAGAGTAGATATGTCCGTATATTGGCTGGCGTCACAATAATCATGCCAGCAAATGCTATACACCAACAAATGGATTAAATCATCTACACTTTCAGCTATACGACCACATTCCCCTTCGCTACTCATATATCCGATAGAGCCATCCTCTAATTGATGATATTCGCCACCGGCACCATCACGAGCAAAAGCTACTCCGTCCACGGAAAAGGTACATCGCCCCTCTACCTCATCACGTTTTGTAGGTTCATCGAGTAAAAAGAAATCAAATAGAGCATCAAAATTTGCTGCCAAGCTAGAATCTTCACACAATAGTTTTAAATAATCCATATTCTTCCCTCTTATTGATTCTCTCATCTCTCTATTTCATCTATTATTTTCTCGTAATGCCAATAATGCAGAAACTTCATCCATGTCGAGATTAAACATATTACTTTCAAGATCAATTGGCTCAAAATAGTAGCGAACCGTATCCGCCCCAAATTCATCGTCTAATTTGGACCATTCTGCCCCTGAAAGCACGGTAAATCCGAGCGTATCATTTCCAAGGCTTTCAACAAACCAACGCACCTCATAATCAGGTTTAACGAAGTCGTTGAAGTATTTGATGGTCACATCCCGATCTTTCTCATCACCGTAAGGAATTAAGAGTTCTTTATCGCCTTTTTGTAGCATAATATCGTCACCATAGGGCTTGCCATTGCTAACGGTTTGAATATCGATAGGCTCATCTATCATATCATTGAAATAACGCACCACATCTTCGTCATCCTCGTGCCAGTCAACCCAGATAATAGCCTCAGAATCAAATAAATCATCTAAATCCATATCATGACTAAAGAAATCTTTGACTAATTTATACATATCTTCCATAGGCTCTCTCCTGCATATCACTTATATTTTTAGGTAGAATACAACACCAGTATCACCACTTTAAAACAACTCTATAAGGTTTCGTATATCACATCTTGTTGAGCCGTAAAGTTTTCATCAAAAGGAACCAAAACATATAGATGTCCTGCTGAGGATTCTCCCACATCATAGCCTAGTGCAAATGCATCGTAACAACCTGATTTATCCAGCATTATATCCGTTAGCGTTAGTACAACAGACTCTTCTTGCGGTATTCCCTTTTGTATGAGCCCCTTCGCCAGTTGGTCTAATTCATCTAATTGAACATATAATTGCTCCCATATTGATAGTGAAAGTACATCATCTTCAGTATAACCGGTACAACTAATATTAAGTTTTTTAAAGGCTTGTCCTACATTCTCTAAACGATTAATGCCCAATCGGCGAGATACAAAGTAAACGCCATACGGTTCTTCAGACCAGCTTTCAACATTCCATAATGTCATTAATTCCGATTTTCTCATTAGGACGCTCCATTAGTTAATCAGCCTGCAATATCTGCATCAACAGGGTTCCCATCCGCATCAATATGAGCTATGATACAGTGCCCCCAGAAAATATCATCATCGTCATAATAAACCTCTATGGAGCCATCGTTACGAAACGCCAATTCACCCATCGTAATACGCTTAGCAAATACGTCTGATGTAATCGGATCTTGATCGTCATTGTCGAGCCAGTAATTAGCGAGTTCTAACAAGGTCTCACTAATATATATACTAATTCGTTGTTCAAATGCTTTGAAATTATCGATTGTATTGAAAGCAGCCAATGCTGTGGTACAGCTTTCATCAGATCCCTCATCCACATCAAGAGTGAATGCATAATCACCAATTCTCGCTGTGTAATATTGATACTCTCGATTTAAGAGGAAATCGCCCCTATCGGTATGAAGGTATTTAGGAGTTTTCAAATACGCCGACAACGCCTCTAACTTGCTATGTTTAGCATGTTCCTCTAACACCTCGAGTACATAATAGCGATTATTCCAAGACGGGCGCATATAGCCCAAGTCCTCTAAGGGTTTTGCTTTCTTAACTAACAATTTATAGACCCCATGAGGCTCAAAAGAATACCCCCATCTATCGTCAAGACCCTCAATAATCCACGTCAAAATGCCTTCGCTACGGTCAAGCACACCGGTTCGAGTATCTAAAATAGCATCGGTAGACACTAATGGTCTATGGTACTTATCTAAATAAGGACTAGCTCCATTCGCATCACTGCGCGGCAATGCATAAATCTCAAATACTTCCGGCTCAAACTCTGCTTCATATTCTGGTACACGTACAATACTCATATGACTCTCTCCTACATTATAATCACGCTACTCATCATAATTTCTGTTATATCATGATCGTTCTGCTACATCGATTCTATGTAACAGCTCTTTTGCTAGTTCTTGGGCCGTTTCGAATTCCTCATTTGAAAGCACCATAAGTACAAAGCTATCGGTTCCGATATCCATACCTACTAACTTATAGGTTTCCCATGTGGCATTAAGATCCGCACTCCAGTCCGTAATACATTGGTCTTCATCTAATGCTGCTGTATCAATAGTTAGATTTTCGCTAGTATCTAAAGACTTGTTACGTATTAATTTCTGTACATTATGAATAAAATCCTCTAGTTCACACTTGCAGCTTAGCTCTACAGCATATCCTTTAGATACTAGTTTCTCATAAAGGTTCCACCAACTATCTTCTAATTCTTCCATGGAGCGCAACTTAGCCTCGGTCATAAAAGATTTAGCTTGTTTAGCATCGCCTAGTAATAACGTTGCTAGCTCTGTAAATGTTGGTTTCATCTGCTCTATATCTAGATTTGCTACTTCTACACACAAACTACGATCAGGTACTCTGCGTTTTTTCACAAAAGCCCGCATCATCTTCACCGCATCAGGATAACTCACATCTGCCATACGATAGGTCTTACCATCTATGTCTAAGAATATATCCACTGCATCCTGCGTTTTCCCTACACGGGCTTTCATCGCAGTACAACCATTGATCGCATGAGATGGGTATAACTCCATGTACATGAAAAATCCATCATGCATGGCCTTTAGAGTATTATCTATACCAACTATGTTAAAGCCGTTTCGATTATAATCAGGGCTCTTCATATGCCACTCCTTGTAGTTATCGAAGAGCTTTTCTTGAATCCAATTGTAAAAGCTCATATACACTCTCCACTATACACTGCCGTTTACATACAATAATTATCTTAATTATATCATTATAAAGAGATACTTATCATAAAACTTATGTTTAATTAGCATAAGAATAATTTCTGATAAAATAGGTTTTCAAATCGATTCTGCTCTATGAGACAGTGTTTTAGGTCTCAAAACCTAAAAAGAGCCAAGATTTAAGTCTTGGCTCCTAAAAAGACATAATACTAAAAAACATATGCCCATTAATTATTTTATTGGTGCGCCTAACCGGAATCGAACCAGTGACACGCAGTTTAGGAAACTGCTGCTCTATCCTACTGAGCTATAGACGCATGTATACTTTATTATATCGTTTTTAATAAAGTATACGCAAGGCGTCCTTATTGTTGTAGGTATTGGTTATTTACTTGTTTTTGTTCTTCTGGGCTGAGGTTTTGGTAGCCTTTAGCTAATGCACTTACCCAAGATCCGTAAGCAGGGTTTGGGAATACCACAAAGGTAGTACCAAAGTCTTCTTTATGAGCATCGATGATGCTATTTCTTTCAGCTAGTGTCTTACCTTTTGTGCCGATTGGGAAATCACCGGCGTTATCGCCCATATATACAATGACATAATATTTTTTAGCAATCATATCAAAGCGAGGTTGTTTGTCAGAGTCTTTTTCGAATAGTAGTACATGGTCTTTATCAACAGATGGAAAGCCTAATTCTTTAAAGTTCTGTATCGTTACATCAAGGTTTACTGGGGCGTAACGGTTTGATACGTAGAAAATTTCTACCCCTTGTTTATGTACTTCATTTAGGAATTCAACAGCGCCAGGCATGGCTTGCGATTTGCCTTGATACACGGCTTGACGCCACCAAGGAGCATCAAAACGGCCATTACCATTTACAATGCTTTCACCCATCAACTTGGTATTATCCACTACGGTTTCGTCCGCATCAAGAACGATAGCTAAAGGTTTTCTTTGATGAGATGGATCAGTAACGGCCATCTTAACGGCATTCATTGCCACATTATACCCTTGATACGCCAACGCTCTGTACTCTGCAGAGGTACGCATCCATAGCAAGCCCATCGTTTCAGTTTCGGCTTGGTACTGTTGCTTTTGATTGAGGGCTTCCTGTGCCGCTACATCATTAGCTACTACATTATTAGTTACTGTATTATTTGTTGTAGCACTAACTCCATCATTCTTAACTGCTGTAACAGTAACAGGCTGAGCTGGTTGAGCCTGCGTTACAACAGCAGCAGAAACAGGGCTATTTGTTTTTACCTTAGTCGGAGAATCCGCTTGTACCACAGGCCCCATACAAAGGCTTCCTCCAATACAAGCCACCGCCACATACCATGCCAAACTACTAGATTTCATAACTGCCTCCTATTCACATGTAACATTTCGTGTAAATTCAACACATCATATAATTCTACATAGTTATACTAAAATCCTTTTAAAATTTGTATATTTCTAAAAGCAAAAAAAGATCCTATGCACCATACCATAAATCGATTCAGATAGTTGCTTAGGCTCTTTTAGAAGTTAATAAATACGGTTTTAAATTTATCTATGTAAAAACTATGCTATAATACAGCTATCGATGGTATTAGAGATTTCTTACTAAAGAGAGGTATATGTAATGAAACTATGTAAACGATCAATTATTGTCAGTTCACTATTAGCTGTATTAGCTATATCATCTGCATATGCAGCTGCCCCTGTGCAATCTACCGAAAACACAGATACTGCTATGGTTGATATGGATTACTCCAATCTTCCAGAGCTAAAAAAATCTATCGAAAGTGCAACACCGGCTATGGTCCAATCTACTCTTGCTGCTTCTAAGGGAAAGCCTACTAAAGATAAGCCCGTCTATTCGACAGTCACTATGACCGGTAACCGTGTTGTATCCGTAAAGACCTACAAAACTAAAGAAGAACAAGAAAAGGCCATGTTAAAGGAGCGTGAACGCTTAGACAAGGTCAGTGCGGAACGTCGTGCTAAACGAAAAAATGAAACTCGCGCGGATATGCTAAAAGGTTTAAAAGCAATACCTATGTATCCACCTGTTAATGAAACACGAGCATTACAAAGCGAAATGTTCTCTCAACCATTTGGGAGACAACTCGATTTGCGTTTAGTAGAGGCCTACACACAAGATTATGACAAGGCCAAACCTGGCGATATTTATGTCTATGCAGATTATGTGGACTATACATCTAAGCAGCTATTAGGTGAAAAAAATGATACTACTGCTATTTCAGCTATGATTCTACGTACAATCATGAGAAAAGACGAAAATAAAGCTTTCAGCATCGATGTAAATGCGTACTTCATAAACCCAACAACGCATACCATTTCTATAAGTCGTTCTGAAGATGTAAAAGGTATCGATATCAAGAAAAGTGAAATAGCTGAAACTGTATTTAAACTACCGACACACCAGCTACAACCGGGTGATCCACAATATGAAATTGCTAAGCTTATGTATCAAGATCTAACAAGTAAAAAATTTGATTAGTAATATTTAAATACACTCTCCACAACAAAAGCCCCTCCTTACTATGAGCTACATAGCAAGGAGGGGCTTCGTGTTAGTTTAAGGAAGTTCTTTTATCGCATTAGTGTTGTGTAGATAAACTATTTTAATATTGTTTAAATAGTATCATTAATCTTATTTTACATCGCTGAAGTCGATGTTCATGCCCAAGGCTTTAGCAACGCCTTTACCATAAGCGGGATCGCATTGGTAGCAATGTTTTGCATGACGTTCTTTGATAAAATCAGGTACGCCATTCATAGCTGCTGCGGTGTTATCAAATAAGACTTGTTGTTGTTCAGGGCTCATGAGGCGGAACAGTTTACCTGGTTGTGTAAAGAAGTCAGAGTCGTCTTCATAGAAGTCATATTGGTAGGCTGGGCCAGATACGTCGAGAGGAGGATTTTTGAATTCCGGTTGTTCAGCCCATTCACCAAAGCTATTTGGTGCGTAGCCAATTGTAGACCCATGGTTTCCATCTATACGTCCTTGACCATCGCGATGATAGATATTTACAGGACATTTAGCGGCATTAACAGGGATTTGATAATAATTTGCCCCTAGACGATAGCGTTGCGCATCCGCATAGGAGAACAAACGACCTTGTAGCATTCTGTCAGGAGAGAAAGAGATACCAGGAACGATAGTTGTTGGTGCAAATGCAGCTTGTTCTACATCTTGGAAATAATTTTCTGGGTTGCGGTTAAGTTCCATCACACCAACTTCGATTAATGGGAATTCGTCATGATACCATACTTTTGTTAAATCGAATGGATTGTATGGCATATTGTTAGCTTGTTCTTCCGTCATCACTTGGATGCATAATTTCCATTTAGGGAAATCGCCTCTTTCAATAGCCTCAAAGAGGTCACGTTGGTGACTTTCACGGTCACTAGCCACCACATTAGCCGCCTCAGCATCGGAAAGATTTTCAATCGGTTGTTGGCAAACCCAATGGAATTTAACCCATACGCGCTCATCGTTTTCGTTGATAAGGCTGTATGTATGACTGCCAAAACCATGCATTGTACGGTAAGATTTAGGAATACCACGGTCACTCATAACGATTGTTACTTGGTGGATTGCCTCTGGCAAGCTAGTCCAAAAATCCCAGTTTGCTGTCGCATCGCGAAGATTTGTTTTCGGATTACGTTTTACAGCACGGTTCAAATCAGGGAATTGCAATGGATCACGAATAAAGAATACAGGTGTATTGTTACCTACGAGGTCCCAGTTCCCTTCTTCCGTATAGAATTTTACGGCAAAGCCACGAATATCGCGTTCTGCATCGGCCGCACCACGCTCCCCGGCAACGGTGGAGAAACGTACGAATAACGGCGTTTGCTTGCCTACTTCAGAGAAAATTTTTGCTTTCGTATATTTTGTAATATCGTTAGTTACTGTGAAAGTACCAAATGCACCGGATCCTTTAGCATGCATGCGGCGTTCAGGAATCACTTCGCGCTCAAAATGCGCTAATTTCTCCATGAGCCAAACATCTTGCATCAATACAGGACCACGTTTACCTGCTGTAGCAGAGTTGCGATTATCTGGTACGGGAGCGCCAAAGGCGGTTGTTAGTTTCTTTTCATTATTCATGTTACAAACTCCTACTTAGAGATCAAAATTAAAGTAATTTACTTTACATAATTTTTAAATCATATATCTCAATTACGATAAAATTATTAATGGATAATTATTATCCATTAATATGTAATTAGAATAGCACAAATTTTTTAACATAACAACCCTAAACCTTTATAAATTTTGTATACACGATATCATTTATAATTTTAAAATGAGAATTTCAATGTTATATATTTAAATTCTGTTAAGATATACCTACAAAAATACGCAAAACAAAAAACACCTTGTTTCTACTAACTTGTAGATCACAAGGTGTTTTCATTCAATTTATGCCGGACGACTCCAATCAACTTGTACGTCGATCGCTTCCCACATACGTGTTAAAGCTAACTTAAGATTATCCAAAGATTCTAATGGTTTTACGGTCAATCGTTCATACGTATCAAGACCTGTAGCATGCTCAATAGCATGTTCATTATTCAAGTAAGCGATTACCTTATCAACCCACTCTTGTTCAGGTAAATCTACGGACACTGTTTTTGTTTCTGTATCATAGGACAAGAAACCATTGCTGTTTACGCCATAATGAATGGCCACACGAAATAAACTCATATCTATACCTCTCTTGCGGTAATTTATTAACACTCCACCCATATTGTAACACGAACAATTATATTAGCGAAAGTATTCAATATAATCTTTATAAGTCCTTTTTGACGGTCTTTTTAGGTCCTTCAATAGATGGGTGTGTATCTGCAATTGTAGACCGATTAGCCTCTTTAGTTGAGACTACATCAACATTAATAGACTCCCCATCCTCTTGATCAGGCTGTGCATCCACTGCCGCTTTCAACTCTGACCGTTTTCTGCGTATTCCATTGTCTCCGTGAAAGCGTTGCCATAACGCCCCACTCATGACAGCGGTTTCACCAAATTTAGACTCTAAGGAGTCTAACACACTAGATAGCTTATCCTCTGTTTTATCCTGTGGGGATTCAAAGAGACTGTCCTGCATAGGAACCTCCTCATCGAGACCACTCACAGTAAGGCCTAATAAACGGATAGGACCAGGCGGATCCATAAAAGTAATCTCACTAGAACTACTATATTTAGAAGTACTATATTTAGAACCAATATGGTTAGAACGATTATCTTTAGAACTACTATATCTAAAATCAGTAGATTTCACTTTCATAGTTGCCCCTAGTGCTTCTACGTCTTTCTTTGTACCTTTCGGATTCTTACTCATTTTATCTTGCATGAGCTTATTCCACAAGAGCAGCGCAGTTTCAAAAAATACATGCTCATGATCTGACGGCGTATCTAGCCGCTTCTGCCGTGATACGGTAGTGAAATCATCATACCGAACCTTGATAGATACAGTATGTCCATAAAGGCTACGTCTCCGAAGCCGTTTCGATAAACGGTTTGCAAAGTACCTAAATTCTAATTCAATAGCACGGCCTTCTGTGAGATCTTCTTCATAGGTTTCCTCAGCGCCAATCGATTGTGTCTTTCGGTCTGTTTCAACAGGTCTATCATCGATACCATTCGCGAGTTCCCATATGCGCTTTGCCTGATTTCCAACAAGAGGAATTAAAGTGCTTTCATCAGGCAAAGACTGAATATGACGTATCAGATGAAAGCCACCAGCTTTTAAAATTTTCTCTGTCCGAGGGCCAACACCCCAAATACGTTTAATAGGCAAAGGAGCTAGCACCTCTTTTTCACGACCGTATGGGATGACCACAAGACCATCTGGCTTATCTAAATCAGAGGCTAATTTAGCAAGAAATTTATTGGGTGCTAAGCCTGCAGAGATAATAAGTCCTGTTTGCTCGAATACACGATCTTTAATGGCTTGTCCTAGCGCTTTGGGGCCGCTATACATGGTAGACATGCCGCTCACTTCAAGAAAGGCTTCATCAATAGATAGAGGCTCAATATAAGGGGTGAATTCTTTCATGATGGAAAAAATTTGGTTCGACACTTCTTTATATCGATCCATCCGAGGATATACATAGATGCCATCAGGACAGAGTTTCTTAGCCCTCGAGATTGGCATCGCAGAGTGAACACCAAATTTTCGAGCCTCATAGGAACAGGTAGCTACAACACCACGTGAAGAAAGACCACCCACGATTACGGGGTGGCCTTTATACTCTGGATGATCCAGTTGTTCTATGGACGCGAAGAATGCATCCATATCAACATGCATAATCCAACGTCTCATTGTTACGCTTCTTTTTCGTGCTCAGAAATGCGGCAGTATTTAATTTGCGCGCAAATGCACTCATCTTTAGTTTTGTATAATTGAGGGAGAATATCTAAAATATCCGCAAATGTAGCTTCATTAATGGAGTAACGCGTCCATAAACCATTACGTTGAGAGTTAACTACACCTGCATCAATTAAGATTTTCATGTGGTAACTCAACGTAGATTGAGACAAATTGAAGCTCGCTAAAATATCGGCTGCACATAATTCATTGCAAGACAACATATCGATGATGTGTAATCTCGTTTCATCACTTAATGCCTTAAAAATCGTCGCTAAACGTTCGTAAGAAACTTCAACCATATCTTTAACTCCTCAGATCCTTATCAAAAAATATCAATCTACTTCTTGGTATTATTATATACTATTTCTTAATGTAAATCTATTTTTTTCTTTATATTTGTATCTTAATAATTTATTATGAATACAAAAAAATTATAGATAAGTAAATTTCGTCTTATTATAAACTAATTTAAGCACGTATCTCTTTGTATAAAATGAATATTTTAAACAAATTTTCATTTTATAGATTTATCTGAATATACATTTTTTTGTATATATAACAATTGCGCTCTATTATCCATTATATATTTCTCGATATACTCACACTTTAATAACTATATAGCATACTTCGATATACCGCACCACTGTAGCAACCTAAAGGATTAGATATAGAGTATCCACGTTTATATTCTACATCTATTCAACACAAAAGACCCCTCTACGAGGGGTCATATCTGTATAATTCTATAAATCGATTGCATAGCAAAAAATATTAAAATGTATAATATTATATCAATGCTACCAAATACAAATTTCCTATTATATCAAATTAGTATAGCTTAGAATACATTTACTAAGTCGATAGTTTGGCTACGGTTAGGGCCAACGGATACGATACCCAAAGGTACACCTGTTACTTCAGCAATGCGTTCTACATATTTACGAGCATTTTCAGGCAATTTGTCGTATTCACGAATACCAGAGATATCAGTTTCCCAACCTGGCAATGTTTCGTACACTGCTTCGCATGCTTCAAGATCTTTCAAGTTAGCTGGGAAGCCTTCTACGTCTTTACCATTTAATTTGTAACCTACGCAGATTTTCAATTCTTTGAAAGTATCAAGAATATCCAAGCGAGTAATAGCCAAATAATCAAGGCTGTTAAGACCTGCTGCGTATTTTACAACCATGAGGTCTAACCAACCACAACGACGAGGACGACCCGTTACAGTGCCGAACTCATGACCAAGTTCACGAAGGTTATCGCCAGTTTCGTTAAGAAGCTCTGTAGGGAACGGACCTGCACCAACGCGCGTAGCGTAAGCTTTTACTACACCGAAGATGTTTTTCAAGTAGTTAGGACCCACACCAGCGCCTGTGGAAGCACCACCTGCAATTGGATGAGAGGATGTTACAAATGGATATGTACCATGATCAAGGTCGAGCATAGTAGCTTGAGCACCTTCGAACAATACCTTTTTATCCTCTTTTACAGCTTTAAGAACAGCCGCATTAGTATCTGTTACATAAGGCTTCAACGCTTCAGCGTATTTGATGTAATCCGCTAAGATTTCATCGTAGTTAACAGGTTCAGCATCGTATACCTTCGTAAGCATTTTATTTTTGAACTCTACATTGTACGCTAATTTTTGTTTAAATGCTTCCATATCATACAAATCGCAAATACGGATACCGATACGATTGATTTTATCAGCATAGCAAGGACCAATACCATTTTTAGTAGTACCGATTTTAGCATCCCCTTTAGATGCTTCTTCCGCAGTATCTAGAGCGATATGGTATGGCATAATAACATGTGCACGGTCGGAAATTTGAAGGGTTTTAGCAGATCTGCCTTGCTTTTCAAGGCCTTCAATTTCTTGTAACAGAACTTTAGGGTCGATAACAACACCAGTACCCACAATATTTTGTTTGTTATCGTATAAGATACCACTTGGCAAAAGGCGAAGTGCAAACGCTTTATCATCAACTACAACAGTATGACCCGCGTTATTACCACCTTGACTGCGCACCACAACATCCGCACGTTCTGCGATCCAGTCAACAATTTTACCTTTCCCCTCGTCACCCCATTGAGTGCCGATAACCATACTAGTTGCCATATCTATATCCTCCATGTAACAGTCGAAACAATTCATTTTTATTATACAACAATGTTCGGATTCTGTGAAAGTATTTATACAAATTCAATCTTTAGTTTCTTCCCAAACGCACGGGCTATTTTCTGCAATGTTTTCAAAGATGGATTTCCATTGCCATTTTCAATCTTACTAATATCAGACTGTGTAATACCTGTTAACTCAGATAATTGCATTTGCGTCATATGTGCTGCTAATCGCGCCTCAACTATATTCTGAATAATTTGGTATTCATCATCTAAGGCATCCCACTCTTTTTTAAACTTCGGATTTTTTAATTGCTTTTCTAAATATTGATCTAACGTTTCCATATTATCTATACCTCTCAATATAATCCTTTTTATACTTAACAGCCAATGTAATTGCATCCTTAGGCGTTTTCATAGATTTTTTAACAAAACCATTCGTCAAAACAATGCATTTTCCCACAAAAAAGAAATATAATATCCTAGAAATATTTGAACCTTGTTTTGTACGCAACTCATAAATGCCCTCTTCTAAATATTTAGACTGAGGCTCTCTCAAACGATTGCCATATAATTCGAGTATCTTTAGATCTCGAATTGTTTTAGCTCGCTGCTTATCTGAAAGTTCATTTAAGAATACTTTTGCTGGTTTATCTCCACTTAGAGTTTCATAAAAAACAACAGAAAACGTATCCATCATATTCCTCCTAATACTAGAAGAAATCTTTACCTCAATTATATGTTAAAACATATATCCAGTAAAGATACAGAAATATAGAGATATAAAAATTTAAAGTCTTACTATATCCAATATAGATAACTGGTTTATTAAAGTAAACAAATGGGAGGTGACCAATGGTCACCTCTCATGTATTGACATTTTAACGAGTCAAAATATTCTATTTTAGTTCTTTTATACGATTTTGCTACTTACATGCTATTATGTCTTTAATATGACCCTATTGCAGCGATGTTATTTTGGTTCTTTTAGCCAGAAGCTCATTAAGAGCCCTATCAACCCTACAGGTATTAATGTCATCAATGCAGTTTGTACGTCATAAATATCTGCTAGATGTCCTACATAAGGTGCCACAAGGCCACCTAAGGTAATGCCAAGACCTAGCGTAATACCAGATGCAAAGCCCGCATTTTTAGCAAGGTATTTTTGACCTAACACCGTAATTGGCCCGTATTGTGAGAACACACCAAAGGCCATCGGTATCATGGCACCAAAGAAGCCCCAAATATTAGACACAAATATAAATACTAAAACAGAAGGCAAGAAAATCAGATTACCTAAGCGTACAGTTTTAAGAAATCCAAGTCTATCAGATAAAGCCCCTCCCATATAGGTAAGAACGGCCCCCATCGCAAAGTACGCAGTAAGGGCCAAACTAGATGCACTAGCTTCACCATTAATAACGGTAATATACAAAATAGGAATAAAGATAGCCAATACAGAGAAGAGTATAGATCGAGAGGCAATCACAAAAAATAACTTACCAAAGCTCGCCCAATCATTTGTAGCAGTACTAAGAACCTTAGAACGACTTTCACGGTTACCAGTATCAGCAGTATCATCGGTATCAGCTTCACCCTCGCCCATAAAGGCATAGAGATATAGCAATACGCCAAGTAGCGCGATAATCGTAAATACCCAAAGGAATTGTCCCCCAAAGACATATACACCCCCAGCGATGAGAGGTCCAAGTGCAAAGCCAGCGCTACCACCGACTGCAAAGCGCCCCATAGCATTACCAAGCTCATGAGATTGCGTACGATTTACCAGTAGAGCTGCCTCAGGATGGAATAATGCGGCCCCTACCCCGGCCAAGAGCGACAAAGCAAGAATCATTTCGTAACTCGTAGCAATCGCTATAGCACTAATGGATACCAGTGTAACCGAAAAGCCTACAGGAATGAACCACGGCACGCGCCAACGATCTGCTGCATAACCCAAAATAGGCTGAGCGATGGATGCAACTACGGTGTTACAAAATATAATAAACGCCGATTGATAATAATTAAGGCCAAAGTTAGTAATAAAGAACGGTATCAACGCGGCTAATGAACCTTGCCCAAAGTCATTAATGCAGTGAAAAATAGGTGGTCCGTACTTTCGTATGATACGTTTCATATAACCTCCTAATACAAAACAGGTAGGCACAGCCAACGCCTATTGCATGTACCATTGTACCATAGGCTGGTTGGTCTATACCTACCCTAATTTTATATGTTATGTGGAAAGCGCCTACAATTATAGGCCAAAGCGAGCCATGATTGTATCTACATGTCTTAGCAATTTATATGGGTCGAAGCATGCATCAATTTCCTCATCAGTCATGTATTTCTTAATATTTTCATCAGCTTTTAAACCTGTTGCAAAGTCTTTGCCTTCAAGCCAGCGTTCCATAGCATGTTTTTGAACCCAACGGTATGCTTCGTCACGTACCGCACCTTTATCTACAAGGTGTGTCAAAATTGTTTGGCTAAATACGAGTCCCCCTGTGAGGTTAAGATTTTTAAGCATGGTTTCAGGGTATACCAACAATTTATCAATGGTGCGAATTGTTAAGTGAAGCATGTAATTCAAAGCGATTGTCGAATCTGGCAAGATCACACGTTCCACGGAGCTGTGAGAAATATCGCGTTCATGCCACAATGCTTGATCTTCGTAAGCAGATTGTGCATAGCCACGAAGTAAGCGAGCCATACCGCAAATTCTTTCACATGTGATAGGGTTGCGTTTATGAGGCATCGCAGAGGAACCCTTTTGTTTAGGGCTAAAATATTCTTCTGCTTCGCGCACCTCTGTACGTTGTAAGTGACGGATTTCTAAAGCGATTTTATCCAATGTGCCGCCTACAACAGCAATAGTGGACAACAATTCAGCGTGACGGTCACGTTGCACCACTTGTGTAGCAATTTTAACAGGTTCAAGACCTAATTTTTCACACACATATTGTTCTACGAATGGATCGATATTGGAGTATGTACCAACAGCGCCAGACAATTTACCAACGGCAACGCTTTTACGCGCATGTTCCATGCGTTCAATATCACGTTCTACCTCTGCCATCCACAACGCCAATTTCAAGCCGAATGTAGTTGGTTCGCCGTGGATACCGTGGGTACGGCCAATCATAGGTGTGTATTTGAACTCAGCTGCACGACGACGCAATACTTCGTGCAAACGCTTTAAATCATCAATTAAGATATCACAGGCTTGTTTCATCATATACCCAAGCGCCGTATCTTTCACATCTGTAGAGGTAAGACCAAGATGGATGTATTTAGCCGCTTCAGGACCTACGTATTCGCCCACTGCTGTTACGAAGGAAATGATATCATGATTCGTTTCCTTTTCGATCTCATGAATGCGCTCAACGTCGAAATTGCCCTTTTCCCGAATTGTTTTCGCCGCTTCTTTAGGAATAACGCCCAACTCAGCTTGTGCCTCAGATGCGAGGGTCTCCACCAATAACATTGTGTCGAATTCGTTGCGTTCGCTCCAAATATGGCCCATTTCTTCTCGTGTATAACGTGGTATCATGATATCTCCTTTGCATGATAAAAGCTAGATTTATAGGATTATTGTACCATATGTGAAAGCTCCATTCAACGAACGGAGCCAAATTTTCCGAATGATAATTATATTAATTTTACTTATTGTTCGTATTTATTAAATTAATTATCACTTTAACGATTTTCTTTAAGACTTTGCTTGAGATTATATACCTCTATCCCTTCATTGATACGTTGTATTCGCTTAATCATTTTTGGATGAGTAATAAACAAGCGACTGAAAAATCCTGTACTTTCACAATCATATAATTCACCATTCTCTAGAATACCAATTTGTTCAGTAGCAAGGCCTAATGAAACTAGCCCATCACGCAGCTCCCGCCCCAAACCAATCGAAACGGCATAGGCATCAGCAGCATACTCTCGACGACGGCTATCAAAATAATAGGTAATCCACTTCGGTAATAGAAGTACATATTTCACGATTGCAATCATAACGATAAGAATTAATTGAATAATACGTACTACGATATTAACAATTGGTATAATAGCCAGTATATTTAAAGCAAAATTTAGATATATTACAAGATTTAAAATTAATTGCCCTAGTCGATCCATAGCATAGGTAATGGTTAAATAGATAGTATCACGATGTCGTAAATGGCCTAATTCATGGGCAAGAACACCTAATAAATGCCGTTTATCTAACGAATACAAGGCTCCTGTATAAATCGTAATGTGATTTAATCCAGATGCAAAGGCATTAATTTCCTCATCTGTACGCATGCGCAATATCAGTGAGTTACGTGCTACACCGCTAAATGCACATAATTCCTCAAACAGCGGTTCAATATATTCAGATTCTTCTGCATTTGGTTTTCTTTCACCTTGCAATACATGGACAATCCAACTAAAAGGTGGCAAAAATAATCCAATGGACACAATAATAGGCAACGCAAAGGATATAATAATATATACATCGAGCTTATCCACTAAATGTAGCGGTTTTATAAGCCAGTCCCATGAAAACGGATACACATATTGAACTACAGATTCTAAAATAGGAAAAAATACAAATACAATAATAACATTAACAATATAGGTAAGAATAACTTGAATCATAATCTCTCACTTTGATTTCTCATATAGTTATATAGTAATAAATTAATTTATAATATATCATAGCTATGCATTGTGATATATAATAAACATACAGACTAAATGTACTGCGAATAATTGCTCAATCTATACATGAGCTTTATACTAATAGTAACAAACATTTCTACTATGGGGGAGGCTTTCATGGCAACTTTAAATCGTAAGGAACGCCGCGCGCAGCGCAACGAATCTAATACTATAGGTATTCTATTACGTCTATTCTTTGGGCTCAGCTTTATCGGCTTGGCGGTAGTCCTTTTGGGCGAGTTTGATTATAACTTTATCTTCTCCATCTTTACGGCAGACATCGTAGTATCTTTAATTTACGTAATGACGAATAAATCGCGTATTACTACATCCTTAGCAGTAAACACAAATGTACGCGTTATCATCGCATTTCTCATCATGTTGATTACCATGTTCTTCTATGCTTTTGCATTGTGGCGAGCTGATCAATTCAGCACTCCTATGCAAGTCACATTATTCATCGGCGGCGCCATCGTATATCTAGCCGTCTTCAACTCCACGAAAACAATACTTACCAATCAAAATTAATACAATACATATAATTAATCCTTGAAATATAACTCAACATGACTCAGATAGAACAAGTATTTCATAGTAATACATAGTATCAATCAATACAATCATTTTTTACAACCATAACAAAGAGGCATATCCCATACTAATGTATGTAAGATATGCCTCTTTATTGTCCTAATACAACAGGAACTGCTAGATATACAGGTTCCCCTCTTCGATTGATAATAGAACCACTGCTTTTAACGATGCGCATTGCTTCCTCTTTGACTGGTTGCGGTACATCCTCTGCGATGAGCGGTGTATGTTCTCCTACGATGACATGTCCATTAACGTCAAAGTTAACGCGCACTACAACCTTACCTGTTACAATTGACCCCTTCCCCTGTTCTTGTACAGTTCGTAAATATTCTTGGGGGTTGATATCCGACTTTTGTAAAAGCGCTTGTTGCCCTGGTGTTAGGAGCCCCCACGCAAGATCAGATAGGAAGGATAAATCACTAGCTTCGGCAAAGCCGTTTCCATTCGCATTCGGATCAGATGTTATATCCTTACCTATAGGAGCATTGTCAGGCTTAGAGGATTTCCCGTCTTTGGAATCATTTCCACCCGTAACTACAGCTTGTTCATTATTAGTCGTTTCCGATTCTATGGCCTTGGGAACGGCCCATTCACGACGAGCATTAGATGTAGTCTTATTGGCATTTAAATTGTGAGCACTTTCATCACCTGTATTTTCCGTTACAAGAGGATCTGCCTTAGGCGCAGGCCCTTCTGGAGTCGGAGGTTCAACCGGTGGCTTATCCTTAGGTATAGGCTCAATAGCGGTAGTTTTCGCATCACTTTCACTATCCTCAGGCAGATGAAAGCTAACCTCTGCGGCATCATAAGCCACACCGGTTCCAACGATACCACGCAAGGAAAGCCCCATGCCAGAGATAAGCATGATGGTAATGCCTAAAGATATAATAAAAGGTTTCAGATAATGTGATTCAAACATGGAATCACTTCCGTTCCGTAGCGACGCTAATATATTTAGCACCGTTCACCTTGAGCATGTCCAAAAGCTCGATAACATCGATATAATATACATCTTTTGAAGCACGAATCACAAAGGCTTGTTGAGGTGCTTGTGTAACGATAGATTTGACCTCTTGCGCCAAGCGATCCGAAGAGATTTCCTGATTATCGATATACAGCGTGTGCGTTGTGGTCAAGGTAATGGTGATAGGTTCGATAGATTTCGCTGTAGACGTCGATGCAGATGGTAAATTAAGCGGAATTTGTTGCTCTGTATTCATGTACAGCGTGCCTACCATGAAAAATACTAATAAAAAGAATACGATATCAATCATGGGAATAATCATGATGGTAGGCTCTTTTTTAACCCCTAACGTGCGTCGTCTCATATATCATGTTCCTCGTTGTACGCATCAAGAATGTTGCCGCACTCATGTTCTAATGTCGCCACAGAATCATTGACCTTTGCCGCACAGTAACTGTGAAAGCCAAGGGCAATAATGGCCACGGTCAAACCTGTAGCCGTTGCCACTAAGGCTTCAGAAACACCACCTGTAATAATGGTCGGAGCCCCAATGTCGCCACCTACCACGGCAAACGCACGAATCATACCGAGGACCGTCCCTAGCAACCCCAATAACGGAGCCATTGTTACAATCATGCTGAGCCAACTAAGGCCGCGTTTTAAACGTTCATCAGCGTACGACACTACATCTTGAAGGCGGTTTTCCAAGCCATTATAATTCTTTGCACTGCGGATAGCACGGGCAAATAAAGAACCAAGTTCCTCTGTATCCCGTTCCAAAACACTTGGTAACATAATCCAAGATTGATTCTTCTCTAAGACCTTATTAAAACGGCGCAAGTCCTTTGTAAACTTGCGATATAAAAAGATACGTTCAATGCCAATCATCAAGGTAAACAGTAAAAAAATCACTAGCGGATACATAACAAATCCACCAGCTGCAAATAAATGCGCTATACTACTCATACTAACCTCCAAAAGCCACATACCTTTAGGCTCTATCCGGGTTAATTATACCACGTTTTGTCCCCTCTAAAACAGATAGGGAGCGCAAAACTAAAGTGCAAAAAGGCTGCACTAGAAATGATATACATTCTAGTACAGCCTTTTATGCGTTCCTAAATAGATTAGTCTTTTTTAATAAAGCCTACAATGAAGCCACCTACTGACAGTGCAATTCCTAAACCGCTACAGAACATGCCGATAGAATACCACAATGTGTAAGATTGGTTATTCTCAGAAATCGCCTTTGCTGCCGCTTGAGCATTTGTAGCGTTTCTCGCAATTTCCAAATTAGCCGCCGATGGATCTGGATTTAATAATAGAATCACAATACCAATAATTAGAACAACTACACCTACAGGTAATAATAATTTTTTGTTCATTTGAATGCCCCTCTCGTAATATTAAACGATAAATAAATATTATAACTTAATTATACACTGACTTTTGCATTTTAAAAAGATGAACTTATATATTAATCATCTTTTATTAGACAATTAATCAGAACTAGTTATTATGACAGAGAAAAAGGCATAGTATACAACTACTATTGATCTAAATCCAACAGTGAAATTGATACTATGCCTTTTACAAATACATCTTTAATTATATCGAAATACATACGATTGCTAACAGAGTTCGTATTAAGATAGGTTATGCCGGCTTATCTAATATGTATTTAGCAATACCATATATATTTATCAATACAATATGTATTTATCGGTCTACTTATTGTAAAGACTTATCGAAAACGCCAATAAGTTCTTCAACGGCTTGTGATTCGCTCATTTCACCGTCTAAGACAGCATTTTCGACTTCGCCCATACGACCTTGAATGACTACATTGTTAAAGAATAGGTTGTGCAAGTGTTCGTCAATCATATCGCGTACCCAACGGAGGGATTGTTCTTGACGGCGTTTTAAGAAGACCCCATTTTCTTTGCCTTGTTCAGTGAACTCTTGGATAACATCCCACAATTCATCGAGGCCATCCTTTGTGACAGCTGAACATGTGTAGGCTTGAGTCTTCCATTTTTCCGTAGCCGGACGGATATAATGCAACATACGGTCGTAATCGCTACGAGCAATGAGAGCTCGTTTGAGATTATCCCCATCAGCCTTGTTGACCACAATAGCATCAGCAAGTTCCATAACGCCTTTTTTAATGCCTTGCAATTCATCGCCTGCCCCCGTTAAAACGATGAGCATAAAGAAGTCTACCATGGAGCGCACAGTAACTTCGCTTTGCCCAACCCCAACGGTTTCAACGAGAATGATATCGTACCCAGCAGCCTCGCAAAGTAGCATAGTTTCTCTACTTTTACGAGCCACACCGCCTAACGTACCACCAGCCGGCGATGGACGAATATAAGCCTCAGGATGTTTCGTCAACGTTTCCATCCGCGTTTTATCACCCAAAATACTGCCTTTTGTGACTTGGCTCGTAGGGTCTACAGCCAGTACGGCAACCTTGTAACCCGCTTCAATGAGCATGTTACCGAAGGCTTCAATAAACGTACTTTTACCGGCCCCAGGCACACCAGTAATACCGATGCGCAATGCCTTGCCCGTACGAGGCAATACGGCTTGCAACACTTGTTGAGCTAGTTTGAAATGGTCCTTATTATTACTTTCTACTAATGTGATAGCCCGTGAAAGTATAACGCGGTCCCCCTGCTCGATACCGCGTACATAATCAGCGACAGTTAATTTCTTTCGCCGCTGTACGGGACGTACCGCTGGAGCCAGATGAGCAGAGCTAGATAAGAGGCCGTCATGCATTTCCTTGACGCCTTTCATTACGTGACACGCATAAGTGTCATCTTTCTTCGCTTCTTCTGGCACCCAGTCGGGACGATAGGTACTACCCTCTGTGCTTGCGTTTTTTACACCTAATTCAGGGGCCTTGCCTTCACCAGTGGTGAAAGTTGCGTCCTGTGTATTGCGCAATTCATCCGGAGTAGACCGTTTGTTATCAGTCATGAGACTCGTCTTGAACGTGACTAGTCAATGTTTCTAGTAATTTTTTCGCCGCTACTGGCAAAACTGTACCAGGGCCAAAGATAGCCACTGCGCCATGTTCGCGTAGGAATTCATAGTCCTGAGCAGGGATTACGCCGCCGATGGCAACTAAAATATCTCCACGGCCCCGCTTGTTGAGTTCCTCTACAAGTTGAGGCAATAATGTCTTATGCCCCGCCGCAAGAGAACTAAATCCGACAATATGAACGTCATTATCCACCGCATCTTGTGCTGTTTCTTCTGGAGTTTGGAACAAAGGTCCGATATCCACGTCAAAGCCCATATCCGCGAAGGATGTAGCGATTACTTTCGCACCACGGTCATGACCGTCTTGACCCATCTTCGCAATCATGATACGAGGACGACGACCTTCGAGTTCTTCAAAGTTATCCGCCATTTGACGTACTTCTTTGATTACATCGTCATCTTCAAATTCACTGGAGTATACACCGGAAATAGAGCGAATAACCGCTTTATGACGACCGCATACCTTTTCAACAGCAAAGGAAATTTCACCCAAGGATGCACGGGCACGAGCCGCTTCAAGCGCAAGAGCAAGCAAGTTGCCTTCGCCCGATTCTGTAGCCTTTGTGATCGCTTCAAGACAGGATTGAACCTTTTCTTCATCCCGGTTAGCACGCAATTGTTCGAGACGACGAATTTGCGCTTCCCGTACAGCCGTGTTATCTACGTCGAGGATATCCAATGGGTCTTCTTTATCTAGACGATATTTGTTAATACCAATAATCGCTTCACGACCAGAGTCGATACGAGCTTGGCGACGTGCAGCAGCTTCTTCGATACGCATCTTAGGAAGCCCTGTATCGATAGCTTTCGCCATACCGCCAAGAGATTCGATTTCTTGAATATGACCCCAAGCGCGACGAATCAATTCATCTGTCAACGCTTCTACATAGTAGGAACCGCCCCATGGGTCGATAACCTTACATACCTTAGTTTCATCTTGGATGTAAAGCTGAGTATTACGCGCAATACGTGCGGAGAAGTCCGTAGGCAACGCAATGGCTTCGTCAAGCGCATTCGTATGTAGAGATTGCGTATGGCCCAAAGCCGCGCCCATCGCTTCCATACATGTACGAGCCACGTTGTTGAACGGATCTTGTTCTGTAAGAGACCAGCCGGATGTTTGGCTATGTGTACGAAGTGCCATGGATTTAGGGTTTTCAGAGCCGAAACTATTGATAATCTTAGCCCACAACATACGAGCTGCACGCATTTTTGCCACTTCCATGAAGTAGTTTTTACCGATTGCCCAGAAGAAGGACAACCGTGGTGCGAACTGGTCAACGTGAAGGCCCGCATTAACACCGGTACGGATATATTCGAGACCATCGGCCAATGTGTAACCTAATTCGATATCCGCAGTAGCGCCCGCTTCTTGCATATGGTAGCCGGAAATGGAAATACTATTGAACTTAGGCATGTACTGGGATGTATACGCAAAGATATCGCCGATAATGCGCATGGACGTAGCTGGAGGATAAATATAAGTATTACGCACCATGAACTCTTTCAAGATATCATTTTGGATTGTACCAGCCATAACCTTTTTATCTACACCTTGTTCTTCACCAGCCAAGATGTAGAACGCCATTACTGGCAATACGGCGCCGTTCATGGTCATGGATACAGACATTTGATCAAGTGGGATACCGGAGAATAAAATTTCCATATCGAGGATGGAGTCTACCGCAACACCCGCTTTACCAACGTCACCTACTACACGAGGATGATCGGAGTCATAACCACGGTGAGTAGCAAGGTCAAAGGCGATAGACAAACCCTTTTGGCCCGCAGCCAAGTTACGACGATAGAACGCATTGGATTCTTCCGCTGTGGAGAAACCAGCGTACTGACGTACTGTCCAAGGACGAGTAACATACATTGTGGAATAAGGTCCACGCAAGAATGGAGGTACACCAGCCATATAGTCAAGGTGTGTCATTCCTTCATAATCCATCTCTGTATAGAGAGGTTTTAGTTGGATTTGCTCCATTGTTGTATTATATAAATCTTCAAAGCTTTTTCCTGTTTCTTTTTGAAGTTCAGCAAGCCATGCATCGCGAGATGTTGCTGTCTGAGATCCCAAGCCAAGAGAGGAGAAGTCTGGATTTTTAAACATGAGCTCACATCCCTTTCTTATCTTGTAACGTATTCAAGATTTCGTAACAATTTGCACGAACAGAAATGAAGTCGTCCACGCCAGCTTCACGGTACACAGGTTCTAAGTCCTTAGGAGGTGCCCCTGCTAAAATAACCGTTACATTCGGCATAGTTTCTTTCAATTCCTTAGCAAGTGGTGGTACCAATTCTGGATATGTATCATCTGTAGAACAGATAACGACAACATCAGCACCACTTTCACGAGCAGCTTTCGCAGCATCAGCCGTTGTTTCATGACCATCATTTTTGATAACTTCAAAAGCACCTACTTCGAAGAAGCCTGTGGAGAAGTCCGCCCGAGGTTTATGTTGAGGGATTGGGCCCATATTGGCCAAGAATACCTTCACATTATCTTTCGTACGTTGTTTATAATTCTCAGTGCGCATGCGAAGTGCTTCAAACTGTTCAGTCCAGCGATGAGCTGCAATGGATTCAATGGTTTCGGAAGCAATATCGCCAGCATCTAAAGCCTTCCGGATTTGACGTATTGTTAATTTTTGCAATGCACCGAGTTCAATAAGACCAATCAAAGCGCCTGGCTCTGTAGTACCTGCTTCTAGGGTAGCCTGTGCTTTCACAACCGCATCTGGCTCCGCACTCGCCAAGTACTCTTCGATTTGAGCAACCCGTTTTTGACGCAATGTTTCTTGATTTTCTGGTTTTGGATCAAGCAATTCTTCAGTCATATTCGCATACATGTTGTTACCTACAGCCACATCTTTGCGGAATGCAAGGTTTTTGAAGCGTTCATCAAGAACTGCTTTAACTTGAGCTTGTGGATAGCCTTCTTTCAAGGCTGCTATGATACCACCTTTAGACTCAATAGTTTGGAACTCGGCCCAAATTTTTTCGCATAATTCAGCTGCCAATGTTTCCACATACCAAGAACCACCTACAGGGTCCACTGGTTGACGTAACTCGAACTCAGTTTGTAACATCACTTGAATATTACGGGCAATACGGCGAGAGAAATCGTCAGCTTTGCGAATTGGTTGGTCGAATGGGGACACTTCAAGGCTATTTAAACCGCCTACAACGCCAGAGAATGCTTGTGTTGTATTGCGCAACAAGTTTACATATGGGTCGTATACAGTTTTTGTGAAAGCCGATGTTCTGCCGTGTACATGAACGGCACGGTCAGCTTCTTCTGCACCGAAGGCCTCCATAATGCGCGCCCAAAGCACACGTAATGCACGTAATTTAGCAATTTCCATGAAGAAGTTTGCACCCAAGGAGAATGTAAACATCATGCTATTAGCAATAGTATGAATATCGATGTTACGTTGTGCTAATTGACGCACATAGCAAACTGCTGTTGCCAATGCATACGCAACCTCTTGTACATCATTAGCGCCACCATTAGCGTATACATCGCCAGATACGAGTACAGTTTTAAGCTCTGGAGCTTGTTCTTTAGCCCATACAACAGTATGTGCCATTTCATCAAAGGCTGTATCTAAAGACATATGCAATGTACCATCTTTAGCCCAAACACCAATAGGATCTGCACCAACGAGACCTTTCAAGTCGGAAGTTTGTTTTTTAGAGCCTTTCACCGTAGCCGCTAACATACCGAGCAAGATAGCTGCAGAAGCACCTGTTTCAATATATAAAGGATTTTCCTTTAAATTAAAGCGCTCAATCAATTGTCTACAATCATCCATAGTAGACAGAGATGTACCGCCGATACCAACAGCTGCGCCTACTTGCACATCTTGATCATGGCGTGTTGCTTCATCAAGGCGAATATTGTGAATGGTGCCACCTTTTACAATTTCGTATAAACTTGCATGGTTAGCATCCTTAGGAAAGGATTCGTCTACATATTGGGATACTCCCCAAGAGTCTTTAATATAACCACTTGCCTTTGTGCCACGTAGGAACTCACCTGCCCCAGGGTATACACCCTTTGGAATTTTTTCTCCATGCAATGCAGGCGTATAAATTGGTTGTAACGTAATTCCCTCATAGGTTTTAGTGAACATCTTCTTATGGAAGTCGCCACCTTTTAACGCTTTTTCAACCTCGGCCTGCCATTGTTCATACGTAGGTTTCTTAAACTCATCAAAGGATACAGGTGCTAATAAATCGCGTTCAGCATCCTTTGAAGTCTTTTTGTCAGACATATATGTGCCTCCTTTTCAACTCGAAACCATACCGAGAAACAGCGCACCGTACCTGCGAATTGTTAGATATATGAATCACTCGAGCTTTATCTTATTGGACCACATCAACCTCAAAATGTGTCCATCTGTTTAATATCTATAAAACCTGATTCCTATACTCAACATCCACTCTAAGGGCAATAAAAAACGTGCCACCTAAAGTGACACGTAAGGTTTCTTATTGAAAGGTACACTAAAAAATACTGTAGCCAGCATACCCCAATCCCCTTCCTATCGCTCGTAGGTACATAACGGTGATTATCAAATAGGCAGTTCTCCTGGCTCGGGATCATCACCTCGCTTTCGCCTTCCCAGATTACTCCAGTGACATGTATGAAAGCAGACTCATCCTTACAGTGGCGGGACCGCATCGGCTTATACCGATTTCTCTATTAAGTCTTGCGACACCTATTCTCTATATTCGTTGTTCTATGTCCAATATAGTGTAACAATATGCACAAAGTCAATGAACATAACATTTAATCATAAGTGCCAAAATCAAAGTTATAACTGAAAATCATATGCAATAACTAAAACGCATGACTTGAGTATTAGTGATATAATAAATACTATCACGAGGAGGCATTATGGAGCATACAAGTAAAAAAGGGTTAATCACAGCCCTTAGTTGTTATATAATTTGGGGCTTACTCCCTCTATATTGGGCATTATTAAACCATGTTTCACCGTATAATATACTGGCACAGCGCATTATCTGGTCAGGTGTTTGCATGGCTATCGTTGTATTTGGCCTACACTTTAAACAATTCAAAAAAGACTTTCAGTTACTAAAAGAACAACGTTCACAATTATTCCTACTTTTAGTTGCGGCAGTCATCATCAGTGTAAACTGGTTCACCTACATTTGGGCCATCGCTAATAATCAAGTTATGAACACGAGCCTTGGCTATTACATCAACCCACTCTTCAATGTAGTATTAGGTGTCATCCTATTTAAAGAGGTTCTATCTATACCGAAAAAGCTGAGTGTCCTCATCGCTACCATCGGCATCGCCTTACTCACCTATCAAGTGGGATCCTTGCCATTAGTATCGATGATCCTCGCCGTTTCCTTCGGTCTCTATGGGGCCGTAAAAAAGAAACTACTCATCTCTCCCTTTACGAGCATCGCCTTTGAGGCCTGGCTATTAACACCGCTAGCCTTACTATATACGACCATGGTCGATAATACCGTGTGGTCCTATTTCGGCACAGACTGGTATACGACCATGTTGCTCATAGCCTGCGGTCTAACTACATCTGTCCCATTGGTGCTATTCTCCTATGGTGCGCAGCTATTGCCACTTAACCTACTAGGCTTCTTGCAATATGTATCCCCTACCATTGCCTTGTTGCTAGCCATCTTTTACTTTGGTGAAAGCTTTGGCACACCACAGATGATTGCCTTCGGTTGTATCTGGATAGCCTTAGTATTATTCTCGTTATCGAGCCAAATTACAACGCGCATTAGCCTAAAAAAGTAAGGTATATCCTATATATCAACTAAAAAGCTGTATCAAATGATACTCTCATTTGATACAGCTTTCTTTTATATAGACGTATTAATCTAACTCATGTTAATCTAACTCATTCATATTGGTCGTATTCAGATTAGAAATGTAATGGTTATAGGCCTCAATCATACGATTATAGTCATTATCTTGTTTTGAACCCATATAGGTACGGATTGCCCCAATTGTAGAGTTTACAGAGGTTTTAACAGAATCATACTTAGGACTAGTAATACCATTTGATACATCACCAATAGCTTGCAACTCTTGATTGATAGCATTTACGTCTAGTTGTTTTTCACTATCGATCTTTTCTAGGACCGCAGTAAGTCGCAAATGAACCTCTTGTGCTGCAGCTGCATTTTTCTTGCCTGCATCACGCAATTGTTGCAACCGTTGTTGCAAGCGGTCCGTATTGATTTTATGCATAACATTATCAAAATCAGCATAAATAGGAACAAATTGTTCATACAATTGAACATATTTAGGACCTAATTGTTGCTCCTTAGCATAGTTATCTGTGGTATACCCTTTAGATTTATAGTATGCATCGAGCTCTTCGGCCACCGGTGTAATTTCATTCAATTTTGAAAGCAGCTTATCTAAAGGCTCCTTCATTTCATCATAAGGAATACCGGCTTGCTTAGCCTCTTCTAATTCTTTTTGTAGCTGCTTAAAGTTCGGTGCATTAAATACAGTTAAATGCTGCCCCGCTTTTAACTCATTAAGAGTTGGCGTATTCGCATAATCAAACATTACAGCCATGCGATTGTATCGACTTACAGCTTTCACATATTGATTAAATAACTGCATCTGATCCTGCTCAGACCGTTGCGCAATTTCCTTACGGCTCTGTTCAGTACCCTGCCATAACTCTGACATACTACAACCGCTCAAAAAAAATGGGGATGTCAATGTCGCCGCACACAACACAGCCATTGCTACCCTTTTACCAAATGGTTTCATGATGAATCCTCTCCTTTCATCAATACACAACCTAATTTATACATATTAATTATATACTAATATGATTTTTATGAATAGGATTAATATATAAAGGTCATGTATCAATTTTGTCAAGCGACTAATAGAATCAGGGGTGACCAATGGTCACCCCTATTTTCCTTTATATACTGTTAGACTATAAATAAGAATGTATAACTCCTAATAATTGTTTTATACGTATACACGTGTTACTATAAAAGGAGAGAATATGAAGGATAAGGATTTACTTAAATTATTACTGCAAAATGGCTGGAAGGATGTACGGCAACGAGGTAGTCATCATCGTTTAAAAAAGGATGATCAAGTTGAAGTTATTGCCGTGCATGGAAAAGATGTACCTATCGGTTTATTAAATGCCATTTTGAAACGTACGGGACTAAAATAAGGAGGACCTATGAAATTTATATACCCTGCTATAATCCATGATGATGCCGATGGTTTCTGGGCCGAATTTCCAGATCTCGAATACACTAGTAGCACCGGCTCAACGCTAACAGAATTAATAACCAATGCACAAGAGGCTATGGAACTCTATATATTAGGCGCTTTAGAAGATGGACAAACTCTACCTACCCCCACATCTATTCGCAGCTTACCATGTACCGACACAACATATCCTACATTAGTTCAAACAGATATTGATTTAGCTAAAAATAGTAAGTCCGTAAAGAAAACCTTAACCATTCCTGCATGGCTTAACGACAGGGCATTGGCTAAAGGAATTAATTTTTCTCAACTTTTACAAGAAGCATTAGTAGAGAAAACAATGTAATTTACATCATCAATTGCTCAGTAAAATTAGAACTATTGTCCATGCAATAGATGCTAAGGTTAGTAATAGTATACAGATCATCCACAAGATTATTACAAAATAGAGCAGTAGCTTGAGTACATATAGTACATCAAACCATATACTATGTTGGTCCTCTAGACGATCCATATAGGCTCTAATACATCGCACCAAATAGGGCGGCTTAACATTAGGATTCAGTTTTTTCCAATAAAACACCAAATAAGGCATAACAATACACCCTACCACCACTATATAGCTAAGGAAAATTGGTGTTTCAATATTGTACCGAGTCATAAACCCTGACCAGTCTACGACCATTAGACTGCCAAGGTATAGAAAAATAAGCCAATATATAAATCCTATCACCTTTATAATAAGGCGAATCATCTGTTTCACATCCATGTCTATAATTCTACCAATGTTTTAAATCGCCTATTATTGTGAAAGCGTTCAAAATGGTCTTGTTCGGCTGCAACAGCTTTTACAGAAGGATCAATTTTTATAGCTTTTTCTAACCAATCAAGGGCCTTAGTATCTTCTCCTTGGTCTGCATAAATGGTAGCAATACCATACACAGACCAGGTGTTACTAGGGTCCTTTTCCAATACCTTTTCAAACCATTGTTTAGAATCGTTTAACTGACCTTGCAACTTATAGACCATGGCCATGTTATAGTAATTAGCCACATTGTTAGAGTCTAAATCATAAGCCTTTTTAGTATCTGTCAAACCTTTAGCCGCATCACCGTTTAATGCTGTTGCAAAGCCACGTACAGAATAGGCTTCTGCATTATTAGCATTATTCTTAATGGACGCTGTAGCTTCCTCTATGGCTTTCGCATACTCACCAGCGGATAAGGCTTGCTTTGCTGTAATTAGATGTCCATCTTGCTTGGTAGTCGCTTGGCTGTTTCCCGCAGCAGATGTAGAGGAACCAGCAGCAGAACTAGTTGCATTTGATTCTGTTTTATTACTATTCGTATTTTGATTCAATCCACATCCCGTAAGGGCTGTTATTAAAAGAAAGAAAAGCACAACCTTCTTCATTAGAAATTCTCCAATCATTAATTATATACAAGACTCCATAGCATGATGATATAATATAAAATACCTCCCGAAAGGAGGTGGTATATTGCAGGAGCTGTTTTATGCACTCTGGGGCACCTTGCTTGCCCCTATTATTGTTGCCTTAGTTGTAACTACCTACAGCTACTGGCTTAACAATAAAAACAAAAAATAAGCAAGAAAAAGGACGAGCTGCCACTCGTCCTTTTTTTGGTTATATTGCAGGTAATTTCATACACTCTACTACCTACGTTTAGTATACCACATTTCTTAGAAAAATAAAGAATTAGCAATAAATCTCATAAAACTCCTAAAAAACTATTACTAGTTTTAACATAATTTGCGAGCAATATTAAAGCAACATTAATATAAACTACCAGTTACTTTAACATAAACTACTAGCAACGTTAACGTAAATAGCAATAGATATACAAGACTTATTTCTTAGCCTTAGAGCAACGATCTAATAAGAATGCAACACCAACGAATGGGATGCCACCGCTTTCGCCAAGACCGATTTCACAGGTAGAGCTGGAGCTTACGCCTAATGTTGCGCCGTATTCAGCGATTTCACTAGCGAGGTCTTTGGTAGCAGATTTATTGAGTTCTGGTGTGAAGAAGCCTTTTTGACCAGCAAAGCCATCGCATGCAAAAGATTTAATGTTAAATACATGGTCTGTGCATAGACGAGCCAAATCTTCAATATATTGAGATTTATTCAAGGATTTAATCTTACATTGTTTGTGTACGATGACCCGTTCATCACATTTTTCAATATCGAGATGAGGCACAACGTATTTACACAAGAATTCAGAAATATCGTTGATTTCTAAGTCTGGCATGTGTTTGAAAGCATGGTTGAAACATGCACTATGATCGATCACGATTGGATATCTACCGTTTTGAGATGCTTGCATCAATGCATCGTGTAAGTCCTTAACAGCACGCTCATGAACGTCATCATAGTTTTCAAAACTCAAGCCACAGCAGAGGTTTTCGATATGTTGAGGGTAGATAATATCGATATGGGCCTTGTTGCAAAGGCTTTCCACTACTTGTTGCAAGCTGCGTTCATCGTCGTAACCTTGATTAGGTTTGAAGGCGCGGTTCGCACAAGTACTAAAGTATACAACCTTTTCAAAATTAGTCGGTTTAATACGGCTTCTCAATCTGTAACGATTGGCCTTAGGTGTAGTCTTAGGAATGTACGGAGTAATACCTGTTACACCATGTAAGCCTTCTGTAATCTTGGAAATCGCTTTTTGTGTAACGATAGAACCTGCAATACCTTCGAGACTTACTCCGGCACGAGCCATTTGAAGTGTAGTAGGGAAATTATCGTAAATCTTCTTAGCTAATTCCGGTACAGGTGGATCGATGCGACGCATGGATAATGCAATTTGAGCAGTATCGATGCTGAGAGGGCAAAGACCTTTACACATGGAGCACGCAGCACAAGTATCTACACCAAAGTATTCATAGCCTTTTTTAAGTTCCGCAGCCAATGTGAAATTGCCTTCGTTTTCAAGGCGTTTTGTTTCACGCAACAATGCAATACGTTGACGAGGAGTCAATGTTAAATTGCGGCTTGGACAATGTTTTTCACAGAAACCACATTCCATACAGATTGTAAAAGCATCATCGATAACGCATTGAGCTTTAAGATTTTTCTTATACACATCTGGGTCATCAGTAATGATAACATCAGGATTCAAGATACGTTCAGGGTCAAAGATAGCTTTAATACGACGGTTGATCTCGTACGCTTTACGCCCCCATTCCATTTCAATAAACGGTGCCACCATACGGCCTGTACCATGTTCAGCTTTTAAAGAACCACCGAAGCCAGAGACGCGTTCAGACATTTCTTTTACCAAGTCACCGAAGTTCTTAGTATCTTTAGGATCGCTGAAGTCAGGTGTAATGTTAAAGTGAACATTACCAGATAACGCATGGCCAAAGATCACGCCACCGTCTACGAAATCGTATTTGTGGAATAATTCGGTAAGCATTTCGATGCCCTTAGTGAAGTCTTCGATTTGGAAACATACGTCTTCTGTAATAACAGTGGTGCCTTTTCTACGTTGACCACCAACGATTGGCAAAATGCCTTTACGGATAGCCCACCAAGAATCGTATTCTTTAGGATCTTGGGAGTAAAGACTTGGAATAGCTGTTGGAATATCTTTCAATTTATCTTTAATAAAAGCTAAGTTTTCATCGACAGTTTCTTTGGAGTAGCTTTCAGTTTGGAACAAAATAGCACTTGTACCTTCAGGAACTTCGCGAACGAAGTCAGGCACATTGTCTAGCGCTTGAACGGCCTTAAGGGATTGATAGTCCATCATTTCCGCAGCAACAACCTTGTCACGACCCATATTAGCCAAGGCTACAACAGCAAGAGATGCATCGTTCAATGTTTTAAAGAACATGAGACCACAGCCTTTATACGGTACGTCCTCAACAGTGTTATATACGATTTCAGACACGAAACCTAATGTACCTTCAGAACCGATGAACAAGTGGTTGATGATATCAATAATATCTTCAAAATCAACAAGGGAGTTCAAGCCGTAACCTGTTGTATTTTTGATTTTGTACTTATGGTGAATCAAGTGTGTCAATTCTTCATCGGCCAAAATATCCTTACGCAATTGTAAGATATCCTCTACCATTTGAGGTTTTTCTTTAAGGAATTGATCAATACTCTTTTGGTCAGACGTATCAAGGATGGAGCCATCTAATAAAACAACGCGAATGGACCGAATTGTTTTATAAGAGTTTTGCGCCGTACCACAGCACATACCAGAGGAGTTATTATTCAAGATACCACCTACTAATGCTGTGGCAAGCGTTGCAGGATCTGGACCAATTTTACGATTGTACGGTTTCAATAAATCATTCGCATCGGAACCGATAACACCGCATTCACATTTCAAGGCTTTCCCATCATCAATAACTTCCATTTTCTTGAAGCCATCATTACATACGATGAGCACATCTTCACTGGAGCATTGACCAGACAAGGAGGAGCCGGCCGCACGGAATGTAAATGGTGTCCCACATTGTTGACACAAACGAATAAGTCGTCTTACTTCTCGTTCATCTTCAGCTTTAACAACTACCTTTGGTAAATAGCTATAGCAAGACGCATCAACGCCATATGCATAACGACGTAAATGATCGGTGTATACGCGACCTTTACAAATCTCATTTGCCTCCTTGGCAAAACGTTCATAATCTCTAATAAGTGTACTCACTTCTATTTCCTCCTATCCTTTCTTAAGGAATCTATTACTTTTAGTATACGCCGTTCTCATTCTCCTCACTATAATTATGCATAATTTATATCTCTTCTAATAAAAATCGATATGCATTACCCTTTTATTCCCTCAGTTGAAAGTACATCTCATTAGCATTATCATGTACCCATTTTTCCTCATATACAATCAAGAATCCTTATTTATTAAGCATGTATAGATATAGTCAGTAATTATATGCTAAGATCTCTCTAAATAACGATTCGTACTACCTATAATTCTATAGTAAATACATTACTAACATTATGCATAAAAATAGTATGATTTATATATTTTAAATTTTTCATTCTCATTTATAGCTCTCTATGACTTTTAGTTATACCCTTTTATAAAATGCTGAAAATACAGAAAGCCCTCTAATGATAAACGCTTACGAATCACCATTAGAGAGCTTTACTAAATTATGCTTATTAAAGATAGATTAATTATAAAACCATATTATCCCAAAATACCAGATTTAAGAATGAGGCGTACCGCCAATGCAAAGACAGCTATGCTCATGAGGGCGAGGATAGCTTTTGCTTTGAGACGTTTTGCAATACGAGCACCTACTTGAGCACCAAAGATAGCGCCAATACTAGTAGGAATAGCAATACTAAATATGATATGGCTTTCAATTAAATGTGTAATAACCCCCACCGTTGTTGATACAGCGAGAATAGATTGACTTGTAGCCGTTGCCATATGGGTAGGAAAGCCCATGAGATAAATCAAAGCCGGCACATGGATGAGGCCACCACCGATGCCAAAGATACTCGAAATAAAGCCAACAACAATACTAATACTAATACCAACGGGCTTACTATAGCTCAACTGCTCAAGAGTAAGGCTTTCTTCCTTTCTTTCCCCTTTTCTAAAATTTTTAAAACCAATCAATACGGATGCACACAGCATAAAGCATCCAAAGGCAAACATAAAGCCTTTACCAGAGAACCATCCAGACATTTGGGCACCTAAAATAGCCCCCGGGAAGGTAGCAAGACTAAAGATGATAGCAGCGTTAATGTATACCTTTTTTTGCTTAAGATACGCTATAGATCCAGAAATGGCGTTACACATAACAGAAAAAAGCGATGTTCCTACGACCATAGATGGAGACCACTCTGGGAACCAGTACATAAAGAGAGGCACAAAGACAAGGCCCCCACCGGCACCGATGATGGTACCAATCATAGCTGCTAAAAAGCCAACTATGGTAAAGAATATATAGAATACCACTATATTATCAATCACATTAAGACCTCCCATGCCATTTGAATTATTGTTTCTCCATATATACAAAAGATAATCCCGTTTCATCCTGTATTTCTCTAACGGCTTTATACCCCATTTTTGTATATAACTTTATATTGATCCAGCTTTTCGTACATGTATATAATACACGCCGGTCTTGACTGCATTGTTCATCTACGAAAACTAATAACTTCCGAGCCAACCCTTGTTGCCGATAGTTTGGATGCACCATCAAGCGACCGACCTCTACCACGCCATCGTCATATTGATAGCGAATACCTCCGATGATTCTTCCCCCATCATCTACCAGTTTATAGGTATGCCATTGGGTGAAAGTAGCTTTAAACTCCTCTTCCGACTCCATCAATGCAGGAACCATTCGACTTTCAATCATCTCCGCTTCGCTTTCAAATGTAAGCAATTGCAAACGGTACAGATCCAATACATCTGACTCAGTAGCTTTCACAATTTTCATAAACTACTCCTAATATATACCACGAATCAACGATTAGCTTTAGATATAATGACTAATTTGATTGGAAAAATTCCTTAGCCGCCTTCAATCGGCCACGTTCACAGGAGACTTGTAATTCATCGCCTGGCTCGAGCTTCACATCACCAAGGGGCACAATGTATGTGCCGTTGCGACGAATGCTTACGATGAGCGTCCCATCTGGCAAGGCCAAATCTTGTAATTGTACATCTGTATAATTTGCCACCACAGGCACCTTCGTTTGAAAGAAGGTTTGCACAGATTCTAGATTGCTTTGACCACTCATGGCTTGCAACAAGGAATCGTAAATCGGCGGTTCTTTTAAAAGCTCCGCCACAAGATAGGCCACGAGCGTAACGATACCGATGGCATAAATATTAGAGAAACTATCCGTCATTTCAAGAACGAGCAAAATCGCCAAAATTGGGGTCCGCATAGCGGCCGCTAACATGCCACCCATGGCACAGATAACGAACTGTGGTACAAAATCAGGAGAAATAAGTCCTAAGGTTGAAAGTAAGCTTTCACAAAAAGCACCTGTTGCAGCACCAATTACGAGCATGGGCAAAAATATGCCCCCTTGAGCACCACTGCCATAGCAGAAGGTGGTAAGCAAAATCTTGCCTAATACAATGCCCGCCAAGAGCAATACACCGTGAGATTGAAAGGCAAGCTGACCCACGAGGTCATTGCCTCCGCCCAAGAGGAGCTGCGAATCAAAGCCAATGGCCGCCACTGCCACAAAGGTAAGGGCTAATTTCAAGAATCGAGAACATTTGAGCCAATCAAAGAACCTCTTAAAAGCAAAAATCATACGGCAGAATAACACACCACATAGCCCCATGATAACACCAACCATGAGCAATATTGGAAAATATTCAATAGGAACGCCTGAGGTCACCGTAAAGCCTAACGCTGGTGTAAGTCCAAAGATACTAACTGTAATATAGTTAGAAATCAAAGTTGCCACGAAGGTTGGTACAACGAGATACGGATAAAAGCTTTTATGTACCTCTTCAAAGACGAACATCGCTCCCGATACGGGCGCACTAAAGGCAGCTGTTAAGCCTGCCCCAGCACCTGCGGATGTCAAAATACGCTGTTCTCGTAGTCCCGAATTCATCCAGTAGGACACAATCTTCCCAGCAGAGCCTCCAATCTGTACGGCTGGCCCTTCACGACCTACGGAAAATCCTGCAAAGCCGGTTAGTACGCCACCAATCATTTTAGATACTAGTGTCCGATAGGGCTTCATATCAAAGAGTCCAAGCATTTCCCCTTCAATTTGCGGGATACCAGAACCACCAGACAATGGGGCCCATGCGAGCAATCGATCTACAATAAACGCAAAAATGACCATTACCACAAGCCAACCTATGGCCCATTCCATAGTAATATCATCCATCAAATGCCACCTGATATGCTCTGATTCAAGTATCAGATAGCGGTATGATGCCCCAAAAAAACCTGCAATCACCCCAACAAGAGCACCCTTTGCAATGAGCTCCGTTAAGAGCACTCGATTCATAGACATATCTGCCAAGGTAGAACTACGCTTATTAAATTTCCATAATTTCATAACATCCTCCTTAGCAGTGACCAAAACCAACCTTTCCTCTGCCGACATAGGTCTACACGAACTATGCATTCATATCCTTAGTATACTTATGTAAACCACCATTTTCAAGAAAGGATTACGTATAAAAATAGCTTTCTCACTGAACACGAGATCAAAGGTCCGAATCACAAAACAATAGATAGCGCTTTAAACACAAAGCTAGCCACCTCTAAAAAGAGATGGCTAGTTTTGTTAAGCAAGTGTGTAAATGTATTTTCTTTACACATTCGGAGGCATTTGAAATATGTAAAGACGCTAACTAGAATATGGATTCATAGATGCCGATTATTTCTTCTAAAGAGACATCCCGTGGGTTACCAGGTGTACATGCATCGTTGAAAGCAGATTCAGCGAGGAATGGAATGTCTTCTCGTTTTACGCCTGCTTCGCTAAGAGATTTAGGAATACCTACGTCATCAGCTAATTTTTGAATTACGTCGATAGCCGCTTGACGATAGGTTGCTTCATCCATAGTGTCTACATTAGGAACGCCCATAACGCGAGCGATTTCACGGTATTTTTCGCCTGTAGCAGGGGCATTGAATTTCAATACCGCTGTTAACAACATCGCACAAGCCTTGCCATGAGGGATATCGTACACAGCACTCAATGGATGAGCCATGGAGTGAACAATGCCGAGACCTACGTTGGAGAAGCCCATACCCGCGATGTATTGACCTAAAGACATAGCTTCACGACCTGCGTAATCGCCAGCCACAGCACTGCGCAAGGAACGACCGATGATTTCGATAGCTTTCAAATGGAGCATATCAGTTAGCTCCCACGCACCTTTAGTGATATAACCTTCTACGGCGTGTACGAGGGCATCCATACCTGTGGCAGCGCAAAGACCTGTTGGCATAAACGCGGACATATCAGGATCTACGATGGCAACGATTGGGATGTCATGCGGGTCAACACAAACGAATTTACGGTTCTTTTCAACATCTGTAATAACATAGTTGATAGTAACCTCTGCTGCCGTACCAGATGTAGTAGTAACAGCGATGATTGGCAAGCACGGATTCTTAGTAGGCGCTAAACCTTCAAGGCTGCGTACATCGGCGAACTCAGGGTTCGTAATAATAGTAGCAATTGCCTTGCTTGTATCGATTGGGCTACCGCCACCAACAGCAACGATAACATCGGCGCTAGCCGCTTTACAAGCCTCAACACCAGCCGTTACATTTTCGATAGTAGGATTTGGTTTGATACCGTCATAGATTTCATAATCGATGCCTGCCGCATCAAGCAGATCCGTAACCTTTGTAGCTACCTTAAACTCAAATAAATCAGGCGTAGATGTAACGAGGGCTTTTTTGAAATGACGATTCTTAATTTCGTTCACAATCTCCTGAATCGCGCCTTGCCCAAAATAAGACGTGCCGTTCAACATTATTCTGCGAGCCATATACTTCACTCCTAACAAAACAAACTATACAATAAAAAAATAAACCGACAGAGAATCACTTTACTTATTAATTCTCTATCGGTTTAATAAAATCCTTGATAGCACGTTATGTATACACTATATATTTTTCTATTGTAACGATTCTAAAGTTTGTCTCCATTAAGTGTCAACTCAGATTCGCCGTCCATGAATAGTATTTCCACTGTCTATATTCGTGATATACTCTTAAAATTCCTTCCTTAAAATAAGAAATTCTAAGAAATTTTATTCATTTTCATGAGCAAGATTCGTTTCACCGATTCGTCGAGTCGTTCTTTCGAGATACGACCGTCTTTCACGGCTTTCATAAGGCCGTTATACGCCTCTTGCATGTGTTCGTATTCGTGACACACGAGCAAGATATCACTGCCGGCGAGGATGGATTGCACCGCCATATCGCCAAAAGTATAGTGATTTGCAAGGGCCCCCATGTCCATATCGTCCGTTACCACAACGCCATTATAGCCTATGTTCTTGCGCAACCAATCGGTAATAATTGCTTTCGATAAACTAGCAGGATGATCTGGATCGATTTGTGGGTACATCGCATGAGACACCATGATTGTATAGGTATTCGGTTTGGACTGTTTGATGAGGTCTACGAATACCTTTGTATCCTCTGAAAGCAATGTTTCTTTAGAGACAGGAACAATACTTGTGTCAGCGTGCAAGTCTACATCGGTCTTACCAATGCCCGGAAAGTGCTTATAGGAATACCACAAGCCCGCTTCATCGTAAGCCTTGCCAACGGCGCCTGCATAGCGAACGACCTCATCAGGGCTCGTACTATAAGAGCGACCATAGGTTAATCCTAAGTCCGCCACAGGAGCAAAGTTAATGTTAAAGCCCAAGTCTTTCAACTCAATGCCTACCTCTTTTGCCAAGGATGAAGCTTGCTCAACGGGCATTTTGCCTACCTCCTCAGCGGGAGGAACCTTGATGAGCTTATCATCCATGCGCGCTACTGCACCGCCCTCTTGGTCGATGCCGAGGAACAGTGGCGTTAAACCGGCGCTTTTACCAGCCTTATTAATATCTGCAATGAGCGTTTTAACTTGATCCTTGGACTCCATATTTCGATCAAACAAAATGATGCCTCCCACGCGGTACTCGTTGAGCATGAATTTAGCATCATCATTCAACGTCTTGCCGTGAATGCCAATCATCAACAATTGCCCCACCTTGTCTGCATCGGACATATTAGCCACTAACTTGTCCACCTTTTGCTCTGGTGAAAGCTCGCTTTGTGCCACGGACTCATAGGTCACAGGCTCTGCCTTTGAAGTAAATGGATTATGTAAACCGCAGCCCGTTGTGAGTGCTAATGCACCAATCATAGTGGCTGCTACGAAACGTCGAAACATGCATACCTCCCTTAAATCTCAAAAAAGTATTATGTATAGTATATCAAAAAATATAAACGAGCCCAACATAATCAATACACGACAAGCAGCAGTATAGTACATGCATCTTACAAAACAAAAAGATTGTTACTCGAAAACCCAACGGGTATATCCATTGAGAGAATCAAATAACAATCTTTATATGTTTCATTTTTGTTGTATAAACATTATAGTTTACATTTTGGAGTGTAAACTATGTATCTTACATTTTGGATGTATAAAATGTGTATATTACATTTCGCAAATCAGATTTTGCCTTGCTCTTTCATTTCCGCTAAGAGCTTTACGATACGAGGCCCACAGCCTTTGCCACCGCAAGCGCCCGTGCCAGCACGAGTTGCTTCTTTTACTTGTGGAAATGTATGAGCACCATCTAAAATGGCTTCCTTAATCGTTTTGCGCGTAATACTACGGCATGTGCACACCTTTGTAAGCTTGTCCAGAATCGCCTCTGGCACTTGATTTTCTTCAAAATTCATATGTAATTCCTCTTGTATTCACTTGAATATCTATATACTGTATCGATTTAATATATCGATTTACGTGTCAATTTAGTGTATTGATTTACATATCGATGTAGCAGATCAATTTACTCTATCGATAGTATCTAATAATACACTGTAATATTAATATATCGAAAATTTACGATTTCTGTATTTATTATAACACAATTGAGGAACTACATCGATAGTTTTTAATATAAAATCCAAAGAACAGTCAAAAGTAAAATTGTTACTATAAAAACGGAAAAAATTTACAAATACATTATATGTAAAGATAAGCTAAATCTATCTATAAACTATAAAAAACTACCATAAAGATATTATCTTTATGGTAGAAACTTTCACAAAATATAATTATAGTATGAGCCCAATAATGGCAAAGTAGATTTTAAATATCGTTTGTTGTAATGGACGAATAACCATGGAAATAATGGGTGTATTAATAAGGATGATAAAGAATAATAAATTAAGCATCCCTAATTGGTAATATCTCATCTGCCACTCTGTAGGCAACCACGGTAAGATAATATTAAAACCAGGCAATGGTGGGAACGGAATCAAACAGAAGATTGATAAGCCAATACTATATAAAATAATATATTGCATAACCATGGCAAGACCTTGGGACTCCATGAGGCCTAATTTTCCAAGAAGCATATATATAAAGGTGAATATGAAGCCTGCTATAAGACCTGCCACAGGACCTGCAAAAGCAAGCAAGCTTATATCACGTCGTGGATCTTTAAAGTAAGATGGATTAATTGACATAGGTTTTGCCCAACCGAAGCCAACAAGAATAATACAGATGGTACCAATTAGATCAAGGTGCGCCATTGGTGACAATGTGAGGCGTCCCGCCAGACGCGGCGTTGGATCACCAAACCAAGTTGCTACCTTCGCCTCTGCATATCCAAAGATAGAAAAAACGATCATAATAGCAGGAATACTTGCTAATATCTGAACCGGATTTAAATCAAACATAGAACTCCTTTATTGTTTAGCTTCCCATGCGGTGTAACCTTCTTGAATGCAACGAAGGGCATTCAAGGTACGAGGATAGCCGATATACGGCACGCATTGGGATGCGATGTTAATCAAATATTGTTTGCTGTTCCCTACGTTCAAATTACCCTCTACATGAGCCTTGAGTTGAGCTTCACAGCCACCTTGAGCCGCAAGGAAGCAGAAAGTAATCATTTCACGATGAGCCACGCTAAGGCCTTTACGCGTATAGTAATCGCCGAACATATTGGCAAGCCATTTGTTGATGTGACGAATATCTTCTGGCCCTTCTTGGTAAGAATTACGCATAGGCTCGCCAAAGATTTCCACTTGCTTTTCTACGCCTTTTTCAAGACGAGACTCGCCAGTAATCGTGCTACGAGATGGATCAACAATAGCTTCTCCTCGATAGTCAAAAATCTTATTGGTCACCTTAAAGAATGGGCGCACACGTCCGATGCCAAGATAGGGTACCGCTTGATAAATGAGCTCTACCACTTCATCAGGAATAAGACCAAAGTTTAATGCTGCCGGTAGCATTAATGCATATTCATCAACAGCAGAGGCGCCTACTAATGTTGCAAGAATGGCTAAGAAGCGATCTTTTGCCGGTACATTACGGCCTTCTTCGGTGATGACTTCATCAAAGGCAAAATTATCAAACAATACTTCAAACTCTGGATCAATATAACCTGCTGGGGCTGCAATATCAGGGAACATACGCTCAGTGTAGGCTTGAGCAAATTCAGATTTAGACATAAAAAACCTCCATAAACAACACTGGTGAAAGCCCAAAAGGAGCTTTCACCAGCAATAGTTATGTAATTATTACGATACGGGCCATCAAATTATAACGCTGGGAATTCGAAAGTTGTGCCGTATACTTCTTTCCAAGCAGCCATGAACATATTGAACTCATTTGTTCCAGGTTGAATTTGGTAAACTTGACCATCTGGAGCGTAACGATATACAGTATGTAAGCTTGGATTAACAAGATATTTGAACAATGTAGCTTCCCCGTATTGGTTATTATGCATGTTAATTACATTAACACCAAATACGTTGTTACGGCTGCTATCGATACCTTTAAACTCAGATGCTTTATCAAAGAAATACGTTTCTGTACCATTTGCACTATTTGGAACCTCTGGGTAGTTAGCTAACCCATTCCAGTTTGCTGCGTTTGCAACACCACCTACTAATAATGTACCGGCTAATACAAATGCACCTAATAAATTTTTATTCATAATGATCTCCTTTGTGCCACGAGGGCAAATCATGAATCAGTCATACTCTCACATGACTTGAATACAATACGCTATATGTATAGTATATCACATTTTTAATAAAATTTTTAGATTTCCAAGGTTACAGAATATATGCATATGAGGTTGTATCAAATTAGCCCTTCATGTTCTCTGCTGTTTTTGCGTTTGCATTATCGATTGCTTCTAGTAATTTATTGAGCAACATACGCAATTGACGTGTCTCTTCTACATCAAAAATTGGACCTGACGCTTCAGCCAAGCGGCGTGGTATATGAACAGCTACATCACGTAATTCTTTGCCCGTATCAGTAAGGGTTACCATAACTACGCGTTCATCTTGACGACTGCGTTTGCGTTTCAAGAATGCTTTAGCTTCTAATTTCTTTAAAAGCGGTGTTAATGTACCGGAATCTAGGCGCAATACTTGGCCCAATTCCTTAACGGATAAATCACCATATTGCCACAATGCCATCATTACGATGTATTGAGTATATGTCAAATTTAAAGGATCTAAGTGATTACGATATGCATTAACAATTTCCTTCGCCACTACATAAAGTGGGAAGCTCAATTGGTTTTCCAATCTTAAATATTCTGAATCAGGAACATCTTCTTTATGTTTGTACCCTTCAAGTACACCAATTTCTGCCATATTCTACCTCCATATGCACACAATCATAACCACCCGTAGAACGGGTGGTTTGCTCTGACCCTATAAGGGTCTTTCTCTAGTGGTGGCCCTCTAAAGAGGGCATTGAATGATCTGACAA
>JAWETS010000001.1:0-336222 GCA_032480995.1 Veillonella sp. | reverse complement strand
AACACCTACATTATACTTAAGCAAGGTGATTTTTTTGTATAACTTTCGTTGCCGCACCCGCATAGCGGGTGGTTTTATGATTCGCGACTACGTCGCGAACCAGTCTAAAGACAATAAAAAGAAAACCGCGTAACATTTCTGCTACGCGGTTTCTATACCTGCGATAGATTAAAGAGTTAATCTATCAATTGGGAGGCTAATTATTTAGTTGTTTTTACAGCAGCTTGTGGAGCTTGTTGTGGTTGTTGTGCAAGCACTTTATCAAGAAGATCACGGATTTCTTTATTTTGAGCTTGTAAATCAGCCACTTTATCCTCAAGAACTTTTACAGTTGCTGGGGATGCTTTAGGAGCTGTAGGAGCATTACCGATACCGATTGTTACACCAGCATTTGCCATCACGCTATGGTCACCACCATAAGCTGCACCAGCATGGATTAATAAATCAGGATTTGCATAATGAGCTACACCCAACGCAGTAGATGTTTTACCTTTGTAAGTACCAACAGCGGCCATAATTTGAGCTTTTTGACCTTCATGGTATTCGATAGGTTTCAATGCTGCCAAAGCTGCTGCATTAGCACCTACAACTTTAACATCACGTTCTACGCTGCTAATGCGGCGAGAGTTTTCTGCGATTTGTGCATCATGTTGTACAAGTGTTGCATGATCTTGTAATGCAATGTTAGAAGCTTTCAAGCTGTAATTTGCAGCTTCTGCTAATGTACTGATATCTTGAGTATTTTTATTTACTTGTAAGCCCAATACATTAACTTTTTCATTATTTTCTAATGCAATAGCACCAATGTTTTTAGTTAATTTAACGTTTTCATCAACTTTAGTATTTACATTTGCAATTGCTGTTGCATTGTTAGAAATGTCTTCTGTATTTTTGTTTACTTGTAAACCTAATACACTAACTTTTTCATGATTTTCTAGTGCTAGAGTACCAACAGCTTTAGTTAATTGTGCATTTTCGTTAACTTGGTTAGCTACTGCAGTTACACGGTTATCTACCTTAGTGATATTTGTAACATTAGTATCTACTTTAGCATTTAGAGTGTTGATGTTTGTAGTATTTGTATTAACTTGGCTAGATACTTTGCTAATATTGCTTGTATTTGCATTAACTTGGTTAGTTACATTTGTAATATTAGTTGTATTTTGGTTAACAACATTATTAATATTAGCAATATTAGTTGTATTAGTATTAACTTGTTTAGATACATCGTTAATAACTTTACTATGTTCATCAACTTTGTTGATTACTTTTTGTACAGTTACATTAGTATTTTGAATTGCTTCAGCATTTTGCTTGATCGCTGCTTTGTTAATATTGATGTTTTCAGTGTTATGTTTGATTGCTTCAGTATTAACAGAAACTTGGCTTTGAACATTTTTAATGCGTTCTTCGTTAGCATTTGCTTTTTGAGCATTAACATTAACTTGTTCTTTTACTTTGTTTACATCAGCGCTTACATTTTGTAAGTTCTTAATTGCTTCAGTATTTTTGCCAACTTGATCTTTCAAACCAGATACATCAGTTTTGATATTGTTGATTACAGTATTTTGATTATTAACTTTCACATCAATATCATTTACCTTGCTATCGATATTAGTTACTTTATTGTTAATATTAGTAACTTTGTTATCAATATTTGTAACTTTAGCATCAATACTCTTCACATCGTTTTTAACGTTAGTAATGTTGTTGTTTACAATATTGATTTTTTGATCAACTTTAGCATTGATGTTTGTGATATCAGCTTTAACTACTGTCACATCAGCTTTAATATTGTTTACATTCTTTTCAACGTTAACAACATTAGCTTTAATGTTATTAATATTGGAAGTGTTATTTTGAATGTTTACAGTATTAGCTTGGATATTACTATTTTGAGCGTTAATGTTTTGAGTAATATTTTCTACTTTTTGAGCTACATTAACGATTGTAGTATTGCCTTTACCAACTTGACCTTTCAAGGATTCAATAGCTTGAGAGTTAGCATCAACTTTACCAGTTAACTTGTTAATAGCTGTTGTATTAGATTCAATACGGCCAGTATTAGCATTTACTTTAGCAGTTACATCTGTGATGTTAGCAGTGTTGCCAGCAACTTGTTTGCTAATGTTTGCAATAGCTGTTGCATTGTGAGCAATATTAGTTGTATTATTTGTAACTTGTTTGCTTACATTAGCAATAGCTGCAGTGTTATTAGCAATATTAGTAGTGTTAGATTCTACTTTACTGTTAATATTCGCTACATTCGCTTTGATGTCAGTAATAGATTTGCTATTATTAGCAATTGCATTTGCATTAGCTTCAACTTTAACATTTACGTCATTAACTTTGTTATTAATTGTGTTGTTAATCACTGTATTGTTTTCAGCAATCTTAGCATCAATATTTTGATCTACTTTGTTAATGATTGTTTTGTTATTTTCGTTGATTGCAGTTGTAATGTTTTTATTAATAACAGTGTTGTTGTTAGTAATTGCAGTGTTGATATCGTTTCTAATTACTGTGTTGTTTGCTTCAATCTTAGCGTTGATTGTATTTTCAACATTAGTAACTGTTGTACCAACTTGGCCTTTTAATGCTTTAATAGCATCTTCATTAGCGCTGATACGTGTAGAGTTATCTACAATATTACCTTGTAAGTAGTCTAAACGTTCATCATGACGATCTACACGACCTTTAAGGCCATCCAAATCACCTTTAACGCCATCAATCTTAACATTTACATCACCAATCTTAGTATTGATTGTATTATTGATTTGTTTGTTGTTTTCATTAATTTTTACATCGATGTTTTTATCAACTTTGTTAAGAATTGTTGTGTTATTAGCAGTAATCTTAGCATCGATATTTTGATCTACTTTGTTAATGATTGTTGTGTTATTATTATTGATTTTTTTATCAATATTTTGGTTAATAACAGTATTATTAGCTTCAATCTTAGTATCGATGTTTTTATTAATAACTACATTGTTTTCAGTAATTTTGTTATTAATAGTAGTTTCGATATTTTGAACTGTTTTACCAACTTGACCTTTTAAATCATCAATAGCTTTTTTGTTATCGCCAATGAATTTACGGTTTTCGATAGCAATTGTACCAGCTACATTGATATCTTTTTCATTTTGATCAACACGTTTAGTAAGACCATCCAAATCACCTTTAACACCATCAACTTTAACGTTTACGTTGTTAATTTCTGTAGTATTTTTAGCAATATTAGTTGTGTTATTAGTAATATTTGTAGTGTTTTCAGAGATACGTTTGCTATTATCAGCGATTGCTACTACATTAGTTTGAATGTTTGTAGCATTAGTAGCAATGTTAGTAGTATTATTTTCTACTTTACCATTGATATTAGTAATTTCTTTTTTAATTCATCAATAGCTTTTGCATTAACATTGATATTTGTAGTGTTATTTGCAATAGCAGCTTTGTTATTTGCAATAGCAACTTTGTTATCGCCAATGAATTTACGGTTTTCAATTGCAATTGTACCAGCTACGTTGATGTCTTTTTCGTTTTGTTCTACACGTTTAGTAAGGCCAGCCACATCACCTTTAACACCGTCAACTTTAACATTTACGTTGTTGATAGCAGTTGTATTGTTAGCGATGTTAGTAGTGTTAGCATCTACTTTCACATTAGTTGCATCGATACGTTTGCTATTGTCTACGATAGCCGTTGCATTAGCATCAACTTTAACGTTTACGTTGTTAATTGCTGTAGTATTTTTGGCAATATTAGTTGTGTTATTAGCAATATTTGTAGTGTTGTTTTCTACTTTACCATTGATATTAGATTCATCAATAGCTTTTGCATTAACATTGATATTTGTAGTGTTATTTGCAATAGCAGCTTTGTTATTTGCAATAGCAACTTTGTTATCGCCAATGAATTGACGGTTTTCCATTGCAATTGTACCTACTACATTAATATCTTTTGCATTAGCTTTCACACCATCTTCAACTACGGAGATACGTGTGGAATGATCTTCAATATTACCTTGTAAGTAGTCTAAACGTTGATCATGACGATCTACACGACCTTTAAGGCCATCTAAATCACCTTTAAGACCGTTCAAGTCACCTTTAACGCCATCAATCTTAACATTTACATCACCAATCTTTGTATTGATTGTGTTGTTGATTTGTTTGTTGTTTTCATTGATTTTTACATCGATGTTTTTATCAACTTTGTTAATGATTGTTGTGTTATTAGCATTGATTTTTGTATCAATATTTTGATCTACTTTATTAATGATTGTTGTATTGTTGCTGTTAATTTTATTATCAATGTTTTGGTTGATAACAGTGTTGTTAGCCTCGATCTTAGTATCGATATTTTTATTAATAGTTACATTGTTTTCAGTAATCTTGTTATTAATTGTAGTTTCGATATTTTTAATTGTAGTGCCAACTTGACCTTTTAATGCATCAATTGCTTTAGTGTTTTTATCAATAGCAGCTTTGTTATTGCCGATGAATTGACGATTTTCCAAAGCAATATTGCCAACTACATTGATGTCTTTTGCATTAGCTTTAACGCCATCTTCTACTACAGTGATACGTGTAGAGTTATCTACAATATTATCATGTAAGTAGTCTAAACGTTGATCATGACGATCTACACGACCTTTAAGGCCATCCAAATCACCTTTAACACCATCAATCTTAACATTTACATCACTAATCTTAGTATTGATTGTGTTGTTGATTTGTTTGTTGTTTTCATTGATTTTTACATCGATGTTTTTATCAACTTTGTTAATGATTGTTGTGTTGTTAGCATTGATCTTAGCATCAATATTGTTATCTACTTTATTGATAATAGTAGTATTGTTAGCTTCAATCTTATTATCGATAGTTTTATTAATTACTGTATTGTTTTCGTTGATTTTATTAGTAATTGTATTTTCGATATTTGTGATTTGATTGCCAACATGACCTTTTAACTCATCAATAGCTTTTTTGTTAGCACCGATAAGTGTACGGTTTTCAACAGCAATTGTGCCAGCTACATTGATGTCTTTTTCATTTTGAGCTACACGTTTAGTAAGACCATCTAAGTCGCCTTTAACACCATTAATTATTACATTTACATTGTTGATATTATTATTGATTACTTTATTATTTTCAGTAATCTTAGCATCAATGTTTTGGTCTACTTTATTAATGATTGTTGTGTTATTATTATTGATTTTTTTATCAATATTTTGGTTAATAACAGTGTTGTTAGCCTCAATCTTAGTATCGATATTTTTATTAATTACTGTATTGTTTTCATTAATCTTATTAGTAATAGTATTTTCGATATTTGTGATTTGTGTGCCAACATGACCTTTCAAATCATTAATCGCTTTTTCATTGTTGGAAATACGAGCAGAGTTAGCATCGATGCGTTTACTATTATCTACAATGTTTGTAGTATTAGTTTTCACATTATCCTCAACTACGGAGATACGTGTGGAATGATCAGTAATATTATCTTGTAAGTAGTCTAAACGTTGGTCATGACGATCTACACGGTCTTTAAGGCCATTTAAATCGCCTTTAACACCGTCAACTTTTACATTAACGTTATTAATTGCAGTTACATTTGCGTCCACTTTGCTATTGATATTAGCAATATTGTTTTTAATATCTTTAATATCTACTTGAACATTGCCGATGTTTTGGCCAACTTTTCCTTTCAAGTCAGCAATATCTTTAGTATTGATATTAACTTGGTTTTGAGTGTTGGATACATCAGTTTTAATAACTTTGTTATCTTTTTCAATCGCCTGGATGCGACCTTCATGATTAACTAAAACTTTACCTTGATTATCAACTTTAGTGTTTAATTCAGTGATTGCAGTCGCATTTTTGTTGATATTTGTAGTGTTATTAGTGATGTTTGTTGTATTAGCATCTACTTTAGCACTTAAATCAGTTACAGAATTATTAATCTTAGTAATATCAGCTTTAACAGCATTAATTTTATTATCAACGTTAGTATTTACTTGATTGATAATAGTTGTGTTGTTAGCTTCAATTTGAGTATTAATATTTTTGTTAACTTCATTAATAATATTTGTTTTGCTATCGTTGATTTTTACATCTACATTATTATTAACTTCATTGATGATCTTAGTGTTATTTTCACTAATTTTATTATCAATAGTTGTGTTAATATTATTGATTGTTGTGCCAACTTTACCTTTCAAGTCTTCGATGGCTTTTTTATTTTCACCGATAGCTTTTTTGTTATCACCGATAAGTTTACGGTTTTCCATGATGAAAGTATTATTAGCGTCAATATTTTGTGTGTTATTTTCAACTTTAGTAGTTAAATCAGCAATAGATTTGCTATTTTTATTAACATTTACAGTTAAGTTGTTAATAGCTTTTTTATTATCACTAACTTTAACATCTACATTATTGATATTTTGATTGAGTTCATTTTTAACATTAGAAATGTTAGTATTTAACTCATTTTTCGTATTATTGATAGTTGTTTTAATATCATTAATCTTAACATCTACATCTTTGTTCACATTGTTAATAATAGTAGTGTTATTATTTTCAATTTTTTGATCTACTTGATTAAGAATTGTAGTGTTATTGTTTTGTATTTCATTTTTAATATTTTGATTTACTTGATTAATAATATTAGTATTATTAGCTTCAATATGTTTTTTTACACTAGCATCAATGTTAGTGTTTACATTATTAACAACATTATTTGTAATATTAGTGATTTTATTATCGATTTTTACATCAATATCATTGTTAATTTTAGTAAATTTAGCATCAATATTATTGTTAATATTTGTGATGTCTTGTTGAATATTAGTGATTTGAGTACCGACTTTGCCTTTTAATCCTTCAATATCTTTGCTATTTTTATCAACTTTAGCGTTGATATTAGTAATATTAGCATTGATTTTATTAATGTCAGTTTTTACACTCTCAACCTTATTATTAACAGTATTAATATTAGTAGTATTGATATCTACCTTTTTATTTACAACGTTAATGTTATGTGTATTTTTCTTAACATTTTCAACATCAGTAGTTACAACTGTATAGTAGTTATTAATTACGGTATTACCATTGGAACCGCCTTTTTTAGGGATTTGTTGTTGCTGCTGTTGTTGCTGCTGCTGTTGTTGTGGCACTTGTTGTTGCCATTGTTGCTGTTGTTGCTGTTGTTGCGGCACTTGTGGACGTGGACGTCTTTGTTGTTGCTGCTGTTGTTGCGGCACTTGTTGTTGCCATTGTTGTTGCTGTTGCTGAGTTTGTTGCTGTTGTTGCTGTTGTTGTTGCTGTTGGTCTAATTGTTGTGGATCAACTTGATGTTGATCTTGCATATGACCCCAAGCATTTTGATCAGGTGTTAACCATCTTTGGCTACCAATAAGATCAGCTCTAGCCCAATCCTCAGGGCTGGATGCATTAGCAACACTTCCAGAAAAGCTAGCCGCCAAAATAACGGCTGCTACAATTGTAGTAGCAGATTTTTGGTGAGACTTAGCTAACTCAGACGTTACGACATAAGCGTGCTTCGTTGCACTCCATACAACTTTGAATACCTTATTCATATTAAGTTCCCTCCCAACATTTGTGGCTCTCACCCCACAATGAAGAAATAAATCAAATATTGCACTCTTTTTCACTAAATATTCACAATATTTAACATAATACTACCATATATTATTTTAAATTTCCATTAAAAAATTAATAAGTTAAACTTATGCTTCATTTTTACTCATTAAAAACAATGAATCATCCGCATAAATACTGTGTTATTAATAATATTGAATTATGTAAAATGAAAATTTATATTTTAATTTAATTTTATATTTATACGATACTTTTTATTTACCTCTATAAAAATTATGAAAAAAACCTCATCAATGTATGCTTTATACATTGATGAGGTTTTTTTGCCTCTATTTATATAGTTTTATACCGATTATTAGAATTTAGATTCAATAGCACCTTGAAGGTCGCCTTTTGGCATGAAGCCAATTTTGCGGTCTACTACTTCGCCATCTTTTAAAATAACGAATGTTGGCAACACTTCAACTTGCAAGTTACGTGCTAATTCTGGTTCTTCATCAGCATTTACTTTTACAAAGTTAGCTTTACCTTCAAGCTCACCTGCGATTTCTTCGATGATTGGCATCATACGTACGCAATAACCGCACCATGGAGCCCAGAAATCAATAACAGTAACGCCACCTTGATTTACTAAATCTTGATATTCAGCAGTTTTTAATTCTTTTAATTCGCTCATTGTACCCTCCTACGGTAATTGAACTAATACACAATCTTGAATGACATGCAGGTTTAAAGCATGTGCTTTTTCAACAACAGATGGTTTATCCGCTCCCGGTTGCAACCACACAGTAGGAATGCCAAGTTCTTTACATTCATCAAGTGCAGCTAAGCCTGCCGCTTCTGGCACAACAAAATCTACCACAGCTGGTACAACGGGAAGTGCAGAAAGACTAGGGTAACATTTGTTACCATCTATCTCTGCAACATTAGGATTAACTGGATATACTTCATATCCGTGATCTTTAAGACATTTATAAATCTTATAGCCGAACTTTTCGGTTTTATGAGTGGCTCCAATAACGGCCCACACTTTTTGATCTAAAGCTTGTTGAATTGTCATTTTGACCACCTCTTATATACTATTATAACGGAATATCGAATATTGTCAATGTAATATATCGAATTTTATAGTTGAAGAATTATACTCTTTTAGCAAATATTTCAGAACTAAAATCAATGTATCTATTATCGCTCAATAACAATTGTTTTTTGTCTTAAACTAGAACACGATAGATCTAAATTCATTAACTCAGAAAGATTTATTTCTCGATGAGTATATCTGTCTCCATCTATAAGTCCACCAGCGACAGCTAATTCCCATAAAATTCTGGATGCTGACCATTGCTGTTCTCGTAGTTCACGTATTGTAATACTCTTTTGACGCTTAGAAAGTCTATTTCCATCTGCATCTACTAAAAGTGGTGCATGACCATACTTAGGAACTTCTATATTTTTATAGGAATAGCATTGTTGTAATGTGTTATATAAATATAATTGTTGCCCTGTTGTATCAAGTAAATCATCACCGCGAATCACTTCAGTTATTCCCATAGCTATATCATCTAATACGACTGCCAAATTATAGGCATACATACCATCACCACGACGTAGTACATAATCATCTAGTTCACCTTCCAAATGAATATGCTGTGTACCTTGCCAGCGATCATCAAATTCTAGATTACATGAATCTATAGCTAAACGTAAGGATGGTTCTTTTATAGAGGATAATTCGTCTACTGCATTCTTGCTTAAATGGCGACATTTACCATCATAACGATGAACTACTTCTCCTACATGAGGCGCTGATGCTATAGATTGTAGCCGTGCTCTATTACAAAAACAAGGATAAATTAGTTTTTCTAATGCTAGATATTCTAGTATGTCTGCATAATATGTTTGTCTTTCACTTTGCCAATAAGATACCTCAGGACCACCTACACGAGGCCCTTCATCCCATTCAAAGCCAAGCCATTCTAAATCATCTAGTAAAGCTTCACCTAATTCTCGTTTTGACCGTTGCAGGTCTATATCCTCCATCCGTACAACATATTTTCCTTTTTGTTGGCGTGTGGAGATATATGATAAAAGCGCTATCCACACATTACCAAGATGAATATATCCTGTGGGACTAGGCGCAAATCTACCTTTCATGAGAACTCTCCTATAGTAGAAAACAAGTGGCATATTCATTATGAATATGCCACTTATCCATCCAAAGATATGTCAAACTAAAAATTAAAGCAATATCATTTATAGATATGAAATTATTTAGCCTAAAGACACAATGTTATCAAAAACATTACCAGCATCTTTAATTTTTTGTTCGTTACCCATTGTGCAAATGTGATTATCATTCAATACAGGTTCTACCACATCTGCTAGTGCAACAATATCTTCTGGCTTACATGCAATCACTTGTTTACGGAACTCTACTTTGTCCTCTAGTTTAGCACCACTGAAGTACATACCCATTGCACGTGGTCCACGCAACGCTGGCGTCATTGGCAAGTCCAAAGAACTCATAGTACCAATAATATATTTACGCATTTCACGATCAGTCAATGTGAAGTCACGAAGGTATTGAGGCAACTCTTTATATACATCTAAAGTTTCTAACAAGTTAGGATCACGATAACTACAGAAAATCATATTGCCATCATCATAGAAATTAGCAAATGCTCCGTAAGCACCACCTTGAACACGAATACGAATCCAAAGGTATTCATAACGTAATATTGTTTCTAACACGCTCATTGGACCAACATGTTTGAAACCATGATCGATGAAATTACCACCTTGAGCTACGTATTGAACCTTACCAGCTGTAACGATACCATCATTGCCGGAAAGACGAGTAATTTGTAATACATCATTACTCAATTCGGTAATATCCCAAGTCTCAACCAATGGTTTCATTAGGTTTTCAAAGGCTTCTAATTCGCCTTCTTCACCAACAAACATAATGTCTACATTATTAGCACGGAAAATTTTACGAGCTACTTCAGCTAATTTTTCTGGTAATAATGGCAAAGCCGCAGGATTAGATGCTAGCTCGCTAATTTTTTGATAGTAACCTAAATTGCCATTATCTCTAAACTTACCAACTGCAGATACTTGAGCCATAACGCGTTGACTCACAATAGAGTTACCACGGCGGAATGCCTCATTATCCCAAATAGCTTTGCTTTCTTGAACAAGCTCAGTTAAACGACTATCATCACTGTAATCTGCCTTTTTTACGACTTCATTAATCAAGCGGCATAAATCAGGTAGTTTAGCATGTAATGCTTTTGCACGCACAATCATAAGAGGTGTAAACTCATCGCGCTTACCATCTTTACTGATGGCAGTAATATCAGAACTCAATCCACCTAAATTCATATTGATATCTTTAGCCAGTGCTTCATAACCGCGCTCGGATGTGTCAACACGGCCGAGGATATCACTTAAAATATCAGCGTAGAATAGTTCCTCTTCTGTAAGGCAGTTCAATTTAAAGTACAAGCCCACATAGTTAATACCCTTTGTGAAAGTTGGCACAAAATGTACTTTTGTATTACCAATCTTGCTTTCACGGCGTTCTACAGCTTCCATATTAGGATTTAAATCAGATAACTCGAGCAATGGAATAGACGCCAACGCTTCATCACTATCTGGAGTTTCTTGACGAATTTTAAGGCGTTTTGTTTGTTCTACAATCGCGTCAATCTCCTCTTTTGTCATATTCGCTTTTACAGCAGCTAAATGTTCTTTAACCTCTGCATCTTTGCGCTCTTGAAGGCCACGTTCAGGATAGATAGATACAAGAACCTTATGGTCATTATTCAAGATAGAATGACGAATTAAATCTTCGAAATATGTACCAGCCAAACCTTTGCGAATATTCGCTAACGCCTCTTCATAGTGTAATAACTCTAATGGATCATTATCATATAACCAATTATCCATCATGCGGATAATATACGCTAACCCAATAGGTCGTCCCCCAAAGTCGCTTTCACGAAGAGCAAATTCAATGCTATTCAAAGAAGCTTCTAATAATTCTTTATCTAAGCCCTTATCACATAGCTCTTGTAATGTAGATTCTACAATGCGTTGCAAGTCAGCTTGTTTATCTAAATTAGAACCCGTAGCTTGTACTGTCCACATAGGTTGACGAATGCTATCTAAATAATAGCCGCTTACGTCAGAACCGATACCAGCTTTTACCAAAGCCTGTTTAAGAGGCGCCGCTGGAGATGTCAACAAAGCATGTGTCAACACTTCAAAAGCCAAGCTATATTCAGGCGTTACATCAGGTAATACATACGCAAAGGAATGCAATGTACGATTATCTGTGGGCTCTTCAGAACCTACACTATACGGATAGCTCACTACTTTACCTTCTGTAAATGGAGCTTGTAGAGCTACCTCAGTATGAACGTCAATAGCATCAAAATGACTTAAGTACTCATCATTCAAAAATGCTAATTGCTCTTCAATATTCATATCACCATATAAGAAGATATAGCTATTAGATGGATGATAGTGGACACGGTAGAATTCTTGGAATTCTTCATATGTTAAATCTGTAATATGATCAGGATCCCCACCAGAGTCAACACCATAGGTTGTATCTGGGAAAAGCTCGCGCATCATTTGGCGTTCCAATACAGAATCAGGGGAAGAGTACACGCCCTTCATCTCATTAAATACAACGCCTTTGTAAGTGAGTTCATCATCTGCATGTTCTAGCTCATAATGCCAACCTTCTTGCATTACGATTTCTGCATCTTCACGAACACGCGGGTAGAATACTGCATCAAGATATACGTCCATCAAATTATGGAAGTCTTTATCGTTCTTGCTGGCTACAGGATACATTGTTTTATCCGGATATGTCATAGCATTCAGGAACGTGTTTAAAGAACCTTTTACCAGTTCAACAAAGGGCTCTTTCAACGGGAATTTTCGAGAACCACATAGAACAGAATGCTCCATAATATGTGCTACACCGGTACTATTGTGAGGTGTTGTTCTAAACGCAATATTGAATACTTTATTAGAATCTGGTGAATCAATATAAATTAAACGAGCACCAGACTTTTCGTGCTTCATTTCATAAGCGGTACCATTGATCTCATCAATGCGCTCAATGCGGTCAAGGCGAAAGCCAGAATAAACCTTATTTATTTCCATGCTGTCCCTTCTTTCTATATAAATATAATTAATTTCTTCCTAACAATTCATTATAACATATCGACAACTCTATATATAGATGTTAAGAATAATTATCGAAACACAAAACCCCATAGGCATTACCGCCTATGGGGTTCATTTTATTTATTATGTTGCATTTGCCACTTTTGATTACGGCGCAAGGTTAACAAGCCTTCTAACACTGCTTGGAATTGTACAAAGCTTAACGTATACGGTGGGTACATATCAGGTACTACCTTATAAGAAATAGTAACTTCGGCCTTATCATAATCGTAGAAAATGCCATGTAAATTACTTACCGTAGTATAACCAGTTTGAGCTTGCTCTAATGTTGGAATAGGCTGATTTTTTAGATTTCCTAGTAGATCGCTAATGAAACCTTCCTTACGACCTTGGTCATTGAGCATTTCATCCATAAAACTACGTAGACTATCCATAAATAGATTAACCTCTTTGGTCTAACAATAAGCCATTGTGAATTACACGAACAGCATCTTTAACGCGGTCTTCAGCAACAAGGCAAGAAATACTAATTTCAGAAGTAGAAATAATTTCAATATTGATGCCTTCTTGGCTCAAAATATCAAACATTTGAGCTGCCACGCCTGGTTGACCTAACATACCTGCACCAATGATAGATACTTTTGCCATTCTTTCGTCAATATTTACAGCTTCAATATCAACAGTTTTTTGTAATTCTGCTAATACTTCACGAGCTAGTACAACATCATCCATAGCTACAGTGAAGATGAGGTCAGTTTTAGGTTCACCTACGGCGCGGATAGATTGAACAATCATATCAACATCCACGTTTTTTGCAGCCAATGCTTTGAACACAGTTGCTGCAACACCTGGTTTATTTTCAACGCCTACAAGGGCTACTTTTGCTGTATTAGTATCATCAGCTACGCCAGTAATTACGTGTTTATTTGCTTCCACAGTATAATCCTCCCGAATAATAGTACCTGTATTGTCACTAAATGTTGAACGTACGTGAATAGGTACACCATAACGGAAACCCATTTCTACAGCGCGAGGTTGCATTACACCTGCACCAAGGCGTGCCATCTCAAGCATTTCGCCATATGTTACTTCTTCTAATTTGAAAGCCTCTTTTGCAACACGAGGATCTGTAGAGTAAACGCCTTCAACATCTGTGAAGATTTCACAAACATCAGCTTTCATAGCGCCTGCCAATGCAACAGCAGTTGTATCGGAGCCACCACGACCTAAAGTAACCATGTCACCATATTCAGTAATACCTTGGAAACCTGCAACTACTACGATATTGCCTTCATCCAAAGCTTCAAATACGCGATTTGGATCAACGCCTAAAATACGGCCTTTATTGAATGTATCACTACTTGTAATACCTGCTTGGTCACCTGTTAAGGACATAGCTTTATGACCACGTTCGTTGAAAGCCATCGCCATTAATGCAATCGTTACTTGCTCACCTGTAGATAGCAAGCGGTCCATTTCACGACCATAAGGCTTAGATGTTACTTCTTTAGCCAATGCTACCAAGTCATCTGTTGTATCACCCATAGCGGATACAACGATAACGATTTTATCGTCTTCTTTCTTCTCACGAAGGACGCGATCAACAATATTAAATATTTTTTCTGGTGTAGCTACGGAACTACCACCAAATTTTTTAACGATTAAGGCCACAATAATCCCTCATTTAACTTATCTACTAAAAATCAATATGCATATACTTTACCACAAACAAATAGCACTGTAAAGGGATATAAGGCAATTTATCCACTATACAAAAACAAAACTCTTTTGAGTGCGGACACAACTTTAGCATGATTATTTCAGTTATTATTAAAATTTACATACAAAAGACCAGCCTTATGGCTGGTCTTTATTAGTTGATTAAGTTAATTAAGCAACTGTGATTGCTTTTTCGGATTCCCACAAACCGTGGATGTTGCAATAGGATACAGCAATCAATTTACCAGATTTGTTCAAGGAAACTGCCAAAGAACCTTCAGAAATTGCATGTACAGGGCCTTCGTTTGCAGTTGCGCCATCACCATGTACGTTGAAGGAAATTTCACCAACTTCGAATGGCAATTGAGTACCTTCAGCTACGAAGTACAATTTGATCCATTCAATGTGATGTTCTACAGTGTTAGGATGTGCGATATCTTTACCAACGGACAATGTTACGTGGAAAGTTTCACCTGCTTTTACAGTGTCAACAGTTTCAATAACAGGAACGTGTTTTTCAGTAGCGAAATCGCCGGATTTAATGTAATCATGTACAGCCATAGTTAACCTCCTGGTTAGTGTTATATACATACTTAATGTCAAGAATATTTAGCACCTTGTGCTTATGACTATATTATACATTTTCGATATAGTTTTAGCAAGAGCTTTTTCGAAAATTTTAGATTTATTTATATTCAAGCTCTGCGTATTAGAACTCTATCCCCTTGGCGGCTTTAATGCCTTTTTCATAAGCATGCTTAACTACCTTCATCTCTGTTACCGTATCAGCCACATCAATGATTTCAGGTTTAGCATAACGACCTGTCAAAATTACGTGTAAGCGCTCAGGTTTATGTTTAAGCATATCTACTACAGAATTCACATCAATAAGATCGTAATTAATGGCATTATTAATTTCATCCATAATGATAAGATCCCATCGATCTGAATTTACTTCTTCCACTAATGTGTGCCAAGCCTCTTGAGCTGCTGCCTTATGGCGAGCAAGCTCAGCCTCTCCTACTTCATCTCGTTTATAGTAAATAAATCCCTTACCCATGGAACGAATTTCTACTTGGTCCCCTAATTTGGCAAGACCTGCTAGTTCGCCATAGCCATTACCACTTTTAATAAATTGTAAGATTAACACCTTAAAACCTTGTCCAACAGCACGTAATGCCACGCCTAAGGCTGCTGTTGTTTTTCCTTTGCCATTGCCAGTATTAACTAAAATTAAGCCTCGTTCACTCATATTTAGCTCCTTTTAGCTTTATAGTTAGCACATATATCAACAAAATGTTGTGTACCTTCATCAGAACCAGCAAAGTTCAAATGTAAATACGATGCTAGTACATTATCAGTTGCATAGCCGCCATCATAAGATTGAGGTCTTCGACCTCCTTCTAAGTGAAAGGCCCACGGGAAATTCTCTACAGTTGGTTCCATCGTAGAGAAATGGAACTCATGCCCACGAAGAGATGTATCTGCGGTACCTAATAAGGTATCTCGCTTAGCTGTAGCCGTAACATACCCTACTTTTTGTAGCTTTTGTTGCATAATGCAATTAGCAGGTACAATACCTACTGTATCATATACGGCGCCCTCAAAACCGTGGATACTTTCACATAAATACATGAGGCCACCACATTCTGCATAAATAGGCATACCTTTTTCATTAGCTTCACGGATAGATTCCTTCATTGACTCGTTACTAGAGAGTTGGAACAAGAACATTTCAGGGAAGCCACCACCAAATACAAGGCCGTCTACTTCGGGAATCACTAAATCATTAAGAGGGCTAAAATAAACGAGCTCGGCCCCCTTCTCTTCTAAGGCAGCTAAACTTGCAGGATAGTAGAAAGAGAACGCCTCATCATAGGCTACGCCAATTTTAACTCGCTTTTCAATGGATTTAGCATCTACAGTCTCTGGTAACTCAATAGCAGGTGCACTAGATGCAATGTCCAACAATTGATCTAGATTTACCATTTTCTCAACGGCTTCGCGAATCGTGTTGATTGCCTCTGTTGGATCAATCTCAGTAACAGGTGTGAGTCCTAAATGGCGCTCCGGAGAGTGCATACGATCATCGCGATAAATAGCACCAACAACAGGTACACCAATTTTATCCATACCTTCACGAACCATGCGCTCGTGGTTGGCAGAACCTAAGCGGTTTAAGATAACGCCGCCAAAGTTTACCTCTGGATCATAATCACGGAAACCTTTGGCAATAGCAGCCGCACTTTCACCCATAGCCTTGCAATCGATAACAAGCACCACCGGTGCATTCAATTGCTTAGCAATTTGAGCTGTGGAGCTAACACCTTCTCGACCACCATCATATAAACCCATAACACCTTCAATAATAGCAAGGTCTACTCCATGCGCCATAGTAGCAAAGAAAGGATTTAATTTGTGAGGTGGCACGAGCCACGTATCTAAATTATAGCTGTCACGGCCGGATGCAATTTTATGAAAGCCCGGATCAATATAATCCGGGCCCACTTTAAAGGATTGCACCGTACGTCCACCATTTGCATAAGCAGCCAATAAGCCCGCTACGATAGTTGTTTTACCTACACCGGAGTTAGTGCCAGCAATGACAACACGTGGAATATGTACTGTGTTCATAAATATTACCTCGTAATACGACGTGTTTGTTAACGGTCCTTACGTTTTGCAAGGATTGTAGACAAGTAGTTGAGTTTAGTATCTTTTGGCATATTATCAAGGCCTACGAATACTTGCTCATCTGGCAAACCTACACGGCTAATCATAACCGCATCATCTGCCATATTATGTTTAATCAAAGTTTCTTGTACTTCATCAAAGTTTTTGTATACTTTCATGATTACTGCATCATCAGCTACGGCTAATACAGCATCAATTTTTTCTTTAGGTGCTGTAGCAGGAACGATAGCTAATACTTCTTCCTTCTCTACAATTGGATAACCAAGGTGGGAACCAATAGCACAGAAAGCAGTAACGCCAGGAATTGTTTCAATTTCATGGCCTGTATTTTCAATCAAGCGATATACATACATGTATGTGCTGTAGAACATAGGATCACCCAATGTTAAGAACACAACGCTTTTTCCTTCATCTAAGTAAGACAAGATAATGCGTTTTGCTTCTTGCCAGCCTTCCTCTTGTGTAGCATCATCCAATACCATTGGGAATACTACAGGAACGATTTCTGTATGTTCTTGAATATATGGGGAAGCAATATTAAGTGCTACAGAACCATCTTTCTTTTCTGTTTTAGGTGTGATAATAATATCTGCTTCACCTACGATGCGAGCAGCTTTCACAGTCATTAATTCAGAATCACCAGGGCCTACGCCAATGCCATATAATTTACCTTTCATGGGGTTCTCCTATTCTTATAGTTACATTCTATTTATAAATTTCATATCTTTTATTATAACTAATTTATGCAAGATATACAAAACTACTATTTAATATTTGGAATTGTTGGACGATGTGGACTACGTTTGCCATACAAATCATCAATACAATCTTGCACATGTTGACGGAAGATATCTTGTATTGCTTCATATTCACCAAGTGCGCTATGGATTGGTTTAACTTCATAACCGTAATCGGCAAGTTCATTAATAACGCTATCTTCTTCATCACCAAAGAGATCGTTTTGTGCATGATCTCCAAGAACTAATAATAATGGGTGCACATAAATTGTGTTTGGCCGTTTACCATCGAGCCATTCCCATGGCATAGCTACATCTGCTACATATGGCGCATTTTCTAGTACTGCAATACGCACATTCGTAAGTCCATCACGAATTAATTTAAACTGTAAATTACCATATGAGGAGTTGCCAGAACCGAGGCCACCATGACCAACCAATAGTAACCCGTCTTCTTTAGAAATGTTAAGCGATTTAATGAATCGGTCAATTAAGATTTGGTAATCATCTGGATGCTCTTCTTGGCCAATATAATATACGAGAGGTCTACCTATGCGCAATACTTCTAGCTGTCCTTCCCCTTCATGAGCAAGGATATTATTCTTCAATTTATCAAACTCTTCACCGCCAGTGAAGTGAAGTGGTTGTACATAAATATGTGTATACCCTTCTTGGATGAGTTTTTCTAATGCCCCTTGTTCAGTAGGTACCTCAATACCACGTTCGCGTAAACGCTTAACGATAATACGAGAGGAAAAAGCTAGTTCCACAGTATAGTCCGGATAAGCTTTACGGATATGTTCTACTACGGAATCAATATTATGTTCACGAGCACTGTCAACAGTGGACCCAAAAGCAACAACTAAAATAGCTTGTTTCATGGAAGTCTCCTTATCTAATTAATACTGTATCTTAATCATACCATAGACGACACCTTAGGGGCATACCATAGGACGTATAAAATGGATATTATAAATATTTTTCATAGTAAAAGTAAAAATCCTCCTCATTGGATTTCCAACAAGGAGGACTTTTACGTATATAAAGGAGTGTGGAAAGATGTATGTCTAATTATGTGAGAGATTAAACTAAGAAATCATACCTTGTGCCTCTATACGAGAGTTTGTCATTACAGGTTTTACAGATTCACGAGGCATGGGACGCTTTCGATCTGACATGCGGATAGCTTGGCCTAGATGTTTCAAGAATAAATCTTGTACATAAGGGTTTTCACCAAGACCTTCATTCCAAATATCTACATTATACCCTTCTTCAGCGAGCAATGCATAAATGGAGTCAGAACGCTCACCGCCAAGGTAGTCCATTAAATGTGTAGAACCAATAAGAGCTAATGGTACTACTAACAAGTCTTTATGACCCATACGATCTAATAATGTAAGTGCTTGTTTAAATGTAGGGAATCCATTTGTAGTAAATACTACTACATTTGGTGCTGCCCCATACATGGCTTTCAATTGTAATGTACTAAACTCTAATTGGTTTTGACCATTTGCCATGAGCACTATAGATTTATTAAGTGCTTTTGTATTAACATGACGTACGATACTTTCTAATGTTGCTTCATAGTCGTCAGCATAGTTTTTTACACCTAATGATGTAAGTAATGGTTTACCTATATTTACTTGATTAAAACCATATTCATTGCTATGTAAAAACTTCAATGCTTGTTTACGCATTTGTTGGTAACACTGATCTGCTACCAATGTAATGGGTTGAATGTATACCTCATCGACACCCAACCGAGCAAAATCCTGCATAGCTTCTGTGAAAGAAGAAATCTTTTCATCATATTTCTCATTCCACTTTTCCACTAATGCATCAGATAAAAATACACGACGTACCTCCATATCGCTATACATGGAACGTACTTTTTTCTCTATACTGCCGATGGATTTCTCCACAGCATCTTGATAAATTGATCCAAAGGATGCAATAATTATGCCTTTCATATGTGACCTCCATATTGCTCATACATGATACAATCTTCATAACTGAAAATTGTTATCAACTACTATGTAATAATAGTACAAGATTCACGAATATAAGTCAATGAGAAATAATATCAAAATTTTTATTTAATAAGGAATAGAACTACTCATGTATTCACATATTCATATCCTTATAACCAAAAAGAATATAATTATAAAAGCTAATACTATACTATATTCATCACATTAATTTCTTAAAAACACCTTATTTTTTTATACTTCTAGGGGTATGGGGTTTATTGACACTCCTATTTCCCTTTGTTACGATTGGCATAAGGTTATATATGCAATTAATCTATAGTAGTCTATAAACCTATAATAATTTTTATTAATTTATCTACACTACTAAGATTTTTGCATAGACTGTAGTTTAGTTATGAATAGGAGTATAGAAATGAAAAAACAATTAGCTTTAGCATCCGCTATTCTAGGTCTTGCAGTATCCTTTGGTGCACCTGTTGTCTCTAATGCTGCATATCAATTAAATCCTGAAGTAAAAGACCCTACTCCAGCATTAAAAGAAGCTTCTGCAATCGGTGTTCGTACACACAATACTGAAGCTTTACAAAACTTGCCAAACAAAGATGCTATCGTTGTTATGAGCTTTGGTACAACTTTCAAAGATACTCGTGCGAAAACAATCGATGCAACTGTAGATGCTATTAAAGCAGCTCATCCAAACACAAAAGTAATTACAGCTTTCACAAGCCATATTATTCGTGATCGTATCCAACAAAAAGAAGGTATTACCTACCCAACTCCTGAAGAAGCATTGGCTGAACTTAAAAAAGACGGTTACACTCGCGTTGCATTAGCATCCCTTGATGTAATTCCTGGTATGGAATACAACTACGATGCAGCAGTATATAATTTGTACAAAAATAATTTCAAAAAAATGACACTTGGTACATCTCTTATGTACTGGATGGGTCAAGAAAACCAAACTGACCAAGTTATTGAAACATTAAAAGCTGTTCAATCTCAATTCCCTAAATTAGGCAAAGAAGACGCTGTTCTTATCATGGCTCATGGTACTCCAGATCCTTCCAATGCTTACTATTCTGTAATTCAAGACCGTATCCATACTCTTGGTATGAAAAATGTATTCATCTACACAGTAGAAGGTACTCCAAATCTTGAACAAGTTATCCCTCAATTAAAATTACATGGTATTAAGCACGTTACATTGATGCCATTCATGATGGTTGCAGGCGACCATGCTAACAATGACATGGCTGGTGCTGAACCAGATTCCCATAAATCCATCCTTGAAAAAGAAGGCTTCAAAGTAGATACTTACCTTCATGGTTTAGGTGAAAACCAAAATATCCGTAACTTGTTTGTTGAACGTGCAAACGAATCTTGGGACGCATTACAAAAATAATCAATCCATAATTTAACTAGTATCGTTATATAACGTACATAGGAGTACATCATGAAAAAACTACTACTTTGTAGTCTTGCTTTGGTCATGGTTGTACTAGCAATAGCTGGGTGTGGTAAATCCACATCCAGCTCTTCTGCTACTACGAAGGAATTGACCTTTAATGGTCAAACCTACACTGTACCAAAGGATCCGCAACGCATCGCCGTTCTTTCAAATTCTGTATTGTCCATGCTATACGCAGTAGATGGAAAGGCAGTTTCCCGAGCTAGCACAACAGATAAATTAGCCCCAGAATTAGAAGCATTACCTGCATTAGGTCAAACGGCTAACATCAATATGGAACAATTGTTAGATTTAAAACCAGATGTGGTATTGGGTTTGGTAAACCAACATAAAAAATATGAATCCCAATTACAATCTAACAATATTCCAGCCGTACTTTTCAATTACGATGGCATCAAGGATAATGTGCCAATGCTAACATTCCTTGGAGAATTAACAAACCATCAAGATAAGGCTAAATCCGTTATTGCCACTTATGAAAGTAATATTCAAAAGGTTAAGGATGCCATTAAAAACCAACAACCTGCACGTATTGCCGTATTGCGTGCTACCGGTAAAGGTGTGACAGCTGAAACCGACGAAGCGGTAACTGCATCTATGGTCAAAGAATTAGGTATGACAAATGTTGTAACATCTCACCTAGATGGTACAACTAAAGACAAAACGGTACCGTATTCTCTTGAAACATTAACCGCTGATAACCCTGATATTATCTTCGTCGTTACCATGGGTAAAGAAGAAGAAATTACAAAGGCCATGAAACAAGCTATGACAGATAATCCTGCATGGGCTAATCTTAAGGCTGTACAAAATAATCGTGTCATTTACTTACCATCTAAACTATTCCTACTTAACCCAGGTCTACAAACACCTGAGGCTATGGCTCGTTTAGTGAAAGAAGCATATGGCATTGATGTTACATTTTAACATATCCTAACATACTAAAGAGGGCATTCCCCATTTCGGGAATGCCCTCTTTCACTATTAGTCTAGCTATCTACTCAACTAAACCTTTTACGCGTACATATTGTTTATCATCAAAGGTATCGATTTGTACATCTACGGAAAATACATCTCTAAGTAGTTCATCTGATACGATTTCTTTCGTGTCTCCAGCTGTCACTAAATGACCGTCTTTTATAATAGCCATATAATGAGAATATTGTACAGCTTGCGTCAATTCATGGAGTACCATCAATACGGTTAACCCTTGTTCATCGTTTAATCGTTTTAACAATTCCATGATTTCTAGTTGATGGTTAATATCTAAGTATGTTGTTGGTTCGTCTAACACTAATAATTTTGGTTGTTGTGCTAAGGCCATAGCAATCCATACCCGTTGCCGTTCACCACCAGATAGGGATGGGATTAATTGTTCTCTCAAATGATTCGTTTTTGTAATTTCTAATGCATAGTCAACGATTTCTCGGTCCTCTTTGGCCGTATTCTTCCACCACATTTGGTATGGATAGCGTCCACAATATACCAATTCTTCTACGGTCATATCCTTTGGCATATTAGGCACCTGTGGCAGAAACGCCATTTGACGTGCCAATTCATTTTGTGAATACGACTGTAATGGTTTACCTAAAATAGTCACACATTCACGAGGACTATGAATATATCCAATCATAGACCGTAAGAGTGTACTTTTACCACAACCATTAGGCCCGATTAAAGTCGTTATTTTACCAACAGGGACAGATACATTAATATCATGTAAAATATGACGACCTCCGAGAGTGACGGATAACTGATTTACATCAATAGCCGTATTCATTAGTTATCCCTCCTCAATAGATATAAGAAGAATGGCGCCCCAAAGAATGCCATGATAATGCCAACCGGTACCTCAATTGGACTCCACATAACACGCCCTAGCGTATCACTAACAACGAGGACGAGTGCCCCTAATAATGCAGAGCCGGGGAGTAAATACGCATAATCATTACCGATGATAAGTCGTAACATATGCGGTATAACGAGGCCTACGAAACCGATTAAGCCCGCAATACTAACGGCACCTGCTGCTAATAGAGCCGCAACAGCAGTCATAATAAACCGCGTTTGTTCTACCTTAAGGCCTAGCCCCTTTGCTGTTTCATCACCTAAACTTAAAATAGTAAGACGTTTGGCACCTAAACAGGCAAAAATAAGACCGACTAACGCGTATGGGAACAAAACCTCTACTTGTGGCCAACTGCGTGCAGCCAAGCCCCCTACCATCCAAAGTAAGGCTCCTTGCACACGATCTCCATAGAATACAAGTAGTGCAGAAATACCAGAGCCTAAAAAAGCAGCCACCGCAACACCAGCCAAGATGATACGGCTTGGGCGTACACCATTCTTCCAAGCAAGAGCATATACCATCAATGCCGCAGCCATAGCACCTATAAAGGCGACGAGAGGCACAATATGATCATAGCCAGGGAAAAGAATAAATATAATAACACCGGCAAGTCCAGCACCGGAGGAAACGCCAACGATTTGAGGATCTGCTAAAGGGTTCTTCATAACCGCCTGTAAAATGGCACCCGATACGGCTAAACAAGCACCAACTAATGCAGCAACAATATTACGAGGAAACCTAATATTCCAAATGATTTGCGATGCTGTATCTGTTAGCTCACTAGCCCACAATGTGTGCCAAATCTCCGATAGTGACACCGGTGTGGAGCCCCAAATCAGTGAGATAATCATGCTAGCTATGACAGCAATAACCAAGATAATAATAACTGATATGCGAAAGAGTTTTCGTTCATTCAGAGAGTCCACAGTAACCTCTCCTTTCACCAATACATGGTGCTATCAGCACCCGTATTATACATATAAACCTCATAATAGATATAGTAAAACCCAAATCGCCAGCAGTATGCAACGATTCGGGTTAACTATTATTTAGATTCTTTGCCTTCTACGAAGAGCATATCATTGCGTTTTACATCTGTGTAAAGCAATGCATTACATACGGAAGCAGCGATTGGGCTACCACCTTTATTACCTTTTACAGTGATGTAAGGAACTGGGGATACTTCCATCAAATAATCTTTGGATTCTGCAGCGCCTACGAAGCCTACAGGAATACCGATAATAAGAGCTGGTTTAATACCTTCTTCAAGAGCTAAGCGTAATACTTCATACAATGCAGTAGGAGCATTGCCGATAGCTACGATTTGGCCTTCTAATTGTTTGCCAAATGTACGCATAGCTGCGATGGAGCGAGTTACACCTAATTCTTTAGCCATTTTAGCTACATTTTCATCTTTAATTAAGCAGTGCACTTCATTACCGCGAATTTTAAGAGCTGGCTTAGAAATACCAGTGCGAACCATTTCTACATCTGTATAAATATCTGCACCATTATCCAATGCTTCAATACCTTTTTGAACAGCATCAGGGCTCATTTTTACGAGTTGTGCGTATTCAACGTCACCAGAAGCATGTACAGTACGGGATACAACGCGTACTTCATCATCTGTTAAACCTAGATCTTTTACATAATCGTAAATGATTTCCATGCTTTTATCTTCAATAGCTTTAGGATTTTTAACGTAATCCATTAGTGTCCTCCCATAATTTGAAAAATTCATCATTCGTTGATACTACGTGGCTTTCAATCTTAACACGTGGACGATCGATAACAATAACATGGATGCCAAGATCCATGGCTGCTTGTAGTTTTGTATCAGCACCACCTACAAGACCAGAGTTTTTCATAACTACAACGCTAGCCTTAGTATCGTGGAACATGATGCGGTTCATATCGTAAGAGAATGGACCTTGTACAGCAACAATACGTTTTGGACTCACATTGAGGTCTTCCATCATTTGTAACACCTCTGCGGTAGGCAAAATACGTGTCCATACTTCGCAATCTCGCAAGGCTTCAGATTTAGCAAAGATGTGCATTGTTTTACTACCAGTAGTCAAATACACATGGTTATTATTTTCTTTTGCTAATTTGCCAGCAAGGTTAGCTGCCTCTACTTCATCCACTACGATATGTAATTTATCATAATCAGGTAATGGTACCTCTTTACGTTCAAACCGAACAAAAGGTATACCTTCGGCCTTTGCTGCATCTTGAGCCGTAGCTGTAACAATAGCAGCATACGGATGACTTGCATCAATTAAGAGTCGTACATTGTGCTCTTTAATCAAGTTTTGCATCGCCTCTTGGTCAAGACGGCCCGTATGTACGGTAATGCCTTTATGGGCAGCAAGCTCTGCACCATACTGACTAACAACCGTAACAAGTACATCTTCACCAGTCCGTTTTTGGAATTCTACCGCTAAGGTGCGACCATCCAAAGTACCGGCAATAACCCAAATCATAATTTGTAGCCTCGAGGTGTAATCATGCGACCGTTTTCAACATAAGTTTGGCTGTTGCCAATGATAACAAGTGTTTGCATATCTACTTCTTCGTTAGTGAAGTTTTCAAGGTCAGAAATTACCATATGTTGACCTGGACGACCTGCTTTTTGCACGATACCAACAGGTGTTTTAGGATCGCGGTATTTAAGAACGATTTCGCGAACTTCATCTAAGTGAGTAACGCGTTTTTTACTGCGTGGGTTGTACAAGGAGATAACCATGTCGCCTTGTGCGCAAAGGTCAGCACGTTTTTTGATAAGATCCCATGGAGTCATCAAATCACTCAAAGAAATGACTGCAAAGTCATGCATCAAAGGTGCACCCAATACAGATGCTGCTACGTTTACAGCACTAAGACCAGGTACGATATCTACGGAAGGACGTTTTTCTGCTGGCACTTTATTAGCAAGTTCTAACACAAGACCTGCCATGCCATATACGCCAGAGTCACCAGAGGATACTACAACGACTTGATGGCCTTCTACGGCTAAATCAACTGCTTGTTGGCAACGATCTACTTCTTGCATCATTGCAGTACCTACAGTTTCTTTACCTTCGATAAGGTCTTTGATCAAGTCGAGGTATGTCAAATAACCTACCACGCGGTCAGCAGCTAAGATAGCTTCGCGCGCTTGAGGCGTCATAAACTCTTCATCGCCAGGGCCGATACCGATTACTTTGATGTTACCTGTGCAATGGCTACCGTTGTTTTGGGATAAATTGTTTTGTGCTGTATTAATGTTCGGCTCTTGGCCGCTAGTAATGCCGTTGTTTCGCATACGTTTCCTACTCCTATAGTTCCTTTTACAAAATTAGATTCTTTTAATTTTTCTTCTTCAATGAGTGGTGCCATCTCGTCCTGTGTATAGAACACGATAGGCCACCCCATAATTTGCATCGCCTCTAAGAGGCCTACCTCATCTTGTTTAACGATGACCGATGCTGCCGTTACAAGACTTTTTGGTGAAAGCTTATGTGCTGCTAGCGACTGTTGTATGGCGTCAACGATCAATTCCTTTGGCGTATCTCGACGACAACCAATGCCCATCGTATAGGTACGAGGGCGCAAAATCAATTGATGACCATACTCCGCAATTACTTTGTCTGTAATAACTACGCGAGAAGAACCTTCTTCAGTGCTTTCATTTTTACATGGAATGGAGGCAAGTTCCTCTAGAGAAACAACATGAACCATACCATGCTCACCAATATGAGCTTTCGCAGCTTGTTCTAAATGCTCTGCATTCGCTAAGCTAGCATCGATATAATAATCAACTCGCTCTCCTCCAACGATGGCAGAGTTCACATTGATTAAGGTTTGAAAATCATCCACCAACAGATGCTCGTGGCGCGCCAACATGTCAGGCGCTGGCAATCCGTTTACATCCGTTGCGGTTGTAATGACGGGGTCCGCATCGATGGCCAGCGAAATGGACTGCGTCCATTCGTTGGCGCCCCCAAGATGACCAGATAATAAGCTAATTACATGGTGTCCTACTTCGTCCATTACAACTACTGCAGGATCCTTAGATTTATGCTCAATATATGGTGCAATCATGCGCACTACGATACCGAGTGCCATAATACATAACACTTGGTCGTAATCTTTAAAAATCTGTCCTATATGGTTTTTGAGGGAATCAAAATAAATAGCCTCTCCACCAGAGGGACGATTTTCTTTTTCAAAGCAATCCGCATGGGGTGCCACCAAAGACTTGATGCGTTGACCTAGCTTTGCACCTCGTTCAGATACAGAAAGAATAGCCGTTCTATTCTTCTTAATTCCAGTCGTAGATGCAACAGTTTCTAGTTCTTTCATCATACTAGTCCTTAGCACTGCGGTACATATGAGCAAACCCTTTGTCATAAAGCTTAGATAATTCGTATTCACTATCTAATACATGGCTTACTACGATCATAGCTTGGCGCAATACGCCTTCTTTCGCTACGATGTCCGCAATGGTTTCCAATGTGCCACGGATAATGCGTTGGTCTGGCCAAGACGCTTTTACCACGATAGCCACTGGAGTCGTTTTGTCATAACCGCCCTCGATGAGTTCAGCCACTACTTTATCTAACATTTGAACGCTAAGGAAAATACACATTGTCGCTTCATGAGCTGCTAACATGCGCAATTTTTCCTTTGGAGGCATTGGTGTACGGCCTTCCATGCGTGTAATGATAACTGTTTGGGACACATTAGGTAATGTGTATTCTTGTTTTAATGCCGCTGCTGTAGCAAGGAAAGAGCTTACACCTGGCACAACTTCATAAGAAATGCCCATGCCAGCTAGTGCATCCATTTGCTCTTGAATAGCACCGTAAATAGCAGGGTCACCTGTGTGAAGGCGAACTACACTTTTACCAGCCTCAACAGAAGCTTTCATAACAGCCAACACCTCATCAAGGTTCATAGTAGCACTGTTATGGATTTCACAGCCTGGTTTACAAGCCTCTAAAATAGCAGGGTTTACCAAAGAGCCAGCGTATATAACAACGTCTGCCTCTTGCACTAAACGATACCCTTTGCGAGTGATTAACTCAGGATCCCCAGGGCCTGCGCCTACGATATGTACGTCAACCATATTACTCTCCTTCTGCGATACGCGTTGCAGATACAATGAAAATTGGGCTCAATGGATCTAACAAATGATATGGACCAGCCTTGCGGTAACGGCTGATAGACATTTGGTAACCTTCATACGTGAAAGGACGACCTTTCAACTCTTTAAGAATTGTGTAGCCAGTTTCCATTGTTACAGCAGTTACAACTAGACGGCCACCAATTTTTAATAGACGTTGTGCCTCGTCCATAATGCCTGTCATACCGCCAGCACTGCCGCCGATAATAACCGCATCAAGCTCAGGCAATTCTTCCATGCCTTCAGGAGCTTTAGACTTGATAACCGTCATATTATTTACATTGAATTTCTTCATGTTTTCATTGATAAGGTCGATGCCTTTATCAAAGCGCTCAATCGCATATACATGCCCTTTAGGAGCTGCCAAGGCTGCTTCAATGGAGATAGAGCCCGTACCAGCACCTACGTCAAGAACGATGCTATCCTCCTCGATGCGTGCCTCGTTCATAACGGCTTTGCGAATCTCGCATTTCGTCATCGGCACGTCACCGCGGATAAATTCCTCATCAGGAATTCCGAAAAAATGTCTCATCCTAGTACCACCATTACAGAGTGACCAAATCCTTCTAGCTCAGTTAACACCTCTAGCGTAGAGTCTACAATTTTTTCATCATCATAGCTCAAGCGCTCAAGGGCTGCTGCTCTCGTTTCTTTGGGCCAACCTGCATCTATTAAAATACGCGCAATATGCGCTGGATTATATTCAGGATCCGTTAAGAACCCCATCTTTTTACCTGCTTCATATACGAGCTTCTCCGGTGCCGGTTGACGACCGTGAAAGCTCATTAAATCCGCATCATGCCACACCTCATTAAGTCGTGCGAAGGCAAAGGTCATAGAACTAATGCCGGGCACAACCTCAATAGGGTTAGCAGTAAATTTCTTTTTCAAATACGGTAACAAGCTATAGTAGCCTGTATCACCGCTTACCATAACTACAACATCATGGTCGTTGAGCTCATGCTCAATTTGCTCAGCCAGTAAGCTAAGCTTACCCGTTACAGGATATGTAATTTGTCCAGGCTCTTGAAAGTCCTCTAAAGAACGTTCACTACCTACCAATACGGTGGCATGTTTAATTAAATTAAGGCCTCTAGGTACCACATAATCAGGATTACCTGGTCCAATGCCTACGATATACAAGGTATGTGCCATTGTTCAAGCTCTCCTATCTCTTTAGCATGCTTATCCATTGCCAAAATCTCGCCCTTTAAGGTGGTAATAATGATACCTACCTCTGCTTCATTAGCAATGTATCGCTCACTACGTAACGATGCACGATCCACAACGCGTTGATATACACCAGTCAGTCCTTCTCGTTCTAAAATAGGGAACGTAGACTCTGTGGTTTGGCAATTAAACAACTCTTCACACACCGCTTGGGATGCCCCTTCTAAGGCAGCATAGGCCACGATGCTTTCCATGCGACCATCACTCATGCGATTGTGGGTATGGAAACTACCACTAGCTAATTTTATTAATTTGCCAATATGACCGATGATCAAAATACGCTTGAAGCCAATTTGTACTGCCTTTTCAAGCATAAAGCCAATAAAGTTGCTCGTTTCTGCCATTTGGTTCTTATGTATACCAAGTACTTGTTCCGCCAGATCCTGACCAATACGGCCCGGCACGAGAACAGCCGTTTCACAACCATTAGCTTTCATAACCTTTAGCTGAGGTACTAACGAGTTCTTGAATCCTTCTTCACTCATAGGCTTAACGATACCCGTAGTACCGATAATGGAAATACCACCTTCGATACCCAGGGTATGATTTAAGGTTTTCTTGGCTAATACCATACCGTTTGGTACGCTCACCGTTACCGTTACACCTTGACCATGTACACAATGCTCTTTAAAGACGATGTTCATCATCGCTCTAGGCCCTGGATTGATAGCCGGTTCTCCTGGCGGCATAGCAAGACCTGGTTTCGTTACAGTACCTACACCAAAGCCAGCTCGAAATCGCAGTTCACCAGTATCATCAAGGGTCACTGTCGTTTCCACATCATTACCATGAGTTACATCAGGATCGTCGCCGCCGTCTTTCATGACGGTTACCTTCGCCTCTATATCAGATATAACCTCTACCGCTTTAATAGGAACCTCAATATATTGACCTTGAGGGTTTTCGATGACCACTTGGTCCACAATATTCTTATCTAAGAGGGCCAATAAACCAGCTTTCATACCTGCCGTAGCACATGAACCTGTGGTATATCCACCCTTCATGTCCTCCACTTTCATAAGGCCTCCTACACTGATAGTATTAGAAACTCAAACGAGTCTAACTAACCTATCCTATGGACATATAGTATTAAGAACGGAAGTTAACGAATTGCAATTCTACAGGGATATCCAATTGTTTTAACATTTGGATTACTGCTTGCAAATCATCTTTATCCTTACCAGATACGCGCACTTGATCCTCTTGGATAGATGCTTGTACCTTAATTTTCATGTTTTTAATTGCTTTTACTACTTCTTTAGCATTTTCTTTTGTAATGCCTTTTTTGATAGTAATGATTTGACGAACTGTTGCACCTGCTGCTGGTTCAACTTTTCCGTAATCAAGATTTTTAATCGCTACGTTACGTTTAACCATCTTGCCTTTTAATACATCGATAATGGCATTCAATTTGTATTCATCATCACCGATGATTTTGATAGTGTCGCCTTCAAGACTAATTTCCGCTTTAGAGCCACGGAAATCATAACGCGTACCAATTTCTTTTTTTGCTTGGTTTACCGCATTATCTACTTCCTGCATATCCACTTCAGACACAACGTCAAAGGAACAATCTTTAGCCATTTTATACCTCCTACACCTGAACCTGTTGGGCATAAGGTTCATAGCATTACTTTCATCATCCTCATATTCCAAGTGAAAGTGTAAAACTACACCAAAACGGAATACATCTTTATAATTATACCTTAAAACAGGCTTATTTTCTAGGTAAATCGATTTTCTTAATTATAATTGTTAGCTATGTATTAATGAAGCTTTTATAAGTATAGTGGAAGTTCTCTAATACGGTTATGCAATACAATACACAAGGCAAATAATATAAAAAACTAGCAACATACATAATACATGTACATTGCTAGTCTCTGTATAACGATATTATGTTGTATTTAGTTTATAGCTAAGAACTATAACTAAACAATAATAATTAAGCCAAAACTAAAGACAATACAAATTCAAAAGAATTCTACAACCAATTATATTATAAAACGTTTACCGCATCATATGTAGGTTGTACAAGCCATTCGCCTTTGGAGTTCATAATTCCCCATTTGCCTTTAGACTTAACAGAACTAAAACCATGATTAAAGGACTTAGCATCTTCAATAAGTTTGTTGGTATCTCTAAATAAAATATGACCATTATTATCTATGATTGTATAGCCCTCTTTACCAGTATGAACCCATGTTACAGTATCGTTGTTGAACGGTTCAATAGTTGCTTCTGTTTGAGCAGAGTACAAGGATTTACCACTATTCATATCGATAAGGTTTTTAACATGATCTTTCACAACTACTAAACGATCAGTCCCTGCAAAGGAAATAGAATCATATTTAAAAGATACCACTTGCTTACCTGTTGATACATCGAAAATGCCCCATTTCTCAGTCTTATTGTCTCTTAATGCTAATAGACCATTTAATTTATCCATTTCACCTGCATCGTAATCGCCTGGTTGAATAACAACTTCACCTTTACGGTTCACAAAGTATAAGTTACCAGCATCTTTGATTACTGTACCATAAGCTGTGATAGGCCATACTTTATCTTTTTTGCTATCGATTACAATATTACCAGAACGATCAATATAGCCACGTTTTGCACCATCATAGGCAAAACCACCTACGTGATAATGTTGACCACCTAAAAGCGCACCTCCAAGGATACCGCCCACGATGAAGCCACCTACAAGGCCACCTAAATTAAAGCCACTCACGGAGCGGCGGTATTCAGCCAGACCATTACGGTATCTATATACCTCTTTAGATGGAGCATTAAATAATTCTTTACCAGTACCATCAATCGCTACGATTTTACCTTTAGCATTTTTAACAAAAGCACGGTCTTCGCTAAATCCAGTCACGATTTGACGGAATTGTGGAGCAATCACTACTTTATCATCAGTAGTTTTAAAGCCATATTTACCTTTTTCTTTAAACTCTACATAAGAATCACTTGCATACTCTTGAGTTGCTTCTTGTTTTACTCGTTCTTTTAAAGCTTCCTCTTCAGAGATTTCTATACCCTTAGGGGTAACCCAAGTGTCTGTTTTCTTATCTACTTGAGCTAACACATTGCCCGTTTTATAATCAACATCTTTAATTTCTTTATACTTAGGCTCAATGGCAACGGTACCATCTGGACGGATAACACCCCATTTACCACCTTGTTTCATAGCTGCCAATACACCATGTTCAAGGACTTCGTCATTTTTGAAAGTAGTGCCTTTACCAGATTTTAAAGATTTAGGTGCATTGCGATAAGGATTTAATGCGCTCGCCACATCAGCTGCGATATAGCCAGAAAGTGCACTACGCTCTTCAATTTTTTGAGGAGTCATAACGCCTACACTAGCTTTTGTATTTTTAGTGGAGCTAGAGCTCTCTGTATGAACAGTAGAAGTTGATGTAGTCGTTGTATGTTCCTCACGAGTTACACGTGTACTAGTAGATGTTGGTGTATCGTGGTTTGTTACCGTTGTGCTACTAGTAGATGTTGTAGTAGATGCCGCAAAAGTTGTTGTAGACATAGCCGCTAACACACATGCGACTAATACAGATTTCTTGTTAATATTCATAAACCTCTCCTTTTATAGAATAAGCTATAACCATACAGTCGTTAACATACATATATAGTTCATAAAATATACTGTATAACTAAACACACGGTTTTACAGTAAAAAAAAGTTCACACATAAATAATGTATAAAATTTAATAATTCAAATTATACTATATGGACCTCCATAAAAACAACGAATCATGAAAAATTCTTCATTTTTATTTTATTTGTTATAATAATACGTATGAAAGTAGCAACAATAATCGACTTAATTGTAGATTCTGATGTACACACACAATCTATAAATCATATTATAAAACAACAGCATATTTCCCAGCGCATGCGACGGCGTTTACGAAATGATGGCATCATAACAGTTAATGGTAAATTTGCTACTTGGAATACGCTCATTCACGGTGGCGATCATCTCCTTATGAAGTTAACTCCAGAGCAAGAGTTTAGCCTAAGCCCTATGGAACTAGATATCATATATGAGGACGAATATATTTTAGTCATTAATAAGGCGACTGGTATTCTTATGCACCCTACTTCTACCGTCCGAGATCATACGCTAGCAAATGGCGTGCTTCATTACTACCAAGAAACAAATCAGCATTATGATTTCCATCCGGTGCACCGATTAGATAAGGATACCTCTGGTATTGTCATCATTGCTAAGACATCCGTAGTACAACATGCGTTTGATAAAAAACACACCCATTTTTACAAAATCTACGACGCCATTGTAGAAGGGCATCTCCCTTCTATGCGTATAAGCATTAACTGGCCTATAGGTCGTAAACCAGGCAGTATCATTGAGCGCTGTTGTACAGTCCAAGGAAAGCCGGCTCGCACGGATATAACTATTATTAGTAAAAATACAAGCAAAATCAGTAGTGGTAAGATTAATTCTGATGATGTAATTACGATGAATAATAATAGTAATGTATGTTCAACTGACAGCTCGCTTACATCTTATAATCAGTTTACCCATGTACGGTGCTTATTGCACACAGGACGCACCCATCAGATTCGAGTTCATTTATCTCAACTAGGGTATCCACTAGCTGGTGATGACTTATACGGTGGTCATCTAGAATCTATTCAACGTCAAGCACTGCATGCATCGCGCATAAGCTTTTATCATCCCATAACAAATGAATGGCTCGAACTGCATGCAGAAATGCCAGAAGATATGAACGTATTGCTAAACGATTGAGCTGATATAATACCCTAAATAAATGCTCCTACACAGAAATAACCCACATGGGTCACAAAACAAGACGAAATTTATGCATAAGTTATACAAAAAATATTGGCCCTTTATAGTGTTTCTTGATATACTTAACTTGAATTGATATATGATTGCAATAACACTAGTTTTTTTATCTAGCTCATATGCGCTAGAAATACTAGCAGTCACAGTATTAATAACATGATATGACAGGCTCTAGAGCCAAGGAGGACAACATGCCATTAGTTACTACTACAGAAATGTTCAAAAAAGCCTATGAAGGCGGCTATGCTGTTGGCGCTTTCAATGTAAACAACATGGAAATCGTACAAGGTATCGTAGATGCAGCGAAAGAGGAACAATCCCCTCTTATCTTGCAAGTATCTGCAGGTGCTCGTAAATATGCTAAACATATTTACCTTGTTAAACTCGTAGAAGCAGCTCTTGAAGACAGCAACTTACCAATCGCTCTTCACCTTGATCACGGCGATTCCTTTGAAATCTGTAAAGACTGTGTAGATGGTGGCTTCACATCCGTTATGATCGACGCATCTCACTATGATTTCGATGAAAACGTAAAAATCACTAAACAAGTTGTTGAATATGCTCACGCTCATGGCGTTGTAGTAGAAGCAGAATTAGGCCGTTTGGCTGGTGTTGAAGATGATGTAAACGTATCCGATGCAGATGCTCGCTTTACAGACCCAGAACAAGCTGCTGAATTCGTACACCTAACTGGCGTAGACTCCTTAGCAATCGCTATTGGCACTAGCCATGGTGCTTACAAATTCAAAGGCGACCCTTACCTCGACTTCAATCGTTTGAAAAAAGTTGGCGAATTATTGCCTAACTTCCCTATCGTATTGCATGGGGCATCCTCCGTATTGCCTGAATTCGTAGCAAAATGTAATGAATTCGGTGGCAACATTCCTGGTGCTCAAGGAGTTCCTGAAGAAATGCTTCGCAAAGCAGCTCAAATGGCGGTTTGCAAAATCAACATCGATACAGACCTTCGTCTTGCTATGACCGCATCTGTACGTGAATACTTGGCTCAAAACCCATCCGAATTTGACCCTCGTAAATACTTAGGACCTGCTCGTGATGCTATTAAAGGCATGGTAGCTCACAAAATTAAAAATGTATTGGGTTCTTCCAACAAACTATAATCAATGGCTAGTGGATTTTTAAAAGGAACCTTAATTTTAACCATTGCCGGTTTCGTAGTAAAAGCCATCGGTAGTATCAACTGGATTCTTTTATCCCGCATCTTGGGCGGTGAAGGAATCGGCATCTACCAGATGGCCTTTCCTATCTATTTGTTACTATTGCAAATTTCGAGCGCAGGTGTGCCGATTGCCATCTCTATTTTGACGGCAGAACGATTAGCCTTACACGACTTTAGTGGTGCTAAGAGAGTATTCAATATTTCTTTTACAATGTTGACTATTACAGGTTTTATCGCCAGTCTTGCCATGTACTTTGGTGCAGATTGGTTAATCTCTAGTGGTCTCATTGCTGAAAGCCGTGCCTACTACTCTATCATCGCGCTCGCTCCGGCAGTATTCTTTGTAACATGGATTTCCTGTTTCCGCGGGTATATCCAAGGCTATGAAATGATGACGCCTACAGCGATTAGCCAAATTGTAGAACAATTGCTACGGGTTATCGTTATGCTTGGTGCTGCTGCTATTTTATTACCTTACGGCTTACCGGCCGCGGCAGGTGGAGCTAGCTTAGGTGCTGGCGTAGGTGCCTTTGGTGCCTTCCTAGTGCTCTTGTACTACTACTATAAATTACCTAAGGCAAGTAGTACTGGTGAAAGCTACGATGGGCCTCGTGAATCAGCTAAAGAAATTTTGTCACGACTCTTAACCTTGTCCATTCCAATTTCCTTAGCAAGTATCATGTTACCGTTGACGGCGAATCTCGACTTACTTATCGTACCACGTCGCTTATTAGATGCTGGGTTCCCAATGAACGAAGTAACAGAACTCTTCGGTTACCTTACTGGGATGGCGGTACCGCTCATCAACTTGGCTACCATCATTACCGCAGCCCTTGCGACAAGCATTGTACCAGCTATCTCTCATGCCTTTGCAAAACGCGATCATCAAGGTATATATGATCGCACTGCTGGCTCTATGCGTTTAACATTTATGGCAACCGTACCATTTACAGTGCTATTATATGTACTTGCTGCCCCAACTGTTACACTGATTTACAATGCGCCTAAGGCAGAACTAGCAACGCAAATCACGGCATTCTCTATATTCTTCCTAGGTGTACATCAAGTAACAACAGGTATTCTACAAGGTCTCAACAGACCACGTATTCCAGTCATAAATATGGGGATTTCCCTCATAATCAAGGTCATCCTTAACTGGACACTGACTGCTATTCCTTGGCTTGGCATCGGCGGTGCCGCTTGGGCAACCGTTGCTGATATTGGCTTTGCCGCATTACTTAACTTGATTTATATCAAAAAATACACAGGCTACTTCTTTGATATTTCCCTGCTTTGGAAAAACGTGGTCAGTGCCGGTGTTATGGGTATACTTATTTTCATGAGTTACCATTACTTAATAGACATCCTACCAATGTGGGCTAACTTTATACTCACAGGTATTGAAGGATTACTACTATACGTAATTATCATGGTTCTTTTAAAAGGCCTTAATAAAAACGATGGTGCTAGCATGCCACTCGTTGGTAGATTCTTTAGATAAGCTGTATATACTTACATAAAAATAGGTTCCTAATAGTCACCTATATGACCATTAGGAACCTATTTTTTATTTACTTATTTTAATCTTTTCCTTATTTTAAACTTGTATACCTATCATTATTAAAATTTCCATTATGATTGGAATTACTACAACAAATAATATGGTACTAATCATAACTAGACCTGTAGCAAATGGCAAATCAGCTTTTGATTCATTAGCTACAATTGGCAATACTGCAATGACAGGTCCTGCTGATTGTACAACAAAGGTAATGATTGCAATCGGTTCTAGAACTATGCCTGCTCCATATTGTAAGACCGTAATCAAACAGAACATGATAATCGGGGAAATGACAAATCGTCCTACAATCCCACCGATGGAGTCTTTATTTAAACGCATGCTTTTTAAGCCCGCATCATGAAGTACAATACCTATATAAATCAAGGATAGTGGGGTTACCATGTCACCTAAGTAATTCAAGGTAGTATGCAAAATTGGAAGTAAAGGAATTTCAAAGAATAAGAAGATTAACGCCACAAAAAAACCTATCAATGGTGGTGGTAATAACTTCTTCCAATCAAATTTAGGTTTCTTGCTTTTACCTTCAGTAGATTCTGAACTATTATTTATACTATCAATCTTATGGGAACCATTATTAAAATCTACTTCAGAATTTGGTAGTGGATCTAGTTCTATAAGGAATACCCCTACCATCCATACGGAAATAGTGTTACCGATGTAATATAACAGGAAATACGGCAGCGCATCTTGCCCAAAGAGTGCAATTTGCACTGGTAACCCAATAAATAAGCAGTTATCATTTACTACCATATTGATAAAAATACCACGTCGTCCTTTAGGAACTTTCAGCATTTTCATCATAATGAAAGCTACGATATATGCAATAACATATGTTAGGACAACCACTAACATGCCATATCGTAAATTCCAAATATCTGAAGTATGTAAGTGATGCAATACAGATACAAATACTCCAGCTGGTAATGCAACCGACATGATAAATCGCGATAAATTACCACTAAAGGTGGGATTAAACATGCCCCGCCCTTTTAATATATATCCTAACAAAATAAGTAGCACAATAGGTATGATACTTTGCAAAGATGTTAGAAAAACCATAGTAAACCTCCCGTACAGTTCATTCGTAGTTTATCATATCATGTTTCGCAATAAACTTATACAACTATATCTGGAAAGAAAATATAGTAAAATGTATCAACTTTAACATATTTTCTCTATTATAAGTCTTATAATTATATCTATTAGTAGTGTTTTTATCCATAAAAATCTGATACACTAACATCAGGTTGTACAGATTTTTACACATATGAGGTGATATTATGACGAAACCATTTATTGGCATATCTGGCAATATCTTACGAGATAATGGTGGTCCTTACGTAGATTTATTGCGTTCTTACGTAAACCAAGACTATCCTCGTTCTATTGAGGAGACTGGTGGCATTCCTGTTATAATTCCATTTACCCAAAATCTTGATGTAGCTCGCGAAACGGTAGCAAAACTTGACGGCTTGTTATTATCCGGCGGTCATGATGTATACCCTCTTCACTATGGAGAAGAACCTCTGCAAGGTCTTGGCGATGTATTTCCGGAGCGCGATCAATTTGACTTTGCCTTAATCAAAGCAGCAGAAGAAAAGCAAATTCCCATCTTTTGTATCTGTCGTGGCTTACAAATCTTAAATGTATATCGTGGTGGTTCTTTATTCCAAGATTTAAAATATGATCAAAACTGTACAATAAAACACTCTCAGAATCAAACACCTTCTCTTGGCACCCATACTGTAGAAATTGATTCCAAATCAAAACTAGCTAGTGCTATAGGTTGCAATACTTGGATTACGAACTCCCATCATCACCAAACAGTTAAAAATGTCGGTAAAGGATTACAGGTTGTAGCAAGAGCTAAGGATGGTACTGTAGAGGGGTTAGAGGATTTATCTTATCCTTGGTTAGTAGCCTGTCAGTTCCACCCAGAAATGATGTCTACAAATGACGAAAATGCAAAGCGTTTATTTACTGCATTCGTAAAAGCAACTCAAGAAAATGTAACTAAATAGTAGAAAGATTGTATCATGAAAGAAACAGGAAAATTTGACTTTTGGAGTATTGTACTCCTAGGAATAAATGGTATTGTAGGGACAGGTATCTTCCTACTACCAAACAAAGCATATTCTATAATTGGTTCCGCTAGCTTAGGCGTCCTGTTATTTGATGCCGTTATCGCAGGTTGTATCGCCCTTTGCTTTGCAGAGGCAGCTAGCCTATTTACACGTAATGGCGGTCCTTATCTATATGCAAAACATGCATTAGGTGATTTCTGGGCCTTTGAAGTAGGCGTTCTAAAATGGATCGTCACCGTTATTGCCTGGGCGGCTATGGCCGTTGGCTTTGCTACCGCATTAGGTGCTGCAGTACCAGCTTTAAGTGGTGATTTTGCAAAGGATGTCATTTCATTTATCTTAATTGTAGGCCTTACGATTGTAAATATATTTGGTGTTAACGTATCCAAATTTGTTAACAACTTAATCACTATTTCTAAGCTAGTCCCTCTTGCCCTATTTATTGCAATTGGTATTTTCTTTATAAATGGAGCTAACTTTACACCAGTATTCCCTCAAGACATCTATGTAGATGGATCATTTGCTCAAGCTGCGGTTCTTCTATTCTTTGCCTATACAGGGTTTGAAGTTATTGCCATTGCTGCAGAGGATATGAAAAATCCTAAAAAGAATTTACCACGTGCTATTATCATGTGTATGCTTCTCGTATCTGTCCTATATATGGCAATCCTCGCCGTATCTATTGGCGTACTTGGTACAAATTTAGCAAATACTAAGGCTCCAGTACAAGATGCATTCAATGTGATCGTTGGTCCTATTGGCATGTATATCGTATTAGTAGGTACCTTAATCTCTATGGGCGGTATCAACTTTGCTGAAGCTTACTATGCACCTCGTGTGGCAACATCCATGGCGGAAGATGGTATGCTACCAAGTGCTTTAGCAAAACGCAATCGTTACAATGCCCCATATGTAGCAGCGATTGTTACTGCCATTGCCAGTGTATTACTTGCCTGGTCTGGTTCCTTTACAACACTAGCAGCCATTAGTGCGGTATCTCGTTTTACACAATACCTACCAACTTGTTTGGCTGTTATTATCTTCCGTCGTAAATGGGCAGACAAAGCTCGTTCCTACACAATCCCTGGTGGCTACTTAATCCCAGTCGTCGCTATCGGCACATCCTTATGGATGCTTGCCCAAGCACAAACTAACCAATTATTATGGGGTCTAGGCGGCTGTATCGTAATCTTGCCATTCTACTACTCCTATTGGAAAAAGAAAAAAGCTGGTCTCATTAAAGACCATGATGAAATGTAAATAATACAAAAAACTACCAGTTATTCATAATATCTAGTGGCTTATCCTTCCATAGCAGAAGATCTGTTTAAAAGATATATGTTTAACTGGTAGTTTTTATTTTATCTATTAATCCTAATTAGATTAGATATATCAAATGAGTAGTATCGACTAATATAGATCCTCTTCAATAATAGTTTCCTTCGTTAAGTCCTCTTCGATATAACCAACCTCATCAGTCGCTTCATCTTCATCGCGTGTATCGATATAAATACTGATAAGTACTAGTGTACCTTCTTCATTGAGGGTAGCAATGGCACTCATAGGGCCGTAGGTTAAGATTAATCCATCTTCTTCATCGCGAATAATATGAGGCACTGCATCAAAGTGTTGGTTCATTAATTGATCAAAGTAATCCTCTACATCAAGACCGCTTTCAAGGGTAATAGATTCAGCATCACCCTTTTGGAATACAACACGCGTATCTTCATCGATATATTGATAGAAATCATCAATATCGACATTTGCCGTTTCTAACCACATACTTAAGGCCGTAAGCCAGTCTTTCACAGTTGTTGGAGGCGTTGTAAAAGAATACTCTCTTTCATCATCACCAAAGCGAAGATCGTCATACTCAATACTGTAATTCTCCTGACTAGAAACGATACGGTCTACAAGGCCCTTATCATTTACGTCTACAAAAATCATGTACACGTAATTATCGTTACTTTCATAAGAAACGGTTAAACCGTGACGGCCCTCATGGAATAGCGCATCCTCCTCATACACATCGGTAATATGCATCACCTTGCACGTAACAGGCACATTATCAGCCTTGATGGACTCAGTCATAGAGAATAAAAACTCGATGGTTTCATTTCGATTGTGCCCAATAATGCCACGACCTGTGGACATGTACTCACAATCTTCACTCAAAATATGTTCAATACCGTGGATATCTGCGGATTCAAGGATGGATTTTATCAATAAAAGAGCTTGTATTTCAGTCATACTATTTCTCCAAATCTTTTTTAACTATATCTTCAATATTAGCAAGATCAACATTTCCCTTGAATTTCTCAGGAATAGTAACCAACTTAACATCAGTTAACATATTACGAAGTTGTTCTTTAGTATAAGACATATTTCTATTATAACTCAATATACTAGTTAAAGCTGTTGTTCCATCCTGAATATAAAATATCATTATACCATCTTTATTAGCCTTTTCTTGTTCCACTAAAATGCCTGGCACACCATCATTCCATACAATGCGTTTAGCAAAGTAAACATAACCCTCAGGCGATTTAACCGAATTAATAATCACCTCATCCAAAAAGCTACTAAGCTCAATCGAATCTGCACTGCTTGCCTTCTCTACCGTTTCTACATAAACAGTGTGAGTTATACCAGAAGGGCTTTTATAAGACAAACCATTTTGAACATCTCTTACAGAACCTATAACTTTTGCATCATTAAGAATACGGTAGATAAAATTTTCACCCTCTTTTTTCGTTGTATGAGAATATACATCACTATCTGTTAGTGGTTTTATAGATGGTAGCACGTAATTAACAAGTAAGGGACTGATTACCTGTCCCATATTCTGTTTGGCCTCAGTCAAACCTACGTGATATCGAATAGTTGAATCATTAGCTAAAGCAAAGTTCAAATTAGAATAAAACTGAGCTTTATTATTTTTCTTAATTTTACCATATAAAGAATCCCAGTAACTATCCGTTAATCCTGCATACGAAAAACTTGCACCATGAATATCTTCAGGTTTATAAGAAAGTGATCCAAACTCTTTTATGTTTGTTGGTCGTTCATAATCTTTACGTAAATCTTCTTCCGTAATCGAATCAAATGGCTTTCCCATGTAGTCAGAGCTTTGCCAATTCTGTTTATTTTCAACAATTAAGCCTATCGTCATATCATGTGAGAAAAGTTCATACGCTGTATATTTATCAGTTATATTATTTTTCTGCACTTTATAATAACTTATATAGGGTACAAGAAAACGAATTCCTTTTCCACTATGATCAATAATCTCTGTTTGTCCCTCATATATATTAAGAGGCCCTACATAGCTTTCTCGGATAACTGTTTCAGCCTCTTTTTCAGATAAACCATTATCTATATATAGCTGCTTAGTTTCATCATACAGCTTATTCTTTTGAAAGTCTCTCAAAGCTCCCTCTTGTATGCTTTTAATTGAAGAATCACTATGTATATAACTTTCATAAGCATTTACAGGAATTCTATGATCAGCACCGGGAATATTAACATCAACAGCCCCTACTAAACCAATAATTAAGCTGATATATACTGAAAGTACTATTGTTTTACGAATCATTTATCTCTCCAGTTTCAAAATTCCCAACTATAGTACGTTAATTGTAACATAGTCCAATTTTTTATGAAAATTTTCTCCGTCTGTCATATAATAGAATAGTTAATAATTACATTTGGAGGCCCCTATGAAATATACTACTATCGTTTTTGATTGCGACGGCACATTGCTCAATACAGCTACAGATTTAGCCAATGCCGTAAATCATGTATTACGTACACATAACTTCCCTGAAAAATCGCTAGCAGAGGTAAAAGCAGCACTCGGTAATGCAGTAACCTATTTGATGCGTCAATGTTTACCAAGTACAGTAGCTGATCATGAATTAGATCCATACATTGAGGAGTTCAAAGCTTACTATGGTGAGCATTTAAAAGACACAACAGCTCCTTACCCAGGCATCCTAGATATGCTTGATATACTGCGTAAACAAGGTTATAAATTAGCCATCGTATCCAACAAAATCCAAGAAGGTGTAACGCCACTCAATAAAGAGTACTTTGGTGATCGTTTACCTGTTGCCATTGGTGAAAGACCAGGATTACAACGTAAACCAGCACCAGATATGGTACTACAAGCCTTAAAAGAACTAAACTCTACACCGAACGAATCTATTTATGTAGGTGACTCTGAAGTTGACGTAGCTACTGCAGAAAACTCCGGCCTACTTTGCATCGGTGTTACATGGGGCTTTAGAGAGGAATCTCTCCATCAAGAACTAGGCGTCACACATATTGCCCGAAAAGCAGACGATATTGTAAGCATTGTTGGAAACTTAAATAAATAATAATTTCCTTTAGGTAAAAGCATATTATAATAGTTTGAAAACTATATAAACTCTTGCACAGCAAAAGAGGTTCCTGATGGTCACAAGTTGACTCATAGGAACCTCTTTTTAATTTACTTTTACTATACCCGTTCAGCTAAATATTACAGACTGACTAAATACATTAGGATAAACAAATATGGGAATCTGATCAAATACACCTTATTTATAACTAAACTGCGCATCCATAATCATTTGGCGCAACTGCTCAATGCGAACACCATTTGGTAGCTTGTCTCTATAAAACTGCAGCTTATAATAGTAACGAGTATCTTCATAATCAGTAACTAATACCATGTCCGTCCTATTATGTAATGGCCAGCCATAGATAAATTCAGCTAGTAAACTGCGCACACCATCATTATCGACCTCTGTTACATCATACTTAATAGGCAATACCATCTTTACAGTAGGTTCAGGAACCGTTCTATCTTTAACAATTTTTTCAATCTCTTTATCTAAAGAGATACTTGTATTATCAATAGATCTAGCCTTCACATGCATGAAGACACCATCAGAGTGTCTAAAGGCTCTGCCATCTATATCTTTAGTTTCCCCTTTAGTCTCCACAGCATCCTTCAATACACGAAATTGATACGGACCATAAAACTTGGTTACTGTAATAGCATCTAATTCTTCATCATATTGGCCATTATGTACATTCGTAACATGTATGATAGGTCTTATATCCACTGCTTGTGAAAGCATTGGTGCTACAAAACATAAACCTAAAGTCAATAGCATAATATAACGTTTCATATGAGTTTCCCTCTCCCTAAAAACTATTATCTTATTTGTATTGTAACATAATTTATCTATCCTATAATAATAATTACAAAGCGAAAAAGGTTCCTATTGGTCACCTAGGTGACTATTAGGAACCTCTAATCTATTTACTTTTATTATCCACAACACTATATTGAACTTGAGGCCTCTAAATGGGTCCAGCCTTTGCTAATCTTCTAGAGATTGGCGGTGATCAATATGAGTACATTCAAAGTGTTATCATTAATGATTTCCTTTGGCATACTTGTGGCGACCATTATCATGGCAGCTAAATGAATTGACATCTAGCAAAAGTTAGCTTTTCACAGAATTAGGCTATGAAAAAAGGCCCGACTGTGAAGTCAGACCGTTTCTTCAACATTAAATTCTAGAAGCGAAGTCTGGCGACCAAACCATTTATGCCTCACTTTGATATAAATTATATCATATCTAAACAAGGAAAGAAATCCAAAGATTTCTTTCCTTGTTTTCAATTATAAATCATCATAATGCATACGATAGTGACTTAGATCACCGACAAGATGTCCTTTCAATTGCTATATTTGTAATATATTCCTACTGGGCTGACGGATACGTAGAATTGACTACATGCACAGTAGCACACATCGTGTGATAGCCGACCGTCTGGGCAAGCTTTTGTTCAGATGGTCTTTTTTATTGCCTTCTCGTAACAAATGCTTCTTTATCTATATCTGAGTATCTCACCTATATGAAAGGAGTTTTCTTATGAGAAATCGTTGGTTTATTGCATTAGCAGCCATTGGTTTGCACATATCCATTGGTAGCGTATATGCATGGAGTGTACTCACACGTCCTATTATGGCAGATATGGGTTTTACTTTATCGCAAACAACATGGACATTCTCATTAGCTATTTTAATGCTCGGACTATCTGCGGGCTTTCTTGGATCCTTTGCAGAAAAAATTGGACCTAAGAAAAGTGGCCTTCTTGCCATGTTATTCTGGGTAACTGGATTATTCGGTACGGCCTATGCACTTAGTGTCCACAATCTCACCTTACTCTATCTCTTCTATGGTATCATCGGTGGTATCGGATTAGGTATTGGTTATATAACACCAGTTTCTACACTGGTAAAATACTTTCCAAATCGTCCGGGATTTGCAACAGGATTAGCCATTATGGGTTTTGGATTTGCTTCACTCATTGCAGGTCCACTTATGCAATTCCTCGTTGCTCAATTTGGATTAGTAAATAACTTCATTATCCTCGGTGTAATCTATCTAGTGATTATGGGCGCCTCTTCGCTCTATTTGAAAGCACCTCAACCAAAACAACCAACTCGAACTACGAAAGATAAATCCACTATGTACGTTCACAACCATGGCATGCTAGCCAATGATGCTATTAAAACTTGGCAATTTGGTGCCCTTTGGTGGGTATTCTTTATTAATATTACCTGTGGTATAGGCCTACTATCCTTAGCGTCCCCTATGGCACAAGAAGCCATTGGTATGACACCTGCAGCAGCTGCATCACTGGTTGGTATCATCGGTATTTTCAATGGTGGGGGGCGTATTGCATGGTCTACTATCTCCGATTACCTTGGGCGAGCACAAACTTACATACTATTCTTTATTATAGAAATCATCGCATTCTATTTACTCGCCCAAACCAATAGTGCCCTAACATTCCAAATCTTAATCCTTCTCATTATCACATGCTATGGTGGTGGATTTTCTTGTATGCCAGCATATCTTGCGGACCTCTATGGTATACGTCAACTATCGACTATTCATGGCCGTATTCTAACTGCTTGGGGATTGGCGGGCATCGTGGGCCCTATGCTCGTGTCATACTTTCACGAAGCAGGATATGGCTATACTACAGCTCTAAAGTGCTTCGCTCTTCTATTTGTATTAAATACAATTATTGCTATAGTCCTAAAAATATACGGAAAACGAGAGTTACAAAACTAATAACTCCATTTAAACATGAAGAAACGGCCTGACATGATGTCAGACCGTTTTTTCAATTATAAATACTAGAAGCGAAGTCTGGCAACCGAACCATTTATGCCTCACTTGGGTATAAATTATATCATATCTGGACAAGGAAAGGAGACTAAGGATTTCTTTCCTTGTTTTGTTTTATGGACCTTTATTGTATATATAAATTCTTTATAGAAACATCTATAGTAACCTATACCTTATAATCTAGCAATCTACTATAGTCGTTACAATTTATTAACTTAGAAATCCTTTAGTGTATAAATAGGCAAATATCTTTGTGCGAATGCAAGGTTTTTATTGAGTTCTGCCCATTTCACTGCATCACCAATAACATAGATATACTCCCTTGCTCTTGTAAAGGCTACATTTACATTATTGGCGTTAACCCATTTAATAGCTCCATTAGCAGAGTCATCGCTTTGACAGCCTAACATATAAATAACGACTTTAGCTTCTTTACCTTGGAAGGTATGAACCGTACCGATATTATCATCTAACCAGTCTTTCTTATTATCCTCTTTAGTCCAATTCACAATATCATTACTAAGGGATTCCATATACTTTTTAAACCCATATGCAACACTAGTAAATGGTGTAATGATAAAAATATCTTTAAACTCCACATTTCTTGCTCGTAGCTTTTGAATCAATTCAAAAGCAATTTGACCTTGTAATTGTATATATCGATCTTTACCTATAGTAGATTCAATATTACTTGTATCATATGTTATCCAACAGCTCTCTTTGCATGGCTCAATAGACTCTTTAGGCTCCATGGTCTTATTAATCATAAAGCCACCATAAGATAACTCATTAGCTACTGTAAACATAGGATTCTTACAGCGTCTATGAATAACGAGCGGGCAACCGACCCAAGATTCGGAACCATCAAGATTTTTGATAATGCCTGCAAATGGATTTTGTGCATCAGCTAAGCTTTGTACAGATAGCTCTTTACTCCGATATTTACCAATACCTTCGCCACCAATTTTTTCTACAAACAAATCCTGTACAGTTTGTACAGGTTCAATCTGTTTAGGATCACCAACTACTACGGCCTTCTGCGCACGGAACAATGCCCCTACAAGCATATGAGGTGACGCCTGCCCTGCCTCATCAATAATAATGGTACCTAACGAGCTTTCAGATTTACAATTAATCAAAAATCTCTCCACAGCAGCAAAGGTGGAGGAAATAACTGGTACTGCAATCATCAAGGAATTAAGTAATGCAGGGAATATGGCATCAAGGTCAAAATTTTTCTGTAAATTTTTCCTATCATTTAATGAGCCCCAATACTGACTAAGTAATTGCATGTTTTTTCTGAAAGCATCATTCATAACTACAGTCTTTTGTAATTGTAAGGCATCATATAACAAACGTTCTCTACATTCATTCAAATAATTACACACATATAAGAAAGCTGTGTGTGCCTCCGCTCTATCCATATCAGCTGACATTAACTTTGACGATATATCATCAAAGCAATGTATAGAATCTTTAGTACTAATTTTTAATGTACCTAAAATATCTTGCTGTGTTTCTTCTATTTTTTGAAGAGTATTATCAAACCCTTTAATATCAGCTAATAGACCATCTTTCGTATTGATTATAGATTCACGCTCATTAACTAACTGATGTAATGTATCCAATTGCTGTTTAACATTTTGAAGCTCTGTAGTGTTTTCTTCAATAGCAGATAACAATGCAGGATTACTCATAGCTTTTAAAATAGACCAATTAGTAGCATTCCAAAGCTTATCAAAAATAGAGCGTTGATTATTATACTCTATTAATTTAGTCTCAATACTGTTTTTATGCTCTATCAACTTCAACAAATCATCATCTAATGTATCATATTTACTTAATTGTTCATTAATTGAAAGAACGTTTTCTTGTAACTGATTCGTTTTAAGATTCAACTCTTGAATCAATTTGATATTCTCTTCATATGCTGTTACATAATCAAATAATGTTTTTACAAGATTATATTGTGCCTGAAACTGTTTCTTGGTACTTTCAAAAGCATCTTGAGCACTAGGTACACACATAATAGAGGACATATCTGAGGACAATACATCTAATACTGGCATGAATGTGTTTATATTAGACTTCTTACCAAGTCTCGCAGAAATTAGGCCCCATTGTTCATTACTCTCTGCTAAACGATCCGCTAAAAAGGTAAAATATACCTCATTAGATTTTACAAATTGATACTTCTTATCCTCAGCAAAACAAGATAAATCAACCTGTTGTTCAGAGGAATCAGGATTAAATAATGTAGACCCATTAGTCCCCTCTTCCACAGAGGAAATATTCGGTAATTCTAATGTAATGTTTTCAACGGCCTTATTGTTTGATGAAAGCACCAGCATGCCATATACTGCAATATCACTAGGTATATCATAGTAAAAAGAGGTTCCATCCCTACCTATAACCTTTTTGAAGATATCATTTACTTGATTACTTTCACAAAACTTAGCAGCACGCTCTACAATATTGCTAGCAATTATATCTTTTAATAATGTTGTTTTTCCTGTACCTGGAGGTCCATTAACAGAAAAGATATCCTTAGGGTTCGCCTTAGCAATATTAACAGCAATTTGCTGCATAAATGACAAATTAAACTCAGACGGCCATCTACCATATGGTAACACCTTCGGATTATACCATTTACGCATCTTCTCAGTATCTTTCAACAAATCATAGTGCTCAATATCCTGATTAAGACTATTGATATAAGACAATACCTTATTATTATCCTTTAATGTATCGATGTGCTGTAAGACCAACTGTAAATCATCAAGGAAAAAGCTAGATTTTAAATCATTTACAGGCATTGTATCAGCTTTAACAAGCTGAATCTCCTCGGCCGTAAAGCCACAATAGCCATAAACATCACCGGCACGGAACATGGTAATGCCCATAGGCTCCAAGATATGCTTTTGTATATACACATTGATCACATATACAGCCTCATCAAGGGATATCTTTTCTTCAGGAAGATTAAAACCATCCTCGATTTTTTTAACAACTTCATCCCAGCCATCTAACTTAATATCTTTAAACTCCACATCAGGCTGAAACATCATTTGATAAATTACCCAAATAAACGGAGCAATTTGTAGACTACCCTCTTTATAGTATCCCTCTGCATCAACAATAAATGATGCACTATACACATTCCCTAAATATGGTTTTTCAGGATATTCAATTTCTAATTTATCAATGAAGGCCTCTAATACTTCAGTCCCTTTAACTACACATAACAGAACAGCATGTTCATCATCTAAAACATAGTTTTTTTCATCCTTAAAATATTTAATCTCATCAATAATAGAGTAATTATAATGATCATTTGGTAACGGTACTACATACGTAGAAACACGCGAATTTGTTCTTTTCCAATAAGGTTTTATTACAGACTGTTGATAAATAGTAATTGTATCATTTTTACTTTTAAATATGAGTTCTTTAATATACTTCTTAGGAATTGCTTTATACTTTGGAACTTCTTTCGGTTGTAAACACTCAAGTGAATACCAATACTTTATAATTTGCTTTGCAGTATCTCTCATCTATACCTACCCTCTCATTAGACTAATGAAACTATTATATAAGTAAAATAAAGAGATTTCATGAAAATAAAATAAAAACAGTCCACCCGTAAAGCCAGACTGTTTCTTAAAGATGTTACAACATTAATAATACTTAATGTTTCTCATAAATTTTTAAAGGTACTATATTATTTAGTTGCTATGGTTCTAAATGCACTATTATTTTTCTTTTATCTAATTTAAATTCACCAACTAAACTACAATCATGTAACCTATTTAATAAGAATAGCCAAAATAGAGTTAAATAATATTGAAACTATTTTGAAATCTACATATTCCCTATTTTTTTTAAATATTTAATATAAATATCCTTTAAGCGAACTATATTCTCTAAAGTATCGTGCATCAAATCGTCATAATTACTATCATCATCAAAATTTAATCCCGGTATCTCTAAAATAACTTCTGATTGTTTTAAACTATCAATGTTTTTCCATATTAAGGGATACATTACATCTTTTTCAATATCATCCTTAAATTTTTCAAGTAACTGATATAGATTTTTATTATCACGAATACATAGGGCTATTATAATACAATGTGCTTTATCAGTAAGTTTTATCTCCATACGAACATTACTTACACCAAGAGATATAGACATTCTATCCTTAGTATTTGCTTTTCTATTTTTTAATATTAAAGATTGAGTAGAACTATATTCTATAAAACGAGACCAAAAGTCATATCGAGCAGCTTGTGAACGATTTAATGTTTTATTTCTAGATTTCATATTTCCATTTTTAATAAAATCATTTGGCATTTGTACAATTTCAAATTTAGGAGCTGGCAAAGAGTCCCCGATTCGATAAGCCTTTAATTCAATTAAAAAGAAATTAATATCATTCTCAGTATTATTATTTAACCATTCAATAGCACTCTTATGTTCTGAACGTGCATTTGTAACAATCCAAATAATTTTTGAAGCATCTAATCCTGATGCATAAGTTATAATTTTTCCTAAATGATCATGGTTAGAACTTTCTAGTTGATTTTCAATAATAACAATTTTACCTTCATTATTATCATCCTTAGCTACAATATCACATCTATATGAGCCTACAAACTGTTCAGTTTCTATACCAGTAAAGGCTATCCCCAAATCTTCTCCTAAAATTGATAGATTTTCTTCTTTTGCAAGCCATGATGAAAAATCATATTGCTCATGAGCCCATAAATCCCGCACAGGAACAGCTTCCAGTTTCCCTATATTCATAAATCTCCCCTTAAATAACTACCACTCAATTGAACTTATAACAAGTCAATCTCTAATGCTTTTCTTAGTAAAGATACTAATTCTTCATATAATACTGTAGCTTCATCCAAATTACTTTGAATATCTTGGATTAAATTATGATTATCATAACTTAATCCTCTAATTTCATCCAATAGTGTTTCTTTATAAATTAATATACTATTTAATTTAAGGGTAAACTCAAATAAAGCTTTGAAATCTTCTTCCTTTATATATAGTCGAACATATAGCAAGTGTTTTTTCAATTTATTAATTGAATTATAAGCACTTAAACATTTGCTGCGATTATACCAATACACTACCTCTTTTAATGTTCTAGTCTTATTTAGTTCCCATTGATTTATTATATAAATTTTATCATTTTCATCTAATGAGATTTTATCTAAATAGTCAGAAATTTCCTGTTTAGTGTATCTAGAAAAATCAGGATGTTCTTAAATCGGTGAAGCAATATTACTCACAAAACTATAAGCTTGTACCATACATTGATTAACTTTTATGATTCGCTTATGTTTTAGTTCTATATAAATACGATAACTAGTTAAATTATGTTCAAAAGAGTATTTTAATTTTTCAAGTTCAGAATTCCACTTCTTTTGTTTTTTAAATTTATAGATAGTAAAAATTATTGTACATATAGAAAATAAAATAGATGCGTTATATGATATATCTGAAATAACACCAACAGCTTCCATGGCCCCTCCTAACATATAAAAATTATCAGTTCTATAATACCAAATAAAAAAACTATCTTATTAAAATATTCCTAAAACGCTTTTATAAAAGTAGTACATTTTTTATAGATAATGATAAAAATCTTTTGGCTTATATTTATTTATTTCACGTAAATAAGTGTCAAGAATACCAATATCAATTTTACAGTTTTGAAGTTTATCTAAACAATCGATGTTATCATTGAATAATGCTGCTGACAATCTAGGGGCAATAACAATATTCTTTCCACATGGTAATAACCGTTCGTATGTAAGCACATCAATAATTGGAACCGGAATACTACCAGGACCTAGTTCTAAAAATCCACTATAGGTTTCTTCTGTTTTTACATGATACTTACCATTGACTATTGACATAGAAGAACTTTCATCACCATTTATTAAATAAAATGGAAGTTGTTCAGCATCTAACCAAATAATAGAGTTATAGTCTGATGGAGAAGCAAATAACCATATCCCCTTTAGCCTAAATTCAATAATATTACTTTGTGATACTTGAATTTGAATGATATTATCTGATTTCTTATATCTAATCCCTATCAGCTCTTGATCCCAATAACCTGTACTAAACCAAATGTTATTCTGCTTTTTATATTGATCTTTAATAAATATATCTATCATTTGAATAATTCTATCAATATAATCAGAGCTATCAACATAAACTATCTTATTGTCAGCATGTGGATAACATCTACGTATTAATACAGTATATTCTTGATTTAAATCAATCGCTTTTTCAGCAAACTTTATACGTTCTTCATTTAATTTATATTCTTTATAATCTTGATCTATTGTATTTATTAAAGCTTCTAACTCCTCAATAGAATTAGGTCTCTCTTGTGGATCATATGCTAAGAAAGCATGTAATAATGGTTTAATTCTGTGATTTTTGTAATCCTTTATTGTAATCGTTCCTTCATATGTATGTTTCTCTAAAATCCAAAATAAAATTTGTCCAATAGCATACATATCCGAGGCTATACTACTTGATGCCTCAGGTTCTTTTTGTTCAGGAGCAGAAAACCTATAATTTGCCATTCGATCATGGTCTCTAGTTAGCTCACTATCTATAAATTTAGCAATACCAAAATCAGCTAAATAAAAACGCTCTTTTTCATCTATTAATATATTTTCAGGTTTTAAATCTCGATGAGTAATTTGATATCTATAAAGTGGTCTTAATGCATTCATAAAGAAACCTAAGATTTGCTCAAAAAGATTTTCCCTATCACCAGTATAATGGTCCATATAAGATTTAAGAGTTTCTTTATAATGTTTCATAATATAAAAGTAAAATTTATGCTCATTAAACTCAATACATTCAAAATTAATATAGGTAGCAATACCCATCTTTTCATGATTTTCTAAATACTGTATCTTAAAATATTCATTTTTAAATCTAATTTCATCTCTACTTTCTAGCTCCTTATTAAAAAATTTAATTACTACATCAAAATCTTTATATTTACCAGAATAAACTAATCCACTTCCACCTTGTCCTAATTGATTCAAGTCAGTGATTGTGCCCCAATTCAAATTTAATCTTTTATTATTAGCTTTAATAAATTCACTAATCTCTTTTGAATAATTATGTTTTAATGTCATCTTAATACCTTTACATTTATAATATTTATAAAAAATAGTATTAGACACAATATGGTGTCTAATACTATTTTTTAACTTTCCTGACCATATATGGACAAAACTACTAATATTTTATTATTTAACCAATGTTAATTAAACTCTATTATTTCAACTCATCTCTCAATGGAATAACTTCTTCAAACAAACACACTTTCCATGCTTCTATCATATGTTGAGGGTATGAAAATGGATCGGAATCAGGGTGTTGTTGTACATATACGGGATAGTCAGCACTACCTACTATACGATTTTTGTTATATATATCCTCACCAGCTGTAGATTGATTTACAGATACCATGAGTTCATCTACATCAACACACCACATTGAAGCAAAGTCTTCAACAATAGAATCATATGCCTTAGTAAAGTATTCTCGTTTAATTTTCAATAAATTACTATCTTTATCTATTACATGTGTATCAATATCATCAAGAGATTTATAAGCTTTAACAACTGTCGATTCCAATAATTTATCGGATAAATATTTATAGAATATTAATCCCAAGAGATAATCCTTATATTGATCAGCACTCATCTTACCGCGTAAACTATCAGCAGCACTAAATAATTTTTGATTTAATTCGGCACCCATAATATCTCCTAACTTTTCATGATTTATTCATAGTAATTAATTTTATTCTACTACAAAAAATGCCACATATAAACACTTTACTAGAGTAATAGTATTTATATGTGGTAAAACTTACATATATATTTTCATAAATTAAATTTAGAATCAAGTCAAGATTATATGTGAGGTTTACTATTTTCCCCTTATTTTACAGATGAGTTTTCATATATACCTTTAGGCATAGCTCCCATTCCAGCTTGGCTTTTAGCGTATTTATCTTTGTCATTTGCATTGTCTACATATTGAACTATATCGCGTAAGTCTTTTGATGGTGTTTTATACTCTAAATCGGCCATTATAAAGTGAGTATATAAATATTTATCATCATATAGTGATTGAATGTACATTCTAGATGCAGATCGTTCAACTTCCATATACATAGCAGGAGTAGCATCATTCCAAACTGTTGCGTATTGAATTGGCTTAAAATCAGAATATGGCTTATACATAATGAAGAATCGTATCAATTTATAATTAATTTGATGATGATTAGCCAACTCTTCCGGTTTTAATTCTCTCACCATGATACCTTCACGATATTTTTTACCATCATAGATATAAATTGCATCATTATCAGGGCCATGATACACTAAATCACTTGATTTTAACGTTTGGAACGTGAATCCATTAATAGTTATTGGTTTTGTTTTTGAAAGTATTTGTTTTGCTGGTTCAATTGAAGGTAGTACATAATTAACTAATGGTGACATTAGCTCTTTATACACGTACTCCTGATCATGTGTCTTTAATAGTTCTAGTTCCTTTTTCTTAATCAAATCATAACTAATATAATAAGACAGCGAAGAATCAGATTTCACACCAAAGTTAATAGCCCCTTCTAAAGCTCCACTTTTAGTCTGCCCAATCTCCCATGTAGCATTTCTAACAGTAGGATACGAGAACGAATTTTCCTTAGCTTGGCTTTCACCACTCTTACGAATAGTATAATGTAGGTTGCCCTCAATTAAACGAAAATTCCCTTTTTTAATATCTGTAGTTAATGGATCCCCTTTTATAGTTTTACCGAACTGGCTACTCTCTGGCAAAGTAAATTTGATATTTGCCCCATTATCCTTAAGAATAAAAACAGAAGAAGACTGTTTTGTAGAATGATACAATTCTTTTGTAAAGTATAGCAACTCATCTAGTGTCCATTTTTTAGACATATTATTAGCATATTCATCTCGTATCTGATTAGCTATAATATTTTCAGTCTTTTGGACTTCATTACCAGTCTTACGATAATTCTGATATGCATCCTTCGATATTGTAGGATCCGCACCTGGTATATTAATATCAATTGCTTGGCTACCTAATGTCACAAAACTAAAACATAGTGCAGCCATTAACGCACGTTTCATCATAAACTCTCATCCTTTCACATAATGTCTCCCCAATATTATATATATAGAATATCATATTTTATTTGACTCATAGTAGTATAATATAAATATAGGAACAAGGAGGTAATTACTATGAAATTTACAAAACGTATACTCATCATGACTGCTTTAGCCGTAACCGCTGTTGTATCTACTGGATTTGCTTACGATTATGTATGCAATAACTCTCAGTACAATTGCAACACTAACACACAATACAACTCCGATAACAATACGAACAATACTAACTATGCACCAGGCACCAATAACAACCAAAATTATTGCGGTCCAAACTCTAATACTAGAGGATGCGGCGGATTTAGAAGATAATATGGTAAATACGATAAAGGCCTATAGTACTAAAAATGTACTATAGGCTTTTGTCGTATATTACAAGAATACTATTTAATTCATCAAAATACAGTTAGGATCAATATAGCAACATACTTTTATCAGGAGTTCATTCTGTTAAAGTATTCAATGGCTTTTGGTGTAAAACCAATATAGGTATTACCAGCTGCGTACGGTCCTAGTTCATATGGTTGGTAAACTAGATCAATGTTCCCCTTACCACGTAAGCAATAGTTATCGGTTACATATTTTACACTCCATCCACTTGGAATATAGCTCTTTATATGATTACCTGTATAATAACTTAATACATGGGATCGTAAACCGTTATCCAATTGTGCTGCATTCGCAATTTTTATATAGTTATATAATGGAATGCGTTGACCTGTTACTTTATTATATACAAGACCTCTTGTATTATACATACCATGAGCAGCTCCGGCGTAGTAATAATAGGTAGTTAGTAGGATTGAAACAACTTGACTATCCTCATAGGTAACCTTATAGTTTTGAGAAACTTGATAAATATGTTGGTTGTAATACATATCCTTTGCTTCGAGTACATAATTTGCAATATCTGTATTAATAACTCTTTGAGCATAAGCATGTTCTGTATAAACTAAAGGATACTTTAAATCTAAATTTACATCTGATTGACTGCCTGTAACAACAGTTGCATACGTTGGTACAGTTAACATAACACCTAACATAGAGGTCATACATAGCTTTTTAAAGATTCCCATAATAATGCCTCCTTTTACAAGCACCTTAAATAGGTTTATTACTATGTTAGTTCTACAAGCTATAATAAAACTCCTCTTTTATATTTTACTTTTTTGATAGTTTATTTCACTTTATAAAACAGCCAAAACGATTTAGTATTTTACACTAAAATATAAATGTAGCTATATCATACTTTTACCATACAAAAAGGACCCTCCAAAGAGAGTCCTTAATCTGTATTATTATGCTATTAAGCGTTTTTAGCTACTTCCATAAACTCATTTATCTTATTTCTTATGAAGAGTCATATTTTCAAAAGTTGTACCATAAGCTTCTTTAAAGATATAGTTACCTACAACATATTTAGGATCATGCAAAGCTACATCAACGTATTGTTCTGGAATATTGCCGAAATTACCTAAAGCCACACCTTCATAATTAAAATCTTCCACACTATTTATTGTTAATTTCATACCAGAGCTAGCTTGTTTAGCATATATAAGAAGTGAATAGTCTTGTGCATACTGTGGAGTACGTAATACGCTGGCTACAGAATGGTTTATATCATAACGATAAGTAACTAAAACCTTGTGAATATATGAGTTAGTTCTACGACTATTATTATTTTCAACCTCATATACAACGGCCTGTGCTTTATAAATAAACTCATTCTCTTCTACTCTTTTAATGGAACTTTTATCTACAAAATACGTAATGGCATTTTTTCCTGTAAGAATAGGAACATTGTTCTTATCATTTTTAATTGCTTCCATCGATATAGCTTGGATCTGTAATGGTATTACTATACATACTAACAATAACATAGAAAATAACTTTTTCATTATTTTAATTCCCCTCTTTCAATATTTATCACACACATTATATGTATAGGATATCATATTATAAAAATATTGATAATCTATTACTTTCACCACATAAAAAAGGACCCTCCAAAGAGAGTCCTCAATGTATATGGTTATACTATTAAGCGTTTTTAGCTACTTCAACAAGTTTAGCGAATGCTGCTGCATCGTTAACTGCCAAGTCAGCCAACATTTTACGGTTCACTTCAACGCCTGCTTTAGCTAAGCCAGCGATGAAACGGCTGTAAGTTGTACCGTTGATGCGAGCCGCTGCGTTGATACGAGCAATCCACAATTGACGGAATTCGCGTTTTTTCGCACGACGGTCACGACGAGCGTAGTACAACGCTTTCATTACTGTTTCGTTAGCTTTTTTGAACAAACGGGAACGTGTACCGCGGTAACCTTTAGCTAATTTTAAAATCTTTTTATGACGTGCATGAGCTGTAACGCCCTTTTTCACTCTTGCCATTGTATATTCCTCCTAAATTACGATGTATCGATCTAATAGTTAACGATTAAGCGTATGGTAAGCATTTAGCTACGCGTTTGTGGTCAGCTTTTGCAACCAATGTAGCTTTACGTAAATTACGTTTACGAGCTGGAGATTTTTTCTCAAGAATGTGGCTTTTGAAAGCTTTCGCACGCTTGAATTCACCAGTACCAGTTACTGCGAAACGTTTAGCCGCTGCGCGACGAGTTTTAATTTTTGGCATAATATAATCCTCCCAATACCTTATTTACTTACTAAAATCATGGTCATGTTACGACCTTCTAATTTAGCTGCTTTTTCAATAGACGCCGTTTCTTTGAGTTCTTCAGCAAAACGTGTCAATACTGCCATGCCTAGTTCTGGATGTGAAAGTTCACGACCGCGGAACATAATAGTTACTTTTACTTTGTTACCTTCACCCAAGAATTTGGATGCGTTTTTCATTTTTACGTAAAAGTCATGGTCTTCAATATGTGGACGTAATTTGACTTCTTTCAAAGTTACGATTTTTTGTTTCTTTTTCGCTTCTTTCTCGCGTTTTTGTTGTTCATAACGATATTTACCATAGTTCATAATACGAGCTACTGGTGGTTTAGCGTTAGGCGCAATTTCCACAAGATCAAGATGCTGTTCTTCAGCCAATGCCAACGCCTCACGGCCAGACATAATACCGATTTGTTCGTTTTCAGGACCTACGACACGAAGTTCACGAGCACGAATCTCTTCATTAATGCGTGGTGTATCCTTGCTAATAGCGTTCACCTCCAAGAGAATAAAAAAAACGGACGGCAAACACCATCCGAATAGAATTCTCTATATTAACCTCATACTTCTTGGTATTAGGTGAGTGGCGGATGGCCTCTGCTTCATAAATTACTTAATTATAATAACAAATTAGATAATGAAAGTCAACAACAATAATAAATTGCTCTCAGCAATTTATTATTACAACTCTTTTAGTATAACAGAGATTATAAGTTCTGTATATAGGCATACTTACTGACACCTATCCCCCTTTATGTATACAATATTTCTATAATATGATTATTAATTCTATAGAAAAATGCGATACAATAATATATATAACATATTCTATCTAACTAGATATTATTTAAGTGAGTATTATCTAGCTATGTATTATCTAACTAAACATTATCTAACTAAGTATTATACAGTAATAGGTATTACACAAATTGAAAGGGGTTTTATTATGAGTGTAACAACTAGTTCGCCGCCTCAAAAGGCTCGTACAACAATTCAAAATATAGGTCTTATTTTTGCTTTTATTGTGTTAGTTGGCATTTTATTATTACCAACACCAGAGACATTATCTACCGGTGGACATCGCATGATTGGTGTTCTCGCCTTTGCTATCATCTTATGGATGACATCGGCTGTATCCTATCCGGTAAGTGCGACCATGATTACGGCACTCACTGCCTTATTACTAGGCTTCTCTCCAAATCCAGAAGCGCCAGCGAAAGCTATGGGCACAGCCAATGCCTTAAAGCTGATTATTTCAGGTTATTCTTCCCCTGCGATGATTCTCGTAGGTGCAGCTATGTTCATTTCCGTAGCCATGCGTAAAACAGGTCTCGATCGTCGCATAGCCATGCTCGTATTATCTAGTGTAGGTACAAAGGTTAGCCGCATTTATTTAGGTGTTATTATTACAGGCCTTATTCTCGCCTTCTTTGTACCAAGTGCAACGGCTCGCATCGCTTGTTTGGCTCCAATTATTATCGGTATCGTCGAAAACTTAGGTATTGAACGTAAAAGCCGTGTAGCAGCTCTACTCATGGTAGGTGCCGTACAAGCAGATACATTTTGGAATATTATGATTCAAACAGCTGCTGCCCAAAACCTCGTAGCTGTTGGGTTTATGCAAACACAGATGAATACATCTGTAAGTTGGATTGATTGGCTCACAGCAGCTGCACCGTTCTCCATAATTATGGCTATTATTACCTACTTTATAACGCAAGCCTTTATTAAACCTGAGATTAAAGAGCTCGTTGGCGGTGATGTACAACTTGCTAAAATGCGTAAAGAAATCGGTCCCATGTCATTTGATGAAAAGAAACTATTATGCATCTCCATTGGTTTATTAGCATTGTGGGCAACAGGGGGTAAACTACACTCTATCGATACTACAACAACTACGATTATTGCAATTGCCTTATTCTTCTTCCCTAAAATTGGCATTATGGACTGGAAGTTTGCACAGCCAAACATCGACTGGGGATCGATTGTGATGTTTGGGGCTGGTATCGGTCTTGGCTCTGTATTACTTAAAACAAAAGCTGCTACCTGGCTCGCACAGGTATTTGTAAATGCCTTCTCCCTTGAAACGGCAAGTGTGTTTCTTTTAATTGCTATTATGGCTGCCTTTCTGATTTTAATCCATCTTGGATTTGCATCAGCTACAGCCCTTTCCTCTGCCATGATTCCTATCGTAATATCCATCGTTATGGGACATTCCGCAGAAGGACTTAATCCACTTGGCGTAACAATGCTCATGCAATATGCAATCTGCTTCGGTCTGGTACTACCAGTAAACTCTCCACAAGGCATGGTAGCTTACGGTACAGATACATTCGATGTAAAAACATTTATGACTACAGGAATTCCATTAACCATCATCGGCTATATCATGATGCTCGTATTTGCACTTACATACTGGCACTGGATTGGAATTGCGTAAGTCCTAAATATTCTAAATAGACCAAACACTCTAAATAATTCTAATATTTTAACTTAAACATACTATAAAAGGCTCTGTCTTATGACAGAGCCTTTTGGTTTTTATATAAGTTTCAATATAAAACGTCTATATTCATTTCAATGTAAAACTTTTACAAACAATTATCTAATCTAATTCCTTACCTTTTAGTTCAGGAATTAAAAATACGGTTGCTAATATATCGATTACATAGATAATAGCCAAGAATGCAATTGCCACTTGGTACGAGTACATTGAGATGATCATGCCTACTACCATTGGGCTAAAGCCACCTACGGCACGACCAATGTTAAATAATACGTTTTGAGCCGTTGCGCGAGCACTTGTTGGGTATGCTTCCGCCATCAAGGCACCGTAGCCACCCATCATACCATTTACGGAGGCCCCTAAAATAGCACCAGCAAATAGCATAGCTGTTGGATCAGATAGTTGAGAGTAAATCAAGATAGATGCCACAGCACATACTTGGAACAAAATAAATGTCGGTTTACGACCAATTTTATCAGCCAATCGTCCGAATAACCAAATGCCGACCATCATACCACATACAGTTACGGCAGTCCACAAACCCGATTTTGTAAGGGAAAACCCTAATTGCTTACTCAAAAAGTTAGGCAACCAAATCATAATACCGTAATAACCAAAGTTTTGAACAGATGTTAAAATAGCAACACCTATAGAGGTCTTTGTAGTTCTTACATCTTTTACTAATAACTTGAATGAGTTCGTATGGGAGTGTTCTTTAATTTCTTTACTTTGAACAAAGATTTCTGGTTCATGTAATTTCGCACGGAAGAACCAGGCTACAAAGGCAGGAATAATACCAACCATGAACATACCACGCCAGCCAATATAAGGAAGTAATACGGGCGTTAACAGTGCTGCGGCCAATACGCCTAACTGCCAGCCGATGGCAACATAGCTCGTCGCTTTTGCACGGTGTTGTGCAGGCCAGGCTTCAGCTGCTAAGGCCATACCAATACCAAATTCACCGCCTAAGCCGATACCGGCAATTGTACGATATATAAGAAGATCCCAATACCCTTGTGCAAAAGCACATAGGCCAGTGAATACAGCAAATAATACAATAGTCCATGTCAACACACGAACACGACCAAACTTATCTGACAAGGTACCAAAGATAAAACCACCAATAACAGCACCTACCAAGGTCCACGTCACAAGGGAACCTGCTTGACCTGTGGTCAAACCTAAGTCCCCTGAAATTAAGCTCAACATAAAGCCGAGAATCAAGAGATCAAACCCATCCATGGCATAGCCAATAGAGGAACCAATAACAGCTTTCCAACCGTATGAATTTACTTCTTTCATAGTCATTTCCTTTCGCTACTCACAGGTAACAATTAAAGAGAATATAATAATAAAATCCCCCTTATATAATCTCACCACTAATAAATTATACAGACTAATCATAATTGTGCAAGATGTGAGGGGGATTTTTATCAATATAAATAGCTAAACAGTAGATAATTAATTACGTTCTTTAATTTCAATCTTAATAGAATTAAAGAATTCTTCGAATGGTACAGAACCTAATTCATCACCGCCGTGTTTACGAACGTTAACTGTGCCTTCTTCAACCTCTTTATCACCCACAACAAGCATGTAAGGAACTTTTGCCATTTGTGCTTGGCGGATTTTATAGCCGATTTTTTCACTGCGATCGTCTACTTCTACGCGTACATAGTCACGGTGCATTTGTTTTGCCAATTCCTTAGCATATTCAACGTGTTTTTCAGAGATAGGTAAGATCTTAACTTGTACAGGAGCCATCCATGTTGGGAATGCACCTGCATAGTGTTCAGTTAAGATACCGATGAAACGTTCCATAGAGCCGAAGCATGCACGGTGAATCATGATAGGACGATGTTTTTGACCATCTTCACCAATGTATTCAATTTGGAAACGTTCAGGCAAGTTCATATCTAATTGAATAGTACCACATTGCCATGTACGACCTAAGGAGTCTTCGATATGGTAGTCAAGTTTAGGACCGTAGAATGCGCCGTCGCCAGGGTTGATTACATATGGAATGCCTTTCGCTTCGATAGCATTACGCAATGCTTCTGTCGCTGCTTCCCAAATCGCATCATCACCCATAGCATTGTCAGGTTTAGTAGACAATTCCACATGGTATTTCAAGCCGAATTGGCTATAGATACGGTCGAACAATTCGATAACTTTCATCAACTCAGTTTGCATTTGATCTGGCAACATGAATACGTGAGCATCGTCTTGTGTAAATGCACGTACACGGAATAAGCCGTGTAAAGCACCGGACAATTCATGACGATGTACTAAACCAAGTTCAGCATAACGCAATGGGAAGTCACGGTAGGAGTGCATTTCGTTTTGGTAAACCAAAATACCACCTGGGCAGTTCATAGGTTTAATTGCATATTCTTCATCGTCGATAATTGTAGTATACATATTTTCACGGTAATGATCCCAGTGACCAGAAGTTTCCCACAAATGTTTACTCAAGATGATAGGTGTACGAATTTCTTCATAGTCAAAATCATGGTGAACTTCACGCCAGAAGTTTTCTAATTCGTTACGAAGAGCCATGCCTTTTGGTAAGAAGAATGGGAACCCAGGGCCCTCTTCTTTGATAACGAACAAGCCAAGTTCTTTACCAAGTTTACGATGATCCCGTTTAGCTGCTTCTTCAAGCAAGTGAAGGTATGCGTCAAGTTCTTCTTTCTTTTCAAATGCTGTACCGTAAATACGTTGCAACATTTTATTTTTTTCATCGCCGCGCCAGTATGCACCTGCAATACTTTGTAATTTAAAAGCTTTTACCTTACCAGTGGATGCCACGTGAGGTCCTGCGCAAAGATCGATGAAATCGCCTTGAGAGTAGCAGGAGATTACAGCATCTTCAGGAAGGTCTTGAATCAATTCTACCTTGTAATCTTCGTTTTTAGCTTTGAAAAATTCGATAGCTTCTTGACGAGGCATAACGGATTTAGTAATCGGTAAATTTTCTTTTACAATACGGCTCATTTCCTTTTCGATTTTACCCAAATCTTCAGGAGTCAAAGTATGTTCCATATCGATATCATAGTAGAAACCTTTGTCGATAGCAGGTCCGATAGCCAATTTAGCTTCAGGCCATAAACGTTTAACAGCTTGTGCCAAGATATGAGAAGCTGTATGGCGCAAAGTATGTTTGCCCCCTTCATCTTCAAATGTTAAGAACGCAACTTCAGAGCCATCTACAAGTTCTTCGCGAAGGTCTGTTAATTCGCCATTTACGTTTGCAGCTAGTACTTTTTTAGCCAAGCTATTAGATAGTTGTTTTACTGCTTCCCCAAGAGTAGTGCCAGCAGCGTATTCCTTTGCACTACCATCAGGTAAAATGATTTTTACATCTGCCATTTTTCTTTCCTCCAATTTATAAACTAGGATAGCTTTGATTTTCTACTTTCACCAATATACCTACTTACCACACAATACATAAACATTGAGTAATTAGCTTGTAGAAATTGGGTAATAAAAAAAGACCTTCTATCCCTACAAACAAGGGACGAAGATCATTCGCGGTTCCACCCTAGTTAACTACCTATACCAATATATGTGTATAGTTAATTCACTTCATTAAGCCCGATAACGGTGGCGGCCGTATTTGCCTACTTAGGTTCGACAAATCAGTTTAAAGGGGGTAACTCTAATATATGTGTAAGGCATTTCCAGCATCTGCCTCTCTCTGGTACACAGGGATAAAAGAATCATGTCCTTTGCATCACTTTTACTAGATTATAGTATCATAGAGGACTAAAAAATTCAATACAGTTTAACTGTAAATTTCTTGAAAACTATAAATTGTAATTTTTTAAATCCATAAATTGTAAATCTTCTCTTCATTTATATTGATACATTTATATTTTAAAGAAAACGGCCCGAGAATGATATGGCCCCCTTTACTAGACAACCAGTAAAGGCGGAACATATCAGAATCTCGAGCCATTTTATATACTTTATTTGTATATTAACGTTTGAAGTTTGTAGACAACATAGCACCAATTACTTTTTCCAATTTGCTAGTAGAAAGGTCTGGACCTTTGTAGAGAGTTAAGAGCACGTCATTAGAGTTATCTTGTTTAGATACCATCATAACACCGCTACCACGAGCACCGTTATCATCGTAATCTTTCGCTACAATAACAAGGTTCAAATAATGGTCCTTCATGTATGTGTACACCTTGCTTGTACGTGCAGAGGATCCAATCATTTTTGCCATGTTCATACCACGGTTGAATACGATAGTATTTGCATTATGTGGATTTGCCGCTAATTGTTGCTTCTCTTCCTCATTTAGAGGCATGAGGTTTACCATGAGGGAGTCCCCCATTTTGCCCCGGAACATGGCTGGCATCGTTTCACGTACATCATCAGGAATACCTGTGTCAGCAGTCAATTTCAATTCCTTAGGCACAGTCATATATAAAACGCCCTTGCTATTGCGGCCCACCTCTGTAGTACTGAGGTCTACAGCGCTAAGCATAATGGAATCTTTAATGGTCGCCACTTGATTAGCCAATGGTTTTTCAGGAACACCACGGCTCGCCAATTGTACATCGCCAGATTTAGTTTTCTTCAATGTTTCCACGTTCCAACTTGCACCTTTTTTGTCTGCATCGCTAGCTTCTGTGAAAGCATTCGCCCCGTCTTTTGTGCCTACATATACATACGTTTGAGCTGGGATGATAGTATCTGGTGCGCCAGACTTATTGAAAGCCGCACCGTATACCACATTAGGAATCACAGTAGAACCAATTTGTAAATTGTTGTTAGTTTGGCTTTCAACATCAAAATTGATATTCCCTGTGAAAGTCATATCAGGACCATGGTTGATAACAACCACATCCCCGGCTTGAGGAATGATTACAGGGCCTACAGGACCCGCCATAGCTACACCTGCCATAGATGCTCCAAGGCAAGCTGTTAATAATGTGCGTTTCAAAATAGATTGTTTCATAGATATACTCTCATTTCTCTACAATTCGTATACATTTAATATAATTGTAAATCTAGTATAGTCACAAAATTCCCTCATACAATTTACAATCATGATTATACTTTATCTTCTATAGTGACATAGTCGGATAAACTACTTAATACTTCAAGCGCCAAAGGCCTTGTAGATGGTGTGCAGCGCAACATGCACCGCCCACTCACATCTACCGAGGTCATGACACCTAAATATTCATAGCCTTCAATGATGCGATTGATGAAATTCGTATGCTTAGGATCAATGTGAAAGTACACATACGCTTCTTCTCCAGAGGTGGTTAAGTCGGGTACATCTGGAAATGCACCGATTGATTTACTCGGCTCTAAAGCTGTACTGCTCATAAACTATTCATCTTCTTTAGATTTGCACTCACGGCGCATCATGGAGTACGGTTCAAGTGGTGTATCCATATAGATACGTACTTTCATTTGTGCGTGAGGTGCTACATCGATAGGATTGCCAACTTCATCTGTCATTTTTTCGATAACAGTTTCAACAAGTTCCCCTTTCGGTTGGCAGAATTCTACCTTATCGCCCACCTTGAAGTTATTACGTTGTTCAAGATCAACGTATTTTTCTTCTTCGTTGTAGCCCATAACTAAACCGATGAAGTCATGGCTCTGGGTATTCGAAGATTTACCATAGTTTTGAGCTGTTTCATCAGGACGACCTTCAGCAAAGCCATCTGTGTAAGGACGATGGGAAATCTTCTCTAATTCTGCAAGCCATTCTGGACGAACGTACCAATCTTTGCCTTCTTTAAGGTATGCATCGATAGCTGTGCGATATACTTTCGCCACTGTTGCACAGTAGTGAACGGATTTCATACGACCTTCGATTTTAAGGCTATCAATACCAGCTTCATATAAATCTGGAATGCGGTGAATCAAGCACAAGTCTTTAGAGTTAAAGATATACGTACCATGTTCATCTTCTTCAATAGGATAGTATTCACCAGGTCGATTAGATTCAACAAGAGAATACTTCCAACGACAAGATTGAGAGCATTGACCACGGTTAGCATCGCGATTACCTGTCATATAGTTAGACAATAAGCAGCGACCGGAATAAGAGATACACATAGAACCATGTACAAAGGACTCAATTTCAATATCTACATGGTCCTTCATTTCTTTAAGGTCTGCTAAGGATACTTCGCGAGCCGCTACAACACGTGTGGCACCAAGTTCTTTCCACATCTGAACTGTATGCCAATTCGTAGTAGAAGCTTGTGTACTTACGTGAAGCTCTAAACCCGGAGCTACGCGCTTAGCAAGGCTGAAAATTCCCATATCGGCAACGATGATAGCATCAACACCGATACTTTCAAGGAATTTTAAATAGTCTTCTAAACCTTCAAAGTCCTCGTTGTGAGGAATGATATTACATGTAACATGAATCTTTTTGCCATGCGCATGTACAAATTCTACAGCTTCCTTTAATTCCTCATCGGAGAAATTAGAGTTACCTGCGCGCAAGCCAAAACGTTTACCTGCGCAATATACGGCATCCGCACCATAGCGAATAGCCATTTTAAGCTTGTCCATATTACCTGCAGGACAAAGCAATTCCATAAAATGTTCTGCCATTATTTGTTGTGCCCTTTCCACACACTCACACTCATACCATCACCCATGGGATAAATAGTGGTGTTAAACAATTCTTTATTTTCAACATATGTTAAGTATTCTTGTAACCGTTTTACGATAGTTTTGAACCGTTTTGGCGGTTCCTTATCGCCCCTTACATAGCCTCTAAAGAGTACATTATCTGCAAGAATGACGCCCCCGTCTTTCACATGTGGCAGAATAAGTTCAAGTTGTTTTAAATATTGCCCCTTTGGTCCATCTAAAAACACTAGATCGTATTCGCCTGTGAGTTCCGTTAAGACTTGAGACGCATCACCTTTCAGCAATGTAATTTTATCGGTATAATCGGATTGGTTAATATAGTATTTCGCCATTTCATAGCGCACATCATCCAATTCAATGGAGGTAATATGCCCTTCCTCTTCGTCGAGTAATGGTGCCATCAACAAAGCGGAGTAACCAATGGCTGTGCCCACCTCTAACACAGAGGTGGGCCGGTATAAACCTATTAATTCTTCAAATAGATGAACCTCAGATTCTCGTAAAATCGGCACATCATTAATCATCGCGTAAATACGCTGTTCATTTAAAATATCATTTAATATCATGAAAGTAGATTAAATCTCCTACATTATCTATTGTTAGTACCACTAGGAACTACCAACGTAGAGCGTTCAGCCGGATTTGCAGATTCTACCTGAATTTGTGGTACTTGTTGTGCATTAGGAATAACGTTCTGCATCGATTCAGGTACAGGTGTCGTCGTTGGTACATACGTATTGGTATTTGTATTATTTCCATAGGATGGAGCAGTTGGCGTAACTTGCGTCGATGATTGATTTTGTGTTGAACCTGGTACAGGATCTGGGACCTCAGCCGCTGGAACTGTAGTTGGTGTGTATTTATAACTAGGTTCTACATCAACATATTGAGAATCTGCTTCCACTGCTTCTGCAGAACTATAATTATAATTAGGCTCTGTAGTCGCTACTGCTACGTCATAGTTAGGACCAGCTTGTGCAGCTACTTCAGTATTAGCAGAAGAATTTTTTACTGTGTCAGCGCCATAAATTTTATTAACCTCTGCTAAATGTTCTTCGTATGATTTAGAGAAGTGATTATGCCCCTCTTTATCTGCTACGAAGTATAAATAATCTGTATTTTCAGAGTGTAATACTGCATCTAAAGCTTTTTTACCAGGGTTTGCAATTGGTCCTGGTGGTAAACCTTTAGATACATATGTATTATATGGGCTTTGTAATTGTGTATCACCAATCGTTACATTTTCCTTTGCATAACCAAGTACATAGGAAATAGTCGCATCAGATTGCAATGGAATACCATGAGCTAGACGCTTTTTAAACACCCCTGCAATGGTTGGACGGTCTGCATCAAATAACGACTCTCGTTCAACGATAGACGCCAAAGTTACAAAGTCATGAATACTCATATGTTGAGCTTGAATTTGTTTCTTCACAGCTGGTGTGAGATAACGATTCATTTCATCAGCCATCATTTGAATAACATCACGAGGTGTAGCCCCTACGGGGATTTCATACGTACTTGGGAACAAGAAGCCTTCTACAGGATATGTAGCAGGTTTTGTACCTTTCATGTATGGGTATGGTACATAAGTTTTAGCTTCAGCCAAGAAGTCCTTCGCCTTCATGATTTGATTCTTTTCAAGAACGATAGCGATATCCCCAACTGTATAGCCTTCAGGAATTGTAACACGAATAGATTCTACATGACCTTCTTGTAACAAAGAAATGAGTTCGTGCACAGTTACCTTATTAGGTATTTGATAATGGCCAGTTTGAAGCTTATCATTGGTACCACTCAAGTATAACCAAAGCTTAAAGCCTTGAGTTGAGCGAATAAGCCCCCTTTCAAAAAGCATATCTGCAATTTCAGTACCCGTTTGACCTTTTTCTATAACGACTACTTGTGTTCCATCATCTTGAGCAAAGGTATTCGGTACAAAGTACAATGCACCAAGGCCTCCACCAATAATTAATATACCTACAATAACTAGGATCAAAATATATCTTAAGGCTTTTCTCACGTTGTTGAGTTCCTTTCTGTAACATAACAGTATATCAATTCATTATACCATAAACTCTATATTTCCCCTATATAAAAGGGCAATGATTACACTTATTACATTTTATGCAATATATTAATTTTGTGAATTTGTTATGCCTTTAGCATAAATGAAGTCCCTTCTTTGTACAACAATGATAATGTATAACAAAATAAAAATAGCGCATTGTCCACTGACAATACGCTAAATTTATGCTAAAAACGATTATTCGTCTTCATCCATGTCTTCATACAATTTTACTAGAGTTTCAAAGTTTTCATCTTCTTCATCCAAAGGTACGTATTCTTCTACGCCTTCTTCGTTTGTTTCGATGCGAGCCAAGATCATGTATGTGTCATCTTGACCTTCATGATCAGCATCTTCATCTTGTACATGCACAAGAACGGCATACTCTTGACCTTCATGACTCAAGATAACATCTTCTGTGAAGTATTGTTTATTACCATGTTCGTCTTCGAATTCCAAATAATACACTTCACCCTCAAAATTTTGGTCAACCATTGGAAACCCTCCTTAAAGAAAATACTTATTTATTAAACTGCAAGCGATCTAAATATCCTTGCAAAATTACAACCGCTGCCATTTTATCGATAACGGATTTACGCTTTTTACGGCTCACGTCAGCCGCAATGAGTTGACGTTCAGCCATAACAGTAGATAACCGCTCATCCCAATATGTAACAGGTAAATCGATGACTTCCTTCATCTTTGCAACGAATTCTTCAGTCTTTTCAGCCCGTTCACCTTTTGTACCATTCATATTTTTCGGCATACCTACCACAAGTTCATGTACTTCATATTCAGAAATGAGTTCTTGTAAGCGATTAAAGTCTTTTTCTAGAGATGTTCTACGAATGGTTTCAATACCTTGTGCTATCATGAGCAGTGCATCGCTACAGGCAATACCAATAGTACGGCTGCCTACATCTAATGACATAATTCTCATTATAGTTGTTTAGCCTTTGCGTATTCTTTCAACAATTCTTCAATCAAGTCATCACGCTCTAAACGACGGATATCGGAACGCGCATTATTATAACTTGTTATGTACGCAGGGTCTCCAGAGATTAGATACCCTAAGATTTGATTAATTGGATTGTAACCTTTTTCTTGAATAGATTGATAAACACGCGTAAGCACCTCTTCAGCGGTCATCGGTTCATCGTCTACTTTACGGAATAACATGGTTTCATCTGAAACGTTCATCGTATCCCTCCTTTTTATTACATCGGTAGATTTCACCATAAAAGTGAAATCTCACCTACTATTATACTTGAATTAAAGCTACAAAGTCAGTAACTTTTTATGCATTATGAAAAATTTCTATAACAGATACAAGTATAATTATAAAATTATATGCCTATTGTAACATAGATTTTAAGGCTTCACCACCAGCTTTTAAGGCTTCCATTAATTTAGCTGGCTCTTTGCCACCTGCTTGTGCCATATCCGGACGGCCACCGCCATTACCTCCAGCTACTTGAGCTGCTGCTTTAACAATATTACCTGCTTTTGCACCTTTAGCAACGACATCTTTAGATACTTTACATACAAAGTTTACCTTATCATCGCCCATAGCAGCGCCTACAAGAACCACACCAGATCCATTCAATTTATCAAGTCCCATATCAGCTAAGTCGCGTAATTCATCAATAGAGGATGCTTTTACAGCTGCGCCAACAAACTCTACATCACCTATCATGACTTTACCCGCAATGATATCAGCTGCACCTGCAGCAGAAACCTCTTTACGAATTTGTTCTAATTCCTTAGCAGTTTCTTTTGCTTCTGCCAATACTTGATGTAAGCGTTCTTCTACTTGAGGAGCTTTAGTTTTAAGTTCCCCTGCCATGCGTTCGATAGTTAAACGATCATGTTTGGCTGCATCGAGAGCTGCACGACCTGTAATCGCTTCAATACGACGTACACCAGAACCGATACCAGCTTCAGATGTTAAACGGAAGGAACTGATGAAAGCTGTATTGCCTACATGAGAGCCACCACATAATTCAACGGAGAAGCCAGGAACCTCTACAACGCGAACTACATCGCCATATTTATCTCCAAAGAGTGCCATCGCACCTTTCGCTTTTGCTTCGTCCATTGACATTTCAGCGATAGCTAGGTCCGTAGCTTTTAAAATTTCTTCATTTACAAGTACTTCGATTTGATCAAGTTCCTCTTGTGTTACAGGGGAGAAATGAGTGAAGTCAAAACGCAAGTAATCAGGAGTTACTAGAGAACCCGCTTGGTTAACATGCTCGCCAAGAACCTTTTTCAATGCTGCATGTAACAAGTGTGTTGCTGTATGGTTGCGAGCCATTGCTGCACGACGAGCTGTATCTACTTCAAGTGTTACATCATCGCCTTCAGAAATAGAACCTTCTACAACAGTACCGATATGGTATACAGTGCCTTCTGGTAAACGTTTTGTATTATGAACCTCTACCTTACCCATTGGGCCCACGATAAAGCCTGTATCACCTAATTGACCGCCCCCTTCCGCATGGAAAGGAGTAGTGCGTACGATAACAGTAATTTCATCGCCATCAGCTGCTGTTTGTAAGCGTTCAGAACCTTTACCAAGCATCAATACGGAGGATGCAGTTTCTGCTTCATCTTCAACAAGTTCTTCATCTTTCAAGAATGTAATGTCTGGTGTTGCTACCTTCGCATCTTCTTTTACACGAGCTTCACGAGCGCGTTCGCGTTGTTCTTTCATAGCAGCTTCAAAACCTTCATGGTCGATTGTAAAGCCGCGTTCAGAAGCTATTTCCTCTGTTAATTCCCAAGGGAATCCATATGTATCATATAGTTTAAATACTTCTGTACCAGGAACAACAGTTGCTTTTTCAGCTGCAAGTGTATCAATCAAGGAGTTTAATAACTCAAGACCTTGTTCCAATGTTTGGTTGAAGCGTTCTTCTTCATTTTGTACAACACGCTTAACGAAGTCTTGTTTTTCAGCGATGGATTTAATACCAGGGCCAAGAATGTCTACGACTACATCAATAAGTGGTGTTAGGAAGATACCTTCAATACCAAGCAAACGGCCATGACGTACAGCACGGCGTAAAATACGACGCAATACGTAGCCGCGACCTTCGTTGGATGGCAATACGCCATCGGAGATCAATGCAGTGACAGCACGAGCATGGTCAGCAATAACCTTCAAAGAAACATCTGTATTTGGATCTTCGTTATATTTCACACCGGCCCGTTTTGCAGTGGCTTCAATAATTGGGAAAATCAAATCGGTTTCAAAATTTGTTTTACAACCTTGTAATACGGAAGCCAATCGTTCAAGACCGGCGCCTGTATCAATATTTTTGTGTTGTAATGGTTCATAAGACCCATCTGGCATTTTATTGAATTGTGTAAATACTAAGTTCCAGATTTCAAGATAGCGATCACAGTCACAACCTGGTGCGCAATTAGGGTCATCACAACCATGTTCAGGACCTTGGTCGAAGAAAATTTCACTGTCAGGACCACATGGGCCTTCACCAATTTCCCAGAAGTTATCTTCAAGGCGTGTAATATGGCTTTCCTCTACACCACAATCATTATGCCATGTATCATACGCTTCTTGGTCATCTGGATATACAGTGACATATAGTCTATTTTTATCGAGTTTAATAACCTCAGTTAAAAACTCCCATGCCCAGTGAATAGCTTCTTTTTTGAAGTAATCACCGAAGGAGAAGTTACCAAGCATTTCAAAGAATGTATGGTGACGAGCCGTACGACCTACGTTTTCAAGGTCACCGGTACGCATACACTTTTGGCTTGTTGTAATACGATGACAAGGAGGTACCAACTTACCTGTAAAGAACGGCTTCAATGGCGCCATACCTGCCCCAATCAATAACAAAGACGGATCGTTTTCTGGTATAAGAGAAAAACTATCTAATTTTAAATGTCCTTTACTTTCAAAAAACTGCAAGTATGCTTGACGCAGTTCATTACCCTTCATGTGTATATTCCTCCTAAAATTATTTACTCTTCATTATAACTCAAAAACGATATAAAATCTATTAAAAACATTGAGATTATGCGGAATTTACGCACTTTCACACCAATTCAAGCAAACCGCAAAAAATATAATTTTAAATCCATATTTTTTAAAATAAAAGTAAAAATCAAATTTAATCAATGCTAGTTAAATCATAAATAATGAACATAAAAAGAGGTTATACAAATCAACAAAACAAAATTGATTCGTATAGCCTCTTTTATAGCTAGTTATTAAATTAGCGTACAACGCGTTTTGCGCCGATGTAACGTTCACCCCAATAGCCAGTATCAAGGTCTGCTACTGCAACACCACGACTGGAAGTGGCGCTGATGAACTTGCCATCGCCAATATAAATACCGGAGTGAGATGGACCTGGTTCATAAGTTTCGAAGAATACCAAATCCCCTGCTTTCAAGTTCGCACGAGAAACTTCAACACCTACATTATACTGTTCATCTGCCAAACGCGGTAAAGAAATACCTTGTTTTTCAAATACATATTTAACATAACCGGAGCAGTCAAAGCCACTTGGAGTAGTACCGCCAAATACATATGGTACACCGCGGTATTTGTCAGCTTCTGCCAAGATTGCGTGAATACTGCTAGGTGTTTCATTTTTCGTAATATTGTTTAATTTAACGTTCTTGCCATTAATGGATTGACCAGCGATACGACGGGATGTCGCGTTGCTGTTTGTAAAAGCGGATTTCGTTGCTACTGCTTTAGTCGCTGCATTTTGAGTCAATACTGCCTTCGTAGAACGAGGAGCACCCATCAATGCGTTATACGTAGCAGGACCTACGATACCATCCACTGGAAGGCCACGATCTTGTTGGAACAAACGAACTGCCCACTTCGTTTCCTTACCATATACACCATTTTTATCTGTAGCATTATAGCCGTGTTTAATTAGTTGTTGTTGAACCGCTGTAACACTTTTGCCCTTATCACCATATTGTAATGTTGTTGCGCCAACCATGGCTGTTGTGGCACACACAAAAGTTAATGTTAATGCCGTTATTTTAACCTTACTATATTTTGACTTCATATGCTTCCTTTCCAAAAAACTTTTAAAGTAAGTTATTTATTCAAAATATACTAACCGTCTATTTATTTGCATTCACAAATACAGCTAGTCTTCTTTGCTCTTGTTGGTATAAGCCTCTGGTGCCATAAAAACATCTGCACTACTTGGTCCGAGTAACGGAGCCTCTTCATGCTCTTCAAAATTTATAGCTGACTTAACCCAATACAAAGGCCGTTGCTTCACCTCTTCAAAAATACGACCTACATACTCGCCAATAATTCCCAGTCCGACGAGTTGAATTCCACCAATAAACAAGATTGATACGCCCAAGGTTGTCCACCCATTCAAAGCTTGTCCTGTAAGATATACATACAAAAGATGTAAAATGAGCAAAAAGCTCATTCCACCACAAAGTACACCTACATACAAGGCGGCCCGTAAAGGCACCCTTGAAAAAGCGGTTACACCATCCAGAGCAAATCGAATCATTTTACGCACACTAAACTTTGAGACACCTGCAAATCGAGGTGGTGCCACAAAGTGCAACTCTGCTTGTCTATACCCTAAGGCGCCGACAATACCGCGTAAAAATCGACCATGTTCTCTGAATCGTTTCAACGTGCCCAATGCTTTACTATTCATGAGGCGGAAATCGGACCCGCCTTCAACAATAGGAACATCGGCCATTTTGTTCATCAGTTTGTAATAATACTTAGACGTGAAAGATTTAGCCCAACTAGCGTCATCAGTTGAATCGCGTATGGTACGCACCACATCATACCCTGATTCCCATAATCGAACTAGTTCAGGAATCAATGCTGGTGGATGCTGCATATCACCGTCCATTGTAATGACTGCATCGCCATGAGCATAATCAAGCCCACATGTAAGTGCCGTTTGATGCCCAAAGTTACGAGCCAGCAATAACACTTTAACATGTTTGTCATTGAATGCAATTTCACGCAGTATCATAGCTGACGAATCACTAGATCCATCATCCACGAAGATTAGTTCATAATCATATGTGAGACCTGACATAACATCAGTTACAGCTTTATAAAAGTTCGCTATATTTTCCTCTTCGTTATATACAGGCACTACAATAGAAAGTAACATAAATCCTCCAAAGTATTTTACTCACATATTTTATGTTAATTAGTAAATTAAGGCAAATGCTAAAGGTTAACAATAAGCCTAATAATGTTTATAAAGCCAGTAAATAAGCCATTTCTCTATAAAACACCAACAAAACACTTCATTTATCTTTTATATAATTATAGCAAATTAATATAATATCAATTCATTTGTAAAACTAATTAATAAAACGATTTATAAAAAATATTTATTTTAATAATATGGAAATAAATATGATTATTTCTTACTTTATTAACTATTAATCAAAAATTTGTATGTATTTTTATCACAAATTTACCGGAAATATCTATTTTCATCTATTTTTCATAAAAAAGGAGACCCGTTAAGGGTCTCCTTTACTATAATCCAGCAGCATCAATCCAAGATTGTAAATCTTCCTCCGCCAGTTCCATATCCTCTATATAAGCACCAGCTACAACTGGATACTTAGCGACCTCTACGGTATGTAAAATTGAGTCATCACGACCATTTTTATAAGTCCCAATCCAGATTCCAGAAAATTGTGATTCATACCATTCTACAGGTTGATCAGTTTCATTAAAGTTAATCGTAATATGACCGCGTCCAAGTGTTTCTAATACTTCAACTTGTTCTTCCTCTGTTAAACCCGTTTTTTCAATATAAATCGAATATGTCTCACCAGTTTCACGCAAATTCTTTAGAGCCAAACGCAACTCATTTAAAACGGCGCGAACATTACCATAATTTTCAATCATAAATACTCCTATACAGAGACTATCTTTACATTCTATAAGCTATCTATATACTATATGAAATTTTCACTTTGTGCTTTAGGCTCAGCTACTACGCCCCATTCTCGTAGTACATTCAAAACACGCTTCTTAACCTCAGGCAAGGCGCATTGTACCGGCTCGCTAGGTTCAAAACCAATTTCCAATGATTCCGGCTCTACACCGATAACCACTGCATCTTCTAATGGATCCTCTTGAATAGCACGGATACGTAAAATATCTTGCATTCCTACTTCATGTACAGAAATATGTTCCGTAAAATATTGTTCTAATTCCTTATGAGGAAATTCATATATAGTTCCTGGAGCATCTCCGCCATTAATAGCGTCTACAAGAAGGATTTTCTTCATACCACGCATATACGTAAGTAATTCCATTCCCATAGTGCCACCGTCAATAATGGAAATCGCAGGCGTAAATGTGAAAGATTCTTTCAATTCTTTTACTACATGAACACCTAATCCCTCATCGGTAAGCAAAATATTGCCGACTCCAAGTAGGATAATTTCATTGTCTCCATCATCATAAAGGCTGTTTAAATCAATACGCGGACCCTTTGAGTCCGCGTATTGTTCCAAGCCACTAATAATATCAGTACTTGTTTTAGTCATTTTCTTGTAATTCTCTTTCTCTAGGATCATTAGGATCACTTGGACGATATGTAGTACCAGATGGTTTATCAATACGTTCCCCACGACGACGTTTACCATTGAGGTCTTCAATATCAATTGGATCATGAGCGTAATATTTCATACCGGAAACCATAGCCGATACTTCGCCGGATTCCTCCATAACATCTTCTCGGAATGCCATATACACGTGAACAATAGTAAAGAACAAGAATCCCCACGCAATGTAGTGATGGATAACATGAACTTTATATTCACCACCAAATAATGTGACTACTGGTGCAAATAAAGTTCCTAAAACACCATTAGGGTCAATCATAGAATACATTGCAAAACCCGTTAAGATTTCAAAGAAAAACATAATGTATACCATCATATACGCAGTTCTAGCTAAAGAATTACGAAGCCAATGATGTTCATGTTTTTGAGGAATCATTAAATAGTGCAATGTTGTTTCTTTAAGACCGTACCAATACCGTTTTTGGCGGAATTTAGGTAATAATCTATCTCCTCGATTCCAAAGAGCTCCTGCAAATCGGAAAATAAAGGAGAATGTTAAGATAACCCCTGCAGTGAAATGGATACGACGCATAGTTTCCATAGAGAACCAGCCATCAATAGCAAAAGTTGGCTCTGGATTACCTGTGATAGCTGCAAATCCGGGATCACCGATATATAGACCTGTCCAAAATAATGCAGTTACGCTTAGCACCATAGTCCAGTGGAATATGCGCAGCCATAGACTAAATACGACATACGCCTTTTTGTCAGTATGTATTAACATAAGTCCACCACCCTTTATTTACACAATGCATCTGTATTGACGGAAACAATTTTTTCGCCTTTTTTATTGTATAAATGGGTTGCACATGCCAGGCATGGATCAAAGGAGTGAATTACCTTCAAAATTTCAAGTGGTTTATCCGCAATTTTTACATGTGTATCAATCATGGAATCTTCATAGGCACCATGTTCATTAGCTGCAGTTTTAGGGCATGCATTCCATGTAGATGGTACGATACATTGATAGTTTGCAGAGCGTCCATCTTTAATATGTATCCAGTGCCCCAAACCACCACGAGGCGCATCTACAAGACCAACACCTTTAGCATCTTTATCCCATGTATTTGGTTCAAACTTAGTCATATCCGCTACTGTAGTATCACCATTTTTAATATTAGATACAAGTTTGTTAAAGAAGTATTGGCTAATATTTGCCGCTACTTGTGCATCAAGGCCACGACATGCCGTACGTCCCACCATAGTAGTCATCCATACATGAGCTGGTACACCCAATACTTGTGATACTGTATCAATTTGACGAACAATCATAGATTCAGCCCAAGTTGGGTCTTTGATTATGCCTTGTTTTACCTTTGTATACACAACAATATATTTTGCTAATGGACCAACCTCTGCAGTTTTCCCTTTGAAAGTTGGAGATTTAATCCAAGAATATTTTTTATCTTCATCAAGGAATTCCCATTTTTCTTTTGTACCAGATTTAGGACCTGTAAATTTAGGATCAGTAACACCTTCAATAGGATGAAGTGTTTTTGTTCCATCTGGATATGTAAACCAGGAATGATCAACCTCTTCACTAAGGTATTGAGGATCCATGAAATCTTTACCTTCTAATGGGATGAATGTTGCTTTATCTACACCTAATGCAAAGTTCTCAACAACACCATTGGAACGAACAATACATTTCTTATGATAGTCACCATTAGAAATACCGGTGTACGTATCATCAGGATAATCGCCATAGGACATAACGCGTTTCTTCGCAAGGCCACCACCATCGATCATACCTTTTTCTACATATATTTTACCGATAGCTAATAGATCTGGCACGTAGAAATTATCAACTAAGTCTTTAGTCAATGCAATAGATTGCTCTACAGCAGCAAGGCGTTGCGTATTAATAGGGGCATTCATATCATTCATAGAAATAGAGCATGGCATGCCACCTACGATGTAATGAGGATGAGGGTTTTTGCCACCAAATACAACATGAGGAATTACAATATCCCGTTGACGATCAAGAATGTTCAAATAATGAGATACGGCCATCAAATGAACTTCTGGAGGTAACAAGTTATAATCAGGATGATCCCACCATTGAGCGGAGAAAATCCCCAATTGGCCTGATTCAACTATTTTCTTAATCTTTTGTTGTACAGCCGTAAAGTATGCTGTAGTAGCCTTAGGAAACTCTTTAGGATAGGCAGAGTCTTTTGATGCCGTTTCCGCAGGTGCTAAACCGCTCACATTATAAGTTGCTAATACATCATTTTGTAATTGAGCGGTTTTAGCAGGATCTGCACTAAGAGCTGCTACCGGACTAACCCAATCAAGCGCATGTAAGTGATAGAAATGCACGATATGATCATGCACATCTAGACTACTATGCATGATATTACGTATATAGTTTGCATTTTTAGGAATTGTAATTCCAATTGCATCCTCTACCGCACGTAATGCTGCCAACGCATGTGTTGTAGTACATACACCACAAATCCGTTGTACGAACGCCCAAAGGTCACGAGGATCGCGATCTTTAGCAACAAGTTCGATACCGCGCCAAGCAGTACCAGAAGACAATGCGTCCTCTACTTTACCACTCGCTTCATCAACTTTTATTTCAACCCGTAAATGACCTTCAATACGGGAAATCGGATCTACTACTACGCGTTTCATTAGTGACCTCCTCCATTATTATGTTTCTTTTCATCCCATAAGCCTTGTTCTTTTAAGCGTTTTTCTTCTTTCATATCAAGAATTTTATTACGCGTAAGAGTTGCTGCACCATGAACGATAACCGCTGCAGTGGCACCAACGGCAGCTACTGTACCGATTGTATCAGCAGTTGTGATGGTATTAGCCAATGGAATATCTGGTAATCGTTTGTAGAACACATCATTATCCCAAAAGCCCTTTTCAGAGCAACCAATACAGCCGTGACCGGATTGAATTGGATAGGATAAACCATTCCACCAACGCAGATTACCGCAAGAATTATATGTTTGAGGCCCACGACAACCTACCTTATACAAGCACCAACCAGATTTAGATGCATCGTCGTCGAATTTTTCAACGAAGAGTCCAGAGTCAAAGAAGGCACGACGGTAGCATGTGTCGTGAATGCGATTGCCATAAAATTGTTTAGGACGGCCTTGAGAATCAAGAGGTGGAATTTGACCGAATAATGCATAGTGCATGATTACGCCAGTCATAACCTCTGGAATTGGAGGACAGCCAGGGACCTTAATAATTGGCTTGCCAGATACAACGGAAGATACAGAAACTGTATTTGTTGGATTTGGTTTTGCCGCCTGTATACCGCCCCAAGAAGCACAAGAACCATATTCTATGATTGCTGCAGCTCCTTTAGCTGCTTCTAATAGGGATTCTTTAAATGTACGTCCACCTACTGTGCAATAAACACCATCTTCATCAAGTGGTACGCCACCTTCAACAGCCAAGATATATTTACCGGCTTTTTCTTTGATGATTTTTTCTAAATGTTCCTCTAATGGTGCACCAGACGCTGCCGCCAAAGTATCATCATATTCTAAAGAGATCATGTTCAAAATAACATCAGAAGTAAAGGGAGAGGATGAACGGATAAAAGATTCACTACAACCAGTACATTCATGACCATGCAACCAAATCACTGTAGGTAATTCAGTTGTTTCGGCAGCCTTAACAACGGTGTCTAACATCGTTGGAGGTAGTCCTAAAATAGCAGTGAGTGCTACACAGGATTTCATAAATGTGCGTCGACTCAAACGGCGTTCTTGGAAGAGTGTCCACAAACTATTTATACGATTCTTCATGGAATATAGCCTCCTTACAACAACTTTGCGCAATATAATTATATTACTTAATAAACTACAACGTTTATGACGGAAATCATTTTATTAGCGTCCTCTATCACTTTGAAGAAGTTCAACCAACATGATGACAATCATATTTTTACTATTTTATTATATCACTTAACATTTTTGAAAACTATGAAATTTAACAAAAAAGCTGTATATAAGAAATTAACTTTCCTTATATACAGCCTCATGTTATTCATTTCCTAAGAATTCCTAGTTATTAATTAATCAGATAACTTCCTTTATTAGAGACTCAAGCATATCTGCTTTTTTATAGCCCACAAGGGAATCAAGCATTTTGCCATCGCGGAAGAATACTAAGGATGGAATACCATCGACATCTTCTTTTAACAAAATACCGCGAAGATTTTTATCTTCTGCATTAACACTAAAGAATTCTACTTGACCTTTTAAACGCTCTGCTACGTCTTCAATCTCTGGGCGCATAACAGTGCATGGTTCGCACCAACCAGCCCAAAAATCAACAATAGCTAAACCTTTAGCGCCAAGCACTTTCTCATCAAATTCTTGTACACTAGTAATTGCTGTAATTGCCATGAAGTTCTCCTAACAAAGATCTACAATCTTATATACTATCAATTATATGTTAAATATAGAAGCAAGCAATCAATAAGCCGAGTTCTGTTCCGCTTGCGCGGTGACGATTATCTTTCTAGGCGTACAGTCGCCTGCACGCTCGAGCGACACAACCCGGAAGGTAGGCGGGACCACCCTTAACCCTTCCCTATTCGGTCTTGCTCCGGATGGGGTTTACCGAGCCAGCCTGTTACCAGACTGCTGGTGAGCTCTTACCTCACCTTTCCACCCTTACCACTTACGTGGCGGTTTCCTTTTCTATGGCACTTTCCCTAAGGTTACCCTCGCCAGACGTTATCTGGCATCCTGCCCTATGGAGCTCGGACTTTCCTCGAGTCGTATAGACTCGCAACCGTCTTTCATACTTGCTTCAATTCAGTTTATCATAGCTAACAATTTGTTGCAAGAAAATGCATCATTACACAAAGAAGAAATCATTTTGTTCTGTGAAAGCTTTCACAGGAACAGTAAGCCCTGCAGAGATTAAATAGTCACGTAAACCATGTGCCACTATAGACTCAGTTCCAAAATGCCCCGCATCAACTACGAGTAAGCCTAATTCCTTAGCCATTTGCGCCTCATGATACTTCACATCACCTGTAATATATGCATCTACATGTAACCTGGCAGCATCCTTAATAAATTCTGCACCTGCACCAGAGCATAGAGCAATGGATTGAATCGCTTTCGGCACAATACCAGCAAAACGAATGTTAGCATCAGGCAACGCTTCTTGTACCCATTCACGGAAAGAATCTAAGTTTAATGCATTAGGCAAGCGACCTACCCGTCCTAGATATTGAGTTGAACTAGTAGGCTCGACTATATTCAAAACCTCATAAGCAACTTCTTCATATGGATGAGCTACTTTCATAGCCGCCACGACTTTGCTTAAATGCGTACCATCAACGATAGCATTCACTTGTACCTCAGGAACCACTGTCAAAGCGCCAGCTGCGCCAATGACAGGATGAGAATCTTCATTACCAACAAAGCGTCCTTCCCCATGGATACTGAAACTACAATGCTCGTAATTGCCAATTTGGCCTGCCCCTGCATCACCCATCGCCAAACGAACCGCATCAGCTGAGCTTTCAGGTACAAAGGTGGTCACCTTATAAAGCGCCTCTTCACCAGTTTTAATGAAGCCCTTAATATCAATAAGTCCCAATTGCTTCGCCAACATATCATTGAGACCGCCTGGAGCGATATCAAGATTTGTATGAGCACTATATACGGCAATCTTATGTTGAATCAGCTTATTAATCGTACGCCCTTGAGCAGTATCACATGATATCTGTTTCAACCCTTTAAAGATTAATGGGTGGTGACTAACAATTAAATTACAATTTTGTTCAATAGCATATTCTACGGTTTCTTCTGTTACATCTAACGTAGTCACTACACCTGTAACAACTACATTCCGATCGCCCACCATTAAACCTACATTATCCCAAGACTCTGCATACGAATGCGGTGCTAATTGCTCCATCAAGGTAATAACATGTTGAACCGTTATCATACAACTCACTTCTTTCTATTTATTCTCTAAAAGATTACGAAGAAAATTAACTTCCCGCTCTAAATCCTGATATTTATCAGTATGATTTAATTTCTCTGTCATATCATCTAATGCACATTGTCGTTGATATATTAAATACTCTATATATTTCATCCAAAGTGGTGGTCTATCTTGTTCCAATAAAGCCCCTACAGACCACAACAAGGAGTCTTCCGGTAATGATCGATAAATATCTACATATTCAGTCATACCTGTATAAGCTTCCACGCAGTCATTGCGCACGGCTAAAAATGCTGTATAGAGCTTACCAGCATCTTCTACGATGATTTCTAGAACGATAACATATCCCTTTTGAACCATATATTGACGTAATTCTTTTTGTCCATTCTGTGGTTGGAGTACATAGAACTCTAATGGTTCTGGGCCTGCATCTACAATATCCCGCATTAAAAATCCACCCATACCACAACAAATGGCGCCGTTCAACTCGCCCTTTTCTGTCACTTTAAGACCATCGCCTAAACGACAATCTACTTTATCGGCTAGTCCACAAGACTCAACATATGATCTTGCAGACTCTAACGGACCTTTATGTACATCACCGGCAATGACATATTCAGCGCGTTGACGATTGATGAGCTCTACCGCTAAATAGCCATGATCGGTACCGATATCAGCAATGGCATGAGCCTTTGGTACGATTGAGAATACCGCTTCTAGGCGGTCCATCATAGGTCTAGGTTCCATAACATCCTCTACTATTACTAATTATATATTACTAACTATTCATTCTTAATTCTTAATTCTTAATTATTTATTCTTGATTATTTTTTGCTTATTTTATGCTTATTTATTTACATATTTGTTCTCGTTTATTTATTTCTAAACATAATACTATTCAAAAATAAGCTTTGTTAAGTTACACAAATAAATGATTTACATATAAAAATAACCGCCCTTGAATTCTCAAGGACGGTAGATGTCAACATAATGGTGGGCCCACCTGGGTTCGAACCAGGGACCGACCGGTTATGAGCCGGTTGCTCTACCCCTGAGCTATAGGCCCTCAGTTAGTTTCTATCTTATTAATTATACCGAATAGACTATCATTTAGTCAAGGCAACTCAAACGCTAAGACTATTTCATTAGCATAAAACGGTGAATCATATGATCTTCGTTAAATACGCCTTTAGTAGTTAGTGTAGTCGTTTGGCTATCTGTAGATTTAATGCCTCGTGCACTCATGCAGCTGTGAGACGATGTAATGTGCACAATAACATCATCAGACCCTGTCGCTAAGGAAATTACTTCCGCAATATCTTCACCAATTTTTTCTTGTAGTTGTAAACGCTTGCAGCACATTTCAGCTATGCGGGGAATCTTAGATAAACCTATGACACGACCTTTTGGAATGTACCCAATACTGATACTCATATCATACATCAATGCCATATGATGTTCACAATTAGAGAAGCAAGTAATATCCTTTACTACTACCATTTGATTTGTATCTACAGCGAAGGTCTTACCATACATGTCTGCAATCTCAGCATTTGTATACTGAATGCCTTCATATACCTCTTCCATCATTTGAGCCACCCGTTTCGGTGTTTCTAACAAACTGTCCCTATTAGGATCCTCACCTAATGCTTCTAACAACTGATATATAAGCGATTCTATTTTTTTTGTATCCATATTTACCCCTTTATATCAAGATTTCATCAGACCTCATATCATACCATAGAAAAGATACTGATACTACACAGCCTAACAATACTATACACCCTTTGCATCTGGATCCCAGACAAATTTATGGATTTGCAGTTGGAATCGTACATTCTGCAAATTATATGTTTTCATATAATCGATAATCGATGCCGCCTCAATCTGTCCCCATACAGGCGATACATATATTTGAGCCACTGTAGGATATTTACTAATTATGCGACGCATACAATCCAAATCTTCTGGAGAACCAACGACAAACTTAATCAAATCATGTTCTGTAGCCACCTTGAATATATCTATATTCATAGACTCTTCGGCTAAAGAGGACGACGTTTTATAATCGTAGGTAAACCACACATTATCTCTATGAAAGCTCGGTACAATCGTGCCATTTGTTTCAATATTGAAATCATAAGGACTATTATTAGGCCTCTCTCGTTTATCTACATCTTTATCTACATCATTAATACGAGTTAAATCACTTTGACTTGATGGACTGTCTTGTATCTTTAAAGCCTTCCGACGATTTAATTCATCAATTAACTCTACAACAGCAGCTTCTTGTAATAGAGGCTCCCCACCAGTAATAGTAATGCGATGATTGCCTAAGCATTCAATAACATCCGCCACCTCAGCTACAGTCATCTCTGTGAAAACACTATCAATGCCATAGCTATAAGTCGTATCGCAATAGGAACAGCGAATATTGCAATCATGAAGGCGTAAAAATGTAGTCAGCAAGCCTTGCCGACTACCTTCCCCATCAATAGAGGCAAAAATCTCAATCACGTTCATAAATAGCTGTGTTCCCTTCAGACTCTTGAACCTCTACTTTAAAGCATTTTGGACCCAATTCATCAGCGATCCATTTTGCCATATTCTCCGCAGTAGGATTTATATCGCCTAGTACATCATTGATATGGCGATGGTCCAATCGACCATGAATTTTTTCTTTAATAATCGTAAAGTCGATGACCATCCCATTATGATCTAACTCTTCAGAACGTGCATGAACTGTAATAATCCAATTATGCCCATGAAGATTTTGACATTTACTCGGATAATCTAGTTTTAATTGATGAGATGCACTCACCTCTAACCGTTTAGTAACTGTAAACATTATATCTCCTATCTATTACATAAGCTTTCAACTTATATCTATTACATAAAACTTATCGCTATTACATGAAACGCTTGTCTATTACGTAAGTCTTATCATAAATTACTTTTTATTGTAAGATATTACCATTTTTTATTATAACACAAAAGGGTTGTAATACAGTGCTATACACCACTGCATTACAACCCTTAAGAGATTCAAAATCTTATAAGAAGTCTTTGATTTTATCACGTTTACCGCGGTTGCGCAATTTAGTAAGCGCTTTACCTTCAATCTGACGAATACGTTCTCTTGTTACATTGAAATGTTGACCAACTTCTTCCAATGTGCGAGGCTTACCATCCTTCAACCCAAAACGTAAAATCAATACTTGTTGCTCACGATCAGTCAAGCATGTAAATACATCTTCAATCTGCTCTTGCAATAAAATATAACTAGCTGCATCGTCTGGAGCAATTGCATCTTGGTCCTCGATGAAGTCTCCTAAATGGGAATCTTCCTCTTCACCAATCGGAGTTTCCAAGGATACTGGCTCTTGGGCGATTTTCTGAATTTCACGTACCCGCTCTACAGTAATTCCCATACCTTCAGCAATTTCTTCTGGCAATGGCTCACGACCCTTGTCTTGCAACAATTGTCTAGAAATACGAATCAATTTATTAATTGTTTCTACCATATGTACAGGAATACGAATCGTACGAGCTTGGTCTGCAATAGCACGTGTAATCGCTTGACGAATCCACCATGTAGCATACGTAGAAAATTTATAACCTTTAGTATAATCGAATTTATCTACCGCTTTAATAAGACCTAGGTTACCTTCTTGGATTAAATCCAAGAACAACATACCGCGACCTACATAACGTTTTGCGATACTTACAACTAGTCGCAAGTTAGCATCTACCAATTTTTTCTTTGCCTTTTTGCTAAGTTGAATATCTTTATATGTAGCATCCTCTTGTGCACCAGCTTCGATTTGCTTAGCTAATACAATTTCTTCATCAGCTGAAAGCAATGGCACTCGACCAATCTCTTTTAGGTACATTCGTACAGGGTCATCGATATTAACACCAGAATCAACACTTAAATCGATAGTAATTTTTTTCTCGCTAGAAACTTCGTCTTCATCTTCATCCGTTTCAATTGTATGATTATCTGTATCATCAGCATCAATATCTGCCACAATCTCAACATTCAATTTACCCAAAGTCGTATAAATATCATCCAATTGTTCCGCAGTAATTTCCGTCTGCTCATGAAGAGCATCTGAAATCTCGGATTGTGTCAACACACCGCTCTTACGGCCTTTTTCAAGAAGTTGCTCAACAATCTCCTCTATTTGACTTTTTTGTACTTTCTTAGCCACAGCGCTCTCCTTTTTAACCATTAATGATTTACTTAGACCATTCTCTAATTAAATTCTGTATTTCCTGACACTTATGTAATTCGCTAATAAACGTCGAATCTCCTACTCGTTTTAATTGATCCGCCATAATCGAATGCGCTTTATACTGTTCACGCAATGAATGGAGCCTTATCTTGCGGATTAATGCAGGCACTTGTACCTTATATTCATCGTCACTCATGACGACCAACCTAGAGTAAATATCGTATTCTTGAGAAGATAAAACAGATTGAATTGCAGTTTCATCTAGACGACCTTCGGACTTATACAAGGTGAATAGCTTTTCTATTATACCTCGATATTCAATTTTTTCAAAGTCCTCTAATGGCAAATAGCTCATCATATGTTGTAATACTTCGCCATTTGTGAAAGCTAAGGATAATAATTTTTCCGCATCACCCCTTGGTAAATCCTGTGTTGGCAAAGGTGTCGATGCCGTATCCACTAATTCAATTTGTCCTTTTTTCACATAATCTCTAAAGTATCTAAAAATAGTACTATTATCAAGCCATAATGGCAATGCCAATGTTTTTAAAGCATCATCTCTCTGCGTTTGACTATCTATATTTGCAATATATGGGAAAACATCTGCCATAACAGCCTGCTTTCCTTCTGTATCATTTGTATCGTGTTTAATTAAAGACTCACTTAATAGATAATCAAGAGGCTTAACAGCTTTAGCAACTAACTCCTTAAATGCCTGCCCCCCATGATTACGCACATAATCATCTGGATCTTTGCCGTCTGGCATAGCAAGGACACGCACCTTAAAATCCGTATTTTGCAATAATTCAATAGCTCTAGCAGCCGCTTGACGACCAGCACCATCCATATCATAAGCTAACACGATTTCTTCAGCCTGCCTCATCAAGATATGTCCATGATCTCTTGTATAAGCAGTCCCCAATGATGCGACTACATTAGTAACACCATGATTATGAGCAGATATAACATCCATATAGCCTTCTACAAGAATAGCTTGTTTTTCCTCACGAATAGATTTATAAGCCTTATCAAAAGCAAATAGAAGTTTACCTTTTTCAAAGATTGATGACTCTGGAGAGTTTAAATATTTTGGTGTACTATCATCCATAACACGCCCACCAAAAGCAACTACTCGCCCTTTACCATCCATAATGGGGAACATAATTCTATTTCTGAAGAAGTCATAAAATTGACCCTTTTGATTCTTTCGGACAAGATTCAACTCCAAGAGAATGGAATCATCAATACCACGGTCATGAAAGGCACGATATAACTTATCCCAACCATCAGGAGCAAAACCAAGTTTAAATTGTTCTATGGTTTCTTGTGTGAGCCCCCTCTTTTTCAAATAATCTAATCCCACTTTACCAATAGACGTTTGAGTGAGACAGTTATGGAAAAAGGTGGTTGCTAAATCAGAAGCTTCATACAGTTTTTTACGTCTTTCATCTCTAGCTCTTTGCTCAGGTGAAAGTTTCGCCTCTGGCAATGGAATATTAGCTCGATTAGCTAGCCGCTCTAGAGCTTCTACAAAGGTTAAATGCTCTAATTCCATAAGAAATTTAATAGCATTTCCTGATGCATGGCACCCAAAGCAATAATAAAAACCCTTTTCAGGAGCTACACTAAAGGATGGCGTTTTTTCATTATGAAATGGACAACAACCCCAATAGTTCTTGCCGCGTTTCTTTAAGGCTACATGCTCGGATACAACTGACACGATATCATTAGCATCTTTGATTTGTTCAATCAACTCATTTTCAAAATATCGGCTCATAGCCAACGCCTCCTTCCCCATATATATATTAATTCTATATACAAATAAAAAATCCTCTATTTGTAAAGCATTTTAATCAATTAAATTATTAAAAAAGTATAAATAACTTGATACGAATCATAGGAATCATCATCTACAACGCAATGTAAATGATGATTCCTATACGCCGTATATAGCAATATATAATTACCGAAACTTTGATAACAATAGGCTGCAATGAAAACATTGCAGCCTATACTTATCGCTTATAGCATATTATTTTGCGTAATCCACAACGCGAGTTTCACGAATAATTACGACCTTAATTTGGCCTGGATATTCAAGTTCTGACTCGATGCGTTTTACGATATTCCGAACAAGTAATGTAGACTCAGCTTCATCAATCTTATCCGGTTTTACTACAACGCGAATCTCACGACCGGCTTGAATAGCAAAACATTTTTCAACGCCTTCGAAGGATTCAGCGATTTCTTCCAATTTAGATAAACGTTTTAAGTAGTTTTCTAATGTTTCTCGACGTGCTCCTGGACGGGCAGCGGAGATAGCATCAGCGGCAGCTACTAATACAGCTTCTACGGTTTGGAACTCTTCATCACCATGATGAGCACCAATACAGTTAATTACTGCTGCACTTTCACGATATTTACGAGCCACATCAACACCGATTTGAACATGAGAACCTTCAAGTTCACGGTCTAATGCTTTACCAATATCATGAATCAAACCACCTCGTTTAGCCAAAGTTACATCACAGCCTAGTTCAGCTGCCATTAAACCTGCTAAATGAGATACTTCAATGGAATGTTTCAATACGTTTTGACCATAACTAGTACGATATTTCAAACGGCCTAAAATCTTAACAATTTCAGGATGTAAGCCATGAACATCAGCTTCAAATGTCGCTTGTTCACCAGCCTCTTTAATGGTTTGGTCCACCTCTTTACGAGCTTTACCAACCATTTCTTCAATACGAGCTGGATGGATACGACCATCTACAATCAATTTTTCCAGCGCAATACGAGCCACTTCACGACGAATTGGATCGAAGCCGGAAAGAATAACTGCTTCTGGTGTGTCATCGATAATCAAATCAATACCTGTTAATGTTTCGAGTGCACGAATGTTACGGCCTTCACGACCGATAATGCGCCCCTTCATTTCATCATTAGGCAATGCCACTACGGATACGGTAGTTTCCGCTACATGGTCAGCTGCACAACGTTGGATAGCAGAGGAGATAATTTCTTTCGCTTTTTTCTCCGCTTCATCCTTAGCTTGCTGCTCCATTTCCTTAACCATAATCGCCGTTTCATGACGGATTTCTTGTTCCACATTCGTTAACAAGATATTTTTTGCTTCTTCGAACGTCATGCCAGAAATACGTTCTAATTCTGCCATTTGTTTTTCATACAAAGCTTCTACCTTTTCACGGCTTTGGGCTAAGTCAGCTTCTTTGCGATGTAAAGCTTCCTCTTTGTGCTCAATATTGTCTAATTTTTTATCCAAAGATTCTTCTTTTTGAAGAATACGACGTTCCATACGTTGAAGTTCAGAACGACGATCTTTATTTTCTCGTTCTACATCAGAACGGAGCTTATGAATTTCTTCTTTCGCTTCTAATAAAGCTTCTTTCTTTTTAGACTCAGCTGTGCGTTCACCATTTGCAATGATGCGAGCAGCCTCTTGTTCAGCTTGATTCAGTTTTCCTTCAGCAATATTTTTTCTTAAAAAATAGCCTACCCCTAGTCCAATCAGTACCATTACCACTGCAATTAGACTATACTCTAAAATTTCTTTCACCTCCTTTTTATTTCTCAAAATTGAGCTTTCATGCTCCTTTTTATGCCCTTTATGCATTAAATTTTCAATTAGCCATATCATCATATAAATAAATAAGGCTATTATTAATTTTAGACTTCAAAGCCCTTTCTGTCAAGATTTTACAAGCCTACCAAGGCCTCTCAAAAAGCAGAATTTATTCATAAAAATCATTGCATACAACTTGAATTGTGCTTGTTGAGAACCCCCTGTATTTGAGAAAACTAAAAACTTTTACCCGAGGAGTCTTCTCTTCATTGAGAATAGATCCAAATTTTTTTTCTACCACCCGATAAGCAGCTTTTACCTCATCATAAGCAGAAATATCTTGAGGAATCGCAAGTCCTCGAAGTTTCATTTTTTGCTTAATCATATAAGCACCGTATTTCTGTTCTTTCATAAAATACGCTAATACTTGCTCAGATAAACGTTCATCATTAATGTAATCATAATCTTTAAGGCGCTCAAGGACCCTCTCAATGATAGGGTCCTCGAATTGTTTACGTCTCATTTTTTGCGTCAGCTCATAAGAACTAAGGAAGCGCTGAGCTAGGAAGCGATACGCTTGATCCATAGCAGCTTGCATCGTTTCGTCACTCATGATTATACTTCTTCACCAATTACATCGATTTCTTCAGTGCCAACAGCCAATGTATCACGAATAATGCGATCGATTTCATCAGCTATTTGTGGATTCTCTAACAAGTATTGTTTAGCCGCTTCCTTACCTTGCCCCATACGTTCCCCATTATAGGAGTACCAAGCACCAGATTTATTAATAATTTCCATATTTGTACCAATATCAATAAGTGTGCCAGTTTTAGAGATACCTTCGCCATACATCAAATCAAATTCAGCTGTCTTAAATGGAGGTGCCACCTTATTTTTGACAACTTTGACTTTTGTTCGAGCGCCAACATTTTCGTTGTTTGCTTTAATTAATTCCCCTTTACGAACATCAAGTCGTACGGAAGAATAGAATTTCAACGCACGACCACCAGTCGTTGTTTCAGGATTACCGAACATAACACCTACTTTTTCACGCAATTGGTTGATGAAGATAACAACTGTTTTGGATTTACTGATGATACCAGTCAATTTGCGCAAAGCTTTACTCATCAAACGAGCTTGTAAGCCTACGTGAGCATCGCCCATTTCGCCATCGATTTCCGCTTTAGGCACCAAAGCCGCTACGGAGTCAACTACAACGATATCTACTGCACCACTGCGAACAAGAGCTTCTGTAATTTCTAGAGCTTGTTCTCCATTATCTGGTTGAGAAATCAACAAATTATTGATGTCTACCCCCAAGTTGCGAGCATATACAGGATCCATCGCATGCTCCGCATCAATAAATGCCGCAATACCACCTTGTTTTTGAGCTTCTGCTACAGCGTGAAGAGCGACTGTTGTTTTACCAGAAGATTCTGGACCGTAGATTTCAATTACACGACCACGAGGGAAGCCACCTACACCAACAGCAATATCGATAGCAAGAGAACCAGAGGAAATCACCTCTACATTCATGCGATCTGCCGCTTCACCAAGACGCATAATAGCACCTTTACCAAAATCTTTTTCAATTTGTTTTAACGCGTTATCCAACGCTGCTTGTCTGCCATCTACAGCCATTATTTTATTTCCCCTTTTCTGTTATATAAGTATAAACATAGTATAGTGCTAGCTCTGCCGCACTTTGTCTAATATCTTCTCGATTGCCAATTAAATTAGCTTTATGGGCCACTGTGCCATATGGACCAGTAACACCAAACCATACAAGACCAACAGGCTTTTCTCGAGTACCACCTCCAGGACCAGCTATGCCTGTCGTAGAAACAGCATATGTTGTTTGGCCAACAGTTCGTGCCCCCTCTGCCATAGCCTTAGCCACTTGTTCACTAACAGCGCCATACGCATCTAACATATCTTGTGGTACACCTAAAACACGATGTTTCACATCATTACTATACGAAATGACACCACCCATATAGTACTCACTACTGCCACTGACATTAGTCAGTAATTTACCAACCAATCCTGATGTACATGATTCAGCAGTACTAATAGTACTATGTTCCTCTAACAAGGTTCGACCTAATGTTTCCTCCATAGAAATTGTTAAGTTGCGCCCTATGCGAGAGCCTAAGCGTTCTCGTATGATTGCATCCCAAGGATTAAGCAGGTCTTGTGCCGCTTCTAATGTTTCAGCCTTAGCAGTGATACGAACCTCAATGTAGCCTTTTTTAATGAGCAAAGCTATGGTCGGATTAGATTGCTTCTTAATTAGATCCATCAAGGTGCTTTCTAAATCAATTTCACGAATATCATATACGCCATAACGATAGGATGTAACAACACCTTGAGAACCAAATCGGCCATTTAAATAAGGAACTACGCTCTCTTGGAACATGCCCTTCATTTCTCCAGGAGGTCCAGGTAAAAGTATGTACGTAGTGTCGCCATCTTCAACGACGACACCTGGAGCAACTCCAACAGGGTTATATAATACTTTCGCCCCTTCTGGTAATTTTGCTTCTCGCCGACTCGCATCGGGTATAGTACGGTTTACACTTTTAAAAAACCTTTCAAGCTCATTCATGGCCTCTTGATTAAACACAATAGGTCTGCCAATTGAATCGGCAAGTACATTACGTGTAATGTCGCCCTGCGTAGGTCCTAGCCCACCAGTACTAATAACGATATCAGCCCTTGTACTAGCGAGCTGAAAAACTTCAGCCATCCGTTTCGGATTATCACCTACCACCGATTGATGGGCAATGGTATATCCTAATTTATTTAACTCTTGTGCTAGCCATGATACATTCGTATTTACTGTATCACCTAGCAATAATTCTGAACCTGTAGAAATAAGTTCTACAATCATCAGATCACCTCCACAATCGAATGTATCGAACTGTGTATTATTCTACAACCGTAGCTACTACATCATAAGCAAAGCCTTGCTCTACTTGTACCTTAAGAATATCACCAGGTTGAATGTCTTCACCACAGTCTTCAATGTACATATTACCATCTACATCAGGTGCTTGAGATTTCAATCGACCTTTTGCAAGCAAGGTGTTATTCTCGCCTTCTTCGATTTCCTCTACCATCGCATAATCAATGGTACCTTCTAAATTGCGATTATTCTCTTCAGAGATAGCAGCTTGGATGGACATAAGAACGTGATAACGCTCTTCTTTGACCTCTTCTGGTATTTGGTCTTCACGAGCACCAGCTGGTGTACCATCTTCTTGAGAATACGTAAATACGCCCATATTATCGAATTTGATTTCTTTTACAAAGTCACAAAGTTCCTCAAATTGTTCATCTGTTTCACCAGGAAATCCAACGATGATAGAGGTGCGCAATGTAATATGAGTCGGTGCATTTCTAATCTTCTTAAGCAAGCGCTCAATATCATTGCGATCGTCTCGGCGATTCATTTGTTTCAAAATATCGTTATTAACATGTTGCAATGGAATATCTACATATTTACAAAGCTTTGGCTCATTAACAATAATATCTAACAATTCATCAGAGAAAAATGTCGGATATAGGTATAGCATGCGAATCCATTCTATGCCTTCTACAGTTGTTAATTCTTTTAACAATGTCGTCAATAATGGTTTACCAGCATTAAGGTCGATACCATAGCTCGTTGTATCTTGAGCGATAAGGACAACTTCCTTAACCCCGGTCGCAGCCAATCGTTCCACTTCAGCCTTAATAGACTCGATAGTACGACTGCGGAATGCACCGCGTACCTTAGGAATAATACAGAATGTACACCCGTTATTACAGCCTTCTGCAATTTTTACATATGCACTATAACGAGGTGTTGTTTGAATACGAGGCATGCGCTCATCATAGATATTCGTAATATTTTCCATGATACAACTGCGATTGCCGTGCTCAATAGCATCAACGGCTACCATAACTTGATCCCATGCACCGGTACCGATTAATGCATCAATTTCAGGAATTTCTTGGAATAATTCATCCTGATATTGTTGGCTAAGACAACCTGCTACGATAAGGCCCTTACAAGTACCATCCTCTTTATATTGGGCAACCTCAAGGATAGTATTTATAGACTCAGCCTTAGCTTTTTCAATAAAAGTACAGGTATTTACAACGATAAGATCTGCTTCGCTTAAGTCTTCTGTAATCGAATAGCCATTATCTCTCAATAAGCCTAACATTACCTCTGTATCTACTAAATTTTTAGCACAACCTAGGCTAACATATCCTAATTTTTTCCCCATTCTATATCCTTTCGTCACTAGATTCTTATTTATTTATTTCTTGGATTTATACAACTGACTTAGTCCTTACGGAATCGTACTTGACTAACCCAATGATTTAATAGTAACTTTTTACCTTCTAGAGTATAGCCACCATTCACAGGCCATAATACTAAATCATGCCCCATAGAATCTTTTGGCTCATCCATCTCAGGATTAGTAAATATATAAGTAAAATTCTTTTCTACCATATATTTTGCCGTTTTAGAAGATAGTAACCAATTAATAAACTCTACACTATCTGCTTTATGTTTTGAATTTTTTAAAACGGCAGCACCAGTCACATAATAAGACGTACCATCTTTAGGATAAATGATCTTAATTGGATACCCATGATGACTATATTGCGCCGCATCAGACAAGTTACCAATACCAATATTTGTCTCCCCTAGCGCAGTTAGGCGTATTGGAGTAGACAAAAATTTAGCATGTTGAACCACATGGGGCTTCAAACTATATAAGTATTCAAGAGCCTCTGGTTCCCCTTTATACTCTACCATATTATATAGCAAATTGGCCGCATTCTGAGATGCTACAAAATCGGTCATAACGATAGACCAATCACCTTGTTTTCCCAATGTATCCCATGTAGTAATATATTTACCAATGCCATTATGGAAGGTATCATTCTGAACAAATACGATGGGATCATACCAAATACCAACCCAATAGCCATTTGGATCCTTTAGATTATCACGTACCTCGTCAATACGTTCATTGACGATGGGCATATATTTACCTGCATTGGCACCAATTACGAGATTATCTTCAGAAGTTAGCACCAAATCACCAGAAGTATCAGCCACTGTAGAAGCCGACCGTTGTGACATTTGTTCCTCTGTAAGAGGCATTACAGTGACTTTTACCTTTTGTTCCTCTTCATAACGCTCAGCAAGCATAGCTGTCAAAGTATTAGGTAAGTCCGTATAGACTATAATTTCACCACGAATAGGCTCTTTGGCCTGTTCTATTTGTTCTTGTTGGTAAAAGTTTATGCCATAGATCAACATTCCTACCACAAATAATGCTAAGATGCTCGGAGCAATCCATCGTTTCATATATGCCTCCCATAAGACATAAAGTATCTTAAAATGAGAGTAGCTAGAGCTACTCCCTACATGTAACGACCACCAAAACTTTTATTAGATGTACGAACTTTAGTCACATCTCTACTACGCCTTTTTCCAGTCTGGCATCGATTCCTAGATTCGCAACCTCGTTTGCCATTACGAGATTTACTAGATTGGCTAATACGCTTAGAATTTCCACCAATTGGTCGGGGTGGAATTAAACATTCTGGGCCAAAGCCAATTAAATCACGTCGATTGGCTTCTATGAGAGCCTCTTTAACAAGGTCATAGTTTTCAATATTTTTAAACTGCATCAATGCGCGCTGTTTTGCTTTATCTCTACCCTTTTTAGCAACATAAACAGGTTTTCCATCTAGTGGATTAATGCCCGTATAATACATACAAGTAGAAAGGCTACCCGGCGTAGGAATAAAATCCTGTACTTGCTCTGGGTACATATGGTAATCTCGTAAAAATTCCGCTAATTCAATAGCATCCTCTAGGGCACAACCGGGATGAGAGCTCATAAAGTACGGCACTAAGTATTGTTTCTTACCAAGCTTTTTATTTGCCTCTTCAAACCAAGACTTAAAGGTTAGGAATTCTTCTTTACCAGCTTTCCCCATCATATTGGTAACCCGTTTAGATACATGTTCTGGAGCTACCTTTAGCTGCCCACTTACGTGAAACTCGCAAAGTTCCCGCACAAAATCTTTATTGTTATCGGCTAGTACATAGTCATAACGCAAACCAGAACGAACAAATACCTTTTTTACACCTTTTAGTTTACGTAATTTACGCAGTAAAGCAATATAGTCATCATGATTTGTATTCAAGTTTTCACAAGGTTCTGGAGCCGCACAAGTACGACCTTTACACGCACCATAGACAGCTTGTTTATCGCAAGCTAGATGGCGGAAATTTGCCGTAGGGCCCCCTACATCATGAATATACCCTTTAAAATTGTCCATCTTGATCATCATGTGAGCTTCTTCAATCAAAGACTCATGACTACGATTCTGAATGATACGCCCTTGGTGATTAGTAATAGCACAGAAAGAACAACTGCCAAAGCAACCTCGTTGGCTCACAAGGCTAAATTGAACTTCGCTTAATGCTGGCACACCACCCTTATCATCGTATTTAGGATGCCACTTTCGAGTATATGGCAAGTTATAGACACCGTCCATTTCCTCCTGTGTCAATGGCAAGGCAGGCGTGTTCTGAATGAGATATCTATCACCATGCTTTTGGACTACAATACGTCCATAGAACGGATCTTGTTCATCGTATTGAATGCGGAATGCATCGGCAAAATCCATCTTATCCGCCTTAATAGCTTCATACGATGGGCACTCTACATAGTCAATGGTTGGAATTTCCTTTGCCATGTAGCAAATGCCACGTATAGATGGCAAAGACTCTTTAAATCGACCCTGATCTAAGGCATCAGCTAGTTCAACGATTTGAAGTTCTCCCATGCCATAGACGAGTACATCGGCCTTAGAATCTACTAAGATGGATCGACGCACCGTATCTGACCAATAGTCATAATGACCAAAGCGACGCAAAGACGCTTCTATACCACCAATGATAAGAGGTACATCACTGTAAGCCTCCTTCATACGGTTAGCATATACCAAGGTAGCACGATCTGGACGATGACCTGACTCACCACCTGGAGAATAATCATCTTGACGGCGAACTTTCTTTGCTGCCGTAAATTTATTAAGCATTGAATCTAAATTCCCTGCCGTAACAAGGGATGCTAGACGTGGTTTACCTAGTTTTTTGAAAGCCTCTACATCATTCCAATCTGGTTGATCTATAATGCCTACACGATAACCTTTGGATTCCAAGTATCTACCGATAACTGCAGGCGCAAAGGATGGATGGTCCACATAAGCGTCCCCACTGATGAGAACGAAATCTAATTCAGCCCAACCACGTTCCTTCATATCCGAAGGTTCTGTTACTAAAAATCTATCCATTGATTGTGTAAATGCCTTTCTATCATGCCTAATCAGATACTAGAACAGGAATAACCATAGTAAAAATAATGCCATACAAACTAAAATAATCCCTAAAATAATGCGTTCTTGTACAATAGAGCGTTGACGTTTTCGTTGACGCGTTTCTAAGGACATACGCTTTTTAGATGTTTGGTATTCAACAAACTCACTTTGTACCAAATTAGGAGTTGCTTGAGCCTTCCGTCTTGTAACAGAACGTAAAGAAAAGGTATCTATGTCCCCTACTTGGCCCTGATATACTTTTACCAAGCGATCCCCATCAAGATCTAAGTAGTTACCATAGTTTCGAATAAAACCTTTTACGTAGACTTGACCAGGAATGATATCATAGTTGCCATCTTCGATAGCCTCTAAATAGGTTGTTTTAATGTGCAGCACTTGCTCCACATCTTTAAAGGTTAGATTACGTCTTACCCGTTCACGTCGTAATTCTTCGCCTAATTCAGCCATTTTCGTTCCTTTCTAAATCTACGTAATATTCATATAGTAATTAGCTAATTATTGCTCATCATTGGAATCGGAGAAATATCTAGCCTTAGCTTGTTCAGGGCTCATTAAAATTTCTCGCGCCTTACTGCCCATGCTAGGACCAACGATTTTAAGGTCTTCCATTGTATCTACAAGACGTGCCGCACGGGTATAACCTATACGGAAACGACGTTGCAACATCGATACGGAAGCTTGACCAGATTCCATAACGAGATTGACAGCTCGCTCTAATAATTCATCGCGGTAAACATCATTAGCATCAGAAGATTCTTTTTCAGCTTCCTTTTCCACTTCTTGAGTTACCGTATTATCATATTCTGGTTCTCGTTGAGCTTTCACAAACTCTACAAGTTTTTCTACCTCATCATCAGAAATGAAGGCCCCTTGTACACGAATAGGTTTATTAGCACCAATCGGAGCAAATAACATATCCCCTTTACCCAATAGTTTCTCTGCTCCTGCCATATCAAGAATGGTACGAGAGTCAATTTGAGAGCCTACAGCAAAGGAAATACGGCTTGGTACATTAGCCTTAATAGAACCGGTAATAACGTTAACAGATGGCCGTTGTGTCGCAAGAACCATGTGAATACCTGCGGCACGAGCCATTTGTGCTAAACGACTAATAGATTCTTCAATATCATCAGGAGCCGTCATCATAAGGTCAGCTAACTCGTCGATAATCAACACGATTAGCGGCATAGCAGCCTTAGGATGCGCTTCATTGTAGCTCTTGATATCACGTTTACCAGATGCAGCAAACGCCTTATAACGAGCCTCCATTTCACGAACGGCCCAACGCAATACAGCTGCTGCTTTTTTCATATCCGTTACAACTGGAGCCATCAAGTGCGGGATCCCATTGTAAATAGACAATTCAACCATCTTAGGGTCGATTAATAATAACTTAACCTCTTCCGGTTTGCGGCTAAAGAGAATACTAGAAATTAATGTATTTACACATACGGATTTACCAGAGCCAGTTGTACCAGCTACGAGCAAGTGAGGCATCTTCGCAAGATCCGTAATAACAGGCTTACCTGCAATATCCTTACCAAGACCGACAGGAATACCTCCACGAGCATCTTTAAAGTCACTGCAATCAAGTACATCGCGTAAATGAACGGCTTCTGTCGTTTTATTAGGGACCTCAATACCGATGGCAGATTTCCCTGGAATCGGAGCCTCCATACGAATATGTTGCGCTGCCAAATTGAGGGCAATATCGTCTGTTAAATTAACGATACGACTCACTTTCACGCCTGGTGCAGGTTCAATTTCATAACGTGTAACAGTTGGCCCTTGTGTAGCATTAACAACCTTTGCAGTAATACCAAAGTCACTCAATACATGTTCAAGCATCATCGCATTTTGTGCTACTTCTTCACCATTATTTTGACTCCCCTTCCCTTTCGCCAAAATATCTAGGCTTGGGAAATGGTAAGGTCTATCATAGGACCGATGAATCTGTCCATCTTTAGATACAGCTACTTGCGCCGTATCTTCTGTAGTACTAATAATGGACGGTACTTGTAAACCCATACCTGCCATACCAGCTCCAGCACTTACAGAGCTTGCAGCTGCACCCGTTCCTGGCACAGCGGAGGCAATAGCACCGTGATTCGTTTCTAATGGGCCTATTGTTGTATTTTGATAAGAGAATTTTGGTTCTTCATCATCAGAATTTTCTACAGTTTCAACCTCATCTGAATACTCTTCATCTGGCGTATATGAATAGTCCTCATCTGGAACATATACATAATCATCACTCGTAGATCTATGCGTATCAGAGAATTGTTCAAAATCATCAGCTTCATAAGACTTCATATCACCAGATGCTCCAGATATATTAGCCAATTGCTCAGCCGCACGATTACGTGCTTCTATCTCAGCCAATTCCTTCCAAGATGTAGGAGTTTTTTGTGACTCCATAGTAGTAACTGTATCTTCAATAGGATCAACATCTACAGCTGTAGTAGAGTCAAAGAGGTCTCTTCCTGTAGCAATGCCTTGTTTTTCCAATGCATCTAATGCTTGATCTGCCGCATCAGCAAAGCGTGTATCTTTTTCCCTGTTATAAGCTTTACGCTGTTCTGCCGCTTCTTTACGTTGTTCATTCCAATCTTCAAAGACTTCTTTTGCAACAGCAACCTTCTCAGCAGCTACCTCTTTTGCAACATCAAGGCCAACCTGTGTTTTGTCCGCGGCCTTCTGTAATCCACTGCGCAAAGACAAACGTGTCACCAGTAATCCAAAAGCTATGAGTAAGAATACATCAAGAATAATAGCCCCTAGGTTACCTAACAGGGTACGAAGGAATGTAGCAATTGCACCACCTACGAAACCACCTTGATTAGCTAGTTGTGTAGTAATGAGTTCCTGCCCCTCAGGAACGCGCCACAAGGGAACAAGAGCTAACAAAAATAGGAAAAACAAGGTCATTACAACCCCTCGTTTTGTAATGGAAATAAATGTATCCTTATATAATAATCTCCAACCTAACCAGAAAACGCATAAACAAGGAATAATACCCCCTAGGCCAAAGCCATAACGGAATATACCTGTTAAAATCTGTCCTACGAGGCCGAGTTCAAAGCCGAAAAATCCGAGAAAGGAAATCACAGCAAAGGCAATGACAATAAGGCCTTTCACTTCGCTGCGCAAAGAAAAGCTTTGCGACTTTGATTGCTGTTTTGTACTTGTTCGCTTACGGCGTGTGTTGCGTCTTTTGGTGGAAGTATTTTCTTCTGCCATAAATCTATACAAACCCCTTACTTATATAACATTACAGTAAATTAACTTATCATTATATTATAGCATATATCGTAATATTAAGTTAATTTTTACAACGTTTCTCCCAGTCGTGAAGTAACTGTTCCTCAGTCCCTCTCTTTATGCCCTTATAGTAGGTTGCATCAACTAGAGGCGTTGGTAAATACTGCTGTTTTACAAATCCATTAGGATAGTTGTGGGCATACTTATAAGCTTTCCCATGGCCTAATTTACTAGCCCCGCTATAGTGACTATCTTTCAAATGATCCGGTACTTGTCCACAATCCTTATGTCGCACATCAGATATCGCGGCATCAATAGCTACATAAGCAGAATTACTTTTAGGTGCGAGAGCAACATAGCACGCAGCCTCAGATAATATAATGCGCGCCTCCGGAAAACCTACCATATGAGCCGCTTGAGCTGCTGCATTTGCGAGTATGAGAGCTTGTGGATTCGCAAGACCTACATCCTCTGCTGCACAAATAACAATACGACGAGCAATGAAGTTAGGATCCTCTCCGGCTTCAATCATACGCGCTAAATAATGTACTGTTGCCTGCACATCGGAGCCACGCATACTTTTAATAAAAGCTGAAATTGTATCGTAATGACTATCACCTTTTTTATCGTATGTATATATGCGACGACCTACGACCTTTTCGAGAACTTCAATAGTAATCATCCCCTCATCAGGAACCATAGCTGCTGCTTGTTCAAGAATATTGAGAGCCATACGCCCATCGCCATTGACGAAAATCCCCACATCCTCCAGAACTTCATCGGTTACCTGTAGATGGCGTTTGCCAAGGCCTACCTCTTCATCGGTAATGGCGCGACGTAAAATTTGACCGATAGCCTTTGGTGTAAGTGCTTCTAATGTAATAAGACGCAAACGAGATAAAAGTGGTCTATTAACTTCAAAGAACGGATTCTCTGTAGTAGCGCCAATAAGAATGATAGTACCATCCTCTACACAGGGTAACAACACATCTTGTTGGCTTTTATTAAAGCGATGAATTTCATCGAGGAATAGAATTGTTCGTTGCTGTAAAGAACGAACCCGTTTTCGCGCGTCTTCAATGATGGTTCTCAACTCACCAATACCAGCGTTAGTAGCATTCAGATTTACAAAATAACTATTGCTCACCTTAGCTATGATTCCGGCTAATGTAGTCTTACCCGTTCCACAAGGCCCATAAAAAAGCATAGATGGTATTGTATCCTTCTCTACCATAGCTCTCAAGAAAGTCCCCTTACCTACGGCCTTCTCTTGACCATATAAATGATCTAGTTTAGTAGGACGCATTCGTACAGGAAGCGGCTCGTATGTATTTGTAGGTGTCATATCAAACAAACTATCCATTCTATCACCTCAATTCTCACTCAGTTTAACTGTCGTATTTTCATATCTATAACTATTCAATCAAAAAACAATTACTTCCCCGTCATAAAAGCCTAATAACATCAGTAACTCGGTAACACTGATAATATTGGCAAGACATTTATAACGTTTATGACATTTAGGACTCTTAAGATTTTAAAAAGTTTAAATTCTTACCAAAGATATATTTATAGTATATGATATTTCAGTCTATTTTTACACGCAAAAAAGCCCCACCATGCCGTAATGTACCGCGTTTTGATCCTGCAAGGGCAGGTGGGTGTCCTCCTCATCCTGCAGTTGTCCCGTACGGGCGTAACGTTCAGACGAGAGTTCAGACTCCCAAAGTAAATGTGTTGGCTCAAAACTGCGATATCACACGCACATGGCAGGGATATCTTATACTTAAATAGTATCAGAAAGATTAGCAATTAACAAGTCTTGACATTTCGATTTTAATCAATTCTTGCCTATGTTTTTACACTAAAGATTGCTCTTGTTCTTCTTCTACATCTGGTTTAATATGCAACTCTTTTAATTGCTTTGGTTCTACTTCAGATGGAGCTTGGCTCATGATATCAGAAGCAGATTGAGTTTTAGGGAATGCGATTACGTCGCGGATAGATTGACGTTTTGCCATCAACATAACAAGACGATCTAAGCCAAATGCACAACCTGCATGAGGAGGTGCACCATATTGGAATGCATCAAGCATGAAGCCGAATTTGGATCTTGCTTCTTCAATGGACAAACCAATTGCTTTGAATACTTTTTCTTGTACGTCAGCTTGGTAGATACGCAAGGAACCGCCACCAATTTCTACGCCATTCAATACCATATCGTAAGCAATCGCTTTTACGCTGCCAGGATCAGATTCCAATTTATCAAGATCCGCATGGCGTGGCATTGTGAACGGATGGTGCATTGCAACATAACGTTTTTCATCTTCGTTATATTCGAACATAGGGAAATCAGTTACCCAGGTGAATGCCAATTTATCTTGGTCAATCATGTTCATACGACGTGCCATTTCAAGGCGTAGTTCACCTAATGCACGTGCCACAGTTGCAGGTTTATCAGCAATCATCAATACGAGGTCGCCACCTTTAGCACCCATTTTTTCACCGATATTGCGAATTGTATCTTCACCTAAGAACTTCATGATTTGAGACTTGATAGAACCATCTTCGTTGAAGCAAGCCCATGCAAGGCCTTTGGCGCCGTAACGATTTACATATTCAACAAGGTCGTCAAGTTCACGGCGAGGAATGCCAGCGTCACCAGGTACAACGATACCTTTAACTACACCACCATTGTCGATAACAGAACGGAATACTTTGAATTCTGTATCTTTTACAAGATCAGTTACATCAGTAAAGGCCATATCAAAACGAAGATCCGGCTTATCAGAGCCGTATTTATCCATTGCTTCGTCCCATGTAATACGAGGCATAGGCAAAGAAATTTCTTTACCTAATGCAGTTTTAAATACATGAGCAATCATCTCTTCAAGCAATGCATAAATATCTTCTTCATCAACGAAGGACATTTCTAAGTCGAGCTGAGTGAACTCAGGTTGACGGTCTGCGCGCAAATCTTCATCGCGGAAGCAACGAACGATTTGGAAATATTTTTCGTAACCAGCAACCATCAAGATTTGTTTGAAAATTTGTGGAGATTGTGGCAACGCATAGAATGTACCAGCATTTACACGGGACGGCACTAGATAGTCACGAGCGCCTTCTGGTGTAGATTTAGTAAGCATTGGAGTTTCAATTTCCAAAAAATCGCGGCTATCGAAGAAATCGCGCATTGCTTTCGTTACTTTGTGACGCAAAATCAAGTTGCGTTGCATTTCTGGACGACGTAAGTCAAGGTAACGATATTTCAAGCGAATATTTTCATCTACATCGATATCATCTTGGATATAGAAAGGAGGAGTTTTAGCAGAGTTCAATACGCGCAACTCTTCACAGAACATTTCGTATGCACCTGTAGGAAGATTTGGATTAATAGCAGCCTCATCACGCTTTGTAATCTTACCACGTACACAAAGCACATATTCATTACGAACATCCTCTGCTTTGTGGAACGATTCTACGTTATGATCTGGGGATGCCACCACTTGTACTACGCCAGAACGATCACGTAAATCCAAGAAAATCAAACCACCATGGTCACGACGGCGTTCAACCCAACCACATAATACGACCTCTTTACCTACCTCTTGTTCAGAGATGGTGCCACAACCGTGCGTACGGTGTAAGCCTTGCATTGTTTCCATTCTAATTGTCATCCTTTCACCAAAGAAGTTATACGTTCAGCCACTGTATCAAGAGATACAGTCTCTTGTTCACTAGTATCCATGAATCGAATTATGGCTTCTTTACGAGCCAATTCATCATCACCCAATATAATAACATATTTCGCATTAATTTTGTTAGCGTATTTTAATTGTGCCTTCATACTCTTGCCCTGCCCGTCCATTTCAACGGTAATATATTCATCATGTAAGGCTTGGCAAATTTTGAAAGTCTCTACCTTAGCCGCATCACCAAGAGCGACTACGAATACAGATGGTTCTACAGTTGGCTCAGGCAATAAGTTTTGTTTTTCAAGAGCTAATAGTAAACGCTCCATGCCCATAGCAAAACCGATAGCTGGAGTATGAGGTCCATCGAGCTCTTCTACGAGACCATCGTAACGACCACCACCAGCTACAGCACTTTGAGCACCTAAAGGAGTATATTGTACCTCAAAGGCTGTCTTTGTATAGTAATCAAGGCCACGTACGAGACGAGGATTTAAAGTATATTGCACATTAGCTGCAGTTAAATAGGTTTTCAATTCTTCAAAATGATCATGACACTCTTCACATAAATGTTCGTGAATTTCAGGAGCACCTACGGACAAGGATTTGCATGTTTCATTTTTGCAGTCCAAGATACGCAAAGGATTTTTGTACAAACGCTCTTGGCAATCGCTACATAATTGTTCCTTTTTAGGTTCAAAGAAAGCGATTAATTTTTCTCGGTATACAGGACGACATGTTGGGCAACCTACGGAGTTTACTTCTACATTGAGGTCTTTAAGGCCAAAGTCTTTTAATAACTGTACAACCATACAGATAACTTCACTATCTACCACTGGAGATTGCGAACCTAGTACCTCTGCACCAAACTGGTGGAATTGACGATAACGACCCGCTTGCGGTTTATCATGACGGAACATAGGGCCCATGTAATACCATTTTGTGAGACCTTCTTTACCATATACTTTATTTTCTAAGTATGCGCGCACAGCAGACGCCGTATTTTCAGGGCGTAAGGTAAAGCTAGAACCACCGTCATCACCAGTGGTAAAGGTGTACATCTCTTTTTGTACTACATCTGTAGTCTCACCGATACCACGTAAGAATAATTTAGTTTCTTCAAAGGCAGGTGTGCGAATTTCATTGAACCCATATACTTTACAAATTTCGCGCATACGTTGTTCAATATAATGCCAATGTATCATCTGTTCTGGCAAAAAGTCTTGTGTACCTCTTGGTTTTCTTATAGCCATTACACAACCTCCCAAAATCTTTCACAAATTCTATGTCGTTTCTCTAAAAGTGCATCTATCGTTTCGTGATAAACATCTACGTCTTTTGGCATATGCTGTTTAAGTTGACGATATTCAGGGGCGCGCATCCACTTGGATGAACTGCCAGGCCCCATAGATAGAATACTCTGCCGTTCTTCCATAATCTGGATATTATATTCACACGCTTTGCCAGGCAAGGTATAGCCAATATTCTCTAACTGCCCTCTCATATATTGTTGGCGATATAAATAATATGGCACATAACCAGCCGCTTCAAGACGCTCTTTACCATATTGTACCATTTCCGCCACAAGATGTTCTTCAGGAATATCATCTTCCATATGTAAATCGTACAACGGGCTACCACGTTTTAATGCTAACGTATGAATTGTAACATTTTCCGGCAGATTTTGACATACATAATCCATATTCTCTATCATGTTTAACATCGTTTGATTAGGCAAGCCTGCAATAAAATCCATATTTACGGCTAATGATGTATTGTTTTTTACATATTGTAAAAGTTCATCAATATCCCGTACACTATGGCCGCGTCCAATACGACGCAAAATATCATCTTGCATTGTTTGCGGGTTAATGCTAATACGATTCACACCTAGCGCAAGCATGGAACGTAGCTTTGTAGGATTAACAGAATCAGGTCGTCCTGCCTCTACAGTAAATTCATGACCTTCTGGTACGAGTAGAGACAACTGTTTTAGAACCTGGTGAAAGTCTTCATCCTTTAGCACTGTCGGAGTACCGCCGCCCATATAGAGGGTATCTACGGTTAGATTATAAGATTGGATAATAGCTTTCATATCTTCTATATCACGGGTTAAAGCCCTTAGAAATTGACTTTTACCAGCATAATCCTGATAGAGACCATATGGAAATGAGCAATATACGCAACGCGTGTCACAGAAAGGAATACCACAATAGAGGCTTACCTTTTTATCATCTGTATCAGATAGAAATGGACGTTGATACTCGCCAATGGCCCCCAAAGTAGCAAGCTTTTCCATAGACACAGAAAACTCGTCCCGAATGTGACGAGTTGCTGCGTGGACAGAGCCATATGTATCTATATATTTATGTAGTAGCTTTGTTGGGCGCACACCTACCATAGTTCCCCACGGAGCCTCAGCAGGTAAGCCTTGATATTCACGCAAATAGCGCAACAAGGCTTGTCCAATTTGGCGACGCCCCATAGAGGAAACAGGGCCTTCAAAAATCTGAACCGAATCACCAATGGTAACAGTTAATGTGTACAGCCCTTCCACTTCATGCGCTTCAAGGATAACCTCTGGATGTACCTTATCAGAAAAGAGTCCGGCCGCGCCACAGTTATGAGCTACTACAGAGCCAAGTGGTAATGGACCCGTATATAGATATCCATTAACCATGATGGGACATACGCTCAAGCTTTTCTAATTCTGCTTCAGTCATATGATTTTGGCAATCACTACAATAACCATATACTTTCAATTGATGATCAATGGTACGGAAGTTTAATTTCTTAGCGATAATAGACTCCAATGTTTCAAGCATGTCGTCTTCAAACTCGGATACTTTACCACATTTTACGCAAATCAAATGATGATGGAAATGAGCGAACTCTTCGTCATTTAATTCATAGCGATTACGACCATCACCAAAATCAAGACGTTTTAACAAATCAAGTTCTGTGAAGAGATCAAGAGTTCTATAAATTGTTGCCAACCCGATATCAGGTGCCACCTCTTTTACAAGAACATATACATCTTCAGCACTCAAGTGATTTTCATCAGCATCGATGAATGCTTGTAAGATTGTTTGACGTTGAGTTGTCAATTTGTACTTTTTGTCTTTAATGCGTTCTTTTAATTTTTCTAATGTTGTGTTCATAATAAATTTCCCCTCGACTGTAAAAAATAATTCGTTTAAACCTACTGACCAACGAATGGGTTGTATTGTTTTTCATACCCTATATTTGTTTCCGGTCCATGACCAGGATAAACCATTGTATTATCAGGCAATGTATAAAGCTGAGTCTTAATAGATGATATCAGGGTCTCATAAGAACCATTTGGAAAATCTGTACGGCCTACGGAGTCTCTAAATAGAGTGTCCCCTACAAACACAAGACCTTCCATGTAATAACACACACCTCCTGGCGTATGACCTGGTGTTTCAAGCACCTCAAGATCGATATCACCACATGTAATGTGATCACCTTGTTTAACCTCAATAATTTCCGCTTTTACCTTAATTGGCGTTGGATTGCTATAAGCACTAAGATTAAGTTCAGGATCAGATAAATACGGTACATCGCCCTTATGAATATATACAGGCACATGATAGATGTTTACAATCTCTTGAATGCCACCAATATGATCTCCATGACCATGTGTCAGTACAATCGCCTTCGGCTTTAAGTCATGTTTTTTTAGCGCATCTAGTACTTCAGCTGTTGCAGGATCGATAATGAAAGCTTCACCTATCGCTTTATCACCGATAACATAGCAATTTGTTCCTAGTGGACCTAAAGGCATGCGCATAAGCACTAATTGTTGTTCGCTCATTAAGCCCCTCCTTTACTACGTTGAACAGTATACACTTCACGAATACGACGCAATTTAGTCATTACGAAATCTAGTTGCGAAATATCCCGAATATCAACCACCAAATTGATGCTTACATTTTTTGTATCTTCTTGAACCTTAGCATTGATGTTAGTAATGGTGATTTTCAATTCTGAAAGCACCGCCATAACCTCCATGAGAATGCCAGCTCGATCATAAGCTTGAATATCAATGCCTACGTGGAAAGATTCGCCAGAAGAACCGTCCCAAGAGACTTCTATCATCCGCTCTAAATCTTCAGGTGAATGGCCCATGCTAGGGCAATCACAACGGTGAATAGAAACGCCACGACCACGGGTTATGTAACCTATAATATCATCACCAGGTACAGGATTACAGCATTTTGCCATACGCACCATCACACCAGCTTCACCTTTTACGAGAACACCAGTGCCATTTTTAGTTTTCTTTTGTCCTTGAGATTTTAACTTCTCAATAATTTGCTCTGTACTGCGCTTAGATTCCTCTACCTCTTTAGACTTTTTATAAAGTTCAATTAAACGCAAGAGAACCGTGCTTACAGGAATACCGCCATAGCCACAGGCTGCAAACATTTCCTCTTCTGTACCGGCTTTAAGTTGTTTCGTTACATGTTGTAAACGGTTGTCTGCACATAATTCTTTCCAATTATGATTCAATCGTTTTGCTTCTTTTTCAAGAGCTTCTAAGCCTTTTTCAATATTTTCAGCTTTATTTTCACGCTTGAACCAATTGCGAATTTTGCTCTTACTTTCAGAAGAACCTACGATATTCAACCAATCAAGGCTAGGACGACCTGTTTTGGATGTGATGATATCAACAATATCACCATTTTGCAAGGTGTAATCCAGCGGTACAATTTTACCGTTTACCTTAGCACCTACACAATGATGACCTACATCGGTATGAACTCGATAGGCAAAATCAAGAGGTACAGAGCCTATTGGCAACTTAACAACGTCACCCTTTGGCGTAAATACAAATACCTCACCAGAGAAAACGTCTAATTTCAAAGCATTAACGAGTTCCGTTGGATTAGTAGTATCTTGCCATTCAAGAACCTGGCGCAGCCATGCAACCTTTTGATCAAATTCTTTATCGCCGTTTTTATTTCCTTCTTTATATCGCCAGTGAGCGGCCACACCATATTCAGATACACGGTGCATTTCCCAAGTACGGATTTGAATCTCTACCGGTTGCCCCATCGTGCCGATAACGGTTGTATGCAAGGATTGATACATATTAGACTTCGGCATGGAAATATAATCTTTGAAGCGATAAGGCAATGGCTTCCACAAGCTATGAGCAATGCCAAGCACCGCATAACAATCAGGGATGCTATCAACGATTACACGAACGGCAAGCAAATCATAAATTTGGGATAAATCGCGATTGTCCTTTTTCATCTTCTTATAAATACTGTAGAAGTGTTTTGGACGACCTTTGATATCCGCCTTGATATGAGCTTCGCTTAAGGCCTTTGTAAGTTGCCTCATCGTATCATTAACGATGTCTTCCCGAACTTGGCGTTTTTGTTTCATTTGATCGACTAGATCATAGTATTTTTCCGGCTCTAAATAACGGAAGGATAAATCTTCCAACTCCCATTTCACATTGAAGATACCGAGACGATGTGCCAAAGGTGCAAAGATTTCTAGGGTTTCCTTAGCAATACGTTTTTGTTTGTCACTACGCATATGCTTTAATGTGCGCATGTTGTGTAAGCGGTCACCCAATTTAATAACTACGACACGTACATCCTTCGCCATGGCTAAAATCATCTTTCGATAGTTTTCCATTTGACGATCTTCTTTTGTTTCATACTGGAATTGGTTTAATTTTGTTACCCCATCAACGAGGAATGCTACTTCAGAACCAAACATCTCCTCTAGGTCTTCCTTCGAGTAAGATGTATCTTCGACCACATCATGCATAAGAGCTGCCATGAGTGTAATATGGTCGATTTGTAAATGTGCCAAAATATCAGCTACAGCCAGCGGATGCATGATATATGGTTCACCGGAAGCTCTAAACTGCCCTTCGTGAGCCTTGTCAGCAAGCTCAAAAGCTTTCAATACTTGATCACACTCATCATCTGTTAAATAAGTATGGATATACTCCATAAACTCAGCTAAGGCTTTACCTTTATCAAAAGTAGTTTGTTCCACCAAAGCTTTGCCTTCTTCATTTACAGTTGTCATGATGTCACCTCCTATACACTATAAGTAAGGAATGTTACGGATGTGACAAGATCTAATTTTCCTTCAATGGCATTCCATCTAAGCATTAATTGACCATCATCACTTGTATATTCTTCAACAATGCCCAATTCTTTAAATACATCGATAGATGTTAGAGCACTGCGATTATTCTGATCTGCCGGCTTGCGACGCAATATATCTTGTTCAACATTATAAACCGACTGACTGCGACCTCGCATGGACTGTTTTATTATGACATACATTTGTCTAAGTCCTTCTGTAGAAAGCTTAATCGGCTCTTCAGTCAACGGTTCAATAGCTTGAATCATAAGCTGCGGAGAAACCAGACCTTGCCATTCATTCTTTTGCAAAGAAAATGCCACTTTTACCACAGTTCCCACGAAGATAGATCTAAATAAATCTGGACGATTCCAAGCTATAGCATCTAATGTACCATTCGAAGTTGCAAAAATTACCTTACAGTGATTTTTTAATTGCCCCATGAGCATAATATCTTGCACAGTAGCTTCCATAATGGCAAAGACTGGCGTACTATTGGCCATCCCATAAGGCTCAAGGTCTGATACGCGGTCAATGATATCGACATCGATATCATCAACAGGTAGTTCCGCATCAATAGCCACAACGGGAATATATTCCTCAGCAGTAACAACTTCTTTACAATACTTGGTTAACCGTTCTCGTAACTCATCAATGCGATTTGCATCGATGCTAAAGCCTGCCGCTGCAGAGTGTCCGCCAAACTGTAGCAAGATATCCTCACAAGATTTTAATGCATCATATATGTTAAAGCCATCTATACTACGGCACGAGCCTTTACCAACGCCATCATGAATACTGATAACTAAGGTTGGTTTGTAAAACTCCTCTACTAGACGAGAAGCAACAATACCAATGACACCGGGATGCCACTCTTCGCCGGCCACAATAGTTACATAATCAGCTTTATGTCCTTGATTAGCTACATCTATACGAGCCAACTCGTGAATATTTCGTTCTAGCTCTTGTCGTTCACGATTCGTTTCGTTTAATTCCTCTGCAATTGCCTCTGCTATATCTGCATCATCGGTCACGAGTAGTTCAACAGCACGCGTTGCATGCGTTACGCGACCAGCTGCATTAAGGCGAGGTGCTAAAGTATAGCCAATATGTCCAGAGGTGATAGTTCGTTCATGAAGCCCCGATACATCAATTAGCTTATTAATCCCCAAATTAGGATAGCTATTCATCTTCTCAAGGCCTGATTTTACAATGATACGGTTCTCACCGACCAAAGGCACTACATCTGCCACAGTGCCAAGTGCAACGATATCTAAATCATCTAAGTACCATTCTCCGTGCTTTGTAAGCCACAAGGCTTGGCATAACTTAAAAGCAACACCTACTCCAGATAAGTTTTTATCCTTATATGGACAGTCCTTTTGCTTATGATTTATAACGGCCTTGGCTCGTGGAATCATATCAGGAGCCGTATGGTGATCCGTAATAATCATATCGATGCGGTCTCGTACAGCCTCTACAATATCGTAAGAACTAATGCCGCAGTCTACAGTAATGACTAAAGCCGTTCCCCGTTCAATAAGGTGCTCTAAAGCCTCTAAATTGAGGCCATACCCTTCACTTTGACGTTCTGGTATGTAATAGGTAACATCGGCACCTAATTTCTTTAAAAATCGATAAAGTACTGATGTTGCAGTAATACCATCTACATCATAATCACCATAAATGACGATTGGTTTGTGACTTTCAATTGTTTCCAGAACTAGTGAAACAGCCACATCCATATCTTTTAATGTAAATGGATCTAACAAATCTGACAAAGTACCTTGTAAAAACTGACGACCTTCGTCTACATCAATGTGACGATTCACCATTAATTTAGCCACAATAGGGTTTACACCAAGTTCACGGATTAAGATATTCTCTTTCTCTTGATCACCTTTACAAAGGCGCCAACGTTTTTTCTTAATCATCATATCCCTCAGTAGTTTATAATCAATATTATTCTTGAATTCAACGTATTATCATTATCATTTTTATTTATTATACCTTAAAATGCAAATAAAATAAACTATTTTATATATTTTATTCTCATTTAAAGCTTGCTATTTTCTCAACAAGAAAGAGCCTCCTATTATCAATAGGAGGCTCCATATCAGTGAATTCCTTAGAACCGGAAGTCCCGTTCGCCGTCTTTCATCTGTGCAATATAAGCTTTAGCTTTATCTTTAACTAAATCATTTTTGATATTTTCTAACTGTTGTTCAATAACCTTAGAACCATGAGCCTTAGTTTCATCATTGCCGTAATCCATGATATATTCGTTCAATGTCATCAACGCATTTGGTTGACAACAGTTGTGAATTTGACCGGATTTTGCAAGAGCCATGAATCGATCCCCAGTTCTACCTGCACGATAACAAGCAGTACAGAAGCTTGGAACATACCCAAGGTCTAGCAACCAGTTAACGATTTCATCTAATGTACGCGTATCACTACGATCGAATTGTGCCGTATTATCTTCTGGCTTTTCTTCTTCTTTGTAACCACCTACACTAGTACGAGATCCACCACTAATTTGGGAGATACCTAATGCCAAGCCACGTTCACGCATGGATTGACTTTCACGAGTGGACATAATCATACCTGTATACGGTGTGGAGACGCGGATAAGAGCAACAATTTTTTCAAATACATCATCAGGTACAGCATTACTGAAATCATCTACATCGATATCATCCGCTGGACAAATACGAGGTACAGAAATAGTATGTGGACCTACCCCATACACAGCCTCTAAATGTTCTGCGTGCATCAACAAACCAACGAAATCGTATTTATAATGTTCCAAACCATAAAGAACTCCGATGCCTACATCATCAATACCACCTTGCATAGCGCGGTCCATCGCCTCTGTATGGTAGGCGTAGTCGCTCTTAGGGCCTGTAGGATGTAAAGCTTCATAGTTTTCTTTATTATATGTTTCTTGGAATAATGTATACGTGCCAATACCAGCTTCATGTAATTTTTTGTAGTCCTCAACGGAACAAGCTGCAATATTTACGTTTACACGGCGGATTTCACCATTTTTATTTTTGATACTGTAAATCGTCTTGATGGATTCCAAAATATATTCCAGTGGATTATTAAGAGGATCTTCACCAGACTCAATTACAATACGCTTATGGCCCATCGCTTCTAACGCAATAACCTCTTCTCTGATTTGGTCTTGCGTTAATTTTTTACGTTTAATATCGCGGTTTTTGGAGTGGTACGGACAATACACACATCCATTGATACAATAGTTAGACAAGTATAACGGTGCAAATAGAACAATACGATCGCCGTAGATAGCCTTCTTGATTTCCTTTGCTAAAGCAAAAAGCTTTTCCTTATATTCAGGTAACGGACATTCTAAGAGAACTGCTGCTTCTCGGTGGTTTAATCCCTTAAATGTAGCAGCTTTCGCTAAAATAGCATCTAACAACTCCCTATTTTCCTTGTTTTCCTCTGCATAGGCAAGTGTGTCAAGGATTTCCTGATGGGAAATAAATTCCTCCGCCTTTGGAGATTTTACATCATACATAGTACTTACCTCAAATCTTTCTAGTGGCAATGCCACCCCTCTTTAGGTTTATGAAAGTATATGACAACCAGTCTTCTGGTATTTCACTGATACTGTACATAGTATACCACTATTCCTACTAAAAAGCACAGGAATTTGATACATGCAAAAAGGTTGCCACCTCATAAGAGGAAGCAACCTTTATATCATGGGAGTTTCTAATCTATATCGATTATCTATATCGAACATGACTAAAATGTATGTATGTATTTTTACACGAGATAAACCCTTACATAATAGTACTAACTATATATTACAAATGTATTTAGTCCTATTCTCCCCATGTATCATACAGCTCTTTCATAGCACGTTCTTTCGCAATAATACCATGGGCCATCCACAAAGTACTATCCACTTGCAATACATGATCGGCTTTTACAGCAGGCAAATTTTTCCACAACTCATCTTTTTTAAGATTTGCCAATCGTTGGTCTGCTACACCTTGATTATTAGCACTAGAAGCACCGTAACCAGCAGAAACGATTAAATAGCCTGCATCAAGATCGGGTAATCGCTCTAAAGAAATCGCATTGTTCGTAGGGTTAAGTTCTGTTTCTAATACCATATCAGGCGGTTTAATATTAAGTAATTCAGCCATAAAGACATTCAAATCGCTTTTCATATACGGATACAATCGTATTTCTTTATTTAAAATTCTTAGAAAAGCTACGGTTTCCCCTTGCATATGTTCAGCTAAAGCTATCCGTGTTTTCTTAGCCTGTGAATAATATTCTTTCAAACGAGCTTCCCCTTTTTCAGGGACCCCAAGTGCTTTAGCAATAGTTAGTAGTGCAACTTCTTCCTTATTTACGTTGACAGAAATGGTTGGAGCAATTTTAGAAAGTGCATTATATGCCGCTTTGCCATAAGAGTCACGCATAATAATCAAATCCGGTTTTAAAGCCTGAATCTGCTCATAGTTGATAGTCTTTGTTTCATCATTAATACTAAAATTTTGAACATTACGATTACTTAATTCATTATAAAGATAGCTTTTTTCATTAAAATTTGCCCCTATAAAAGATTCATCTAATGCAATCATAGGATCTTCTGTCCGAACAACCACGATACGTTTATGTTCTTTGGGCATAACTGTTGTCCCGAGCTTATGAGTGACAATAATCTTATCTCCTTCAACAGTAACAATTTTATCTGCTGCCTTTTGGATAGCCGTTAATCGCTTCTTAAACTCTTTATCAATGTCTTTCGGATCATTTGACCGTTCAAGGGCTGTTTTTACCTTATCATCAAGATTAGCATAGATAGCTTCATGAGTCATACCATTTTCCTGTGGACCACATCCTGCAATTCCCATGAGCATACAAGCCCCCAAAAGACCAGAAATTAACAAACGCTTCATACTACACCTCACGTGCCGTATGGCCATAATTTTTCATAGAATAAGGAATACAGAACGGACGATCTGTCTTAGGGTCATTCATGATTGTAGAATCTACACCAAATACATCCTTCAACATTTCATTATGGAAGATAGTATGAGGCGTACCTTCGTATTGAATTTTTCCATCCTTCATGGCAACTAAATTATCAGCAAAACGAGCGGCTTCATTAAGTTCGTGAATAACCATAACAATCGTTTTGTTATAAGCTTTATTCAAATGCTCTACTAAATGTAATACATCCATTTGGTGAGATACATCAAGGAAGCTAGTAGGCTCGTCAAGGAATAGAATGTCTGTATTTTGAGCGATAGCCATGGCAATCCATGCGCGTTGCCGTTGCCCCCCAGACATATTTGTAATGCCACGATCTGCAAACTGAAGTAATTCAGTCTCCTTCAAAGCCCACTCTACAATTTCTTTATCCTCTTTTGTAGTACGGGCAAATAAGCTGCCTTGATGCGGTGCACGACCGTACATAACAAGTCCACGAACTGTAATTTCACCAGGTGCCGTTGGATTTTGAGGCAAAATAGCAACCTTTTTTGCTAGTTCTCTACTACCATAAGAACCGATAGATTTACCATCTAGTAAGACATCGCCATCCATTGGTCGAATAATACGACAAATAGTTTTTAGTAAAGTAGATTTACCACAACCATTAGCACCAATTAATGCTGTTACCTTGCCTTCTGGAATCGTAAGATTTAAGTTCTCTATAATTTTTGTATCACCGTAACCAGTAGTTAGGTTTTTAACTTCTAATTTCATTTATATTTCCCCTTTTACGCTTTTGTTTTTGCTAGAATATACAAGAAGTATGGTGCCCCGATTAAAGCTACAATAATCCCTAAGAGGATTTCATCAGGCGCAATAATGGATCGGCCAATCCAGTCAGCAGTGACCACTAAAATAGCTCCAATTAGACCTGTTAATGGCAAGAAATAGGCATGATCGGCACCGACTAAGCGGCGTGCAATATGCGGGGAAATAAGCCCTACAAAACCAATGCTGCCACCGATAGCTACACAGAACCCAGATAAAAGAACTGCAATAATAAGGTATACAAATCTAGAGCGATTTATATGTACACCAAGCCCAATCGCTGTTTCATCAGCTAGGCTCAATAAATTTAGCTCCATATAACGGGCATAGAGAATGAGTGATAATACAATGACAACTGGCGCAAGCACCCATACATGCTCCCATGTATTACCCGAAATAGTGCCGATGGTCCAAGTATTAACTAAATAAAATTTATTAGGGTCCAAACGCGTTACGAGTAAGACTTGCAATGCATGGAGTCCTGCACTCATAGAGATACCTGTTAAGATTAAACGATATGGAGAAATAATATCTCTACCGCGACAAGATAGAAGATAAATTAAAATCGCTGCCACAACAGCCCCAGCTACGGCAACAGTAGGTAATGTCCAAATCCCCCACGCCGTTGTAGAACCTGCAAAATATACTAAAAGAACTACACCTAAACCAGCACCAGCATTTACGCCTAACAAGCTTGGACTAGCCAATTCATTCCGAGATATAGTTTGAAAAATTGCACCAGACATAGCAAGGCCCATACCAATAAATACAGCCAAGATGGTGCGAACTAAACGGAAATCAAAAACTGTGAGTTTTTCTACATCATTACCACCGCCAAAGAGAATGCGAATAAGATCAGATGTAGACATATCACTAAAGCCTGTATGAAGATGTCCATACATGGCACCTAACAACATGAGCGTCATAACGAAAGAGTAGGCAAAAAAGCGTTTTTTCATCTTATTTTCCTCCCTTACGATTTGCTAAATAAATAAAGAATGGAACACCTACAAGAGCAGTAATGGCACCTAATGGTGTTTCGAATGGAGGATTTACGATACGAGCTACAACGTCAGCAATCATAACAAGTACTGCACCAAAGAGTGCAGAGAATGGAATTACAAGACGATAATCGATGCCTACCAGTTTACGTGTTATATGTGGAATAACGAGACCTACAAAGCCGATCGGACCGGCTAGAGCAACAGCAGAACCGCTAAGAATAAGTACAGTCAAACCAGATAATACACGTACACGATTTAAATTACTGCCAAGACCAATAGCTACCTCTTCGCCAAAGCTTAAGAGCGTAACAGATTTAGATACGTACATGGCAATAAGAATACCAATGAGTGTCCAAGGTAATACGAGTAATACTTGTTCCATACGAATACCACTAATACCGCCTGCAGTCCAAAAGCTTAACTCTTGTGCCACTTGGAAGTACACAACAAGCATATGTGTAACAGCCACAAATACTGCACTAATAGCCGTACCTGCAAGTGCAAGATATACAGGAGTAGCTTTACCACCTACGCGTTTAGCAAGAGCTAAAATGAACAGTGTTGCCAATGCGGCCCCACCGAAGGAAAACAAAATACTTCCATTTAAGGTTAAATAAGGAAATAAAATCATCCCAACAGCTAAACCAAAACTGGCACCTGCGTTAATCCCCAAAATAGAAGGACTTGCCATAGGATTGTTGGTAACACCTTGCATCAGTGCACCTGATACGGCAAAGCTGATACCTACAACGATACCTGCTATCATACGTGGCAAGCGCAATGTTTGAACGATCATCTGACCTATACTATTAGGATCATAGTTAGTAAAGGATAAAATAATATCATCTAGGCTGATATAGCGTATCCCAATGAAGAGTGAACCAAGAGATGTGGCAATTAAAATAGCTAAAGCCAGTATACCTAGTAGCGTAGTTTTAGCTGCGCGCCCTCCCCTTGTTTCTACGTCATAATTGCTCATAAGAACTCCTTACAATACGAAATACTATAGAATTTACTGATACATTATATCAACAATGCTCTATCTATTTCAATAATAAATCTCAGTATCATTTATAGCAATAATGCAATGTTAAAAACAAAATAAGTAAATCTTTATAACTATACAGAATTATATCCAACAATTTTTATTCCTATAATCATATATAAACATTATTTCTATAAAAAAAGAGCAGTAACCTTAAGGCTACTACTCTAAGTTATGAGTAAATATTCTGATTTGATGTACAATAAAATATATTTAAAGTACTAAATTTACCTATTTAATTGATTCCTATTATTAAAAAATGCTCTATACGCTAATTGACAAGTAATAAAGCAAGCAATCGATATAGTAGATAAACTCATAAATGTCACGATCATTTGATATTTTACAGCTTCAAGTGGAGGCATTCCCGCTAAGATTAGACCTGTCATCATTCCTGGTAAAGCCACGATTCCTAAAGTCTTAGCGCTATCTACAGTAGGTTGCAATCCAGTCTTTATAACATCTCGCACGATGGCTTTTGACGCTTGCTTAGGCGTACTTCCTAACGCTAGTTTAATTTCCACCTCTTGTTGGCGTAACTCAAAATTTGATAGCATTTGTCGATAACAAAGGCCAATTGCCACCATAGCTCCACTAATAACCATCCCTCCAACAGGAATCACCTGATAAGCAGTAAAGTTAAGCACACCTGTTAGAAGCAAAATCGATAATGTAATGCTTGCACCTACGGTTATGGCAAACCAAGAAATCCACAATGCATATGGTATTCCCTTACCGCGTTTAGAAGAATTATAGGCTGCATTAATAGCCATAAAACCTAATAATCCGATTATGAATATAGGACTTTCAGTACTAAAAATATAAGCTAAAATAAAGCCTATGGCAAATAACTGTATGGTAGCTCGTAAAGCACTTATAAAAATATCTTTCTCTAACTTCAACTCCTGCCGATAGGACATAAACATACTTATAATAACTAATATAGATGCAAGACATAATGACATGGCTGAAATAGCATGAAATTGACTCACCGTAATACCTCCTCTTTAGCTAATGATCCATCTACAATTGTAATGCGGCGATTAGCCTTACGTAAGCTTTGTTCCTCACTATGTGTTATTGCTATGATGGTCATCCCATTATTATGAAGTTCATCGATTACCTGTTCCACGATAGCCGTGTTAACAGCATCTAATGCAGAGGTAACCTCATCTAAAAGCAATACTTTAGGTTCAAAGATAAGGCTTCGAATGAGACAAATCCGTTGCATTTCTCCACCAGATAGTTCATCATTATGGCGCTCAAGATATTCAATAGGCATATGAAGTAAATCGAAAAGATATTTGATACGAATCATATCAGGTTCCATACCTCGAATATCATAAGGGAACAAAATATTACGACGCACCGTTTTTGCAAACAAGTAAGGTCTTTGAAAGCAATAACCTACCTCTTTTCGATAACTTTCTGGATCTATAGTGGTTAAATCACGTCCATTATAAGTAATAATCCCTGAGGTAGGACTAATCAAATCACTGCATAATTTTAAAAGTGTACTTTTACCACTACCAGAAGGGCCTACAACAGTGAGATACTCTCCTTCATGTACAGATAGAGACACATCACGGATAATAGACTTTTCGTTTACAACATAGGATATATTAGATAACTCTAATAGTGCCATAATGCCTCCGATCATATTTCAAGACTCTATGATATATTTAATAATCACTTTAAATTATATTATATTATACCAATACAACTTACACCATAATAAACAATAAAAAATCCCTAGTGGAAACCACTAGGGATTAATAGTCTTGTAAAATTAAGCTTCTACAGGGTATACGCTAACTTTACGGTTATAACGACCAGCACGTTCAAATGCTACTTTACCAGGCACAAGTGCGAATAAAGTGTCATCTTTACCGATACCTACATTAGTACCAGGGTGGAAGTGAGTACCACGTTGACGAACGATGATGTTACCGCTCTTTACGATGGAACCATCATGGCATTTAACACCAAGACGTTTAGATTCACTATCACGACCATTACGAGTACTGGACACACCTTTTTTATGTGCGAACAATTGCAAATCAAAAGTAAACATTAAGTTCACCTCCTATATTTCGTGAATTTGGACAAACTCTGGATATTGACGGCTAATTTCCTCTAAACCGAGAAGCATAGTCCCCAGAATATCCTGTCCACTCTGATTAATCGTACCAGAGAGAACTATATCACATTGACCTTCGCTATTCGTATACTCACCTTCTTGTTGAGCAATTTGGGTGAGGCCTAACATCGCCGTTGCCGATAAGGCAGACACTGCAGCACATACGATATCGAAGCCATGTTCATCATATCCTGCATGACCGGACATATGACAACCAATAACTTGACCATCACTATTCCGCTGGATTCCAATGGAAACCATAATTAAGCTTGGATAGATTCAATACGAACTTTTGTGAACGGTTGACGATGGCCTTGACGACGACGGTAGTTGGATTTAGCTTTGTATTTGAATACTAAAATCTTTTTACCTTTACCATGCTCAAGAACTGTACCTGTAACTTTTGCACCGTTTACAAGAGGAGCGCCAACTTTAACGTCGCCGTCATTCACTACAGTCAAAACTTCTTCGAATGTAACGGAATCGTTAGCAGCTGCTTCCAATTTTTCGATAGTAATTACATCGCCTTCAGCAACGCGATATTGTTTACCACCAGTTTTAATAATTGCGTACATGAGAACACCTCCTTGTTATCGAACTCGCTGAATTCGGTATCCCGACCCGAACTTCGGTCGGGCGTTTAAACCTGCTTCACGCGGATTGCAAAGTTCAGAAAACCGAACTAATACTGATATAGTATATACTATTTACACTATCATGTCAAACCAAAAACTACAGAATTCGCCTAGTTTTTAACACTTATATATACAGAGCTTTAAAATTCTCCGATAATTCCAAGGTGCTGTAAGAGTATCTTTGTACCGATGAGAATTAATACACCTCCACCAACTATATCTGCATATTTTCCAACAAATTGGCCCATAAATTTACCTAAGTACACACCAATTAAAGAAATGCCAAAGGTAATAATACCAATCATGGTAGAAGCTTCCTATACATTAATAGGTAAGAACGCAAAGGTCAACCCTACAGCCATCGCATCGAGACTGGTTGCTACGGAGAGCATCACCATCTCCCAGACACCTAAAAATTGCTTATCATCGTCCTCTTCATCATCATCGCTAAGCCCTTCTCGAATCATAGCGATACCTAAATAGCCAAGAAGACCAAAGATAATCCAGTGATCCCAATCAGATATGACATCGATAAATTGACGTCCTATGAGCCAACCGATGAGGGGCATTAGGAACTGAAACAAGCCAAAGAGAAAGGCCAAAGTGACCTTCCGACTATTCTCACCTACAGGCATTGTCAGCCCCTTACCAATAGATACGCCAAAAGCATCCATGGCAAGACCAATACTAATTAATACAATTTCAAATATAGACACTATACTCACCTATAAACAAACTACTTACTTATTCGGCTATAGCCATCAAGGAATATCCTTCTCGACTAATTTGTGGATTTACTACAATAGAAATCTTGCGACCTATAGACCCACCTAAATCCTCGACAATAGCTTTTGTTAAATACTGAGCCACCTCCGGATGAACTTCGATTTCTAGATTCGTTTTAATACGTCCTGATTTAAATAACTCGCGGATGCGACGCACAATCTGCATATATACAGTACGACCCGACAACATATAGCCCGTACCACCGCATTGAGGGCATGTATCAAACATCAAGGTTTGCAAGCCTTGGCGAGCTCGTTTTCGCGTCATCTCTACGAGGCCAAGCGAACTAATGCCGCATACAACGGTTTTCATTTTATCTAACTTAGCTTGTGCCCCCAACAATTTTAATAACTCTTGTTGATGTTCTTTATCTTTCATATCAATAAAATCGATGACGATAATACCACCGATATCACGCAAGCGCAATTGACGACAGATCTCTTTTGCCGCCTCTTTATTGACTGTAAAAGCTAAATCTTCTAGCTTATTAGATTTACCAGTATAATGAGCAGAATTTACATCAAATACGGTGAGAGCCTCCGTATGATCAATACGGATTGACCCTCCAGAAGGAAGATTAATATCGCGAGAGATAAGATCTTCTAATTGCGGTTCAATATGGTTTGCTTTAAAAATAGGTGTGCTATCGCGATGACGTGTTACTTTAATTTGTTGCGATGTAGGGCCATGACCTAAGAGATCCATCAATCGATCTTCACCCATATCGGAATCGACGATGATTTCTTCTACATTGCGATGAGCATAGTCCCGCACAAGACGGAACCAGAAATCTGCGTCACTATATAAATCTGTACCGCTCTTAGCCACCTTAAAGCGCTTCAACACATGTTGCCATGTACGCCACAAGTAATCCATGTCACGGCCTATTTCATCAGCACTAGCCTTAGCTGCCGCAGTGCGAATAATAAAACCGCAACCTTCTTGTACATAAGGTGCTGCTAATTCTTGCAACTTTGCACGCAAGGCTTCGTCAGTAATCTTTTTAGAAATATGCATGCCTTCAGAATACGGTAAAAGCACCATAAAGCGGCCCGCCAAACTGACATCAGCAGTTACGCGAGCACCTTTACCAAGCATTTCTTCTTTCACTACTTGAACGAGAATTTGTTGCCCCACAGATAAGCGTGGCAAAATTTTCTGTTCCTTCCCTTGTTGTAAGTTCAAGTACGCATTTTGAGAGCCCCCAATATCAACAAAGGCCGCTTGCATACCATTCAATACATTCTTTACTGTGCCTTTGTACATATGATTTGCCATATGAGACTCATCGGTACGCTCCAAGACAAAGTCCACTAGCTGACCTTCTTCATCGATAACAGCCATGCGAATTTCTTCGCGCATAACATTGACCAAAATTTTATGCATCCTATCCCTCCCTTCTTTATCAGCTAAATTATAATTAGTAATTAATCTCTAATGGCGTATAGCGACCTTCTTCGTTTTCTACCATAATGGCTTGACGGTGAATTTCGTAATCTGAAGTAATAGGCCAATTATACTGTTCTTTACCAAGATTCCATACTTCGCTAGGTTTAATAGTCCCTTGCGGATAAATACCGATGCCCATTGTAAGAGTCACCATGTCATCCTTAATAGAGGCTACGACCGGTTCTTTTACAAACTCTTTTACATCAATGGTACGAGTTTTCTTAGGTGTCACCTTTTCATAAGAAATTTCCGTTGCTTCATTAAAAGGTTTAAGTAACGCATCCCAATCTGTATTTTTATCTGTCACAGGACCTGTTACCTCATAGATAGCAAAGTTACAGATGGCCATCATTTTTTTCACCTTTTCAGGCATTTCTTTACCATCTAGGACCTCAAGACCAGGAGGCGCTACACGATTTAAGCGGTCCATAATGGACTCTAAACTATCATCTTCGAGCACATCCATATCGATATATTCAGCTGCTGCCGTTACGCCTAAAGCAAGTGCAGAGGAAAAGCTAATTTTCATATGAGGATTAAAGCCTTCAGAATATGCCATTTTAATTTCTGCGCGACGAATCATACGCTCTACAGCTTGAGCATAATCAAGGTGTGACAGGAATCGTAATTCTTCGCCCTTATTTAAGGCCAAACGTAACTTTTTCAACTCTGCCACCCTCCTTATAGTCAATAATAGCTGTATTGAGCTCTGGACATACATTACAGCCCTTACATGGAGCTCGACGACAATCGCCTGTAAGATTAGCTGCTACCGCTTGCTCCCACTCACGCTTTAAGAAAGCTTTACTTACAGTACAATCTAAATGATCCCAAGGCAATGGCTCATCGAAATCTCGTGTACGACGTGCAAAATACGCAGGATCCAATCCGCAGTCAGCGAATGCTTTCAACCAAGCTTCATAGTTAAAGAACTCAGTCCAACCATCAAATTTACAACCAGCTTTCCAAGCCTCTACGAGAACTTTAGATAGTCTACGATCTCCGCGAGCAAAAGCGGCTTCCATGTAGCCAGTATAACCATCATGATAGTGATAAGAAATGTTACGATTATTGATGAGAGACTTCAAGTAACGTTGTTTACGATGAATCTCCTCCACATCTTCTTGACCATACCATTGATATGGAGAATGTGTTTTTGGTACGAAGAAGGATACGCTCACCGTTACAGAACCATTACGTTTGCCTGTAATATCACGGTGCAAGTCAAGCACCTTGTACGCAAGATCTGCAATACCAGCCAAATCTTCGTCTGTTTCTGTAGGAAGCCCCATCATAAAATACAATTTAACCGTGTTCCATCCTGATTTGAAGGCATTAGTACATGCGGCCAACAAATCTTCTTCACTAACGCCCTTATTGATAACGTCACGCATCCGTTGCGTACCTGCTTCAGGCGCAAAGGTAAGACCACTCTTGCGCACTTGCTGTACCTTTTTCGCAATATCGATAGAGAAGCTATCAATACGCAATGACGGTAAGCTAACGCTAACTTGTTTATCTTTAAACTCTTCCATGAGCATATCTACGAGTTCAGGCAATTTAGAATAGTCCGCAGAGCTCAAACTCATCAAGGATATTTCATTGTACCCCGTATTGGCAATTGTATCTTTAGCAATCTGTAACAAACGTTCTGGCGTCTTTTCACGAACCGGACGATAGAGCATACCGGCCTGACAGAAACGACAACCACGCGTACAGCCACGGAATAACTCCAATACAGCACGGTCATGCACTATATCAAGGAACGGTACAACAGGCTTTGTTGGATAGAATACATTCTCTACATCCTCTATAATACGTTTCTCAACGGTTGCAGGTACGTCTTCGAAACGCGGCGTAATCGATTTAAAATCGCCTTGTTCGGTGTATTCTACATCGTATAAAGCCGGGCAATATGTGCCAGGAATTTGGGCTACTTTACGCAAAAAGCCTTCTTTGCCACCTGGGAAGCCTTTGGCTTTTTCTGCTTTAAATAAGTCGATGAATTCATCGCCCCACTCTTCGGATTCACCGAGGGATACGATATCAAAGAAATCAGCAATAGGCTCTACATTATACGCACAAGGGCCACCGCATACAAGCAGTGGAAAATCTAAATCACGCTCCTTAGCATACATAGGAATGCCTGCTAAATCGAGCATATTTAAAATGTTAGTAAAACTCATTTCATATTGAAGCGTAAATGCTAACACATCAAAGTCTTTAATAGGCGTACGTGTTTCTAAGGAAAATAATGGAATATTACGCTTGCGCATTTCCTCTTCCATATCGTGCCACGGTGCAAATACGCGCTCGGCTACCGCATCTTCACGACGGTTTACGAGACCATACAAAATCTTGATGCCCAAATGACTCATGGCCACTTCGTACACATCGGGAAAACCTAAAGCCATAGTTACATCAACAGTACTGTGATCTTTCACGATACTATTGTATTCGCCGCCCGTGTAACGAGCGGGCTTTTGGACATGTTGTAACCATGACGTATCTAATTGAATCATACATCCTCCGTCTTTAATGAAAGACTTCTTTCACAATCAATCCTATGAAAGGATATTAAAATATATATTTTGTCCGCTGTCTAGCAATATTTAATAAAATGCCAATGCTCAGCATATTAGTTGTTAGCGCACTAACACCATAGCTAAGGAATGGCAACGGAATCCCCGTTACAGGCATGATACCAATCGTCATGCCTACGTTTACGAGCACTTCAAAGGCAAACATCGTACCAATACCCGTTGCTAATAACATACCGAAATTATCATTGCAGGTATATGCTACTTGAATGCTGCGATAAATAAGCATAAACAATAATAGCAATACTACAATGCATCCTACAAAGCCAAATTCTTCGCCGATTACAGAAAAGATAAAGTCCGTATGATTTTCTGGTAAAAAGTTCAACTGACTTTGAGTACCATTAAAGATACCTTTACCAAAAATCATACCCGACCCGATGGCAATCTTAGATTGAATAATATGATAGCCAGAACCGAAGGGATCGATATCTGGATTTAAAAATACTAGAATACGTTGCTTTTGGTATTCTTTCAGTACAAACCAGCCCAAAGGCATCAAGAGTAAAGCCACACTCGCAATAATTTTTATAAGCTTAGTTTTGATACCAGATATAAAGAGCATCCCTACAAATATAGCAATATATACGAGGGATGTCCCCAAGTCAGGTTGTAAGAATACGAGAAGGATAGGAATCCCTACATATAACACTGGCATCAATAGGGATTTAAAAGTATCTAACTTGCCAATGCGCGGTTCTAACATTTTAGCCATACAGATAATCATCAATAGTTTAGAAAACTCTGAAGGCTGAATAGTAATTGGCCCCAGTTGAATCCAACGCTGTGCACCTAGTGCGGAGGTACCAACTACCATAACTGCAATTAACATAAGCATGGTAATCACATAAATCATATTCCCCCACCCTTTAAGGCGATGGTAATCTAGAAATTGCATGCCTATAACGACAGCTATATTTGCTAAAAAGAATACGAGTTGTTTTACCACTAAACTACCAAAACCGATAGCCTCATGATTCACATGGGTAGCACTACCAATAGCTGTAAGACCAATTCCGACAAGTAATATAGTACATATGATGATAGTCCAATCGCTATCTGTCCATATTTTACGCCACATCATATCACCTATTTCAACTTGCTACGGCGCCACAAGCTTTGTTTCCCTTGCACCAATAAGCGTTGCGTGGTCCAACCGCCACGATTAATGTAATGAACATTGTTAGAATCCTCAAAAATAGACTCACCTACTGTTGCAAGACTTGGTGTACTATCTTGCTCCTTCGATGTTTTTTTCTTAGTTACATAAGCATCGAAGTGCTTTTGTACATCGTAGTCTTCCCAACACTCACCGGTAGTTACATAATCAACAAGAGGTGCTAACATAGCTTTTAGTTCGCTAGAAACAAATTCTAACAAACGACCATCTTGTGTATAGGTCAAAATATCCTCATCATAAGGGATTATAGCCCCTACATATTCAGCGCGAAGGACTTCTAACATATCATATAAATTGATATTCTCTCCATCGATAGGTACTGCATTAAAAGCAATAGCATAATCACGAATATTATGTTCTTGACATACTTGAATCATGCGCGCCCCATTACGTAAGGACACCCATAAAGGATGCGTCACCACGATGCAGCGATTTACTAATTCTAAAATAGACTCTATGCCCTTACCGATACCAGCAGGAGCATCAATTAAAATATAGTCATATGTCTCAGAGAGGCGACGAACTAATTTTTTATATTTTTTACGACCTATATCTTCCCAACGAGCACTTTGGCTAGCTGGTAGAAAATCTAAGTTTTCAGCAATTGATACGATGGCATCATCCATATAGTCTTTATCTTCGCTCGCATCTAATGCGTCGTAAATAATTTCATTTGCCACTCCTAACACAAGGTCTAAATCGCGCAATCCAAAATCTCCATCACAGAGCAATACGTGATGCCCTGCATTGCTTAAGGCTGAACCCAAGCAAGCGGTAATCGTAGTCTTACCTACGCCCCCCTTACCGGATACAACGCCGATTATCTCGCCCATACTAATCCTTTCTTGGTTGTCCACTAGTTACCGCATTCTGAGGTTTTTGCCCTTTATTAATACTTGTCCCCGTAGCAGTTTCCTTATTGCTCTTACTATTTGTATCATTAGATTTCTTATTCACTGGTACATTGAAGTACGCAGCCAATATATCTCGTACGATAGGCCCTGCAGAGCCCGCACCAAAGCTACCTTGCTCAACAAGTGCAACCACTACAATTTGTGGCTTATCATATGGTGCATAGGCTACAAACCAGCCGTGATCTCTGCCATGTGCATTCTCTGAAGTACCTGTTTTACCAGCTACATCAATAGGGAATCCTTTAAACAACTCCCCTGCTGTACCACCTTCATTAGTAACGTCACGCAAGCCTTCGCGAACGAGATCCATAATATTTTTTGGTACAGGTAAGATACCGAGCTTGTCTGGGCCAAAGATTTCTTTTGGCGTGCCATCCTTATTATCAATACGGCTCACCACATATGGGCGGTATTTAATGCCACCATTTGCTACTTCACTGAGCATAACAGCCATTTGTAATGGTGTCACCAAAGTAAAAGACTGACCTATGGCCGCATCAAAGGTTTCACCTAAATACCAATCTTCATCATACACTTTGCGTTTATAAGCAGGACTTGCCATATTACCAGAGGCCTCACCAACAAGATTGATGCCTGTCTTTTCGCCAATACCAAAGTAGCCAGCATATTTTACAAGTCCTTCTATGCCAACGCGATTGCCCATTTCATAGAAGTAAACATTATCTGATTTTGCAAGAGCTTTATTAAAGTTAAGCCACCCTAATGCTTCACCTTCTGCATTTCGTTTATCGATAAGCCAATGTTTACCACTATCAAAAATCATTTCTTCAGGGGTAACCTTTTTAAGATCTAAAGCCGCCGTACCTGTAATAATCTTGAACGGAGAACCTGGTGGATATTCACCAGAAATAACCTTATTATCAAATGGATGATTCTTATCGTTATTCAATTGATTCCACTGTGCCGTTGTAATCCCCTTCGCAAACCAATTAGGGTTAAACTCAGGGGCGCTGACCATGGCCAAAATGGCCCCCGTATTTGGATCCATTGCTACTACAGCAGCTCCTTGAGCTGGAATGCCTTGGGCACGCAACTGTTCTAATTGGTTCTTAACAGCTTCTTCAGCAGCCTTTTGTAGATTTGCATCTATTGTCAAATGGATATTAGATCCAGGCACTGTATGCTTTCTATCTACCTCCGCAACCGGTCGGCCTGTAGCATCAACCTCTACCTGTTTACCACCATCAGTACCACGCAAGATGGAATCATATAGTTTTTCAAGACCAGAACGACCTAAAATAGTACCACCACTAATAAGGGTATTTGGATCTTGCTGTTTTAGCTCTTCTAATTCTTCTTCGCTCACTTCACCCACATACCCAAAGAGCTGAGAAGCCATCGTTTCATATGGATAATAGCGAAGTGGTTCTACATCTATGGTAACACCTGGTAATTCATGACGATGCTCTTCGATGCTTGTAACTATATCCATAGAAATATCATTAGCAATACGAATTGGCTCATAACCATATTTATGATCATTTACCTTTTTTGTAATATCTTCTGGTTTAATTTTCAGCAAAGTTGCCAACTTAGCAACTTCACCTTCGTCTAGAGCCTTCCCCGTAGGCAAAATGGAGATAGTGTATGCCGGTCTAGAACCTACTAAGATCTGACCATTTCGATCGTACATAATACCACGAGCAGCTGTCATGGATACCATGCGCAAACGGTTGCCTTCTGCCTTAGCTTGGTAATAACCACCAGACAAGATTTGCAACGTCATCAGGCGTAATGCCAAGACTATAAATATGCCGGCTACAATGTAAAAGAGTACATCAAAGCGATTCGTTTTTCTTCGTTTATAGAGGCCTTCAAGCACTCTTTCACCCCCTTAATCCTTACCAAATATAACCTTGTTGTTCATCATCTTTACGCCATAACAAACCATGCACAATAGCGCCTAACAAGCCATTCCAGAACATCACGGGTAATACCATATGCCACAAGTATAGTCCAAAGTGCAAATCGCCACCACTAGCTAATATCATAAAGCTACGAATAACGCCATCTAGTAGCGTACAAATAGCTACTATACCGCTAGACCAATACCAGCGTTCTTCATAGATACGATGCTTTACGGCAGATAGTAGGTATACCACAATTACGTAAGGGAATAGATGGAGCCCAAAAAAGTTAGATATCAATACATCATGTACGATACCCCCAACAACAGCGGATATCAGCCCCATACGACGACCTTTAAATAAAGTAATCATAACAATTATCGTCAAAATTAAGTTTGGTAACCAATCTGTATGGAAAATAGTAGGCAATAATTGCGCTTGTATAAAATATATTAAAAATCCAGAGAGAGCTAAAGCTAGACGCATCATTGTTTAACGGCCCCCTTTGCACCCTCTACTTGATCTCGTTGTGTTTGAGGCACAAGTTTAGGTTCAAGTTCTGGTTTTTGTGGTGCACTTAGAGAAGACGAGGTAAGCACAAAAACTTCTTCTAAACGATGAAAATCTACACTCGGTGTGACTACCGCATTTTTAACAAATCCTTCCGAATCATTTTCGATAGATTGCACGTTGCCAACAGGTAGACCTTTCGGATAAATGCCTCCATATCCAGAGGTAATCAACTTATCACCTACCAATACATCACCATCGCGAGCAATATTTACCATAGATGGTGTACGAGGTGTATTGCCATTACCTTTTACAACGCCAGACAAACGAGATTCAGGTCGTTGTACAAGGATACCTATTGCGCTACGCGGATCAAGAATGGTTTGAACGCGAGCAGAATGCGGATATACATCTGTAATAAAACCAACGACACCACTAGGTACAACAACAGCCATATTAACTGCCATACCTTCTTCACTCCCTTTATCAATGGTGAAAGTATTTGTCCAAGTACCGTAATCCTTTGTAATGATACCTGCTAAGGTCATGGAGAATTCTGGATGGCTACTCTTATAGTTTAAAAGCTGACGAAGGCGAATATTCTCTGCCACTACTTCATCGTAGTTAACTACCTTTTGTTCCAATGTAGCTTTACGAGATGCTTCCTCTTCGCGTTCGATAGTAGAGAAAATAGCATTATTAAGTACTGTAAAGCTAGTTTGGACGCCCTCTAATAAACGAGCTGACCCATAAGAGAAAGGCGTTGTAATTCCTTCAAGGGTAACCGTAACAAAGGGAATACTAGTCCGTTGCTTCCACGCAAAGCCGATCAATGCCATTAGGATACAACCAATGACAACGATGATAATTAACTTTTTATCTGACTGTATCATGCTAGTCTCGGCCCTTTCTATTCTTAGAATTTACAATAAAACGCGATAAGCTCACCAAATCAGATGAGGCCCCATTAAGGCCTACCACAACTTTTGTTTCAGGTGCTTCAGGAACGTGAACAGGTACACCTACTTCAGTACCAATCCGATCCGCTAAGCCAGATAGTCTTGCTGTACCGCCAGTAAGCCATATGCCATGTTGCATAATATCAGCCACGATTTCTGGTGCCGTAGCACGAATCATTTGCTTAACCTCATCCAAGAGTCCTATCAAACATTCATTTACAACTTGGTACACTTCAGATTGATGAATCACACAACGTCTACCTAAGCCGTTCATCATATCGCGCCCCTGAAAGGCATACTCTGCATCCTCTAAAGGAGCGATAGCTGTACCTAATGTATGCTTAATATCTAATATGGTCTCATCAGATACGATAACGCCAAAACACTCACGCACATAGCGCAATAAGGCATTATTAATATCAGAACCACCAAAACGAATTGTTTTGCTATCTACGATACCACCTAAAGAAACAATCCCCATATCAATAGTGCCACCACCGATGTCAATAACCATAGATCCTTGCGCTTCAAAGATAGGCACACCACAACCAATAGCAGCCGCCACAGGTCGTTCAATGAGGAATACCTCTCGAGCACCAGCTTGAATAACAGCATCCATCATAGCTCGTTGCTCAACATCGGTCATGCCACAAGGAACCCCTACGACAACGCGGGCTCGACGCAACGCATTAGACACCTTATTAAGAAAGTAGCTAAGCATAGTATGCATAACACGATAGTCAACGATAAATCCATCCTTTAAAGGCGTTAACGGACGCCACATATCGGGCATGCGCAATACGAGGCGCGCCGCTTCATCACCAACGGCTACTACTTTTTCTTGTTTTGTATCAGTTGCTATAATCGATGGTTCGCTTATAACAGTCCCTCGCGTCCCCCCCATGAGGCGCGTTTGTATGGAACCAATATCTATACTTACATCTTTTCCTAGAGTAGGTAAAATGGAACTCATAGTAATTTCTCCTTCATTACATCATCATTCCATTTTACCATATATAACGCGACTTTTTCCATTGATATCAGTACCTTTCCTTTTGTTAAAAGCACAGAAAACGCATAATCCTTGTACTCATAAGTCATACATAAAAATTACATAACTTCATACATATAATCTCATACACAATAAAGAAAAGCACTCATTTATAGGAACTTACCCATGCGTCAAAATTAGGTATAGTTCAAAATGAGTGCTTTTAATAATCTTACTTGGCTTTGTTCAGTTTATTTAGGCTCAGCTCAATTTACCAATTTCGCTGAGGCTCGTAAATTCATTATCCCCTATAACAATATGATCAAGTACAGGAATCCCCATAAATTGACCAGCACTAACAAACATTTTCGTTAGCCGTATATCTTCATCACTTGGTCTACTATCACCTGACGGGTGGTTATGGATTAGAATAATAGCCGCCGCATTGCATGCTATAGCTTTTTTAAATACTGCTCTTTGCTCTACAAGGCTTGATACCAATCCACCATTAGAGATATGCTCCAACTGAATAAGCTTATTTCGAGATGTTAGCATGGCAGCCCACACATGTTCCACATCTTCGTGCCGCAGTCGTTCCATCACATATTGAGCTATTACAAAAGGTTGCGAAAAATCTTCATAAGTCTCTTTAATCTTAAGCTCCCCTAGACGCCTACCCATTTCAAGTGCTGCGCATAGCGTCACTGCTTTATCTCTACCAATACCCTTGATTTTGATTAGATTATCTACGGTCATTCGGTTAAGACCATATACGCCATCATCAAAGGATTGTACGATATCACTTGCCAAAGAAATCGCAGATTGCCCCTTTACCCCTGTACGCAATAAAATAGCCAACAACTCCTCCATTGCCATATGTGAAGGGCCTAAGGCGAGAAATTTTTCTCGCGGGCGCTGGAATGGTAGCATATCTTTTACACTTACTGTTGGTACTTCCATAGAATCTCTCCATTCAAATAGATAACACCATTTGTAAATCAAACAATAAACACATCTACTCTCTTAAAAATTATTCAGCACAGCACAGCACAGCACAGCACAGCACAGCACAGCACAGCACAGCACAGCACAGCACAGCACAGCACAGCCAATTATATCACTATCTGTCTAATACGCTAGTACTATTTTGCCCCTAACGCCTTGCACAGTTCCTCGTATACATGTTCAACTGGTAACCCTACCACATTAGTATAAGAGCCCTCTATTTTATCTACCCATAATGCACCTTTTCCTTGGATGCCATAAGCTCCAGCCTTATCCATCGGTTCCCCACTAGCAATATAAGACTCAATTTCAAAGGGTGCTAATTGTTTAAAATATACTTTTGTTTCATTGTGAAAAACTATCTCCTCCCCTTTGATGAGTAACGCGACTCCAGTGATTACAGAATGTGCTCTACCCGATAAATGCTCCAACATATGGCGTGCATCGGATTCATCATGTGGCTTTCCTAATACTTTATTATCAAGGACAACAATAGTATCTGCGCCTAACACAATACTTCCGTCTGGAACACCTACAGCACAACGAGCCTTACCTAATGCTTGGGCTTTCACCATTTCAATAGGGTTGTCGTAACCCTCATTAGATTCCTCATAAGTACTGGATACAACAGTATGATCAATCCCAACCTGTGTTAATAATTCAGTTCTACGTGGTGATTGACTCGCCAAATATAATCCAGCCATATACGCTCCTTCGTATTAAAAAACTTGTACATAAAATTCTTGGTATAACTAAACTATCCTGCCTATCCCCCAGAACTTACCATCCCTTACATAGTTGTTCCTTTATCTTCTTTTGAAGAAATTAATCTTTCATAATATTCTTGTACATCTTCCCCATGTTTTACCGCATCAGCTCGCACCGCTGCATAAAATACAATATCCGCTTGAGGCACACGAATACGGCCAGGCACATGCTTTTCTAATATTTCAAAGAATCTATCGTCGGCTTTCAACAGCAAACGACCATTTTTAACTTTATTTCCATCTACAATAGAATACACAAGAGACCAAATCGGGCGCGGGTCAGAGGTAGAACATTTTCTATATTTATAGCGGTATTTAATATTTGTCAACAACTCACGTTCAAACTTGAACACCCCATCAATCATGTTATAATCTACTTCAAAATGACGATTTCTAAAGATAGAGTGCTCTTCAATCACAAGCTTTGTATCTGTCAAAATATATGTATATCTACTAACAGCCTGTTTAACCATAACAATGATGGCCATGATTTCAATAAAATACTCAGCTAATAAAACCGTATGTAATTGAATACTGCGATACGTTGTATAAGCTGCTGCACACAACAATAAAATCACAAAAAATACTACCAATAACTCTGCACTTCTGGTGCGCTGAGATTTTTCTTCATATAATACTGTCATGCTTTACCCCTTTTAAAGAAATCACTAATTAATAACTATACATCCTATTATAAGATATTCTATGCATAAAAACTACAAAAACCCCGTCCATATCCGAGATATAGACGGGGTTTTATGACTCTATTAGTCACTCAGTTCAGATGCGAACTATATTATTTTTTCAACGCTGCTGTAATACGTTGAGTATCACGAGCAATCATGATTTCTTCGTTTGTAGGAATTACAAAGATTTTAACCTTAGAGCCTTCAGCACTGATTTCTTGTTCTTTACCACGAACATTATTGCGTTCAGAATCAATACGAGTACCTAAATATTCCAAACCGTTACAGATTGCATCACGGTTACCAATACCGTTTTCACCAATACCAGCAGTAAAGATGATAGCATCTACACCGCCCATAACAGCAGCAAAGGCACCGATTACACGGCGAACTTTGTAATGGAACATATTCAATGCCAATTGTGCGCGTTTATTGCCGTTAGCAGCAGCTTCTTCAATCACACGGAAGTCATTGGATACACCAGAAATCCCTAATACACCGGATTCTTTATTCATAACTCTATCGATTTCTTCATAGGTCATACCTGTTTTTTCCATCAAGAATGGAACGATAGCAGGGTCAATATCACCTGTACGCGTACCCATGATCAAACCGGACAATGGAGTAAAGCCCATTGTAGTATCGATGGAGCGACCACCTTTAATAGCAGCCACAGAGGAACCATTACCCAAGTGGCATGTGATGATACGAAGATCAGTCATATGTTTACCCATTAATTCTGCACAACGTTGTGCTACATATTTATGGGACGTACCATGGAAGCCGTAACGACGAATACCATAATCTTCATAATAAGAGTAAGGAAGCGCATACATATATGCTTCTTTTGGCATAGTTTGATGGAATGCAGTATCAAATACAGCAACTTGAGGTACACTCGGCATAATAGCTTCACAAGCTTCAATACCTTGAATGTTTGGTGGGTTATGTAATGGTGCAAGAGAAGCACATTCTTCCAACGCTTCCATAACTGCTGGTGTAATCAATACGGAATCAGCAAATTTTTCACCGCCGTGTACTACACGGTGACCTACAGCATCAATTTCATCCATCGAAGAGATAACACCAAATTCAGCATCAACTAAAATATCTAGCAAAATACGAAGCGCTTCTTTATGGTTCAAAATTGGTTCAACGCGTTCTAATTTATCTGCATTAGGACGTTTGTGAGTGAAGATAGCATCTTGATCACCAATCTTTTCAAAAAGGCCTTTTGCCAATTCTGTTTCAGTTGTCATATCAAGTAATTGATATTTCAAAGAAGAACTACCGCAGTTAACTACTAATACGTTCATCGATTAACCCTCTTTCTGTTGTGTAACTTGAATCTTGTTTTGAATTTCTTTGCTGATATCAGCACCTACCTGATCCTTTTCAGGATATTGGTAGATTATATTCCACAATACGCCATGATCTAAGAATACGTATTGAGAAAAGCTAAATGTTTGCCCTTGTGTTGTATACGTCACATCAAGCTTCTTTGCAGATGTACCTTGTAAAGCTACAGATTCTTCCTTGATGGTTGCGCCCATCTTCGTGAATTCAGACTTGCTGCGATTTAAAAACTCATCAACCGTAGGCAATGGTTTATTGTCACCAGCACGCAATGCTTCAACTTCAATCACCATATGTTCTGTAACGGAACCATAAATATCAATTGGATACCCATCATCAGTCATATTTTTTGTACTTTTACCCATTTCATAAGGCAAGGCAATGGTAATTTCAGATTGACCAACACGGATAACTTGATGGCCAAAACTATATGTATCCATTACATTTGTAGAGCCACATCCCGCCATTGCTAGCAGCACAGCACCGAGCAGAGTCCCTTGTAATGTACGTTTCCAATTTTGTTTCATCATATACCTCACATCAATTCAGCATTTACAGTTAATTATAGCCTATAGTGTCAAGAAAATCTATACTAAACTTAATATTTACACATAACATCATTTCTATAAACAAGCCTTTTATATGGATATCATGAAATGTAGTTTACAGCATTTCTTCGCTTTGTTACACTAACAATAATGAAAGGAGTCACTATGAAAACAATCGGTATCATCTGTGAATATAATCCATTTCACAATGGACATGCGCATCAATTACATACCTTAGCACAAGAGCATCCTGAAGCGCTGCGCATTTGTATCATGAGTGGTTCCTTTGTACAACGAGGAGAACCTGCTATTTTTTCTAAATTTGACCGTGCTCGTTGGGCTATTCTCGGTGGTGCAGACATCGTTATCGAGCTACCTACACTCTATTCTTTGGGTAGTGCACAACTGTTTGGAACAGGCGCTATTCGCATGGTAAAAGCTTTACATATCGATGCACTCTCCTTTGGTTCTGAAACGGCTGATCTAGATACACTCGTTGATATAACTAAACGTATGGATTGTGAAAGTACTCAAATAGTATTACGGACCTATATTAACGAAGGCATGTCCTATGGCTCTGCCTTCCGTAAAGCCCTTAATACAGAGATGCTCAACACCCCTAATGCACTGTTAGGACTTGAATATATTCGGGCAGGACTTACCTATTATCCTTCCTTAAAATATATACCAATCTTACGCACATCAGATCATCACGACGCGAATATTACAAAAGATTTTCCTTCTGGTACAGCATTGCGTAAACTCATAACAGAAATGGCTACAGGTAGTAACAATTGTAATAAAAATAGTATCTACACTTTTACAGATATAGATACAACGACAAGTACAAATTCAAATTCAACTGCAACTGCAACTACATTAACAAAATTAAATGCACTAAATAGTAAAATAAAATTACAACTTCAGTCAATCGTTCCTAAAACTATTGCAGACGATATGACTAATATAATTTCTAATGGTGCTTATGTAAACTATAACCGCTACTATGATATGGTCCATACCTTAAGTCGTCGTACTTCAACTAAGGAGCTAGAAAGCTTTGGAGAGTTCAACGAAGGCATTGAACACTTATGGTCCAAAGCGGCCCAACAACCTACGTGGAACTTGGCTATGAAGCAAATAAAATCAAAGCGCTATACCTATGCCCGTTTACAACGAATGGGAGCCTATCTCACCTTAGGAATACAAAAAGATTTACTACAAAGTGCTATACAGGAAGCGCCACAATATGCTCGCTTGCTAGCCTTCAACGATAGAGGTCGTCAATGGCTTCGAAATGATTTTGAAATACCACTTATTCAAAAATGGGCCAAAGCACCTAATGAATTAAATACGTTGGGACAAACGATGCATCAAATCGATACATTAGCTACAGATATACAGGCCTTATGCTTACATAATGAAGTTAAACGAATAGGTCATATGGACTACACCTATACGCCACAATACATAAAATAAGCAGAACTACAATCTGGTAGAAACATTCTGCACATAAATATAAGAGTCAAATAATTTAATTTTATTAAGATAATCATCTTATTATATGATAATACTCAAAAAATAAGGGGTTACAATACAGATTATTCCTGTATTGTAACCCCTTCTTCACCATCCAGATCAGCGACGGCAACGCGTACACTTTCAAGATGTGATGTAGGAATATTTTTACCTACATAGTCCGCTCGTATAGGCAATTCACGATGACCACGATCGACGAGGACGGCCAATTGAATAGATCTTGGTCTGCCAGCCGTCATTAATGCATTTAAAGCAGCACGAATAGTACGGCCCGTATACAAAACATCATCTACAAGGATAATTGTCTTTTCCGTTGTATCAATCGTACACGGTTCCCCCTCTTTAGGACGAGCATCACGATCATCACGATACACTGCAACATTCAAAGACTCACAATCAATATGAATACCTTCTATACGCTCAATTTCCGCTTGTAAACGTTTTGCCAAAATGACACCACGCCGTTCAATACCTACAATTAACGCATTAGATAAACCTTTATTGCGTTCTAAAATTTCATGACTAATACGACGAATCGCACGCATTATAGCGTCTTGATCCATTAGTAAGCGTTTCTTTTCCATATATACGCCCTTACAGCATAGGATTGTTCTATGCCCCTATATCCAAATAAGTAGTAAAAATAAGTACTTAGACAATCAATGTAAATATTTAGACTATTTTCGTTTATCTTCACGGTAGGTCTTAGCAAATTCTAAGCACGCCTCAAAGTCAGCTGGTACCGGTGCTTCAAAGTGCATTTCTTCACCTGTAATAGGGTGTTTAACATCTAACGATTTAGAATGTAATGCTTGCCCTTCTATAGGAAAATCCATACGTCTATATCCATAAAATGGGTCATTAACAACAGGATGTCCAATATGAGCAAAGTGAACACGAATTTGATGGGTTCTGCCAGTCTCCAAATTACATTCAACCAATGTTTGATGACCATAACGCTCCAATACTTTAAAATGTGTTACTGCATCTTTACTGTTTTCAAAGACAACAGCCATTTTCATACGGTCCTTAGGATGGCGTCCAATAGGCGCCTTTATAGTCCCCTTTTCTTCTACAATATTGCCTTGTACTAGCGCCCAGTACGTACGTCTTGCAGAATGTACTTTTACTTGCTCTGCTAGACCAATGTGTGCTGCATCATTTTTTGCCACCATCATAACACCAGACGTATCTTTATCTAAGCGATGCACAATACCTGGCCTAATTTCACCATTAATACCTGATAGGTCCTTACAATGGAATAATAGAGCATTTACAAGGGTTCCAGAATAATTCCCTACTGCAGGATGTACCACCATGCCACGAGGTTTATTAACAATAACAATATCGTGATCTTCGTATAAATAATCTATAGGGATATCCTCAGGTTTAACCTCAATCGATTCGGGCTCTGGGATTTCTACATGAATGACAGTATCAGGTGTAAGCCGAAGATTAGCCTTTCCTACTTTATCACCTACTGTAACATGACCACCTTTAATTAAACTTTGAATATAGCTACGAGATCCTTCCATCTGTTCAGTTAAAAATACATCTAGTCTCATGCCTTCTTGCTCAGCACTTACAATATATTCATTCATCCTCTATTCCTCTTTGAGTCAAGTATAAGATATATATTTATTGACGAATCAAGTCAATGATCTATAAAGGACCCTAATAATGAAAGCTATTCATGGTCCTCTTTCAATGAAAACAAATAAAATACAACAAAAGCTACACCTATGCAAATACCAATATCTGCCACATTAAAAATAGGCCATACACGAAAATCAAAAAAGTCCACTACCCCATGAATCATGTATCGGTCAATGCCATTACCAATTGCACCTGCGACTAATAAGGCGGATCCGATTTGCAAAGTCCAATGGCCCTTAGCTAATCGCTTCCAATAAAAAGCACAAACAGCTAATAGAACAAAAGCCACTAGTAAGAAAAACCATCGTTGATTCGCTAACATGCCAAAGGCTGCACCGCGATTAATAATATAGGTAAGATGAAATACATTAGGAATAACAGGTAAAGATTCACCTAACAAAAAATGATTCATTACATAATATTTAGTTAATTGGTCCAATAATAACCAAATGATAAGTACTGTATAAAACAAGATTAACTCCCTTACTATAATATAATTCTTAATAGTCCTATTATACTAAGTTACGCAAATTTAGGCAAAATAAAAAGCCCCTCAATGAGGGGCGTGTTTTATTTGTGATTACTCAGCGGAAATAATATATAACATCTATCTATCCGCTTAAACACTGCACTTATTAGATTTTAGGTTGGGCAACAGTTGAGCAACCGTTTCAGATTCAAACGAATTTTAAAGCGCGCACATTTATATTTCTCGAATAGAATAGTTGAGTCCGAAGAACTTAATGAGCTTTAAAACATTAGCTCGACTATATCTCCGCGGTGCAGGAATCAGTAAGCTTTTATCGCTATTAATGTAGACCGCCTTCACACCTTCCTCCCAAACAAAATTTGGAAAACACTCCAACAAGCCAAGCTCATCCCAAGTCTCTCTGCTAACAAGAAGAATTCCCTGACCTAGTTCTCTTTGCATAGAACATATTACGTCCCACGCTTCAGCATAGTCGGCTACGGCTACTGGGTCCCTTAGAAAATGTGGATTGCGATTTAAAACTTTCAGCATTACTCCCACCTCCTATTATTACCCTAATTACACCATATTTTTACCTTATCTGCAATTACTACTTATAAACAAAAAACGACCTCACCGAGTCATATTCCCAGTAAGGTCTTTTGTGTATTTACCATCAATCCATACGTCCGCCCTCGTATGGTAGGGAGATGTATGGATCACCTCAATTCTTAGCTGCTAGGTATACAACAGTACCGCCCAATAAGATATTAAGCAATTTACTATTTCGTTGTTGCATTTTCGCTTTTTTGATTTCGTTCTTCTGCTGCTCTAAGTAAATTTCTGCTTTCGCTAATGATAGCTTTTGCTCGTTCAGCATCTGTTCTTGCTTTTGCAGTAAGTTCCGTGCTTGTGTCAATTGCGTTTTCTGTTCGTTGATTAAGTTCAACGCTTCTATTAATTCTTGTTTCTGTTCGCTCGTTGAGAGTTTGGCTACTTTCAACTGAATTTCTAGCTCGTTGATTGTAGTCAATTGATTGTTGATTGTACTCTCTAGCGTGTCGAAGTTCGTTTTCAGCGTTGCGTATTCCTGTGGTGTCAATGTTACTGGTTCTGTTGGCATAGAACCAAATACAGGTGATAAAAATGGCAATACCAACAGCAATACACCAGACACGATTGACAACCCATATGTTTTTAATTTTTTCATTCATAATACCTCCTAAATCAAACTGCCCCATTGTTGAGCATAATATTTGGCTTTACCACGAATTACATCACCGCCGGAACCAGGAACATCACCCTCACGTACAGCCCATAAGTCCCATCGTTCACATGTTGTGGTAGGTCCGTATGGCTCGTGAGCATAATAACCGTCCATGTTATCAGCTGCCTCCGCATGTGTTAGGACATGCTCGATATCACATGGGATACCAAGATCTACACATAACAAAGCTACTACTTGTGCTAAAGTTTCAATCTGTGCATCCGTAGGAGCATACTCGCCAAGGTTATCAGTCCATTGAGCCCCATAGGCACAGTCTAAAGCGATACCTACTGCAGAACCATTGCGCATATATGTGTGGTTCTTATGGTCTGTTAATTCGCCATCGATATAGATGTTCCCATCCCTATCGATGTTAATATGGTAGTCGTCAAATTGTTGGTTATACCTGCCTGCCGTCCAGTGCAAATAGATTTTATTGATTTGGCCTAAAGCTCTACGGCAATAATCGTTTAAGTCAGTAAGACTAACGAGGTGCATTATAATCACTCCTTTCATTTATTACGGTATTGATTGGCGTTTTAGAGGGTTCTTCTAACTTATCCGGGATACCATTATTATCCCTATCAACGCTAAGCCATAATAATCCCGTGAGTGATACAATCACGCCCGGGGCACCAAACATATGATCAATTAAGAATGCTCCCATTGTTATGATCTTATCGTTTGCGCTAGATATTTCTCCTAAATAAAATGAAATTGCATAAGCCATGGTTGCCAATATAATTGGCGTTAACATAATAAGTATGAGTATTCTTGCACCCCATACTAAAGTAGGGTGGACTTTCGCCACCCTAACAGATTGATATGATTTTTTTAATGAATTAATGAGCTTTGGCGGTATGTTCATGAAACTCCTCCTTTAACTCATCTATACGCGACTCCATTCCTTTTACCCTTGTGGCTAGTTTCACGTGTTCTGTATATGCTTTTACACGTTCTTCCCTCGATAACTTGATTTCATTCTTCAAGTCATTGAGGGTTTCTGTTAGAACCCCCATCTTTTCTTGAAAGACCAACGTATCTTGTAAGTGTTGTAAATCACGTTTTTCTAACAGCGGAAGTACCAATACTTTATAGGTAAGGCCTGCGACTATACTAACTATAGTTAGCGTTGTTAGTATATCGTTAAGTTCGAATTGCCATGTCCACATTCAATTATCTCCTTACTAAATAAAGTATTATACTGGTTTCCAAACATTTCTATAAATATCCCATTTTTTAGTTTCATCGTGGTTATAAACTTCAAAGTCAACTTTTTGTAAGGAAATATCTGCAGGGGGTGTGGACTCATCTGCTACAACAATTTTATTAAGACCATATTTATTTTCGTAAACGTCTCTTAAATCTAAATTGCTACCATCCCAAACAAAGGACGGGATACTTAATACTTTAATTTGGGAGAACTTAAAGGCTTCTTTGTCAATTTCAGAAGCTTTTGGTAGGGTTACTACGGAATACTCACAACCTACAAATGCTTCAGCACCTACTTTAACTACGTTAGGACATTCTAATAATCCTTCTAAATCGCTGCGGCCATAAAATTGCTTAGGTAAAATTTCTGTAGCCGTTTCCGGATTGAATCCAATAAGACCTTTGATTTTAACAGTGCCAATGACATGATCGATTAAGTTAAGATATTCAAGATAAATATCATCTGCACCGTAAGGCTGAATTCTAATAGTTGCACTTCCGGATTGGATTTCAACAGCTTCTGCACTGCCGCTCACTCGAACTTTAAAGCCATCTTGCCCGGATACTCGAATTTCAGTATCCCCTTTTCTTAGTTCGTTAAATGTAAGTGGTGCGTAAGGCTGTTCATCCAACGCATGGACAATAGCAGTTAATATCGCTTCAAGGGTACCGCTATTAATAAGAATGTTCTTACCTTGAAGTGCTGAAACAACGCCTGATAAGTTAGGCATCTTCGCTTTTAAGGATTCCAACCACTCCTCCTCGGTTCCTACGAATCCATGTGCTAAAGCAATTTCATAAGCACTTTTTCCATTATTGCCTACCAAGGTTGCTTTTACTTCCGCCTCTACTTTAACTGGACCTTCAAATCTTACTGGTAACGCTTTGTTTTGCATAATACATTCCTCCTCTAATCATGCATGCCCACATCCTGAATTATGTTGACTACCCCCATGCCCAGTTTGTAGTATCGGCTAGGCTCCGATTCCTTATATGCAAAAGCATCATACACATGCTCACCAAAGGACTTAATTTCTAGGGTATCCTTTCCGGAAATATTGAATGTCGCAATCTTCCCAGATGCTACCCCTTGTACTTTAATAACAAGCGGACCACTTGCTCGCTTTCGTATGGCGAATACTGACTTAAACCCTGTCAAATCCACATTGTCATCTTGGACTGCGTAAACTATCCCGAAATCCTCGCCAATATTGAGGTCTATATCTTTTACATTCATTAATTATCATCTCCCTTAATTGAATGGAATCGTACCTTGTTTATCGTACCCGGTCACATCGACCACCAAATACTGAGATGTGGTTTTACCCGAGCAACCTACAGGATACGTGGTGACTGTATTCCAATCAATGAACTGATACGATTTCAACGATACGGTACTCTCATCGTGAAATCTGAACATTTGCCACACTCGCCCCGTGTGTGACTTTTTATCTCCATTATTGATATTTGGCCCCCAAACGGATACATCGATTACGGACATGGGTATAATTGCAACCTTGACGCCATATGACTTTGGGTCACGGGCCATGTTTGTAAAAGTATCCGGAACGTAGTTTGATAACTGGTTATACCAATCGTGCGCATAGTGATCAATTACACGTAGGTACCTGATGCGGCTATCATATATCACATCGTTCTGCAGATTGTAATCTGTTGCCCAAGACGCTTTATAATATTTGTGACGGCCAAGAACCTGCAACGCTGTATTAGGCTTACTACTTCCTACCTTGTCAACAAATCGGATTCGAGGCGTGTCTGCATTGGCTGCAACGTCCTCGAAGTAACCAAAACAATAGAACTTGATGCCAGCTTTCACTTCGTCAACCATTGCTTGAGTTACCTTTTCGCCTGGCTTAATTACATCCACCATCAGTACCATTAATTGCTCACGACGTTTATGAACCCACTGAGCTGCGAATTCATATCCTTGTGGAACTGATACTGCTATAAGAGGTGTGTTACCATGATATGCGTAATTAGTGGCATAAAAGACCTGGATTACGTTAGCCGCCCCTGCAATATATCCATACTGGAATTTACTTGTAGGCACCATCATAGGAGTGTAAGCTATGGGTTTGAGTGGGATTTGAACCGTTGGCGTTATCCCCCTCATTGCCCCGGTGTAGAGAACTGCATCTTTTTGTTTAGGAAAGCTAAGATATACTAGATTATCATAGGTATCGTTTATAATCGTAACGCCTTCTTTATTCTGGATGTTAATAAATTCCATACGCCAACCACCCTTCATATGTAAGATCTTTAAATTGACGATTGATATTATATTCATCCTGGGACACCGCAAAATAATATGTTATGACATTGCCCCTAACCTCTGCCACTAAGTACTGCCCCATGGCTGCGGCCCAGACATGTTGCCCAGGCTGTAAACCATTCACAGTAATTTGTTGACGTCGATTTGGGATGTCAGATACATATATCCGCCCCTCGATATGCGTGAGCCTTTCCTTGAGATTTAGTATGATATTGCCGTTAGCATCATAAGCTAATACATGCGGTTCCATAATACCTCCTACCAGCATCCAAGCTTAATCCGAGGGTTGTTATCATCATCAAAGCCTGTAATAAGATTATCCTGAATCTCAACACGAGCGCCCGTCTCTTTCGAACGAAGTAACCCGATTGTACCGGACACCGCCGATAAACTATCAACATGTAATTTGTCGGCAGTAACTGCGTTAGCCTGAATCATCTTATTAACAATGACGTTATCATCGAACTTAGTCGCTCCAGTGATGTGAATCAATTTCCCCGCAATGTATACACCGGACTGACTGAGGTTAATGCGAGATACCAACTCGCCACCATCAATCTCACCAATACTTTTTTTAACTTGTAAATCGATGCTACCAGCTAACTCAGTAATGCGAGATTCCGTATGTGATGCCAAATTCGTAATTCTTCTAGTGGTCTCTTCAGAATTCTTATTGAATTTCTTGTCAAGTTCCTTAATTCGTTCATCAACTTTATTCAGCCCAAGAGACTCAAGGTCTAGCAAGCTAGCATCAATTTGTGTCTTAATCACGACTTGCTTCTCGTTAACGAGTCCATCTCCGAACACATCCACAAACGAGCAACGTATCCGATATATTCCGGCTGAGTTCGAATACGTCAGCATGGTGCTAGTAGTTTCAAAATCATCAGTGCGTTCATCTCCGATCACGTGGCATCGAATAGCGTAGGCCTGCGCCGGCTTAGTTGAGAAGTAAAGATTGAATCCGCCTAACTGACTTTTTACTACAAGCTCAGGCGCGGCCAACTGTGGAACGTTATACTCATATGTTGCTGCAGTCGAGTATTTGCCCAACGTGCTGCGAGCATATAAATAAACCGTATCTGCTCGTTTGGTTAAAGTAAGTACAGCAGAGGTACCTTTAACTCTTGCCAATAAAGCATTCGTATCTTTGCCAGGATTATTATCGGTACGTAATTCGTAATAGTCGACGTCAGCATTAAGCACCTCATTCCATGATGCGGTGGCGTTTCTACTGAAATTAATACCGAAATCACTAGGCATATCGGGTACCGCATCCATCGGTTTGACTATCACATCAACCATTTGAGCAGTTTCTGCCCTGTTGCCAAATCGGTCAACGGATACAGCTTTAATTCGATAGGTCTCGCCCGGGCCCAATGCCTTAATGATCACCTGGCTTGTACTGCTTCCGGCATACTGCCATTCTTGGTCAGTTATCGGCTTACCACTTTTAGCGGTTAGCATATACCATACCTCAGCCACATCAAAGTTGGCCGGATTAGCAGGCGGTTCAAATAGTACTTGCAAATCATAGTACACGCTCTTATCTGCAGTCTGATTATATCGACTGAGTACGTGCAAATTTTGCACATCCTCAGGAGCTTGCATTTTAGGTATAGCTATAGATTTTGTCACGCCGGTAGTCAACTGTCCTAACTCATTAATAGCCTGCACCCGCACCTCATAGGTTGCACCTAGTAGCACATCAGATATCGTGGTAGCATTTGTGGATGCTGGGTAGTTTCCGATATATGTCCACGTATCGCTCTTTACATTTCGGTAATTCACAACTACGTTTGAGACTTTTCCATCACGAGGTAGCTGCCACGTTACGCCTATGCGTGAATACATGATTCCATTAGCGCCATAGACATCGCTCACTAACCCTACTGCTTGAATATCAGATGCACCGTGATTTGTATAATCAATGCTTGGTACCGTGCCATCATCTGATACATAGAGTTCTGGATAATATTCCATGCATTGGATCTTACGAGTCATTTCTGATAATGTTTTCGTAATGGCTAACACACGAAATGGCTTAGCCGATTTAGAAACCTCTCCGAATGCATATACCGCATCAGGCTGCACCGGTATGGATTCTTTAACGATCACATTGAGACCCGATACATTTACTACATTAAACGTAGAGACAATATCCGTAGAATTGCTACGAATTAGCAACTGATAATTCTTCCCTGGTTGTACCGACACTTCCTTATCGAGTGTAATCGTCTGGCCGCTTACCGCAACCACACGACCGCCCTCGCCCCATTCAGGTATGTCGTGCTGAATTAGAATGATATCTCCTACTGTACACGCTATGGCATCCGTAAACGCCTCTATTGTCACAGTACGTATTTCGTATTTATTGCATCGCAAAAAATGCTTACCGTGCTTATATGCCTGCTCAAGGCTAGTACATCCCATGAGTTCAACTTGTGCCGGATTTGTTAGTGTATCCGACTCGTCGTAAGTGTCACCATATACTGGAATGACGTCTCGCTCATAATCCTTATCCTTGTTAAGGAACGATATTTCAACAGAGTTAGCCCTTGCCTCCACACCTTGAAACTCTTCAGTAAAGCTGCCGTGTTTGATATTAGCTACAGTAAACAACTGTACTGGTGTAGACTGATAATCACTAACACATGTGAACCTGGTTCCTACAGGAATTACTTTCCCTCGACCTACTGCTTCTGGATACTTTAACGCATCCCATAATCGCATAGCGGTGTCGTATATATAGTTGAATGTAAACCCATTTGTTTTGCACTTATCTGCCCATGCCTTAAATGCGTTATAGTCAAGGCGCATATGGGGCTGTCCGAATACAATATATTCACCGCCAATCTTACGGCAGATGTGGATTAAATCATAAGCAGCCCAAGCCGGATTATCAGCTGGTTGTGCTTCATACTTATTGGTGTACGGATTGAATACATACACCTCTGAGCGCTCTTGAATCCATGTTACTTTTGGATCGGTACCGCTTAGCTGAGATGTAGCCAAAGCCTTAATTCCAATGAGGGCTTTTCCCGGATGCACAAAATCATCATAAATAATTTGGGTTAGCTGCACCCAGTAGACCTTATTGACATGGCGCAAGCTTTTCCCATCTTTCGAACTGCATCGCATACGGATTTCATAACGCGCCTTTTCGAGATTGTCAAAGCGAAATACACGATAAAACGCATTATTTGTCGCCTCTTCAATTCGTCCTGCGTAATCAGCTGTATTTGTCACGCTATTATCTGACTTAATAAAGTTCCATGCATCACGGCGCTTAATATGACCGGCCATACCTTTTTGATTTGCTAAAGGTAATGCCTGCCAGGACTCATCACCTACCTTACGAATTTCTGCTTTCAACGTGACAGACGTACGGTCAGCGCCGCCGCTATCATTTGAATAATATAATCCGTTAGGAAATCCAACAGTTAACTCTATCGCGTCACACGCATCGCCTTGTACCTGTTGTGTATTCCATGATTCAGTCAATTCATAGTTTAGGGATTGATCCGCAAAGTTATCATTGAAATTTGGGATAACTGTTTGGTCATTTGTGCCCTTTCTGATATCCACCTGCACATCTTTATAATTACTGATTGGGTTAGCATTAATACGAATATCTTCTATTTTTGATAATTCGCCCTCACCTGCACAGTATAAAAGGTTAAGATATTGCTTTTCACCATCACTAATTACATGGCGGGATAATAATAACCCAGCGCTTTTCATCCGGCCATACGTCACGGCTAAAGGGTAGCCCTGCCCAGTAACAGTTTCGGTACCTCCCCAGCCATATGTATTTGACTGTTCGGAATTCGAACGGTCAACCTTAGGAGCAGTTAACTTTGAAATGATCGCATTACCTATCATCCCTACCGCCATAGCGATGACTGACCGCCAAATCAAGCTTTGGATACCAAAGATAGCACCCGAAGCAATACCACCGGTAAATACAGCCATCCCTATTGATAGAAGAACACCAAAGAACTTACCCTCAACTCGGGGCATTACTACAATGTAGTCTTCATCGTTCACAACTGTATCAGGCGCTGCTTCATGTCCATTTACTGAGTACGCCCATTCACCATGTGCACGGAAGTAATAGCTGATAGACTTGCCCTGTTTAAATGGCAAATATTTTCTATCCCGTTGCTCTGGCTTGAACGGATTATTTACAATAATTACGTTAACCATCTGCTACTCCTTCCTTTCATAAATGTGCTTCAATCGAGGCACGTACTTTGATATGTGCTCTATACAGGTGCCGCTGTGTTCAGTAGCGTGTATAAATTTGCCTTCACCAAGATAAACCCCTACATGATCGAGATTTTTACCATATAGCGCAAATACCAAAACACTCCCTGGCATTGGCTCACGAACCTCGTGCCATTCATCCATTTGGATTTGGGTATATTCGGGTAGTGGTATTCCACTACGCCGATATACCTCAACAACTACATCCCAGCATTTCATTTCCGAGAATGGGGTGCCTATCATATCAGTCAAATCACTTATTGGATGCATATAGTCCTCCTTGCGGAATAGTAGGTTCTCCTCCAAATCGAGTACTGTTCCCCAATTCACGACATCGCGCTAGGGTTTTATTGCATTGATTTTCGTGACCCTTATATCCACATTGAACCCCTTTAAATTTGAACGGGCAGAAATCCTTCATCACACGGATTAATGGGAATCGTCGAGTAAAGCTAAAGTCAGTACCCAGTGTAAACTCCATCCATTCTGCATTTGCATGAGTTCCCGTAATTACGAAATGCTCCTCTTGCTCGCACACATCAGGTATGTTCGTATTCACTACACGAATGACGATATTGGCTCCAGTGAATCCATTATTAGACTCTGCCATACGCTGAATTGTACGAGTCACGTTAGATACAGACAGCTTGATATTAGGTAAATCCGTCGCATTCTCTGTAACATCTTGAATGGTAAATGGAAATGCGATATATGTATTGCCTTGAAATTGGATATTCTCCGTATTGTATACCAATCGAATCGTATCCCCTTTATAGGATATTTCTAACAGCATTAACCACACACCTGTGGCCGATATTTGGTTTTTCTCTAAAATCGATGCCGTTGAGAGCGGTAACATGTTATACCTCCTGTAATTTCACGGTTCCCATCCACACTCCGTAGTCATTCGCCGCAAAGTCTAACTGATCAGCAAATCGCACTTTTAGTGTTTCGCGTGTTTCCGGATGAACCCAAGCGAATATACCGGAGCAGTTGACTTCATCGAAAAATAACCGAAGTTTATAGTAATCAGCTGTTGGCAACTTGTACCCTACGGAATATGTCCGCCGGGTCTTTGTCGTCTTCTTCCTGGTGATTAGCGTCATGTTTTCAACTTGGCCTTTATACGAAATATCTGGAGTAGTCTCCTGAATTGGGTATATCGGCCATCGAATATCTGGAAATACTGCCATAGTTATACTGCGGATGCCTTGATGGCGTCACGCATACCTCCTTTGTTTGATTCCATAGCACGAACCACTACATCGATAACATAATTCTCACCATCGAACCGAGAGTTCTGTTGCTTACTTTCAAGTTCTTGGCCAGACTGATTAACAATATTAACAACTACGTTGTTACTTGTAGTGCCGCCCATCAATCTACGGGTTTCGCTTGCGGTATAAATGCGATGTGATCCAGAGGATTGTAATAATTCTGGCCCGTTTTCACCAACCAGCATAAGTCCTGGATTTGTTTTTCCTCCGGCAGCGAATCGATTTCCTGTAAATGCAGAACTAAACGAACTACCGCCGGCAAAGGACGATGTCCCTTTTGCAGCACCTAGTGAGCCAATACCACTTACTGCACCACCAAATAATCCTTGCAACTTAGGCATGACATATTGCTGGAACGTTAACTGAATCATCATCTTAATAATGGCGTTCGTCATATCCTTGAATATGTCCTTAATGCCTTTACTAAATGATTTCGTTCCTGTTGCCATAGCTTCGAGATTGTTTGTCCATGCTGAATTGATAGAGCTCATCGTACTGTCAAAAGTCGATTTAGCTAAATCAGCATAATTGGTAGTCTCTTGCTTATATTGGCGTGCGGCTTCTTGTAGGCTCGTTTTCAGACTGCGACCTGCAAGTTCCCATAGCTTCTGTTGAGACTCTAATAGGTTCTTTTCAATTTGCAGTCTTTGAGTGGCCGTTAACTGGGCCTCATTGACTTCACTACGTGCATAGTCAATATAGGTCTTCAACTCTTCAGCAAGTAGTGCATCCGCATCACTGCGAGATAAACGACCAAGAGTAACCATATTAGTTAAGTGGTCAACAGTTTCACTCGTTTGCGTGTAGGCTAACTCTCTGATTTTCTGCTCGGTATCAGACGCCAATTTTAGGCGCTCCGCCTGAGCTTTCTTTTCAGCGAGTTCCTTATCGCCTACCGCTTTTGTATACTCACGAACGTTATCATCAATCTGCGCCTTTTGTGCTTCGGCTTCAGCTTTGAGTAATTGTAAGCGGTCGCCTGTGCGTTCGAGATCGAGTTTCTTGATATCCTCGTTCATTTTGCGAACACGGATAGTCTGATTTCGTTGTGCTTCAGCTAATCGCTTTTGATACAACTCTTCGTTCTTAGCTCTAACTTGGGCGGTTAGATTTGACTCAGCAAGCTTCTTAGCATTTGCTGCACTACCTGCTGTGTCAGCAGAGATGCTCGATGTAGCTCCGGCTAATACGCTAGTATCTACATAACCAGTAATAGCCCCAAAGTCACCTTCAACAGACGGCTTAGCAACCACTCCTATACTAGAGTTAGCCCCAGTATAGCCACCTGCACCATCACTAATGACAATATGATTATCGCCAAGTACAACCACACCGTCGCCGGCTTTAGGAATGTAGCCATCTCCCGCATCATGCCAAGCACCTGCGGATCTAGCTGCTTCCATGATTGATGGGACATATCGAGGCACGTCCTTACCAAATGCCTGCAATACAGAGTCTGAGAACAGCTTGCCGCAGTCAGTTGCCCATGTACCATCAGCACCTAACTCGTATGCTTTACCGAGCTGTTCATTGGCTGCATCTAGTACACTCACAGCTTCTCCAGTAACGCCTCCGCTCAATCCGGAAACAGAACGGATGATATCACGAATATTCTTATTGTTAGCTTCATACTGGTTTTTAGCTGTTAGCTTATCAATTTCGTATTGACTGCCGTCAATTTGCAGACTCTGCAAAGTAAGAGACCGATATAATTCAGACATACGCTCTACAGCACTCGTCAACTTTTCGGCTGCTTGCTGTGCTTTCTTCGCAGCCTGTTCTTGGGCTTTGGCCGCTTTCGCTGCCTCTTCATTCGCCTTATTGATAGCCTCGGTATTGGTTAGGCCTCCACCGTTAGCAAGGTCCTCTTTTGCTTTTGCGAGTTCCTCATCGAGTTTCGCTTTTGCAGCATCCGCCTCTTCTTTTTGCTTCAAAGCCGCATCGATTCTAGCGCCTTCTTCTTTTGTAGCTAAGCGGTCATTTTTTACAAGCCCAAGCCACGCACTATCCTCAATCCAATATCGAGTATCGTGTGATTCCCTAAACTTGTCAGACAGGCCTGTTGTTGAGTTCGTATTCTTGTGAATACGCTTCCCATCAACATCTACACCCATATAAGAGCCAGATGTTTTTTCATTGTAACGAAAATCAAGTAATGCTTTCCCAGCAAGTCCGATTACCGTAGCTAATGTTACCCAAGGACCTGCAGCGGCGAGTGTGGCCAATCGCATAAATCCGAGTGCACTGGTTAGCGACCTCATGACTATGATTACTGCCCCAGCTTCTGCACCGAATTTAACAATTCCGCCGATAGCTTCCTTTTGCTCAGCAGTCATTGACTCAAATTCTTTAGCTACATCCAATACGCCTTTTGCGTAGTCATTAAACACAGGAACTAACTCATGGCCGATGGATACCGCAAGCCTCTTACCTGTATTCTCTAAATCCTTTAATTCCCGATTTAGCTTCGCAGATTTGGCTGCGGTATCATCGTCGATGATAAGCCCCATTGCCTTGGCACGTTCAGCCACCTTGTCCATCTGTTCAGCGGACATGTTAAGCATGGCGTGCATTTGGTAACCAGTACGGCCGAATAACTCCATTTCGACACGAGTCTTTTCAGCCCCGTCCTTCATGCCTCTTAGACGTTCCTGTATCATCTTGAACACTTCAACGGTATTCTTACCTTGAATCTGTTCAAGCGTATAGCCTAATTTACTAAATATATCAGTGCCGAGTTTCCCCTCTGCCCGAGCGACTTCCATTTTTTCCTTGGCCGCTCCGACGTTCTTGGAGAACTTAGCAAATGCACCAGCGCTATCTTCCATAGCTATGCCCATATAATTGGCCACTGCTAATAATTCGCTGGTTTCTTTTGCCGTAGCACCGGTAATTCCTGATAATTTCTTAACGGCTACATCCCATTGAATAGCCTCTTTGGCAAGTTTGGCACCGATGCCTACAACACCGACACCGGCACCTATCGCCATGAGGTCATTCTTCATTTTGCCAAGGGCGGATTTGGCGCCTTCAGCACTAGCTGTAATTTTCTTGAGTCCGGCTTCCGTATTTTTATCTGTCAGCTGAACGACAATATCAATTAAATTATTGGCCATTCTTGTGCGCCACCTCCAATTCTTTAGCTTCTAATAATACGAGTAGATCGATAAGGTGCGGTAGTGGCTCGATGCCGTAAGCCTTCGCCACTTCTAACACCGCTGGCATATCAAATCCTGCAATACCGCCTGAATGCCATCGTCGCTGCATCCGGCTAGCGTTGTATACTCGCATGGCTTGTCTCGTTCCATCTAATTGATGCGGGGAATTAAACTCACACTCCGAACAGTCAAAATTTTGTTTAGTCTCACGTTGCATCTTGATACAATCAGAGCAATATTTCGGCTTATCGGAGTTGAGCCAACTCCACGCATCAATTAGTTTTTTTCGATTTCAGCCTTTTTTTCGTTAGTGAAACGCATAGTTTCAATTGCTAATTCCATAACGCCATCGTTAGGTGCTTCTGCGATTTCACTATCGGACATCTTATACACATTTTTCATAATCCATTCGGCTAAATCGCGATACCACAATAATTTAGCCGGTTCAGGGGTTTCCTCTGGAAGAGGTGTGTATAACGGATCTAATTCAGCCTTAATCAATTCGCTACGCTCAGCAAATGTTAAACCTCTTAATTTAATATCTTCAAATGCCATATGGGCACCTCCTAGTATTGTTCTTGATTATTAATTAATGTAATGATGGCTGCGGATTTGCCAGCATCTGCGCGATAGTACGCCTTAAATGGTAATTCAATATTGACGCCACGAGGACCATCGATTCCTGGAGATTGTCGTTCGTACACAAGTTCAGGCAACTTAAATGTAAGTGACCAGTCGTCTTGTTCGAGTCGTAATTCCAAGCTGGATTCCGTACCGTTAACCGCCTTATTCAAAAGGTCTTTGTTTTGGAAGAACGCTTTAACCGTGCCTGAAATAGTCGCAATACCTGGGTCAATGTATGTTCTAAAACCTTTGCCGCCAATAGCGTAAGAGTCACCGTCCAAGCCAAAGTCAAAATTGATATCGCAACTTAAAATGTTGGCTACCGTAACGCCGCCTTCTTTAATTGTTGCGTTTAGATTTTGGAATGGTAGGAAATTAACTGCTTTTGCTGCAGCATCAAATGTAGTGGCCGCTAATGTTTCCTTACACCCCATCACATCAACGGACGCAGTCAATTCAGCGTCGCCGCCGAATTTAAAGCCTAATTTACTGATTCGCACACCTGCGAATTGTTGGAATACGTTAACATCAGGATAGCCCTGTTCAATAGTTAACGACGGCATTGTGTTGCCGATTTTAAACACATGCTCTGACTTCTTATTTGGCGCTTGGCCAGTTGTATTAGAAGTCGGTTGACCAAATGCAGCTTTTAACCAGTATCCGATGTCGATTACACCAACAGGTACGGTTAAACTACCGGACGTGTCGATGTTGCCACGGAATGGCGCTGCTGGATTACGATCACCACGGATTACTGTGGAGTCGTTTAAGTTCTGGCTAGCTTTTACAGAACTAGAAATAATCGGAGTGATGACACCGCCAGTAGTTGGCGTTGTACCAAAATCCGCCTCAAACGCAATCGCCACATGGGACTGAGAGCCCTGTGCACGTTTTGCTGTTGCCATATGCATTTCCTCCTTTAATATTCAATATTCCCGCCGATTACATGCGGAATTTCTATAGTAGCTGTTAAACGTCCAGTGAATACTGGGCGCCAATTCATTGAGTCTAATTCATACTCAATGCCTATTACCGGAAACGCCGGATTTACCTTACAAATACATTCGATGATTAACTGCCCTAGGTTATCTGATTCTAGCGCTCCATCATACCGAATAATATTCTTAATCCGAGTTGCACCTTTATGGACGATACCCCATACAATCATTAACGAGTATGTGTAGGTATCAGCAAGCCCTTCGTTCTTATTACTCGGTAGTAATATGATGCAAGGGCAATCTTCTTCAAGCGGTGCTTCGACATCATCATATCCGACATACAGTTGCGCCGGCTTTCCGTATTTGCCATTACAAAATTTAGTCAAAGCTTCATCATTCGCTAGGGCTTCAGCCCAGCGCTCAACGATGCGTGACAGTGGAATTGTCTGTTGCATCAAATCACCTTACCTTGTAGTTACGTCGAGATGCAGATTGTGCTGCCGGTCCATATATAGCGTAGTCGCCTATCTTATCCTCGATGTAAGGTTTAAGCTTAGGCTGTAACGCTGCTTTCATAGGACCATAAGTATGACGCGGCTGAATTTTGAACATCGATTTTCCCTTCGGTAATGGTACACCTGCAGCAAATAACTTCTTACGCATAGGCTCCGTAATCTGCTTGGTGTATCCTTCCTCGATACGTTCACCTAACCGTTTAGCCGAATTAGATAACCACCCGACTCGAACGGATTGTTTGCCCTTGTCGTATTGGTATCCTACTGCATTCGACAACTTACCTAGAGGACTGTATCCGATTGTCCTGGCGCTAATGCCCATATCAAGTAAGGCATTTCGCGATTTAGAGCCCCATGCCTCTCGTTCAGCTCGTCCGCCACTTTGGTAAGCTTTCCGAAGTTTCGCACCAAATGCTGACTCAAATGCAGCCCGGCGAGCCGGTGCCATGAAATTGGGATATCTACGTCCACCTGGTGCACCCGACCGAATACCCTGCTTAATTTCCTTTTGCATCATCCAACCTGTCGACTTTAATGCCTTACGCATCCAGTCCGGTTTTGTTTCTGCAATGAAATTCAGATACGGTGTGGCTGTGTCTGTAATCGTAATAGGTTCATTACTCACGGTCTCACCGCTCTCACGTTATGGACGATTTCAAGGCAATACATCGTACCGTCAAAGTTGGAAATGTGATCAACGTACCATTTCTCGCCATTGATATACACTTCGTCTTTTGGAAGAGGATTAGGTACATCTTTAACCCGCACCCAAATTTGAGCCTTATCGGCTAATGCTTTATCGACGAATCCGGAACCCTTGCCGTCATATTCGCCAATTTCCACACTAGCTTTTATGGACTGACCTTTGTAAGTAATCTTTTCGCCGAATACAGATAGTAGCGCTTTATCATCATATTTCAGCATTATTTCTACCTCACAAAAAGTAAAGCGCCCAAAATGGGCGCTTTGTAATTATTTACGCAGTAGGTTGTAACAACATTACTGTCACAGTTTCCTGTGTTGCGGTTTTAGGCTCTACGGCCATACCAAGAACTTTACCACCAGTTTTTACTGCCTTATCAGTTAAGAATTGAACTAAATCACCAACAGCGTAAGTATCAGCTTTGTTAGCAACTACTTTAAATACGCCTGTTACTTTTACAGCACCGACTTCACCTTTAGCAATATCAGTAAGTGCAACGCCGTGGAGTTTACCAACTTCTACAATGTCGCCTACTTTAACTGCAGCAGTCGCTGTGAAGTTGATACGATCGGTTTCCATTACGAATTGTGTCATCATATAATATACCCCCTAATTATTTACCAGCATTCTTATATAGACCACGGAAGTCAATAGTGTCAACACCAACATCAAATGCCACTTTGTATTCAATACCGTCTACGTCGAAACCTTGACGTGTTTCAAGACGTGGATTTTCAACGCCATTCAAGTACGTTACTTCAATAGTATCGTGTTGAGCCGCATCCGCTACTAGGTACCATGCAGTAGGGTCTGTCAATTCAGCATCAGACACTACAACAAAGCGGCCTTTATAAGGATTTACTACGCCGGAGTTTGTACCATCTACTGCTGCAGTAGAGTTAACGATTTGATATGCTGTTATTTCTAATTCAGGTGGCACTACCAAGTATTTAGGTGTGATGTTCAAATTAGCTTCATCGGTAATACCTTTCTGACGACGCATAGCAGTAATTGCTTTCGCCAAAGATGTAACGGATAACGCCTCTGCTGTTTTCGCTACGTTTCCGTGTTTATCGTCAAATAAGGCTACGCTATCTTGCATTTTAACTGTACCAGTTAATTGAGCATACACCATTTTGTTTACCAAGCGTTTTGCAGCGGAACCATATTTAGTAGCAAGTTTGGAGAATAAACCCAAGTCATCATTAATAATAGCTTGGCGAGTCAAACTGAAGATTTTGCCATATGTAGCTACTTTAGTACGAGCGGATGCCTCGCCGAATACATCTTGTGGGAATTGACCGCCTTCTGGTACTAATTCTAGGTTGCCTGCTTCAGACAATGCGTAACGTGCTGCTTCTTTGAAGTCACGGTTAGAGCCTTTGCCTGTCCAGATTTGGAATGTAGTTTCAGCTTCGTTAAAACCATTCATCACAGATTTATTGGCCAAGTTAGACATGATAGCAGGGAATGTAGATGTGGAGTTAATAGCCGCACGTGCCATTTCCATGTTATCACCAAAGTTAGCTTTAGTATCACATTCACGTCGTAAGGACTCGCGAGCTAACTCAATTAAGGAGTAGCCGCGCAATTCACTAGCACCTGGTGCCGGTTCTGTTACAGGCAAGCCTGCTGCCATTAATACCGCATCTTGTGCGGCTGCGCGGAACTTATCAGATTCAGCTTCGCCCATTGTTACGGATACGCCTTTGTTACGTGCGCGTAATTGGTCCATTACCATTGCACGTGCTTCGTCAACAGATACCCCCATTACGATTGCTTCGTCTGCACCTTCTACATCAAAGTCGCGGAACAATGCAGTAATTTCGGAAGTACGTTTACGCTCTTGCTCCATTGCTTTAGCAAGGTCTGCTTGTGTGATACCAGTTTCAACTGGTTCTGTAGATTTCACTTCTTCAGTTTTTAAATTTTCTTTTGGATCCATACTTTTTTCTCCCTCCTGTGTGTCAATACTTGTATGAATTTCTTCAGCACTTCGTCCTACCCCTACAGTTGGGTCAGCAGGAACAGATACAATGCTGATTTCCAAAGGTTCCCAATCCGTAACTACATAAGTGTCAGGGCCCTTGAATCTGCCATTACTGGATATAGAATCTTTATCATCAAGTACTTCATATCGCTTAATGGAATACCCAACGCTTACTCCTTGTAGCGTCCCGGATTGTACCTTTTTGAAAATCATGTCGGATTTTTCGTCTTCATCGAAACGCACTAATGCTTTTCCTCGATTATCTTCAATCCAAACTTTCTCAACGTGTCCCACGACTGCACCCCTGTCGTGATTAAACAACGCTGTTCCTAAACCATTATTAAAGCGCTCAAGGTTGATGCACTCTTCATCGTGGCAAAGGATTTCATCGCCGAACCAACGGCCATATGGCGTTTCGGAAGAGAAAGATAATTCTACTGTCCGACTATCGGTATCGACGTTGTCAATAGTAGATTCCCGGCAATAATTACCAAGAATGCTGCGCTTTTGATGTTCACTCATTACTAGCCATCAGCTCCTTCCTTTGTAGTGTCATCATCGCCCATCGTTAGCGGTTGCAACTCACTGGAATAATCTAGCAATACCCCCAACTCCTTAGCTTTATCTTGTTCGAGCTTCCGCTGTTCAAGGACTTCCTCCCAATCGCGTCCAGATGCTGCACATACATCTTCTAACGTTGTAAGCCCGGATTTGATTGCTTCTTTATTGGCGTTAACTTCCTTGACAGGATCAATCCAAGACCACCCTGGAGCAAGCCAAGCTACCTCTTGGTATTTGTCCTTATTCGCTAAGTAGTCTGATGGTAATTCACCTGCTAAGTAAAGAGCATCAATAAAAGCTTTCCAAATCGGCATACAGAAGTGTCTGATTACAAATTTCTGTACTTGACGGAATGTCTTTTGGTCCTCTAACAAGTTTTGCCTTGCAGCTGAGAAATTCCCAGATATATTACGCGCTACGATGTCAGCGCTCATACCAAGACCGGACGCAATACGTCTAGTCTGAGTTGCCGAATATTCGCTCGCAGTCCCTGCATTGCGTTTAGGATCTGCAAACTCAATCGATTCACCAGGGCTGAGATGTCTAACCATACCTGGTGCCATTGTGATGTTAGGTCTGCCTTTTTTATCTCGAGGTAATAGTGCGGCTTGTCTTCCTGAATTTTGCGAAGTTACAAAAACGCTAAAACATGCTGCGACACGAGCCGCAATTAAGTCGGCATCCATGTATTCGTCAATATCGTGAATTCTACGTAACACTAACGCCAATAAACTTACGCCCCGGATTTGTGATGGCCGTTTAGGTTTAAATAACAAAAAAGCTTGTTCAGTTGTTAGTCGAACTGTATCAAAAGATCGTAAACCCATCGGGTCAGTTTGACTAACGTGGTAAGCTACTGGTCGGCCATGTTCAGTCACTTCAACACCATTGATAATATTATTCTTACCGTGTGTAATGCTTACAGCCCCTATATTTTCAGCTTCTATTAATTGAATAGATAGCGGTAAATAAGAGCCTTGCGAAGTCTTGTTCACAAGAATTTCACCGTCATACACCATTCGTCTTAGCGCCATTTCTTGTAGTTCATAAAAACTAGAAATACCTCTAATATCTGCATTTTCAGGTTCGGCCCATTTGGCCCACGCTTTCTCGATTTTCTTGTTTAGTTCACTGTTTAACTTTCCTGAACGATTTCTAACTTTCGCCTGTGGGACAATGCCTGCTCCGATTACATTTCGCAATAAAGCGATAACAGCAGATTCAGCTAAGTCACTATTCATTTCTGCAGCTCTTGCACGCCCGCGGATAATATCACGTGAACCTGTTGCAAGCTGTTCGGCCGTACCATATGCGGGTTGCCAATCACTGCTTAACCTATCCATAGATGCCGCATCATAGTGACGTAATGCATCGCGGTAGGTCTTACGCTCATACGCACGTCGTGGACTCACCAATCCGATTACTTTGTCAATAATATTCATCGTCCACCCCATGTTACGAATGCATCCATTTGATATCCATTTGACTCCTCATGTACACGTTGCATTAACGTTTGTTCACGTGCATAAAGCACAGGCAAGTCAATTGTCTTGAATCGTTTGCCACCAATCTGTAGCTCGGAGTATCCTTTTGTTTCGATATCCTCAATAACTTGGCGGACACGTTCCAATTGTTCATTTACATCGCTCATGGTTCACCTCCTATCTAAACCAATGCCCCGTATTACCTATGCCTCCATCATAATCATCATAGGTTTCAACCTCTTCGGTTTCTTCATAATTTTCTTGTTCAATTAAATATTTAACACCCGCAATATCTGCTACAGCGGCATTGTAGGTGCATGTATCAAGCAAGTGATTGACAGGGTGACTGGTGAGCGGTTTCCATTGCACCGTCACTGCACCTGTTTTCACATTTCTGATTTCTTGCTTTTCTTCCGACCTTAAATGATCAGAGTACTCTTGCGGACAGTTTTTGTATAAATGAATCGTACTGTCTTCATCTGCAGGTCTTATCATTCTTGCGAATATAAAGTCCTTCCAATAATCAGTATTCAATACATATAATTTCAATCCACCTACGACGCCCTTTTCTATTGATGTCATAGTATATGGTGCTGCCATCGTACTATGATTCGAGGAGCCTTTAATTGGAATACAGACTTCAGGGAACCTAGAACAGAATTGATATACTTCGTCCGTTCTAAATCCTGAGTCAATGCCGGCTTTCATCACCTGTCGAGGTTCACCATATTCTGATGGATATTCGCGGTTAATGATTATCTCTTCTAAATCTTCCCATGTACTTGCCTGTCCATAATCAATCAGATAAGACTTAACGCCCGGTGCGTATGCTCTTACCTCCCACCAGAAGTGATCGAGTTGTACGTCAACAGAAGCTATAAGTAGTACTGCTTTATCTGGCACGACGCCACATGGATACGAAGATTGTGTAAACTCCAGATTCTGTGTGCTTTTAGTTTTAGAACTTTTCCAAGGCTCCGCTAACCATGAGTTGATAAAGTTCATCAATGTAGCTGGTGTGCCTTTGGAATTTTTAAACTCATAGGCAACGTCTCCGAATGTGACCCACGGCGAATATATAGATGATAAGTGATACGATACTGAGCGGACTTTACTTTGCGATTTGTTTACCGCTCTCCATTCACCACTTCTTAACATTTCCATTTTGTGCTTATCGTAAATACGTTCGCCGCAATGTTCACATTCGTAGTACGCTGTATCACGTATCATGTCGGCATTATCATTGTGTTCTTCAGGCCATTTTATCTGTTTAAATTTGAGGACTTGCGACACTCCGCAATGTGGACATGGCACGTAATATTGCCGGCGCTCATTTGCACTCATGAACGCCTGCCAAATATTACCCGACTCAACCGTAGGAGTAGACACCATCACGATTTTTTTATCAACGAATGTTTTGGTACGTTCTGTTGCTAGTTTGATTGGGTCTGCCTCCTTACCTGCAAAGGCGGGGTATTTGTCAATTTCATCGAAGAATAGATATTTGATTGAACGGCTTGAAAGACTGCTCGGAGAGTTCGCACCTACAAGCACCATGTAATTGCCATTGTTAAAATCTAACTCTAGCAATTTACTACCTTCATCGAACTTGTCGCTAATCGATTTGACCGATTTAATCATAGGTTGCACACGCTTATCGCTAGCGAATTTGGCAATGGTATCTGTTGGATATACCATCATGGTAGGGGATGCTGTTTGGTCTAGCGCATACCCTATCATGTTAAGTTCTGTTTCTGTCTTACCCAGCTGTGCCCCAAAACAAAGAACTATCTTTTCAATAAGTGGATCAGTGAATCTATCCATTGGTTCTTTGAGATACGGTGTTCGATTTGTCCGCCATCTACCGGGTTCTGCAGATACACTCGTTAGCACTCTGAAATTATCAGCCCATTCCGAAACCGTATATCGTTCTGGGGGTTTAAACGCTTCAAGCTCTTCTGGAAACCATTCAACCTTAGGTCTTTGTTTTTCGACTGACTTTGATTTCCGGCGTGTACTCGCCTTTACGCGCGTAGCTTTCGAGGTAGTCTTCGACAACGTCATTCACCACCTTTTCTACATTCGCCCGTTCCTCCGGATCCGTGAATTCACTCGCAATTCGTTTCGCCAATTTAATAAAAGACGATTTCAATTCGAGTACTCGCCCAGACCATTCCTTAGCGACATCTGCACGAGATATATATTCGCCCTCTAATATTTCAAGAAGCTTTTTCTCGCGTGCTGCTTTAGACTCCTTTAAGTCAGCTTCAGCAACTAACTTTCGAGTGGCTGCAGATTGGTCTTTTGCTTTATCGCCTTTTGCATGTCCAAGATACGCAAGCACCTCCCTGAGATTCCACCACCCTGTGGCAGCTTTCGGCATCCCAGATTTATGATGCCTGGAAATAATTTCAGGTGATACTCGAAGAAGGTCGCAAAGTTGTGCGGTCGATACGAGCAAATCGCCTGCGGTATTGAATTTGACTCTCGGTTTTGCGTCGGCCATTGACGACCTCCTTTCTGTCTCTTGACATTCAACTTTCAACAGCAAAATTTCTCCCACACAGAGACAATCTTCGCGCGGGCCCGACCAGCGGTGGTTTTTACTCTGGGAAGTACCTTTTTAACTTTTATTCTCATTTAAAAACCGCAATGAGAATATTGAGTTTATAGCCAATATTTATCATGACTAATTGTAATCATTAATACCAACTCATATTAATTACTCATAACTTATACACTATATAGCGATATACTTATCCACAATACAATATACGGTATTGTGGATAAGTAAAAGTTTGACATACCAAGAATATGTGGTATATTGAAGATGAACTTTTGATAAGGTCAGCTCATGGAGGACCACAAGTTTTCGCGAAACTTGTAAACACAAAGAAAACGCTCCGTCGTCATTTGTGCCCCTTGTGCTATCTGAGAAAAAAGCCGTAGTATAAAAGCTACGGCTTTTTTCTTTTTTTCATTATGATTTCATGAGCTCATTATGATATAATTTTATTTGTGCGGGGCCCCGCCATAAAATTTTTATGGAAGGAGGGCTGACCAATGAAAAATCAGAAGTTCAAAAAAGCTGTTGTTTTTCGAGCTTATCGCATTGATAAGAAAACAGGCAAAAAGGTTTGGGCACGTGACTACGGTTATAAGGCCTGGCCAATCCCAATTTCGGAATTGAAACAGTAATTGCACAGCCTCCGTGGTAAACGCACAAGCAGCGGATCGCGACCTCTGCAAAAATGAGCTCTACATTACGTAGAGCTCATTTTTTATTTTATAATATCTTTATTCTGTTTGTATTTACCACCCTCTTTATGAACCTTCGCCGTTTTAGTTTTAATTAAAGAATGAGAAGGCGCATACGATTCACACATATGATCAATGTGAATTGCATTAGCCTTGCACCAACCTTTAACGTTATTCAGACATCTTTTTTTCTCGCAATGCACATCAGTCAATCGTATTCACCTTGCCTCCTTAAATTTGCATATAAAAAGACCACCTAACCGTTATAGATTAAGTGGTCTTTTCGTTTTAGTGTTCTAGGTTTCACTGTGTCGTTGAGAGATAGAGTATTTGTTGTCCCATTAACTCACACTATCATTATAAATTGTCAAGAATGACATGTCCATGACAGTTTTATGACAATTTTGTATTGAGCCCTATCACTCCCCAGAGAAGTACAGATAGTTCTTCTATTCCCCTTGCAACGTACCTATGAATAGTACGCACATCCGGTTTTTCAGGGAATGATTCAGCAATTTCTTCTAATGTTTCGCCATCGATATAATAACGTCGCACACATTCACAGTATTTAAACTGTTTCTCGCTGCACTTCTCAGCATAGATATCTAGCATGTTATTTACATGTCGCATCATTAATGCTGTTTTTTCCTTGCTTTTAACAATAGCATTTACCCTTACTATGCTCTTATCGTCAAACATATCCACCAGCAATTCATTGAGCCATATGTCCTCGGCTTGTGTCGAATCCGAGATAGCATTGTCTACATACGACTGCAGCTGACTATAATGCTTTAATAACTTGATCGTGTTGTGTCGAAGTTTACGACCAAGCTGTGCATTTTCTTGCTTTGCTAATTCATAGTAAGTTTTGGTTGCCACCTCTGTGGCCAACTTAGTGATTTTCTCAATATCATATTCATTCAAATATGTTTCCCCCTTTATCATTTGTTTTGTGTTTTAGTCCGAATTTGTTTATACCAGTGATAAATAACTAACATTTTAACCTTTAAAAAATACTAACCATATTGTCTTGCCCCTATGTTGTCCAATTACAGGCTCGCAAGGAAGTAAAGTTTTAATCATAGAAAACGAGATTTGCTCCTCATTCCATTTAAATACCATTGTCCCGTTCTTCTTTAAAACTCTCCAACATTCAGAGATGCCTTTTTTAATGTCGTCTTTCCAAGTTGTATCTAGCCTTCCATATTTTAATCTCAGAAAGGATTTCTCTCCTACCCTTATTAAATGAGGCGGATCAAATACTACTAGATAAAAACTTTCGTCTTCAAAAGGAATATCTCGAAAATCTGCGATTATATCAGGCTTAATAATTAGCCTTCTACCATCACATAAATTTGTATCTTCAGTTCGATTATCCATGTAAATTGTATCTGCATTTTCTTTGTTAAACCAAAACATTCTGCTACCACAACATGCATCTAGTATTTTCATTAGTTATCTTTTATACACACATTCGTTACTTTTCGATAGATATCAACATAAGTTTCATTTTTATCACCGTTGTGTGTGACCTCAATAAATTCGTCAAAATCTCGTCCAGCTACAATCGCCTTCCAGTTTTGTAAGGTTTTACAAAACCAAACAACGAACATCCCGTTTAGGTCTCCGTCAGCAGTGAGATAATCAAATTTATCTACACCGTACAATGCTTTTTGTGCTGCTTCAATTGCTTTTTCTTGTAAAGTCGAATTGTATCTCATTTTATGTTCTCCTTGTAATCGTTTTAGATTAGCCGCATGACGTTTTAAAGTTTCATTGGCTGTATATTGTTTTAATTCCTCACTAGCTGATAACCTTACAGGCGGCGGGGGATTATTTGGTCTCGCATACAATCTACCTGGGGCCAGTCCCTGTACAGTCTTATACCTCGGCTTATCTATGAATTCCTTAATAGCGCCTAGCATTTGTATAATCGTGTAGCATACTACTAATACAATAATTCCTAGCACTAGCACTAACATCACCATAAATTGATCCATATTAATCATCCTTTCTATATAATTCTTTACGATATTTGATAGCTTCGAGTAGTGCATCTTGCCATAATTCTTTTTGTTAAAGAGTTTTTTAATTTTTTAACAGTCATTTTATACCTCTACTAATTTTGTAATCACAAGAATATCCCCATATTCTTAGTAATGTGTAAGATGACATAGTCTTCATCATCCTGAATAATCTCATCAGCCATAGTACCAATGAACTTTCGGTTGTCGTTTTCTAGCACCCCTGCCAACTGCAGCCCATCAAGAATGAACTTTTTGGCGAATGCCACGTTATCAGGATCGTGCCTGGTTGATGAGTGCCATTCAAACAGTAGGTCTACTTTTCCATTAACCGGCTTTATCTGTTGAGATAGACATTGTTCTTTAACCTGCTCAGTGCATTTTTTCTTCATAGCGGCGGCTGCTATAGTAGAGCCGCGTTCACAATCAATGTACTCATTCAATGTTGGAAACCGGTCATGAGATTTCTTACGAAATCTAAACTGGCATCGTAATAGAATTTTCATCGATGTGACGCTCCATTAAATATAGCCACCGCATATTCACCACGTAGGCGGTCATATACTCTTTGGCTATAGTTCTTTTCAGTCCATGCATCGCTATAATTCGTCGTAAGAATAATGGGTTTCATCCGGTTGTAACGATCAATAATAATGCTTTCGACTTTAGACGGTACCCAATCAGATTTTGAGTACTCTGCCCCAAAATCATCGAGCAATAAAAGCGGTATGTTCCGCAGCTTTTGCTCAAATCTTAGATAAGCTACATTATCGCCTTTAGATAAAGTAAGCATGGTATCTAATAAATTAGGCATCGAAATCATGAGGCATCCTTTACCTAATGCCATAGCCTGTTTTAAGATGCTCACCGCAATTGATGTTTTACCGGTACCAGCTGGGCCCCTTAATATGAGGCCCTTGCCGGAATCAAGATTAGCTTTCAGATTATTAGAATACTTTTTAACCACATCGTAAGCTTCATCGTTCTCCTTTGGAAAGCTACCATGTTTGCGTAACCAGTCAAAATCCATATCATAATACCGCTTAGGGATTCCGACTGCGGTATAGGTGGTATTAATGTTAGTTTGAATGACTACTGGTTCATCGTAGACCGGATAAAAGAACTCATTTTTTACCGTGGACTCTTTGATATTCTTTTTCCCAGTCGACGTCTTCGTCCTTTCTCGAATTTTTTCGAGACACGCCTCTAGCATTGCTGTTACATTTGCTTGCTCCAAAATCCTTTTGCACCTCCTGCTTTAGATTCCCTGCCGTGACAGTTTCAACATACTTGATACTATTGCCACCGTTATCCGCTGTGGTGTTAATAGCAACAATGACTCGTTCTTTGCCATATGATTCAACTAGATCATCTAATCGCTCTTTAATAGTAGGTGATACAATTCCAATTGATTTCATATACAATTCGTAAATGGGTTTATTTTTTACTTCATCATCTTCAAATATAGATATAGGATTTTCGTCTTCACGCGCGCGCGTATCTCTCTCTATATTATTTTCTTTTCTTTTCTTTTCTTTTATTAGTTGATTTTGTTGAACATGTGTTAAATTTTGTTGAACATGTGTTAAATTTTGTTTTTTTGCTTTTCGAGATTCCGCACTTTTAAGGCCCGCCAACCTACGTTTTTCGCGGATAGTTTCCTCTTTCACTTTTTTAAACTCAAATCTACGAATTAAGCTGGGTGACCAAAAATATTCGTCATCACAGTCCAATAATTCGTAGTCATGAATCAACAAATAAATTAACAAAAATGAACAAAATGAACACATTGAATTTTGTTCCAACACGTGTTGATTTTTGTTGAACACTTGTTGAACACTTGTTAAAATTTGTTCATCATTCATCTTTAATTCATTATCCAAAGCGACGAATGTATATTTTTTTAGTGGCAATTTATAATCATCTGCTGCGGCTAATTTTTCAATCAATATCCACCACCATGCATAGGAAATCATTCCTAATTCTGAAATCATAGCAGCGATTTTAGGATCATTACTCGCATTGATATCATGACTAAAGTAGTATGATTGGTTTTTCGCCATTTTTATCACTCTTCATTGTCGTTAAATAAATTATCCTGGGCTCGACGTCCCATAATGAACTTAATGCATTCATCGATTAAATCTTGAACTGAGATAGCAAATGTAGAGTCTGCATATTCAACATTTAACCAGTCCGTTTTAAATTTAAATTCGTTAGGGGTGTTCATATCAGACACGATACCCTCGACACCAACCTGGTTAATAAGGCCTTCGATGTCGCCATACTTAAATTTGAATGTATTTACCAAAAATGGGATTTTAAATTCTTCCAAGAATTCAAAGTTCTTTTTTACAATAGACTGCAGTTTGCTGAATGCTTGCAGAAGTTCAGGACGTGGATCATCCTTAGATTTTAACGTGAATACATCCGTTAACCCTGTGGCAGATGGCTTCTGATAAGCAATACTGATATCGTTATCTTTAATTTGAATCGATTTAATAATCATAAGGGACTCCTTTCTTGCTCCACGATTACTAATTTTCCAGTGGCAGCTTGAACAGCTCGTTTGAATGTTTCTGCATCTGAGTTGCTATCAGATAAATGTAGTAGCCGTATGTCTTGGCACTTAGTTAGGTCCATAGATTTTAGGAATTTAATGACGTTTTCTAAAGAAAAATGAGATTGAATTAACCGCTCCATTCGTTTTTCATCCAGGTAACCGGCTTCTACATGCTGATTTAGGATTTCATAGGAATGGTTACATTCAACCATGATATGATCAACATCTTTAAACGTATACCGGCAATAATAGGTGTCGGTAATATATAGCAGCTTCTCTTCACCGTCTGAAATTAGAAATCCAATATTAGGAACGTCATGTTCTAACTCAAATGGTAAGATACTGAAATTGCCTACCGTAAATTGAACTTTTGGGGTTATAAGAATTGCTGTGTGCTTATCAGATACATACAAGGCATTGGCGGTATCTGATAGCATATAGACACGATGTCCAAGCTTTAATAGATCATTGACAGCCTTGCTATGGTCTCCATGTTGATGTGTGAGTAACGTTCCGCATAAATGCAAAAAGTTAAACCGGCAATATCTCTGAATGTCTTTAAACGGTAGTCCTGCATCCAGGAGTAACTCATCCCCATTAGTGGAAGTTTTGATTCGGTAGCAGTTCCCTTTTGAGCTACTACCGAATGCTTGAATACTAATCACAATTAATCACCGAACATTTTGACTACTTCACCAGTTTCAGGATTAACAAATTCACTGGCAGGACCAGGTTCAATGTCAATGGCTTCAGAATTTGCATTATTAGCGATGGTTTCTGCTACATCAGATTGAACATCGATAGTTTCACCTTCGAAATCAGGGGTGAGCTCGCCATTATTATCACGAATGACGGCACCATCTACAGAAATTGCATTAGCCATACTTTGCATTTCAACAGATAAAATGCCATATTTACTTAACAAACGTTTGAGTACTGTTTTTATGGCCATGGCGTCAAAGTCAGTTTTCCAAAGGCCAAATCCCCTTTTATATGTTTGAGAATACTTTATAGCGTGTGCTTCAGCATCTTCTTTAGACATATATAAATACTTTTCAAAGCCATTAATGAGCTTGAAATAAGCAATATAACCAACTACGTTATCACCAGTCCGCTCGCCTAATTCGAACTCGCCAGTAAGTTTGTTATGGTGCTTAATTTCGCCTTCGTAAATTTCACTAGCATTAATGGTCTTATATTGACCTGTGCGCATGGCCAACTGGATATACCCTTTGTACCCCATTTGAAATTGAGCTTCATTAATTTTCTTTTTACTGTTGTAGAAAGGAACGATATAGGCAAACCCCAGGTTTTGATTGATTGGAAGATCCAAAGTAGCTGCCATCACACCTGCAGTAATAACTGTAGTAGGGTCTGCTTTCGATAAAAGTTCATTATTATTAGATACAGAAATCAAACTAGACACAAAGGCCGCTGATTTTTTACCCAAGATTTCATTAAAACGTTTCTTTACTGACTCACTAGACACCATAGTTTTAAGCGATGGTGTTTGAGATTGTGCTTTTGTTACTTCACCCATTACGTACCTCCTATGCCACATCCTCGCATACAGCGTGGATATCTAAGTTAGATAAAATATTATGAATTTCTAAACGACCCTTTTGCGTCCATTTAGTAGTGATTTTAGAATCTAAGCGACCATCACTTCTGCAGAATGTAAAGGTTTCGGACTTAGTAAAACCTTTAGACATATGCTGCTTGTAGAGAATCCATTGATCACCGACCTTACGTTGTAGGCCAGCTTCATGCAAAATCTTATTTAATTCTTGAGCACTCATGCCGTAGTCAGCGGCAATCTGAGTAATTGTTAAGCAGGATTTACTAGATAAGATTTTATCAACGTAATCCTTAACCGGTTTAAATTCTGCTATCTGTTGCTCCTGTTGAGCAACGATAGCTTTGGTAGCATTGTGCGACTCCACCTCGTTGGCGTAAGCTCTAAGAGCTTCAGGCAACGACTTGGGAATATTCATGCTATAAGCACCAGTCTTACGAATTTGAGGAATCACTTCAGAGGTGACCCAACGTTTGAATTGTTTTGCCGTTGGTAATTTGCTAGATAGTACCAGGGAATAAAGTCCGCTTTCATTAATCAAAATCGTTTCTTTATTTTGATTGCCATCAAACACCATTGTCTTTGTTCTATCTTCTTCATCAGTGTGTCGGTTTACATCTCGACTACCGTTTTGGTACCCGAGAGTATCAGCGACATCCTTTGCAACAAACCATAATTCATTATCTTTTTCTAAAATACGAACTTGACCAAATGTATCATTTTTGAAAATCTGTAAATCAGTCATACCTATACCTCCTTAACGACCAGTTGAGGTTCTGATTCATCAACGATCAATTTAATTGTTTGGCTATTAACAGGGATAAAGTCAGTAACAGCTTCGGCATTATCAATAAACACCGGAGCATTAACTTTAAAATAGCTAGTCAATGCATTGATAATATCCAAGCCTACATTAATGCGTGCTGCGTTGTTCATGCTGCGATATGGAACGCCTTTATAAGTGGTTTCACAACATTCCTCGACATTGCCATTTAACATAACGTTGAACATCTTGAAACGAGCTAATTTAAACCTTGCATTAATGCTTTCTTCCAACATGTTAACTTTGGCTTTTACGAACTCATCCATAAGATATGATGCTTCATCGAGTTCATTCTTTTCAGTAACAAGTTTTTGTTGTTGGTTTTCCAATTCGATAACACGATTTTCAATATCATCAATCAATTTAAATTTATTCAATTCAGTCTCGAGATTTGCTTTTTTAGATTTCAAAGAGGCTAGTTCATCATCAAGTCTTGCAAGTTCTTTGACATCTGCACCTGGTTCCTCTTCAATCTCAAGCAAGAACAATTGAGCTTTTAAGTCAGCATATGTAGGATCATCTTCGACATTAGGTTCAGAATACGCTTCATATTCTTCACGTTTAATATCTCTCTCCTTGCTTTGTAGGGTAATGTCATCTATTAATCCGTCAGCTTTCGATATCATAGTTTTTTGCTGCTCTTCGTAGTTTTCTTTTAACTTAGCAGCACTATCGATAAGGCCTTTCCATTCTTCAAGCTTTTTAGATTTATTAGCGTTAAATTCTGCCTCGAGTTTTTCCTGCTTATCCGCCGGCAATTGCTGCCCGCAAGTAGGGCAAGCCTCTTTACTAAACTGCTGAGAGTTAAATGTGTCGAATTCAGACGTTAGAGTTTCGATGCGTTTGGCTTCTCGCTCAATTTCTTTATTAAGCTCGTTGCTTCTATCCATACATCTATCTCTTTCAGCTTCAGTCGCCTTTAATTTAGATAGTGCCGTTTCGTACTCGCTGCGCAAATGTTGTTTGCGCTTATGGTAATCGGATAGTACATCTGAACGTCTAACATCTAATTGACGATTAATATCACGAATTTTAGACTGCTTTTCTGTAGCACTAAAACCGTTTTTAATAATGGCCTTTTGTTTTTCAACATCATCAATGCCCGTTGATAAAGTTTTAATATCACTGATTAGTTTATTTTTATCAGCCATAACTTCAGGTTTATTTCGCACAGCTTCATCAATACGAACAGGAATCATATCCAGTTCTTTATTAATAGCTGTTTTCTTGCTGGCAATCACTTTGCGTTGATCATCAACCGTGCGTCCATCTAATAACTCTGCTAATCGTTTTAAGTCTTCACGACTATTAATTACAGCGGCATCATCAATATCGCCACACATTTCAAGGAGCAGCTTCCGGCGATTTTGCCAGGAATACGTTTCGTTAAAATACAATGGATTTGTAATTAATTTGAAGATGCTTTCATCTACAAGAGAACTAACCATTTCTTTGTATTCTTTTTCTTTTTTAGGCACACCATCGACAAAATAATCTGTCGTGTGGCCTGTTAAGGTAACTTCACCACCACGAGGGGAAGAGTACTTTTCACGATAGACGCGTTTAAGCTCAACAGTACCACCTTCATCTAATGTAAAGGTCCCTGTTACTTCGTGATTGACTTTATGGATAGGTTCACCACCATCCAATGTTTTGATTTCAAAATCAGCCCTATCCAGGCTATCTTTGCCAAATAGCAACCAACACACTGAGTCAAATACAGTCGTTTTGCCGGTGGCATTATCGCCACGGATTACAACATCGCCGTTTAAATCTAACGTAAAGGAAGTTAATCCTTTGAAGTTAAGTAGTCCTAATTTTGTGAGTTTCATATCATTCTCCTATACAACAGTGGCATCCACATCGATGGTGTGCGGCTCAATCTGCAATTGATTGGCCCATTGCATTACCGTCGAATTAATTTGAGCATTCTTTTTTAGTTCTTCATTAGCGAAGAGCTTCGCCTGCACTAAGTCAAATATTTGACGACCTTTCTTCTTACCCTTATTGGCCAATTCTAGGCATGCAACCGGCTTCATAGCATCGTCGGTAACTAACACTATTGCCGTAGTTCCTTTCATGACTCTATCCCGGTATGAGCCCACACAATTTTTTAATCGTTTACCAGCAGTCATTAATTCTGCGGCAGTTCTTGGGACCATAAAATGCATTCCATTTACATCCGCTTGTAGTTGAGGAACATCTGGAAGCATTACGTCGCCATACTCTTGCTTGTTGTAAATATTAACTACAACATCATGGAAGTCTTTTAACTTGCAATCAGTATTCCAAACTTGAGCTATATACTTACCGTTTATTTGACTGTACATATTAACGATATCCCTGATATCTGATGCAGTGACATTTAACAAATACCGCAATAAATTTCGTTCGCCATATCGTTTGGAAAGGCCAATCCACATATTAAAGATTTTTTGAGACCTAACACCCATATTCTCATCTAAATGAGCTGCATTAATTATTTTCGCAGATACATCATCGAACCCTTTGTCTCGATTAAGCGTCAATATTGTCCTTCGATTATTTTCGTCTTTAAAAACATTCAGCATATCTGATAACTTAACAATCATAGGGTCATTAACCATAATGCTACGCAATAATTTACTATCAGGAGCTCGATGATAAATTCGCAATGCTTCTAAGAATCCGGTCCCCTTTTTAGTCATAGTTAAAATCGAATCATCAAAATGTAGATCTCTTATGGAACCCATCCAATAGCGTGGAGTCCATTTAATGTTGCTTTTAATAATTTTAGTGACAGCAGGCATATCAGGAGCTCTAAGCTTTAAGATCATATTAACCAACATAGAAATTCCATATCCGCCATATTCACTAATCGAATGTGGGATATAAACATCTTTTACTTTATATCCACACTGCTCTGACAAGCGTTTTTCAAACGTTAGGCGCAGACTTTTGAAGAGTTTGGCCAAATGTTCTTTATTAACTCCATGAACTGCATATGACTTCCCTATGTATTTTAAAATTGGCATAATCGGATTATCATACTCACGAATATAATCGACTGTGAGTTCATGTTTTCTCTTATCTTCATCGATATAAAAAGCTTTTCTGGCTTTGAAATCAAAACGCAAAACCTCTTTATAAGAGCCATCTTCAGACGTTCCATCCCAAAATAGCTGAATACCTTTATATTTAATACGAAGATTGAGGAAGTCTTTGCAATTAACGACCTCAAAAAACATTTCTTTAGGAAATAATTCCTCGTCATCACATGTTAATATCACTTTGTGTACATATGGTTCAGAGCGGGTTCCACAATTAGGACAAACATAATATTTCGCACCTGTATAATATCCGCAGCCCATGCTATATTTGCGGTTCCATGTGCCACCAAATGTATGATTGCAATCGCAATGGTGAATTGTTGTGTAAGCAGAATCATAATGTTTTTCAATTATGATGCTGTCGAACATTTTGCGGATGTATAAACTTGACACAGTTTCCACAGAACACCACCGCCTTAATCGCCAAACATAGCAAAGAGGTCAGCATTTTCTTCTACACTAGACTCAACCACTGACTGTGTTTCATCTGTAGCTGGTTGGCTATCAACTGGTGCAGGTTCTTTGGCTGTTTTAGTTTTACGGGTACGCTTTGGCTTTTCTTCCTTTGTAGCATCTTCCGTTTTATCCTTAGGAGTAGCTGACTTAGGAGGCTCGACCACATCAAAGGCTTTTACAATCGCATTGGACGCTTTCATGACATTCTCTGTATATGCGATACCCGCCTGGTACTCTTCAGCGTTACCCGGGTCCATTTCAATGGCCTTGTGTAATATGTCTAGCGACTTTTTACATATATCTGCTTGGCTTTTAAATTGTTGCTTAGCCATATTTAAGCCTCCTTCTCTGCCATGATAGACTTCAAATCGGTGATAAGATCATCTGTCAAAGAGTCACTAGATGGACGAGTAACACCATGCTTGCTAAAAATTGCAAGTGCTTTTTTTGCTTTTACCCCATCTTCGCCCATCCATTCACGGAATTCCTTATAAAAGACTTTTTTATCTACAGGTTCGTCACTTACATCCAATGCAGGTTCTGGTTCTGGTTCAGGTTCTGGTTTAGGAACAGATTTAACCTTTTCTTGAACGACTGGCTGAGGTTGTGATTCTGCTTTAGGCGACGGATCAGCGTCAAGAGGAAGTACTGGAAGGTCGTCATCCGTAATTTCTGGAGTTTTCTGTTTTTCCTGCTTTGTAGTAGGCTCTGCTTTAGGTGCAGTTTCACACATTGCTTTTGTTACTTGTTCAGCAGGGTGCTTTTCATCGTGGCAATTGCCACAACATTGATGGTTTAAAATTCCATTCCATTCTGCGATTTTAAGTGCAAGGTCTTCTGTGTCATTGAATTTAATAGTTAAGATATTTTGATTTTCCATGATAGTTTCTCCTTTAGAATTTAAACAGTAATTCATCATCAACTAATTTCCCTTCAACGATTTTAGGGATTCCAATTTCCTGGAGTTTACGAATTACGCTACGACTTTTTGATATATAAATAGTGTTTTTTTCAATTTGTACTGCTGTTGGTTTAATTACATATGGCTCTGTTGCAATCGCAGGCGCCACACAAATAACTTTGTTGTTAACATCTATACCAACCTTGAAATACTCCGGCCCTTTTAATTTTCTGTAAGCCGGCATTGAAAGTTTAATATAGCTATTGGTAGTCACTATCGCTACCTTTTGTAACGGTTCGTGTCTGCCCCTGTTATCTGCAAAGAAATTAAAGTCAAATGCATTTACAGTAGCTTTATGTTTTATTGCTTTTATTTCAGGCATTTTATCTCCTTATCTGGTATAATTTACATAGGATATTTTTTATCTTTGCTCGTTACTCATTGCCGTGAGTGCGAGCATTTTTTACATTTACGGCGAATATGTTCATCGTGGCAATGCTTACATACTCTAATTGCCTTGCGATTTATCTCGTCATAAATGTAGTTATAAGTGTGTGGAATTAACCTAACTCCACATTTAGTACATGTTCGGGCCGGACGTCTCATCGTATTAGTACCCAAACCAGGCCGCCGTAAAACATAATGCAAGCGGCCATCACAAAGAGAATAAATAACACGCAAATCACATCAATATAATTCATATTTCACCTCCTATTTGTAATATGGATTGCGGCAGTATTCGCCGCTTTTTCTTACCTGGAGGATGTACGTGACATCTTCTAGGTCTTCAGCATCGACTTCCGCCATATCCTTTTTAAAGCCATATAGAGATAAAACCAGTCCGATTAACGATTGCAATATGAACTGATTCCATCCAATTTGGTCGAGTTCTAAGGACCCCATGGAACCTGCTACAAGGAAAGCCCCCACTAACATATATCCCATTAATAATCTTCCTCCTCTTCAATTCTTTCGGCCGTAATGCCATCTGTAGTGACGATAATACGGATTTCCGACTCATCATAATCACACATAAAATCTTGTAACTCATATGCCGCATCCATAATATTGCTATTGATTTGATTTAAAATTCGATCAGATTCGATTGCTTTTAGATGTGCGGCCATTGCTGTTTCGTTTACTGGAATAGCTTTCATAATTATGTTTCTCCTATAACATCATCATTGATAAAATAGATGCTACTGCTGCTGCAGCTAAACTCAAATGCATTCCTGCGTCAATCCATGTCATGATTTACATCTCCTTTAAACCTTTAAAATAACCAAGATCGTGCCTAAATCCAGAATGATACACAGTCGATACCTGACAGTTTGACATGTTGGTATTTTTAACATACTTGATGGCCTTCCGGATGGTGTTGTCAATTAATCGAGTTTTTAAGTTAGAAAATCCCCAATTCGAGGTGCCCAATTCTTCAAGCTCCATCAGCGCCCATCGTTTTGTATTACATTTTCTGTCAAGGCTATACTGAAATCCACCTACGATTCCTTTAATTACGGATATTGTGTAATGATAGGATGTGTTACTCCAGTTCATGATTTATCCTCCTATTGAATACGTGCAGCTTTAAATTCTGCATCGATAATTTTTAAATCCCAACCAAGGGAATGCATTAAGTAAGTCTTAAAGCCTTCTTTGTCGATGACAAAGGCTCTTGACTTTTTCCCAGGTGACTGCCATGCGTAGGCAAACGGGAATTTGCCTACCGCGATGCCCTCTCGGACTGCGGTTAAGCTAATTCCGAGTACAGTCGCCATCTGCGAAACAGATATTACTTTTTTTAGCATTTAATACCTCTTTTTACTTGATTTTAATTCAAGTTTCTAGTTAAAAAAATTTGGTCAACCGTACAGCCAAAGTACTCTGCCAGTGCCACTACTTTACTAATGGCCACATTGGATATATCCTTTTCCCACGCATTATACGTAGCAACAGATATGCCAAGATCGGCGGCAACTTGCGCCTGTGTTGCCCCTTTCCGAGCTCTCAACTCGGAAATATAAAATTTGTTTGGCATTACTACCACCTCCTTATCGTGACCTCATGATAGCATGAATTAAATTCAAGTGTCAATAATGAATTTGATTTTTTTTCAAGTTTACGATAAAAAATATAAAATCTAATTGAATTTAATTCAAATGCATTATATAATTAGTATATAAGTTTGGGAGATCGAGAGGAGGATATTATGAAACTTTCAGATAATATTAGGTACTTTAGGAAATTAAGAAACTTATCACAGGATGAGATTGCTAAACGGCTCGGGTATAAGTCATTTACTACTATTCAGAAATGGGAAACAGGAATGGCCGAGCCACCAGTAGGCAAATTATATGAACTGGCAGATATACTACATGTCAGTATCATGGACCTGCTAAAGGACAATTTAGATGCTGAAGAAGCGTTAACAGTGAGCACGAATTTCTATCACTACGTACCTGCATCTGTATCAGCGGGCGCGTTAACCACGATAGACGCCATTAACTTCATGCCTACTATATCTATCCCTGATTTCATGATGGGGCGCTATGCGGGCAATAAGAACATATTACTTATGGCTGTCAACGGCGAAAGCATGAATAATGTTATCCAAAATGGATCTGTTATTGCTATCTTAACAAATATAGAACTACTAGATATCCATGACGGAGATATTGTAGTTATTAAGAATGGAGGGGATTATACAGTTAAAAGATTCTACAATGATAAACAACATAAAGAATTTGTATTTAAACCTGATAGCTCGGATATGGCATTTCGGGACATCATATTTAGTTACGAGAATACAGATGACTTATACCTGATTGGTAAGGTTGTTATGTACAATGTGACTTTGTAAGAGATTAATAAGGGAGATTAATAAGGGAGATTAATAAGGGAGATTAATAAGGGAGATAAACAATGAGATTCTATAAAATTTTATCTATCGCGGCATTATTTGCAACAGTTACTAGTTCTTCATTTGCACAATTTATTGATGTAACCCCAGAAACGTATGATAAAATCTGGAGCACCGGGCAAAATTATAAAACTGATCGTAAACTTGAAAGCCCAATTAATTATGGAGTTGAACTTCGGAGTGGAGCTGGTGGTGCCGCGGTATTAATTACCCCAGCTACAATCACTAAATATGTATCATATTCCAAAGATGATCGTCTGATTTTTCCAGACGAATCTTTTAAGAAAGCCATTCTAAACAGTAATGATTATGTATACATAGCTACATATGCACTTCATCTTAAAAATCCATTAGCGGGCACGGTAATGCCTCAACTACCATCGCAACGATTACTTATAGAAAAGGACAATCAGTATATAATCCCAGTAGCGATGGATACCAAAATCTATGATATGATGCCGCATAGCTATGCCCTTGTCTACTATGCAATACCTAAACAAATAATTATGAACCCGCCGTATACTATTAAATTTATTAATGGAAATGGCGATAAAATTGAAATACCTATTAACGCTGATAAATTAGCAGAAATTATGGACAAAGAAAATAAATTAGTCAATAAGACAAATGATTAATAACAGTAAACCCCTATCCGATACTACTCAGATAGGGGTATTTTAGGAGGCATGTAATTATGGCCATGAAACGCGCCAACGGTACTGGCACCGTGTATAAGATGAAACATAAGGCCCTACGTAAGCCATATCGAGCCGTGGTGACTCTTGGATACAATTCTGAGGGTAAACCCTTGCGCAAATCAATAGGCACCTTTGCGACGCAAAAGGAAGCATATAATGCACTCGCCCTATTCTCCACTAATCCACAAATTCAGGAGGAACGCAAAATTACTTTTGGGCAGTGCTTTGATTGGCGTATGGAAGAAGCCGAACGCCAGGGGCTATCTAAAGGGCGTATTAAAAGCATGCACGTTGTCCGAAAATTGGTAGAACACCTATTTAATATCGAAATGAGAAACCTTAGGGCGGCGCATCTGCAGTCTATATTCGATAATTCGACGCACACAAAGTCTTATCAAAAGTTAATTAAAGCGATCATAGTTTCTGTCGGCACACTTGCCGTAAAGCAGGAAGTCATCCCTCGTAACTACCTTTCCGATATTATCATCAACAAAAACGCAACACCAATTAAGAAAGCTAACATATTTACGAATTTGGCTCTCTATGAGCTTTGGAAGCACTCTGACGATATAATATCCAAGCTAACACTCATATACGCCTACACGGGGCTCAGATTGAACGAATTACAAACAATCCGAGTTGATGACATCCATATTAAGGAACGTTATATGACCGGCGGCTCTAAAACAGAAGCAGGCCGTAATCGAGCTATCCCTATTGCGGAATGTATCTCCCCTTTCATCAAGGAGCTATATCAGCAAGCCAAATTTAAACGCTCCGAGTGTTTATTAGATGGTGTGATACACAAGGACATATACCGCAAGGAGCTGCAAAAGAGATGTAAAGAATGGAATTTAGGCGAGCACAAGCCACATGATACCAGACATACCTTTATCTCGATGTGCAGCAATATAGGTATTGACGAGATCATTATTAAGAGAATTGTTGGACACGCTAACAAGGATAATATCACAGCAGATGTTTATACGCATAAAACACTACAACAATATATTGATGCGGTGAATAAGTTACCTTACGGAGATGACCTATTAAAAGGTGAGCAACGGTTGAGCAACCGAGAAGAAATTAGGTGATTTTTACCGTTTCGCAAAAATAAAAAGACCAGTAAACATAAGCGTTTACTGGTCTTTTAGATTTGTTGTACTATTCAGCGGAAATTACAGAAACTGGGCAAACGGATTCGCAAGAACCGCAATCGATGCAAGCATCGCCAATTTCGTATTTAGTTTCGCCTTCAGTAATGCAGGAAACTGGGCAAACAGATGCGCAAGAACCACATTTAATGCAACCATCAGCAATAACTCTCATAATTAGGACCTCCATCAAAATATAGATCAGAACTTTTTATTATCATTTAGAAAGGCACTTGCCTCAACTTATGTTCTCATTATCACACAGTTCAAATTGAAAGTCAAATGAAAATGATAAAAAATTATAGAATATTTTGCATAATAATTGTTCCTTTTTATCATAAAAAGCCTATATTCATATGCATTTTGATATTTCTTTTCATTTATGTAATTGAGTTTAATAATCAATAATTGAGAATGCACTAATTATCATTTCAATTAAAATACGTACTATTATACTAGGAATTCAATTATCAATATTTATTATCATAAAAACTATTTTTTTATTACAACAGATTTAACGCTTATCTATATTTTAATCTAACATATAAACTTCACTCTAAAAAAGGCCGAATCATACGATTCGACCTCATTTATATTTATAAAGTAAAGTAATATCTTTACTATTATTCACTATATAACAATAATACTATTTTTTTCTTATAGCACTTAGAAAGATGTTAAGAATGTTAGTGTACCTAAAATAACGCCTGCAAGGTTTGGTACGATTAAAATATAATCACGTTTAGGTGATTTTGTCCAACCATATAATACCCAGATCAAACAGGATACTGCTGCAAATAATGGTTGCCATGGTTGACTAGGTTGACCATGAAGATTAGCAATTATTTGTGGGATATAGGCTAAAAATACAAATACACCAATAAATGCACCAATAGAACCAACTAACATGTTAAATCTTTCTTTTGTCATAGATGACCTCCTTATTCAACATTACATTATTATATCTTACACAATATACTATATCATATTTTTTTCGATGTAGTCAATTGTGTAAAATTAATCATGCAAATTAGTTTAATTCATATTGCTTTTGATTACACTTATATGTAATCTATATTAAAATCATATAGACTAAAATCATAAAAAACGAGGCCGAATCTTACGATTCGACCTCGTGTGTGCTTGTATAGTAGAGTAACCTATTCCCTATTATTTACCAGGGAAGAATGGCCATACCATTGGAATGATAATTAAGCTTACTACGAAGCAAACTAAAATCAATGGAACGCCAGCTTTTACATAGTCAGTAAATTTGTATTGACCAGGACCAAGTACTAATGTATTTGGAGGTGTACCTACAGGTGTACCGAATGCGCAGGATGCGGCAACGCCGATAGCCATCAATACAGCATGAGGATCAGCACCCATACCTTGAGCAATGGAGATACCGATAGGAGCCAATAATGCACAAGATGCAGTATTAGACATAAATTGCGTCATAACACAAGACAAAATAAACAATACGCCTGTTGCAAAGTAAGGACTAGGATCGGAACCCATAACACCAATTACTGCATCAGCAATCATTTTACCTGCACCAGATTGATCAAGTGCAGTTGCCACTGGCATCATACCAGCAAACAAGAAAATTGTTACCCAGTCAATAGATGTGTAAGCTTGTTTTTCATTCAAACAACCAGTTAATACGCAAAGCATTGCACCAATAACAGCAACCATGCTCAACGGTAAGTTAATACCAAAGTGTTCTTTCAATGGTTCACCTAAAATCATGGCAAGGATTACACCTAAAAGAATAAGTCCGGAGAACAATTGTTTCTTAGGATCGTTAGAAATATCTTCAGCAGCTACTTCTTGTTCTACATCACCGGCATCAGTAATTTCATGTTTAGGTAATAAATGTTTACCAATGAGCATCATGAATACGATAGTAGCGATAGTCAAAGGAATGCCAATCCAAGCAAACTCAAAGAAACCAAATGGTTCAATACCAAATTTAGTCAATGTACCACTTACAATGATATTAGGTGGTGTACCAACCATTGTAATGATACCACCGATACCTGCAGCGAATGCTAAAGGCATCAATTGACGAGATGCAGGAATCTTAGCAACAGCACAGATACCAACAACTACAGGAAGTAAAGCAGCTGTTGTACCAGTGTTAGATAAAAATGCGGACATGGTAGCTGTTACAAGCATAATCGCAAGCATCAAGCCATTTTCGCTAGTCCCTGCATGAGATACTACGGTTTCCCCAATTTTTTGAGCCAAACCAGTATAGAATAATGCAGCACCAACAACGAACATGCCTGCAAACAACACAACTGTACTATCAGATAAACCAGAGAATACAACCTTAGGAGTAATAATACCCATAAGGCCTAATGTAATTGCGCCACCTAAAGAAGTAATAGCTAGAGGAATAATTTCCGTAACGAATAAAACAGCCATGACTGCAAGGACGATTAAGGTTTGTTCTGCAGTACCCATACATCATCATCTCCCTTCAGAGAAATGCACTGACATAATTATAAGAGATATAAAATATAACCTACGATACCAATGGCAGAGGCCATTATAAAAGTAATCCCATATCCCTCTCTTGTTTTAGGATACCCAAATAATAAAGTTTCACCAAGAAAACCTCGGCGATTAAACCAAGAATATTTAGTTCTCTGCTGAAACCATTTAGCTTTACCTTCAGCACCGATAATCAGTGCAGTAATAAAAAAAACAATAAATGCCCAAACAAAACAAATCAGTATTTTTAATTCAATTGATAACAAGTGACCACCTCTACTATATTTAAAGCACTAGAAGGTTATTCTGTGAAATCTTGCTAATCACCTAATGACCGATCTGAAAAGCATTTATTGCAAATATTCCCTTTTATGTATGATTACATAATGACCAAGGGCTTTTTGATTCACCAATAGGTGTACCTATTTAGGTACACCTGGGTGAATAAATATTAAATTATTAGTGGTTGGACAACATAGCAAGCATTGTACCTGCAGCTACTGCCGTACCAATAACGCCAGCTACGTTAGGTCCCATAGCATGCATGAGCAAGAAGTTAGCTGGGTTAGCTTTCGCACCTACTACTTGAGATACGCGAGCTGCCATTGGAACCGCGGATACACCGGCAGAACCAATAAGTGGATTTGTTTTACCACCATCTACTAAGCTCATCAATTTACCGAACAATACACCACCAGCTGTACCGCAAATAAATGCGAATAAGCCTAAAAGAATAATTTTGATGGTTTCTAAGCTTAAGAAGTGTTCCGCACTCATTGTCAAGCCAGTACCAGTTGCTAAGAAAATTGTAACTGTATTGATCAATGCGTTTTGAGAAGTATCGGACAAACGATCAGTTACGCCAGATTCACGGAACAAGTTACCTAACATCAACATACCTAAAAGGGATGTAATGGAAGGAAGCAATAAGGAAATGAAGATCGTTGCAACGATTGGGAACACGATTTTTTCAAAACGTGTTACTTCGCGCAATTGTTCCATAACGATTTCACGTTCTTTTTGAGTAGTGAAGAGTTTCATTACAGGTGGTTGAATCAACGGTACCAAAGACATATAGGAATATGCGGCAACCGCGATAGCACCTAACAAATGAGGAGCTAGCTTAGTAGCTAAGTAAATGGATGTAGGACCATCAGCACCACCGATGATACCGATAGCAGCCGCTTCTTGAGCTGTAAAGCCAAGCATCATTGCGCCACCTAAGGCAGCAAATACACCAATTTGAGCTGCAGCCCCTAAAAGCAATGTTTTAGGATTGGCAATGAGTGGACCAAAGTCAGTCATTGCACCTACACCAAGGAAAATTAAAGGTGGGAAGATTTCTTGGGAGATACCTGCACTAATAAGCGCCATAACGCCTTCTTCGAAACCGTTACGAGGAATATTGGCAAGTAAACAACCAAACGCAATCGGACCCAACAATAATGGTTCGAACTCACGAGCAAATGCTAAATACAATAGGATCAAACCTACAAGAATCATAATAGCATTGCCTGTTGTAAATGCGAGGAACCCGCTATCGTTAATAACAGATTGTATCGCAACAGCAAAAGCCTCCATATGCGTTCCCCTTTCACAAATATAAAATTGTTAGATGACGTGGCGCAGCCACGTCATACAACACTTGGTATTAGCCAAGAACAACCATGTCATCGCCAGTGGATACAGTTTGGTTAGCAGATACGCGAACTTCGGAAACTACAGCATCATGAGGAGCTGCGATTTCATTTTGCATTTTCATAGCTTCAAGAATCAACAAAGTTTCGCCTTTTTTAACTGCTTGACCAGCAGATACTGCTACAGATAAGATTTTACCAGGCATTGGAGCTTTTACAGTTTCAGCACCTGCTGGAACTGGAGCTGCTGCTGCAGCAGGAGCTGGTGCAGGAGCTGCTTTAGGAGCTGGAGCTGCTGCTGGAGCTGCTTTAGGAGCTGCTGCAGGAGCCGCTGCTTTCACTTCATTAACTTCTACATCATATGCTGTACCATTTACTGTAACGTTGAATTTTTTCATCTTAAATTCCTCCAAAATGTGTAGTTCCTACACAAAACTTATAAATATTTTTACACATATAAATTGAGTAATCCCACGGATTATCAAAATAGCCAATTATCTTATCGATTACCACGCAAACGGCCTTCCATTTTCCAATTGTAGCTTACGATTGGACGGATATGCGCGATTTGATCAGCGGAATAACCCATTGCCGCTAATGCACCAACGATTACTGCTACTACATCTTGAGATGGAGCTTTACCGTTAGTTGTTGTAGCATTGCTCATTACAAATGCCTCCTAAAAATATTTTAACCTCTACCGCTTAAGCGACCTTCCAAGCGCCATTTAGCACTAGTTGCTGTAGGTCGAATAGATGCAATTTGTTCAGATGAGTACCCCATCGCCACAATGGCACCTACGATAGCTGCTACTACTTCATCCTCATTTTGAGCAGATGCATTTGCTGGAGCTACAGGAGTAGCTGTTGGAGTAGCAACAGGAGCAGTTGCTGCTGGTGCTTCTTTTTTCTTCCTAGTAGGATCGATTAAATGTACGATTTCCATAAGAATACCTAAAGCTATCAATACAGCAAATACAACTGTCATATTAATCGCCATGATTAACCAAGGATTGGTAGTAACTGCTTGTCCTTCCATAATCATTCCCCTTTCTAAAAAAGTAGTAAAGAAAGGTATCTCCCAAATTCGATGATATGTTTACCGAATCGAATTATAATGGAATATTACCATGTTTCTTTGGAGCACGGTTTTCGCGTTTACTTGCAAGCATTGCCAAAGCGTTGATAACTGCTGGACGAGTTTGTTTAGGTTCGATTACAACATCTACGAAGCCACGTTCTGCAGCTTTGTAAGGAGTCGCAAACTCTTCTACATATTTAGCTGTTTTAGCATCTTTATCTTCGTCTTTCTTGAAGATAATATTAGCTGCACCAGCAGGACCCATTACAGCGATTTCGGATGTAGGCCAAGCATATACTTGGTCTGCGCCTAAATCTTGGGAACACATAGCGAGGTAGGAACCGCCATATGCTTTACGAGTGATGACAGTAATTTTTGGTACTGTAGCTTCAGAGTAAGCATATAACATTTTAGCACCATGACGAATGATACCGCCCCATTCTTGATTTGTGCCAGGCAAGAAACCAGGAACGTCAACAAAGTTAACGATTGGAATATTAAAAGCATCACAGAAACGGATGAAACGGGAAGATTTGTCAGAAGCGTTAATGTCTAAGCAACCAGCCATTACTTTTGGTTGGTTAGCAATGATACCAACGGATTGACCATCAAAACGAGCGAAGCAAGTAATGATATTAGTAGCATAGAATGGTTGTACTTCATAGTATTCGCCATTATCTACAGTAGCTGCGATAACATCTTTCATGTCGTAAGGCATGTTACTGTTATCTGGCAACAAGCTATTCAAGCTTTCATCCTCACGAGTTGGATCGTCACCAGTATCTACCAATGGAGCATCTTCCATATTGTTGGATGGCAAGAAGCCTAATAAGTAACGAATTTGAGCGATACAATCATCTTCATTTTCAGCTGCAAAGTGAGCAACACCAGACACGGAGTTGTGAGCCATTGCACCACCAAGATCTTCAGCGGTTACTTCTTCACCAGTTACAGATTTGATTACTGCAGGACCAGTGATGAACATTTGAGAAGTATTTTTAACCATGTAGATGAAGTCAGTCAATGCTGGAGAATATACAGCACCGCCCGCACATGGGCCCATGATTACGGAAATTTGTGGAATAACACCAGATGCATTTGTATTTTCAAAGAAAATTTTACCGTAACCAGCAAGGGCATCTACTGCTTCTTGAATACGAGCACCGCCGGAATCGTTGATACCAACAATAGGAGCACCCATTTTCATTGCTAAACGTTGTACTTTAACGATTTTAGCAGCATGCATTTCACCAAGAGAACCACCTTCTACAGTGAAATCTTGTGCGAATGCATATACTAAACGACCGTCGATAGTACCATAACCTGTTACTACACCTTCGCCTGGTAATTCTTTCTTTTCTTGACCGAAGTTAACACAACGATGTTTAACGAATTGATCAAGTTCAACGAAGGAATTATCATCGAACAATTTAGCCAAGCGTTCGCGAGCAGTCATTTTACCTTGAGCATGTTGTTTCTCAACGCGTTTTTCGCCGCCACCAGCTTTAACTTTAGCTAGCTTTTCGTGCAATAACTCGATTTTTTCCTGCACTGTTGCCATTATAGCACCTCCAAATAAAACTTGTTACAGTATCATTTTATTTCATAAATGAATAAAGTTCAAGAAGCATACATATTTAATATATAACGTAGAATTATATGTATATGTATATCTACAACTCATATATAGTGATGTGAATTGGATACTGTATTATTTCATACGTTGACATAATTCAAGCAATACACCACCAGTTGCTTTTGGATGTAAGAAAGCAATTGAGGAACCGCCTGCACCATAACGAGGTTTTTCGTCAATCATACGAACGCCTTTAGCCATCAAATCAGCAATAGCATTTTCAATATTGTCAACGCGCAATGCAACGTGTTGGATACCATCACGACCACCATTTTTTTCGATAAATTTACCGATAGGGCCATCTGGAGTTGTAGTTTCTAAGAATTCAAGTTCAGCATCACCACAAGGGAAGAAGGATACTTTTACCTTTTGTTCTTCTACGATTTCGTCTTCAGGAAGATGTTCAATGCCTAATGCATTTTTATAGAATTCTTTAGTTGCTGCTAAATCATTAACACCAATACCGATGTGATCCACTTGTAATACTTTAAAAGCCATTTTGATTATCTCCTTTTCAAGGCTAAATCTCTAATGCTATGTAGTCGCCGTCTACTTTAGCACGCTTGTCATTACGCCATTAACAACTGTATATGGATCGCTTTCGCGTTCATTAACAGCTGCCACTTGGCTATTAAATTCGTCGCTTGTAACAATTTTATCAGCTACATAACGACCAATTTGTTCATTAATCATTGCGATGATTTCATCACGAGTACGTTCTGCCCGACGAGATTCCAATTCACCAGAATCTTCAAGATACTCAAAATGTTCATCTAAAGCGTCGATAAGTTCATCTACGCCTTGGTCTTTACTAGCAATTGTGCGCTTAATTGGTGGGCGCCATTTTACTTCACGAGAATCTAGGTCAAGCATCATTTCAATTTCTACATTCAAACGATCGCAACCATCTCGGTCAGCTTTGTTGATAGCAAATACATCGCCAATTTCAAGAATACCCGCCTTGATAGCTTGGATATCATCACCGAGACCAGGAACCAGTACAACCAATGTAGTATCAGCATTTTTTACAATATCTACTTCAGATTGACCTACGCCTACAGTTTCAATAATTACTAAATCCATGCCAAAGGCATCCATGAGTTTTACAACGTCTGCAGTCTTTTTAGATAATCCACCAAGACTACCACGCGTGCCCATGCTTCGAATGAATACATTTTCATTTAATGTTAAATCATTCATTCGAATACGGTCCCCCAAGATAGCACCTCCAGAGAATGGGCTAGTTGGGTCGATGGCAACGATGCCGATTTTTTTACCTTGATCTAAATAATGTTTAACTACCTTATCGGTCAAAGTACTTTTACCAGCACCAGGGGCCCCTGTAATACCGAGAATACGTGCGTTCCCCGTTTTAGGGTAAATTGCCTTCATAATATCGATGGCATTATCATACTCGTTTTCTACAGCTGTTATGGACCGTGCTAAGGCTAGTCTAGAACCTTCAAAAAGGCCTTTAACTAAATCCATTCGCCTCACCACCTATCTTCGAATATGGGAATAGAGGGGAGCCAACTATTCGAGTTGCACCCCTCTTTGCCCTAAGCAATTATTTTACGTTTTCTTTAATAAAGTTAACGATATCGCTAGTTGGTGTGCCAGGTGTGAATACTGCTGCTACGCCAGCTTTTTTCAAGCCAGGAATATCAGCATCAGGAATAACGCCACCACCGATTACAAGAACATCCCCCATGCCTTTTTCTTTCAAAAGTTCAACAATTTTAGGGAACAATGTATTGTGAGCACCGGAAAGAAGAGATAATGCAACTACATTAACGTCTTCAGAAAGTGCTGCTTCAACGATTTGTTCTGGTGTTTGACGAAGACCAGTGTAGATTACTTCGAAACCAGCATCGCGAAGTGCGCGTGCTACTACTTTTGCACCACGGTCATGACCATCAAGACCTGGTTTTGCTACAATTACTCTAATACGTTTTTCTGCCATGATATATTACCTCCGAAATCAGCCGATATTATAATGTGGAATGAGCTTCGTATTCACCGAATACTTCGCGCAATACATTACAAATTTCACCCAAAGTAGCATATGTTTTAACTGCTGCAAGAATTAATGGCATCAAGTTAACAGATTCGTCAGCTGCGCCAGCTTTCAAATCAGCTAAGGCTTTATCAACTGCGGCTTGATCGCGGTTAGCACGAACTGCTTGAGTTTTCTTAGATTGGTTAACACCTACGGAAGCATCTACGCGAAGTAAGTCTTTTGGAGCTTCTTCTTCGACTTGGAATTTATTTACGCCAACGATTGTGCGCAAGCCAGATTCAACTTCCATTTGCCATTTGTAAGCGGATTCTTGAATTTCTTTTTGGATGTAGCCTTTTTCGATTGCTACTACAGCGCCGCCCATTTCATCAATTTTTTTGATGTATGCCATAGCTTCGTCATAGATAGCATTAGTCATAGCTTCAACATAGTAAGAGCCGCCCAATGGGTCAACTACGTCAGCCAAACCAGATTCGTAAGCCACGATTTGTTGAGTACGAAGAGCTACTTGTACAGATGCTTCTGTAGGAAGAGCCAAAGCTTCGTCACGGGAGTTTGTATGTAAGGATTGAGTACCGCCCATTACAGCAGCTGCAGTTTGAAGAGCAACACGAACGATGTTGTTATCAACTTGTTGTGCAGTCAACATGGAGCCCGCTGTTTGAGTATGTACACGAAGCATCATGGATTTTGGTTTTTTAGCACCAAAACGTTCTTTCATGATTGTTGCCCATAAGCGACGAGATGCGCGGAATTTAGCAACTTCTTCAAGTACATTATTATGAGCATTCCAGAAGAAGGAAAGACGACCAGCAAATGTATCAACATCAAGACCAGCTTTCAAAGCTGCTTCTACGTATGCGATACCATCAGCAATTGTAAATGCGATTTCTTGTGCTGCTGTGGAACCTGCTTCACGGATATGGTAACCGGAAATAGAAATTGTATTCCATTTTGGAACGTATTGAGAACAATATTCGAAGATATTAGTGATCAAACGCATAGATGGTTTTGGAGGGAAAATGTAAGTACCACGAGCTGCATATTCTTTCAAAATATCATTTTGAATAGTACCTTTCAATTCTGTGGAAGGTACACCTTGTTTTTCAGCTACTGCAATATACATTGCCAACAAAACGGATGCTGGAGCGTTGATTGTCATGGAAGTGGATACTTTGCCAAGGTCGATGCCATCGAACAAGATTTCCATATCTGCCAAAGAGTCAATCGCTACACCTACTTTACCAACTTCGCCTTCAGCCATAACATCATCAGAGTCATAACCGATTTGAGTTGGCAAGTCAAATGCACAGGAAAGACCTGTTGCACCGGATTCGATTAGGTAGCGGTAACGTTTGTTAGATTCTTCAGCTGTAGCGAAGCCTGCATACATACGCATTGTCCAGAAACGACCACGGTACATAGTAGGTTGTACGCCACGAGTATAAGGGAATTCGCCAGGCATTCCCAAATCGCGTTCATAGTCAAAGCCTTCAATATCAACTGGTGTATACACACGGTTGTATTTTAAGTTTTGACGTTCTGGAGTTTTTGCGCATTTTTCGTCACAAAGTTTGTTGTACTCAGCAATTTGGGCTTTTAAGTTTTCGTAAGCCATGTTTTCATCATCCTCCTAAAAAAACAGGTTATTTTTTCATGCTTCCAGTTTCTGTGAAGCGTTTATGCCAAGAAAGAGCTTCATCAAGCAACATTGGTGTATGGGCATTCTTTGTTGCAGCTAATGCTTTTTCTAGGTATTCAGTTAACATAGGTTTGTAGTCTGGGTGAGCACATTTTTCAATAATCAAACGAGCTCTTTCCACTGGGCTCAAACCACGACAGTCAGCAACACCTTGTTCTGTACAGAAAATCATAGTGTCATGTTCTGGATGATCCACATGGGATACATATGGAACGATAGAACTGATGTCGCCATTTTTAGCAACGGAATTGGTACAGAAGATAGTGAGATATGCACTACGTGCAAAGTCACCAGAACCACCAACACCATTCATCATTTTGCTACCCATAATATGAGTAGAGTTTACATTGCCAAAAATATCAAATTCGATAGCGGTATTCATGGCAATGACACCAATACGACGAGCAATACCAGGGTTATTGGAGATTTCTTGCGGACGAAGAATAATTTTTTTACGATATTCATCAATATTCGCATAGAAACGTTTCAATCCATCTGGAGAAGGACTCAATGCAGTACCGGAACATACAGTTACTTTACCAGCATCGATCAAGTCAAACATACCGTCTTGAATTACTTCTGTATAAATAGATAAATCTGTGAAAGGCCCTTGAGCCAAGCCACTAATTACCGCATTTGCTACAGAACCTACGCCGGATTGCAATGGAAGCAAGTTTTTAGGCAAACGACCTTCTGCAATTTCTTGTTCAAAGAATTTGATAAGATGTTGACTCATTGCCTTTGCATCATCATCAATAGCAGCTAAAGGTCTTGTTGTATCAGGTACATCACTTGGAACCACAGCAATAATTTTGCTAGGATCACAAGGTATTGCTTCTGTACCGATGCGATCGCCGGCCTGTTCCAACGGAATTGGTTTACGATGTGGCGGATCCAACGGTTCATAGATATCATGCATACCAACTAAGGATAATGGTTGAGATACATTTACCTCTACGATAACCTTTTTAGCTTGACTAACAAATGTTGGAGAATTACCAACAGAGGTAGTCGGTACTAAAGAACCATCTTCGTTGATTTGACATACTTCAATTATTGCTACATCTAAATCTCCGAAAAATCCATAACGAATATTTTGTGCCATTGTGCTTAAATGCATATCGATGTATTTAACATCTCCACTATTTAAAGCCTTTCTCATATCTTTATTGGTTTGATATGGAAAGCGGCGATTAATACCATTAGCACGAGTTAACGCACCATCAGCTTCATCACCTACGGAAGCACCTGTCCACAAATCGATTTTGAATGGTTCTTTTTCCATTCTTTCTGCCAATGCCAATGGCACAACTTTTGCATAACCCGATGGTGTAAAGCCGGAAATACCAACTTTGTCATTAGGGTTAATCAACTGAGCTGCATCATAAGCAGTGACAATTTTACCTTGCAGGTCCACATTTTTTACGCGGTCTTTGATGTCTATCACCATAACCATCTCCTTTAAGAGTAACATTGTTAAACGACAATTGAATCTCTTTGGTCTAATACGTTCCTTAAACCGACTTCATCGTAGTCCACATCCAATGTATTGTCAACTTATATGACTAAAATGTATTTTTTATCACACTCCGACTGTGCATTATGACCAAAACGCATAGGTTTTTACATTTTCACATAAGTTTTATTCACACCGATATAACTCACAGGAATTATCAATTTAATAGTATATATTGTTGTTTTTTATGTATATCGAACTATCCCAATACAATATATAGAGCCTTATCAATATAATAAAAAAATAATATATACAGAAACTGACCGCTACACCTCCTATAAAAATATAGATATACAAAAAACCGGTTTTCAAATGCAAGCAATAATGTTCAATTATTCTAACATTAGAAAACCGGTTAAATATACTTAAGCTTACCCTGCTAAGGTATGTATAAATTATACCATACTATGAAATTGTATCGCTACCATAAAACTTACTAATTATACAAAATATACCTTTTACATATGGGCCTTTGTGGAAAGTTGTACTTTCACAAAGGCCCCAACCCAACCAAGGAGTTGCCAAAAAACAATAGTAACTTGATGGCTATAGAGCTCAAAATCAGACAATCCACTAAAAAGAACTCCGATAGCTAAAGCGCCTATACCAATTTGTGCAGCTTGTCGGAACATATCCCCTTTCAAACGAACAGATGTAATAACATGACCGACGATAACTGCTAGGAATGATAGCAAGCCAGGAATACCTGTTTCAGCCAATATATTTAAATATAAATTATGGGCATGATACATCAACACATTAGGACCTTGAATGTAATAGTTATACTCTGGATAAACTAAGTAGAATGTATTCCACCCAATACCAAAGATTGGATTTTCTCGTACGATATACATTGTGCTATCCCATAGAGCCCAGCGAAGATCTGATGACGTATCATGACCTTGGAATATAGACCAAAGTCGTGAAGCAACTTCCCCTTCATAGAAGTATAGAATTAACGGTACCACTAACAAGGATAAGAATAGTCTTCGTTCTACGAAAATAGCCCAATACAGAATCATGGCCGCAAAACTAATCCAAATACCACGCGAATAGGTTAATAACATCGTTAAAAATAGTACAACACCAATGATCAGCATTGTAACAACTTCACGAGTACGATTCTCTTTCATATAAACAAGAATATAGCTAATACATACACTTAGTACCATCAACAGATAAGCCCCTAGCAAATTAGGATTTTGCAATGTAGACGCCATTCGACGCATCAATTTAGGGAATTGTGCTGCATCTACCCATTCTTTTATATGTATATTAGGAACAAATATATACTGATAGGCCCCAATAATGCATACAAGAACGGCTGTACCTAAAAAGGCACGAAGAAAATAGTTCCACTGTTTAGGTGTTCGAATATAGGTACGAACTAAATAGTACATGCCCCCACCCGCTACAATTTGGTAGAACCAGCTCTGAATAGACCAATCCCAGTTTGGGGACATTAACGACGATATACCTGTCCAGATAACAAAGATCATAACAGTCCAAGATAAATAACCTGTCGGCAAACTCAATGATTTACTAGAAATTAAATCATATAATGCCAAACCTATAGCCAACCAGAGAAGTACATCTCCTACCATTGGTTGAAGAGGCATCGCAATAACGACACCATAGATTAATCGTTCAATATAAAAGGTAAGTCGTTTCTGATTAGGAATGAGTGAGAGTTCCATATTCTCACCTCAATGACTCATCTCATGGAAAAACCACTGACGAGCATCCCCTAGAATATATAAAGAACCACATACAGCAATGATATCACCAGTCTTTGTATGTTTGTATGCCAATGCTAATGCAGCCTCAACAGATTCTGCAGTTTGAGCCGTCACCTTAGGTACAGTACGGCGAATCACTTCAACCAAGTTTTCAGGTACCTCTGTTCTATCTGTTGGTGCAGGTACAACGAGGACTGTGTCGCCAGATTTAACCACTTCACGAATAATAGCCTCTTGGTCTTTATCTTTAAGGATAGCCATTACCACCGTTTTCGGTGTGTCCTTAAATAGTTCATTGTACGTCATGGCAAAAGACTCAGCCCCTGCCGCATTGTGAGCACCGTCAAATATAAAGGTACGATCTAAGCCTCGTTTAACTTCAAAGCGCCCCGCCCACGTAGTGCGGGCAAATCCTTCACGCATCGTTTCTTCACTGATGTTCGTATCCTCTTTCATCAACAGGCGTACGGCCATCAATGCACAAGCGAGATTTACAGATTGATGAATGCCAGCCATCGTCGTAAACAGCATAGCAGGTGCAGCATCGTTAGAACTAACCGTAATCATTTGACCACCCGTTACAGCGCTACGGCTATCGATACCAAAATCTTTATTAAAAACATAAAGCTTAGCATGTTGTTTTTTAGCTACGTCCTCAATAACATTAAGAGGTGTATCTTGTGCAGCTGTCACTACAGGCACTTTAGATTTGATAATCCCCGCTTTATGGCGTGCAATTTCCTCGACAGTATCACCACAATATGCTTGATGATCTATTGTTACATTAGTAATAACAGATACTTTTGGAGTCACGATATTAGTAGAATCTAGTAAGCCACCTAAACCAACTTCTACTACAGCATAGTCGACACCTTGATCCTTAAAGAATAAAAATGCGGCAGCTGTTAATATTTCAAATTGTGTTGGCGCTTCTATTCCATTACTAATAATAGTATCTACTGCAATCTTTACGCGACTAATTAATTTTCCAAAGGCTTCCTCTGTTATATTTCCATCATTAATTTGAATACGCTCCGTATAGGATTGAAGGTGAGGCGATGTAAATCGCCCCACCCGTAATCCACTTGTAAACAGTGCGTAGGAAATATATGAGGTAACCGAGCCCTTACCATTTGTACCTGTAACATGAACAATTTTATAATCTTCTTGTGGATTCCCTAACACATCCATAAGAGCCGTAATTCGTTCAAGGCCAGGTTTAATACCAAATGAAGATGCCTGCTCCAAATAGGCTAAGGCCTCCTGATATGTCATATAAACCTCCTATTATAAGGTTTCAAGGAACGCTTCACGTTCCAATAACGCTTGTTGTTTTTGTTTATATTCTTCTAACTTTTCTTTTTCTTTTGCTACTACAGCTTCAGGCGCTTTTGCTAAGAAGCCTTGGTTAGACAATTTACCTTCCAAACGAGAAATTTCTTTTTCCATTTGGATTTTTTCCTTTGCAATACGCTCTCTTTCTTTTTTACCGTCAATCAAGTCTTTAAGTAAGAGATATACTTCCATACCATTGACAACGGTTACAGTCGCATTTTCTGGTTTTGGATCATCGGTACTAAGAATTGTTACTTTCTCAGCCCAAGCCAATGTTACGAAGTAGTCACTATGTTCTGCTACAGTTTTAGCTAATGCTTCATCTGTTGGCGCTACGATAACCTCAGCTTTTTTACCTAAAGGCACATTCATTTCAGCACGCATGTTACGAATACCTTTGATAGCATCCATCATAACTTCCATTTGACGTGCTGCCCCTTCAAGATTATCGAATTTCAATGCTTTAGGCCATTTAGTAACAACGATACTATCCCCTTCATGTGGCAAATGTTGCCAAATATGTTCAGTTACGAACGGCATGAATGGATGTAATAATTCGAGCATGTGACGTAAGATCGTTACAAGTAAATATTGAACTGTACGACGATCACGTTCGTCGCTTTCACTATACAAGCGAGGTTTCGCTAATTCAATGTACCAATCGCAGTACGTATTCCAAATGAAATCATATACGGAACTTGCAGCTTCACCAAGTTCGAATTTATCGAGATTAGATGTTACGCTTTGTACTGTTTCATTGTATTTTTGAACAATCCATTGGTCTGCTAATGTCAAATCATCTGCTGTTGGAACGAAACTTTCATCATAATTTATAAGGTTCATCAATACAAATTTTGATGCATTCCAAATCTTATTGGCGAAGTTACGGTTAGCCTCAACACGTTCCATATAGAAACGCATATCGTTACCAGGTGTGTTGCCAGTTACAAGAGTAAAGCGCAATGCATCAGCACCATATTGGTCGATAACTTCAAGCGGATTAATACCATTGCCCAAAGATTTACTCATTTTACGGCCCTGGCTATCGCGAACAAGACCATGAATAAATACATGTTTAAATGGAATTTCATGTTCAAACTCAAGAGCCATAAAGATCATACGAGCAACCCAGAAGAAGATAATATCGTAACCAGTTACAAGCACACTTGTTGGATACCATTGTTTAAGTTCTGGAGTTTGCTTAGGCCAACCCATTGTGGCAAACGGCCATAAACCAGAGCTAAACCATGTATCAAGAACATCTGGATCTTGTGTAACATGACCGTGGCAATGAGGGCATTCTGTAATATCTTCACGGCTAACGATAGTTTCACCACAGTCATCACAATACCATGCAGGAATGCGATGGCCCCACCACAATTGACGAGAAATAGTCCAATCGCGGATATTTTCAAGCCAGTTCACATATGTTTTTGTAAAACGTTCAGGAACGAACTCTACTTCGTGGTCTTTAACAACCTTAAGAGCGGGCTCTGCCAATGGTTTCATATCTACGAACCATTGTTTAGATACCATTGGTTCGATGATTGTATTACAACGAGAGCAATGACCTACTGCATGGTCATGATCATCGATTTTTTCAAGTAGGCCTAATTCTTTAAGTTCTGCTAATACTTGTTTACGCGCTTCTTCACGAGGTAAGCCATTAAATTTGCCAGCACCTTCATTCATTGTTGCATCATTGTTCATAACAACGATGGAGTCTAAATCATGGCGTTGACCCATTTCAAAGTCATTAGGGTCATGAGCAGGTGTAATTTTTACACAGCCTGTACCGAAGCTAGCATCAACATAGTCATCGGCAATTACAGGAATCTCACGGTTAACAAATGGCAAGATTAATGTTTTACCAATGAGATCTTTATAACGATCATCATCAGGATTTACTGCTACTGCTACGTCACCAAACATTGTTTCTGGACGAGTTGTAGCAACAACAACGAAACGATTATCTTCACCTTTTACAGGATATTTAATATGCCATAAATGGCCATGTTCGTCTTCATGCTCAACTTCAACATCAGATAACGCAGTGGCACAACGAGGACACCAGTTGATGATGCGTTCACCGCGATAGATCAAACCTTTTTCATAAAGGCTTACAAATACTTCGCGCACTGCATGGTAGTATCCTTCATCCAAAGTAAATCGCTCACGAGTCCAGTCACAGGATGCGCCAAGGCTACGGATTTGTTTTACAATAGTATCACCATATTCTTTTTTCCATTCCCACACGCGCTCTACGAATTTTTCACGGCCCAAATCATAGCGAGATTTTCCTTCTTCTTTAGCAAGCATCTCTTCTACTTTGATTTGTGTAGCAATACCAGCGTGGTCTGTACCTGGCATCCACAATACATTGTAGCCTTGCATGCGTTTGAAACGGATGAGGATGTCTTGTAATGTGTTATCAAGGGCATGCCCCATATGCAACATACCAGTTACATTAGGAGGTGGTAATACGATACTAAATGGCTCTTTATTCGTGTCTACTTCTTCGTGAAAGTATCCTTGATTTTCCCAATAAGAATACCATTTGCCTTCTATTTCACCAGGATTATATGTGGTTAAATTTTCGTAGGTTTTCATCGTTCCTCCTAAAAGACTCCTTAGCGCTTCATAATTTTAGCCAATACAAATAGGCTTGTTTCATATAGCAATATCATAGGTAATGCAATCATCGTTTGCGAGAACATATCCGGTGTAGGTGAAATGACAGCACCTATGATAAAGGATATAAGAATAAATATCTTTCGCTTCGTTTTTAAAAAGCGTGATGTAATTAAGTTGAAATATCCCAAAATAATTAAGATCAACGGCAACTCAAAGATAAATCCAAAGGGCAGTACAAAGGATAATACAAAGTCCATATACTGACCAATAGAAAACATCGGCTGTAATTCATCTGTAGCAAAGCCCATAAAGAACTTCACCGCTGCAGGCAATACGAGAAAATAAGAAAATACAATACCTATCCCGAATAGACCAATTGCTACTGGTAAGATCCAGTTAGATAGCTGCTTTTCTCGCACAGTTAGTGCAGGCTTAACAAATAGCCAAATCTGATGCAATATAATGGGAGCGGCTATGACTAGGCCACCTACAACAGACACCTTCATATATGTAAAAAATGCTTCAGTAGGTCTCATATAATAGAGCTTGCCAGCCGGTTTTAGGAGTATTTCCAATAATAAGTCTACATAATAATAAGAAATACAAGTTCCCACAATAACTGCTACAGCTATTATAATTAATCGTTTTCGCAGCTCTGAAAGATGTCCTACAAGGGACAATTCCCTTGCTTCATCCATCATCTTCTGCTCTATAGCCGTATAAACTGGTTCATCTTCCACATCCTCAGGAATGAGTTGAGTTGCCACCTTATATCGTTCTTGCTCAGACTTTTGTTCTGCTTCACGCCGTTTTTGACGAACTACACTGTCAAAAGAAGGTTTTTGCATGGGATATTCGAAATCCGATTTTGGTTCGAATGGTTCCATATTATACCTTTCTATCAGCCAGATTTTCTACAGCCATCACAAGGAATTCCTTCCCTGGGAAATCACGCACTGCAGCGAGTGCCGCTAGAGCATCTTTACAATATTTATCAGCTACAGCTAATGTATTATCAATGCCACCTTGAGCAATAACATAATCAATAATGTCTTGCTCATTACCACCATTATTTAAGCCTTTAATATCTTCAAGCAATTTATCTTTATTACCATCGTTAACGATGCTTAATAACGGATATGTCAATAGTCCCTCTCGAAGATCATTCCCTACAGGCTTTCCCGTCGTTTCCGCTGTTTCACGATAATCCATAATATCGTCTGTAATTTGGAATGCCATGCCTAATGCATGACCATATTTTTTCAACTCTATGATTTCATCCTCTTGCCAATCTCCTAAGAGACCGCCAAGCTCCATACAGCCTTCCATGAAGTCTGCTGTTTTCTTTTGCGTCTTTGTCATATAACGCTCTATGCCTTGATCGATGCGATATACATCTTCCATTTGCATGAACTCACCTTCTACGAGGCATGTAATAATATGAGAGAATACTTGAAGATACTTCATATTCGTCATTTCAGATACGATTTTAAATGCTTTGGCAAATAAATAATCACCACTAAGGATAGCTACCTTATTACCTTTATGCATGTGAATTGTATCCTCCCCACGGCGAATTTCAGCTTGATCTAAAACATCGTCATGGATAAGTGTTGCTAAATGAAGCATTTCAACAGCCTCAGCAATTTTAATGCGTTGACGCTCTATAGATGTACCTGCATTAGCAATCAATAGACATAGTTGAGCGCGTAAACGCTTGCCACCAGCCGCTGATAATGGTCGAATCAGTGCATTAAAGTCTTCTGCACCTGTATTAAAAGATGATGCAAGAGATTCTTCAACGCCCTCTAAATCTAGAGCAATGCGTTCCATAATCTCTAACTCATTGGTTTGACTCATGCTTCATCTCCTACTAGAACTTTATTGATGCGTTGTTGTAAAAGCTCACGACCTGTATGTTTTAAGGAGCTATATAAAATAGGCGGTGTATCCGTTGGATACATTTCCTTAATTTTAGCCAAGTTCGCAGACTTTTCTTTAGCCGTTAGCTTGTCAGCTTTAGTAACCACAATTTGTAGTGGCACACCAGCCTCAACAAGCCAATCGTAGGCTACCTTATCAATAGGCATCTCTGGATGACGACCATCGATAAGCAAGCACAACAACATCAATCGTTCAGAATGTAAAATATAATCGGCAATAAAGGAAGACCACAAATTGCGGTTTCCTTTATTTGTCTTTGCAAAACCATAACCAGGAAGGTCTACGAGGAACCAATTGTATCTGCGTTCCTCTGTTTCAGAAATATCCTCTTTTGACTCAATATCAAAATAGTTTATCGTCTTAGTCTTACCTGGTTGACCACTAACGAGTGCTAATCCACGATAATTACACAACGAGTTAATCAACGAAGACTTGCCCACATTAGAGCGTCCAAGGAAGGCGATTTCTACGGTATCCCCTTCAGGATATTGATCCGCCTTCACACAGGAAGTATTATATTTTGCCGCTATAATACGAGGCCCCTTTGGTTCTTTTCGTGTATATTGTGGTTTTGGGCCCATTGGTTTAGTGGATTTTTTCTTCTTTTGCATTACACAAGTGCCTTTGCTAATACTTCATCCATTGTCTTAACTGGCGTAATGATGAGGCCTTCTTTCACAATGTCAGGTAATTCTGCAATATCCTTTTCATTGCCTTTTGGAATCAATACCTCTTTTATACCATGAGACAAGGCTGCTAATAATTTTTCTTTTAAGCCGCCTATTGGTAATACGCGGCCACGCAATGTGATTTCACCAGTCATGGCAATATCAGAACGAACCTTGCGGTTAGTCAAAATAGATACCATAGCTAATGTCATTGTAATACCTGCTGAAGGACCATCTTTAGGGGTTGCCCCTTCTGGCAAGTGAACGTGAATATCAAGCTTTTTATAAAAATCTTCTTCAATCTTTAAGGCTTTTGCATTATGGCGAATATAACTCATAGCCGCTTGACCAGACTCTTGCATAACCTTGCCGAGACTACCAGTTAAAGCCAATTTACCGGTACCATTCATAGTTGTAGCTTCACATGGTAATACTACACCACCAACAGATGTCCAAGCTAATCCATTTACATAGCCAACTTGTGCTTTCTTTTCTCGCTCTTGGTCAACAAAGATTGGTGCGCCTAAGAATTCGTGAAGATTCTTAGTAGTGACTTTTGGTGCATCTCCGCCTTCTTCAACTACTTTGAAAGCAATCTTACGGCAAATCTTAGCAATTGTTTTCTCTAAAGTACGAACACCTGCTTCGCGAGTATATTCGGAAATTACCTTTCTTAACACAGCATCAGATAATTTAACCTTGTAATCTTCAAGGCCATTTTTCTTAATTTGCTTAGGTGTTAAGTAACGCTTAGCAATCTCTAGTTTCTCTTCTTCCATATAACTAGACAATTCAATAATTTCCATACGATCTAACAACGGACCAGGAATATTAGATGCTACGTTAGCCGTAGTAATCCAGAAAACTTCGGAGAAGTCGAACGGTACTTCGATAAAGTGATCACTAAATGTGCTATTTTGTTCTGGGTCCAATACCTCTAATAATGCTGAGGATGGGTCCCCTTTATAATCAGATGCTAATTTATCAATTTCATCCAACAAAAATACAGGATTTTTAGTACCTACATTTTTTAGTCCCTGAATCATACGACCAGGTAAAGCACCAATATAAGTACGTCGATGGCCACGAATTTCAGCTTCATCACGAACACCACCTAAGGATGCACGGATAAACTTACGATTCATTGCTTTAGCAATAGAGGTAGCCAAAGAGGTTTTACCAACGCCTGGTGGGCCTACTAAACAAAGAATAGAGCCGCTATTTTTCCCAGTTAATTTACGAACCGCTAAGAATTCTAAAATGCGTTTCTTAACCTTTTCAAGGCCATAATGATCGGCTTCGAGCATAGCATGAGCGCCCTTGATATCTAAGCGGTCTTCCGTTAATTCATTCCACGGTAATGCCAATACCCAATCTAGGTAATTGCGCAAAATTGTTGCTTCCGGCATCAATTGAGGCATGCGGCTGTAACGAGAAATTTCTTTATCAATACGCGTATGTACGTCTTCACTTAGGTTAAGTGCTTTTAACTTAACTCGTAGTTCTTCTGCCTCCTCCTCGGGATCCCCTTTATCACCCAACTCATCGTGGATAACGCGGATTTTTTCGCGCAAGAAATATTCCTTCTGCGCTTTTTCCATAGATTGACGCACTTGATTATTGATGGAATTTTCCAAATCAGAGATTTGTAATTCCATATTTAAAATGCCTACAATCATGTTAAGACGACGAGCTACAGATAATTCTTCAAGTAACTCTTGACGTTTCAAATTATTAATAGGCAATAGAAATGCAACTTGGTCAGCTAATTCACAAGGATTGCGTAATTCCATAACGCGCGTTACACCTTCATCAGTAACTGATTTAGCTTCTTCTGCCCATTCGCCAAATTTAGCTTGAACCAAACGACGATAAGCTTCAAGCTCTACATCGTCTTCAAATTCAGACGCCACTCGTTCATAGTCTCCTATATAATAAGGGTCCATGCCAGTAATATTCATAAGACGAATACGAGTGATGCCCTCTACAAGAACACGTACTATACCACCTGGTAAGCGCAACATTTGTTTAATTTTTACTAATGTACCCATTTGGGCTAAATCATGAACTGTTGGTGCATCTACAGCATCATCTTTTTGAGTTACGACGGCTAAAATGCGGTCCTCATTCATTGCGGCTTCCACCGCCTTAATGGATTTGTCTCGACCGATATCGAGGTGAATCACGATATTCGGGTATACTACCATGCCTCTGAGAGGTACGGTAGGGATCCCAACTTCGAGTAAATTCATACTTCCTCCAGGTATATATATTATGAAAAGAAACTCATTCCTACACAGAAATGAGTTTCTTCGAATTACGATTTCAACTGGATGTCTTGGTCTGCCTCATTTTTGAGTATAGGTTCACCTGTGCTTAATACGGATTCACGATTCACAATGCACTTAGTTACTTCCGGCATGGAAGGAACCTCAAACATTACGCGTTTCATCACCTTTTCAATGATAGCACGCAAACCACGAGCACCTGTTTTTCGCTGTAATGCTTCATCAGCGATTTCTTCTAATGCATCTTCAGTGAAAGTTAACTCTACACCATCAAGGGATAGAATTTTTTCATATTGTTTTGTTAATGCATTTTTAGGCTTTGTCAAAATTTGAATTAATGCATCTCTGTCTAATTGATCTAATGTCACCATTACAGGCAAACGTCCAATAAACTCAGGGATCAAACCAAATTTTAATAAATCTTCAGGTACAACATCTTTTAAGATAGCCGATATATTACGTTCTTCTTTACGCTGTACATCTGCACCAAAACCAAGTGTTTTCTTAGCGGTACGCTTAGTAATAACCTTGTCCATACCATCAAATGCTCCACCACAAATAAAGAGAATATTCGTAGTGTCGATTTGAAGCATTTCCTGATTAGGATGCTTTCTACCACCTTGAGGAGGAACAGAAGCAACGGTACCTTCTAAGATTTTAAGCAATGCTTGTTGTACACCTTCACCAGACACATCACGTGTAATAGAAGGATTTTCAGACTTACGAGCAATTTTATCGATTTCATCGATATAGATAATGCCACGTTCAGCCCGAGCTATATCATAATCTGCAGCTTGAATAATTTTGAGTAGGATGTTTTCTACATCTTCCCCCACATACCCAGCTTCAGTTAAGCTTGTAGCATCTGCAATAGCAAATGGTACTTCTAGCATTTTCGCTAAGGTTTGAGCCAATAGTGTTTTACCACTACCAGTAGGACCAATGAACAATACATTAGCCTTTTGTAATTCTACATCATCTACTACATTATCTGTTTGTAAGCGTTTGTAGTGATTATATACGGCCACAGCTAAAGAGATTTTAGCATCATCTTGACCAATAACATATTCGTCAAGATGAGCTTTAATTTCTCTAGGCGTTGGCAATTCTTTTAAATTGAAGTCGTCCGTCTCAACCGCACCCAACTCATCTGCAATGATGCGTTCACAAACTTCAACGCATTCGTCACAAATATACACGTTAGGACCCGCCACTAATTTGCGGACTTCTTCGCTTGTGCGTCCACAAAAACTGCAGCGCATAGTATCTTTATCTTTTGCCAAGGGGCGCCTCCATTACTTGCTTTCTACAGGTTCTCTTGTGAGTACCTCATCGATTAAGCCGTATTCAACGGCATCCTGAGCACTCATGAAGTTATCGCGATCTGTATCGCGAGCTACTACTTCAATATCTTGTCCACTGCGAGAAGCTAAGATACCATTTAACTCTTCACGCATGCGAAGAATCTCACGGGCATGGATTTCAATTTCAGATGCTTGCCCTTGCACACCACCTAATGGTTGGTGAATCATGATGCGCGCATGAGGCAACGCATATCGTTTACCTTTAGTGCCAGCTGTTAAAAGCACAGCACCCATGCTCGCTGCAGAGCCTACACAAATAGTAGACACATCTGGTTTAATATATTGCATCGTATCATAAATAGCCATACCTGCGGTTACAACACCACCAGGGCTATTGATGTACAAATGGATATCCTTATCAGGATCCTCTGCTTCTAGGAATAACATTTGCGCAATAACCGCATTTGCCACATTATCATCGATGGGGCCACCAAGGAAAATAATGCGATCCTTTAACAAGCGAGAGTAAATATCATAGGAACGCTCTCCGCGTTCACCTTGTTCAACTACGATTGGTACATACATATAATCACCTTTTCATGTACCTAGTTGAGCAAACTATTATTCAGCCGCTTCAGCGCCTTTTGCATTATCAATAATGAATCGAGCTGCTTTTTTGCGAGCTACAGAGCCTGCCAACATAGCTACACGACCTTCTTTTGCAATAATATCCCAAACTTCTTTAGGATCTGCCCCAAAGTTTTGAGCCATAATGAAGATTTCACGGTTCATATCATCTGGAGTTACTTCGATACCTTCAGCAGTTGCAATAGCATCCAATACTAAATCAGCGCGTACGTTTTCAGCTGCGGAATCTTTGTATTCAGAGCGTAAATCTTCGATAGTTTTATTGGAGAATTTCAAGTAGTCATCAAGTTTCAAGCCACGGCCTTCCATATTCATAGCCAATTCTTGAATCATTTGTTCTACGCGATCTTTAATCATTACTTCTGGGATTTCTACAGTTGCATTTTTAACAGCTGTTTGAATCAAGTCAGCATTGTAAGTATCGATTGCACGACGGGAAGCTTCTTCCTCCATTTTAGTGCGAAGATCTTTTTTCAATTCTTCAATAGTTTCGTAAGAGCTTGCTTCTTTTGCAAATTCATCATTCAATTCAGGCAATTCTTTACGTTTAATATCATGGATATGAGTTTTGAATTCTGCTTCTTTACCAGCAAGTTCTGCTACGAAGTAGTCTTCAGGGAATGTTACTTTTACAGTTACATCATCACCAGCTTTAGCGCCAATTAATTGATCTTCGAAGCCAGGAATGAAGCTACCAGAACCGATTTGTAGTGGGTAGGATTTACCTTCACCACCATCAAAAGGTTTACCATCAACGGAACCAGCAAAGTCGATTACTGCGAAGTCATCTTTTTGAATTGTAGCGCCTTCTTCAGCAACAACCATTTTTGCTTGTTGTTCACGAATATTGTTCAACTGTTCTTCGATTTGTTCATCAGATACTGTAGCATCTTGTTTTTCTGCTTCTAAGCCTTTGTAATCGCCAAGTTTAACTTCAGGGCGTTTAGTTACAGTAGCTTTGAAAATCAAATCTTTGCCTTCTTCGAATTGTTCCCGTTCGATTTCAGGTTCAGATACAGGCACGATATCATTTTCACGAAGTGCAGCACTATAGTATTGGCTAGCCAATACTTCAAATGCTTCTTCCAAGATAGCTTCTTTGCCGAAGTTCATTTCCAAAATACGGCGAGGCGCATGTCCTTTACGGAAGCCAGGGATGTTCACTTGACCTGCAATGCGTTTTACAGCTTGTTTAATGCCCTTATCTACTTCTGCTGCAGGTACTTCAATAGTTAACGTTACTACGTGTTGATCAACAGGATTTACAGTTGCTTTCATTTAAAATATGTCCTCCTCAAAGGGCAATATGCCCAAATTTCTGTAGTATATTATGCACTCCTAATAATAACATAAATGCAAGGTCAATGCAATTCTTCTCAATATACACTAAAAGACCACCCCAAAATGGGTGGTCTTTACATATTTTACATAATTATGCTAATTAGTTATCTTTAGCAATCAATTTGATAATGTCACGACGAGACAAAATCCCGATCAAACGATACTCTTTATCTACAACTGGCACATTTTTCAAATGTTGATCAAGCATAACAGATACAATTTCTTCTACATCTTTATCCGGTGTGGTTGTAATTACTTCATCAGTCATCAACTCATGAACGTGAGATGCCAATAATTTTTTGAATTGAGCATTGTATTCGCCAATGCCATTGTAGTAGATGCTAGCGCCTAATACATTAACATAATGAGGCACATGAGGACGTACCTTTTTGTATAGTAAATCACCTTCAGAGATAATACCTAACAACTTATTATCATCATCCACTACGGACACAGCTGTTAAATTATATTTAACTAATAAATCAGCTACATCAGAAATCGGCGCATCTTTGCCAACAGTAACAGGGTATTTATTCATTACTTCTTGGATTTTCATAGTGAATTCCTCCTTATAAATACATCTTGCTTTATTATACTATTCGCCACAGTATAATAAAACTCCTTTTTTCTGAAAGTATTATACAAATAATTTTTAGGTATACGTCTTCTACCAATGATAAGGTTCATTGCGATTAATTTTTGATGCTCGATATATTTGCTCTACAAGTAACAATCGAACCATTTGATGTGTAAAAGTCATAGGGCTAAAGGATAATTTATAATTTGCAGTCTGACGTAATGTATCACTCACCCCAAAGGCACCGCCAATAATGAAGGCCATATCGCTCACACCATCCACCTCAAGTTTAGATACCGTCTTAGCGAGTTCTTCAGAGGACATCGTTTTGCCATACACATCAAGTAATACGGTATAAGCATTTTTAGGAACCGCTTTTAATAAACGGTCTCCTTCTTCGGCAACAACTTGTTTGCGATCCGCATCACTCGGCTTATCTCCAATTTTACTTTCATTCAACTCTGTAATTGTAATACCACCATAGGGACGCATACGTTTCACAAACTCTGCTACACCCTCACGTAAATAAGCATCTTTTAATTTACCAATACAGACTATATAAAATCTCATTTTTACCTCTTCACAGATTGGATGGACACGATTTCATTAGGTTGACCATGTTGCAGCTTCATTTCAGGTCCAATACGAACACCACCATCCACAAGCATTTTACCAATAGTTTGAGTAACAAGGACAGCGTTATTATTATTTTCAGATCGATGAGCCAATATAACTTGCATAAAATTAGGACGCTTCATCATGAGTAGAGCTTGTGCAGCCATTTCATTACTCAAATGACCTTCATCACTAGCCACACGTTGTTTTAAAAACGGCTGATAGGGTCCGAAACGCAACATATGCGGATCATAATTTGCCTCTAGCACTAACAGCGTCGTATCATCAAGCCTGCGTAAAATATCATCTGAAATCACACCTGTATCAGTAACAACAGTTGCCTTATCGTTCCCAGTAAACACATTTATTCCAATTGGATCAGCCGCATCATGACTTACCGAAAACGGCTCTACGGTGAGACCGCCCAACGTTAAACTGCCCTTTGTAAGCTCAATCAATCGATTCTTCGGTACGATTAACTTATCTTGAATTTCACGCCATGTGCCCTGCTTCGTATACACAGGAAGATCAAATCGTTTTAGTAATTGTTGTAGTCCCGCAATATGATCACTATGTTCATGACTGACGAATATGCCCTCCACCTGAGCCATGTCTATATGCAATTCTTTTAACCCATTGACAATGCGCCGGCAACTAATGCCTACATCATGCAATATGACAGAGTTCCCTTTTTTTATTACTGTACAATTGCCCTTGCTACCACTGGCAAGGACATGGACCTCCAACGGTGATGATTCACTCATCAAAACACTCCATATACTTAATCATAAATCTATTATTTCTGTAAAAGTCAATAGCTTAGTTATTTAGTTAAACATTGTATTAACTCATTTAAATTCAAGCTATTATTACGTTCTTTCAGATAATTTAGTCAAACGCTCTACAAAGTACGACATATTAGCCTCAATATCTGGTCCTCGACGGAACATGTCACCGCCAACGAGGAACATAGTATCATTTCCGTACAGCTCAACGAGTTCATTAAGACGAGCATCTGTAACACCACCACCCGGTGCCGGGCAAGCTGCTTTCATCAAGCCCATTGGTCGTTTAATGTAAGAGGAAATTCTCTTGCATTGTTCCTCTGTAAAAGTAAAGCGTCCACCATAAGATACGAAAATTGGCATATCAGCCCCAAAGATACGAGGTAATAAACCTAGTTGTAAATAGTCAGCTACTCCAGATACACCAGGGCTTACAAATCCACCAGAATAAGCTGGATGATGAATAATGGGCAATCGTAAGTTTTCATCAGTAGCTAATTTGTGTAACCAACCGAAACCAACGAGACCTGAGGCCACCATGAGAGCTGTAGCACCAGCCTCTTTGGCAAAATAAGCGCGTTCTAACACATCTGTACCATCACCTGATACGTTTGCAGCATATAAAGTATGTGTACCATGTACAGCATTCATTTCCTGTACCATAACAGCACATCGTTTTACACGATCTTTATATTGAGAGAAGGACTGATTAGAAATACCATGATCATCCTTTATGACATCGGCCCCACCGCGTGTATAGGCACCGCACATGCGAGCCAACTCCTCATTCGGTGTCCCCATCGGCTTTACAACGGCTTGAATCATTGGCCGCGTCGGCGTTTCCACTAATCTACGAATACCATGTAAGCCAAATCGAGGGCCCTTAAACACATCGTAGAGCCTTGGACATAACTCAATATCCACCACCCAAATATGAGGCTGTAACGAAGAATTGCCAAAGACAACATTTAAAAATTGTGTTGCTTCTAAAGCCGTAGTATCTACGTGATATGAAATACGAGCCAAATAGTAACGAGAGGCATCAATTACAGCATTTGGCATCACACCTACATTGATATAGGAAGAATTTTCTACCATAGGTTCAAGAGATTCTAGTCGACCAGTAATAGTTCCTTTAATGTATGGATCAGTTACAAACTCATAGGGAAATTCTATGGTTTGCTCTACTTGAATCGCCCAAGCAATTGATTTTGCTTCTTCATATGTACTCGCTTCTATTCTATATGTAACTATAAATCGCTCGTCTTTCATAATGCGTCTCCTTTGCAATAATATTATTTAATTATATACCAAAGTGGTACACGATTCCATACAAAAAAGGCATCACTCTAAACTAGAGTGACGCCTTTCAAAAGAGCGAAAACATGTATATAGATATTTTACCTATACAAACAAGATTTCTACTAAGAGACAATACATGTAATCGTATGAGAGTAAACTCATCTAACTATATCTTATTGGTAGAAATGTTTAGGATAACCTTTGAATCGTGTGAAGTGACGATATTTACGAGTCGCCCGATTAGGTTCATTAACAGTTTTATAACCAAAACCATTAAACATTACATTTAAAATAACAGCTACTATACTACCAGCTGTGATACCAGATTTCAAAAGAATTTGAGCCCAAGCTGGGAAGTGTGCGTAGAAGTCAGGAGCAGCAAGAGGAATCATAGATACCCCAATACTAATCGCCACAAGCATCAAGTTATAGTTATTATCGAAGCTAACCTTACCAAGAGAACGAATGCCACTGGCAACGATCATACCGAACATGGCAATCCCAGCACCACCTAATACGGCGTTTGGAATACAAGCTACGATAGCTGCTAATTTTGGGAAAAGACCTAATAAAATAAGAATAACACCAGATGCTGCTACAACGAAGCGACTCTTTACGCGTGTTACCGCGATAAGGCCTACGTTTTGAGCGAATGCTGTGTAAGGGAAGCTGTTAAGAATACCACCGATAACAGTAGATAAGCCATCAGCACGAAGTACTGCAGCCAACTCTTTTTGACCGATAGGTTTATCAACGATTTCACCTACAGCGATACTGTCACCAGTTGTTTCAACCATAACTACGAGCATTACAATGATCATAGAAATGACAGAAGCAACGTCAAATGTTGGAAGGCCAAAGTAGAACGGTGTTACAACGGATATCCATTGAGAACGACCTACTTCGGAGAAATCAGTAATACCACAAATCATAGCTAGGGCTGTACCGAGAATAAGGCCAACTAAGATTGCCAAATTACCAAGGAATCCTTTACCAAATCGATAGGTTATAACAACAAGAATAAATGTAGCTACACCAAGAGCAATATAAAGCGGATCACCAAAGTTTGGATTACCTGCGCCACCACCCATCCATTTAACTGCTACTGGCATCAAGTTGATACCGATAATAGTGATGATAGTACCTGTTACTACAGGTGGGAATAGCCGAATCAAACGACTAAAGAACGGTGCCACAAGGAATGTAAAGAGACCGGCTACGATAATCGCACCGTAAATCGTAGTGATATCATGCTGTTGACCAATCATAATCATAGGGCCTACAGAAGCAAATGTAACACCTTGAATAAGAGGAATACGTCCGCCAACAGGTCCGAAACCTAATGTTTGAATCAATGTAGCAACACCACATGTAAATAAGTCAGCTGTAATCAAACGAATTAAATCTTCAATTGGCAAATGCATAGCTTGTGCAATAATAATTGGTACAGCTACTGCCCCAGCATACATAGCCAGAACGTGCTGTAAACCATAAGCGAATAACTGCGGAATTGGCAGCATACCATCTACATGGTCGACACCAGATGCACCTTTACTCATAAGAATCACCTCATATCTTACGTTTTAGTTACTAGTTAAACAATATAGTCATACTATCGTACATGATAGAGTTTAGAAATCTCATCGACTTCACGTGGGAACCTTGATGGCTAGGGGCCTAAGACCCCCACCCATTAAGCAAATATTCTATTTTTTATAACCTGTATGTTTAATCGGCAAGGACCTACGTGGTTCTCCGTCGATACGACGATACGCATTTGCAATAGCCGGTGCAATCGGAATGCTAGAGATTTCGCCAATACCTTTAGCACCGTATGCATATTGTTCTGGTGTCCCTTTTTCGATAAGACTTACATGAATTGGAGGACATTGGGTAGCTCTAAGAAGTCCTAGCGTACCGTATTTAGATGTTACATACCCTTCTTTATAAGGGAAGTCTTCTGTAACGGCATACCCCATTCCCATAATGGCACCACCTTCGGCCTGACCTGTACAGGATTGAGGGTTCACTACACGACCTACATCGTATGCTACATGTAAATTAGCAACCTTATTGTCTTCACCAATTGTTGCTACACATGCACCATAACCATAGGCAACGTGATTTTTTGGATGCGATTTATCAGAATTAAATGGATCTGTTTCACCGAGAAACTCTTCATAAATCTCTACGCCATTCAGTTCTTCTAATGTTTTAGTATCTAACATTTCTTTTAAGCGAAGACTTGCTTTACGCGTTGCTTCACCGGTAAAGAGCGTTTGGCGAGATGCAGTAGTTGTACCAGAATCTGGTGTACGTACTGTATCAGGTCGTTCTACAAATACTTTATCCGCCGTTAAGCCTGTCGTTTCACAAAGTACTTGTGTTGCCATAGTAGCCATGCCTTGACCAATACAAGCGGCACCCGTACGAATACGAACTTTACCATCACATACTTCTAAAATAACGCGACCCGTATCAGGTAGTCCTACACCAATACCACTATTTTTCAAACATACCGCAAGACCAGTACGATCAGAGGCATAATATGCATCTTTTACAGCTTCCAAACATTCTACTAAAGCGGTTTCTTTGGAACAAATTTGGCCGTTTGGTAATGAGTCACCAGGGCGTACAACATTTTTGTAGCGGAATTCCCAAGGATCCATGCCTACCAACGCAGCTAATTCATCAATATTTTGCTCTTGACCAAAGATAGTTTGTGTTACGCCAAACCCACGGAATGCACCACCAGGAACAGTATTTGTATAAACACATACACCATCAAAGGCAAAATTATCAAAGTGATAAGGGCCACAAGAATGAGTACCAGCACGTTGAAGTACAGGACCACCTAAAGATGCATACGCGCCACAATTAGAAACGATATTTACCTTACTTGCTACCAAATTACCTTCCGCATCACAAGCTGTTGTAATATCCATTTCCATCGCATGACGTTTAGTATGAATATTGAGACTTTCTTGACGGGAGAAAAGTACCTTAGTTGGTTTTCCTGTAAGCCAAGCTACGAGTGATGCATGATGTTGTACGGTCATATCTTCTTTACCACCAAAGCCACCACCTACGAGCATACTGTGAACCTTTACAGCCTCATTCGGAATACCAAGCATACGAGCAACTTCACGACGATCATCATAAACATTTTGGCTACCTGAATGCAGATGAATTTCATCACCCTCACGATATGCAACGGCACATTCTGGTTCCATAAATGCATGGTCGGTTTGAGGTGTGGAATAATGATTTGTTACTACAAAAGCAGCCTCTGCAATAGCCTTATCTACATCGCCACGAGATAATGTTTGACGAGATAATACATTTCCGTCTGGATGTAACTGAGGAGCATCTGGTTTTAGTGCTTCCAATGGATCTAGTACGGGTTCTAATTCAGTATAATCAACTTCAACTAGAGCCAATACTTCGTCTAAATATTTCTTTTCTGTAGTTGCAACAAGTGCAATTGCATCGCCTACATAACGTGTAATATCACCTTCGGCGATAAGTACATCCCAATCCGGTACTAAATGACCAGTCTTATTGAATGGTACATCCTTAGCAGTCAATGCCGTTACACATGCTGGATGTTCAAGAGCTTTAGACACATCAACACGATCAACTCTAGCTCGTGGGTATTTAGAACGCAATGCTTTGGCATAAATCATGCCATCCATATAGATATCATCAGAGTATTGTCCAGTACCTAATGCTTTTTCCTCAGCATCTACACGGTGTAAACGAGCGCCTACATTACCATTTGTATCCTTTTCTGGAACTGGTAAGTTCTCACGGAACATTTTTGCAGCTAGCATAATGCCCTCTTCAATTTTTACATAGCCTGTACAACGGCAAATATTACCTAATATCGCCTTTTTAACATCGTCAGGTGTAGGGTCATTATTTTCGTCAATCAATACTTTTGCACTAATAATCATACCTGGTATACAGAAACCACACTGCACCGCTCCGCATTCACCAAAAGCATAGGTGTATACTGCTTTTTCTCGTTCAGATAAACCTTCAATCGTGACAATTGATTTACCATCTAATTGAGATAGTTTGCTTACACAAGCCTTTGCTTTTTTTCCGTCTATAATTACTGTACACGTACCACATGCACCAGCACTACAACCTTCTTTAGTGCCCGTCAACTTTAAATCAGATCGCAAGAAATCAATTAAACGTTGATCCTCTTGAACCTCATATTGGGTGCCATTCACTTGAAAGCGGTACATATATAGCCCTCCTCTCATTAAGGAATACATTCACCAAGATACGATTCTGTTAAGGATCCATCTTGTACCACATGGTGACCTCTAAGGATAACATCTCGAACCTTGCCAGTTACAGATATTCCTTCGTAAGGTATATAGTCAGCCTTTGTATGGGCGGACTCTTTTGAAAGCACATGTTCTATATGCTTATCTACAATTGTTATATCCCCATCACTACCTACAGCTAATGTACCCTTCTTGGGATACATGCCATATAGCTTTGCTGGGTTTTCACTAACTAATTTCATAAAATCTACAGCGCTCATATTGCATTGGTTAACCAACACATCATAAGCAATGATGCCCCGTTCTTCGGCTCCAGGAATACCTCCAGGAATTCGGGTAAAGTCATGACGACTCTTTAATTTTTGATCATTAAAGGTAAAGCTACAATGGTCGGAACCAATGGTTTGAAAAACACCATTTACTAGTGCATCCTTCAATGCCATTTGATCTCGTATCGTTCTAAGTGGAGGACTCATCACAAATTTAACCCCTTCAAAATCAGGTAATTTATATCGTGATTCATCAAGCACCAAATACTGTGGACATGTTTCACAAGTGACTTGATGTCCTAATGCCCGCTCACGTAGAACTTCATCTACACCTTCTTTAGAACTTACATGCACAATATGCACGGGATACTCTAATGCAGCACCAATTGTACTAAATCGCTTAATCGCTTCCGATTCAATCATGGCCGGTCTTGTGAGTGGATGATTGTCTACATCTAATTCACCACGTTTACGTTTATCTGCTACAAAGGCATCGATAAGATCACCGTTTTCACAGTGAGCCCCTACAAGCGCCCCCGTTGGTTTTATAGCTTCAATAGCATCATAAATTTCTCGATCTGTTAAACGGAAGCCATACGCTAGGTACACTTTAAAAGACGATACACCAGCTTCTACAACCTTTGGTATTTCATGAGATACCTCTTCATTCATTTCTACAAGCTCCATATGGAATTTGTAGTCACAGGAGCAATGCCCTAAGGCACGCTCCTTGTGAACTTCTAAACCTTTACAAAGGGATCCTTCCTCAGGAGAAGCAAAGTTAATAATTGATGTTGTCCCACCAAGAATAGCGGCTTTTGTACCACTATCAAAATCATCCGCAGTAGACGCTAATGCATTTGTCATCTGAAAGTGTGTATGAGGATCTATGAATCCTGGGAACACATAACAACCTTTTGCATCAATTACTTTAGCCCCGTCTGGAACAGGAATGTGTTCATCGATGGCGACAATTTTGTCGCTATCAATTAGTAAATCTCCGGTAAGGATTCGATCAGTTAAGACCAAGTCCCCTTGTTGTATGATAATCATGATACATAGTACACATGCTCTTTACGGAAGGCATGTACAACTCCTTTCAATTCTTCAGGTAATGCATCAATGTCACATACGGCTTCTTCACCTTTAAAGCGATAACCACAGCTAGTACCTTTGATGTAGAAACCATCATTTGTACTATCTGCTAAAGCTTCAGCATTGTGGAAGAATGTAATGCGATCCTTGTATGGTTGACAAGGTTCTACGCAATGACATGCACAGTTACCACACTCATTACAGCTTTGATCAACATGGACGATCAATTTAGCATCATTTACAGTAACGACTTCATTACATCTATTAGGACATACGCGAACACAAGCACCACACACTACGCGACAGTGGTAGTCAGAGCTATGTGTACCAGGGAAGGATGGCATTGCTTCGCGTTTTTTCTTCATAGCATCGCTCTTCTTGAAGATTTTGTTCTCAGCGATGTCTTTAGCGAGTTCAGCTATAAGTTCTTTATGAACTTTTAAAGCAGCATTGTAATCAGTAGATTCCACTTCGTCTGCTAAGCCTTTGAAAGTATTGTAACCTTCACCTTGTAGAAGAATTGTACATACTGTTACAGGCCAAATACCACAATCAAAGATAGCTTTGATATTTTGTTTTACAGCACCACCACTATAAGACATAGGTAAACGTTCGCCAAATTGAGCACTTAGGAGCTCAGCCACACCAATTGTTACAGGTAACAAGGATTTACCAGACATGTACATTTGCTCGCCTGGCAATTCATTATTATGAATTTGTACAGGGAATGTATTTGTCAATTTAACACCGAAAATCTTATTGTGTTTTTCACCAAGAGCTATAAGACGCTCTAACATTGGAACAGCTTTATCGAATTGAAGGTCAACTTCAAATTGATGATCTTCAAAGTCAATGTACTCAAAACCAGCGTTATCCAATAATTCTCTAATGCGTTTTGGACCTAACAATGTAGGGTTGCATTTTAAGTATAGGTGAAGACCTTTTTCACTGATAAGGTACGAACAAATGGATTCGATTTCTTCTGCTGGGCAACCGTGCATTGTGGACAATGTAATTGCTTGGCAAAGTTCATCACTAATAGAGTTGATATAATCAGCATCAATATGCTCAAATTCATCTACATGGTCAAGACACCATTGTTTACATGTATCCCACACAGGAGATTGAGATGCACTGCGCATTGTGTTAATGAATTTATCAACCATAGGGCTCTTGATACCAGCCAAATTGTAGCCAACACTCATGATGAATAAGAAGCCATCTGGATCACCTAATCCTAATTCTTTAGAGATTAATTTCAATGCGAACCAAGCTTTAATGTATTCATCAGCAGCTTCATCACAGCTATATTCAGAAGACCATTCTACGTTATATGCTTCGTCTACAGAGTAGATACAAGGTCTAGGAATACCTAATTCTTCACCGTACATGATTTGTACGGTTTTTAATTCGATGCAACGAGCACCAGCTACATAGGATGCCACAATGTTTTGTGCCAACTGTGTATTAGGGCCAGCTGCTGGGCCTACAGGATTTTCAATGGATTTACCAAAGATAGATAAGCGTTGATCATGATTCGTACGATGAATTTTATTTACATTGTAAATACGATTGTACATCTTGTACTCAGTCATAATGTGGTTCATCAAATTTCCGAAACTTACCGGATACATAATGTCACTCATAATGTCACACTCCTTTAAAGCGTTTGCGTTATGGGTTTAGTCGGTTCCATAAACCTTTAGATGTTGCTAAAACTTCGTCCATTACTTCAGCTTTATCAATGCCTTGTAATTTACGATCAATCATGCGTGGTACACCATCACTAATAGTTGTTACCACATACATACCATTAGTACCGAATAGTAAGTGACCATTGATGTTGTTTTCATCAAGTGGTGTTGGTGCTGCGTAATCAAGAACAATTACGTCAGCTGCAGCACCTTTTTTAAGGATGCCTACCGTAGTATCGAAGAATTCATTAGCCATTTTGCGGTTGTTTTCAAATAGCATATGAGGTACTTCGCCCCAGCCTACATATGGTTTATGTTGCTCATGTTTCACGAGACAATTCGCTACTTTATAAGATTCGAGCATATCATTTGTATAACCATCTGTGCCAAGCCCAACAGTGATCCCTGCATCTAATAGTTTTAAGATATCTGTCGTGCCTACTGCATTACCCATGTTACTTTCTGGGTTATGTACAACCTTAGCTTGAGATTTTTTCAATAATGCCACATCTTCGTCAGTTACGTGTACACAGTGACCAGCGATGCTCTTAGGGCCTAAAATACCTGCCTCTACGAGGCGTCTAACAGGTGTCATGCCATACTTTTCTTTACTATCGGCCACATCTTCAGGACCTTCTGCAACATGAACATGATAACCTAATTGATCTTCATTGTGAGCTTTCACATAGTCTAATGTATCAGAGCTTAGTGTGAAAGATGCATGCAAGCCCATCATGGCAGCAAGTCTAGATGAATCTTGCTTAGCTTCTTTACCAAAGCGTACGTTTTCTACAACAGCGGCCTTCATTTGATCTACACCATTGCGGTCAGACACTTCATAGCATAAACAAGAGCGAACGCCAAATTGTTTAGCTACATCTGCAATGATGGATAAGCTGTTAGGCACTTCACCATAACTTGCATGATGGTCAAAAATAGTAGTTACACCATTTTCTATACAGCCTAAATACGTAAGTAATGCACTTGCTTTTACATCAGGAGCGGTCAATTTATTATCTAAGTAGAACCAAAGTCCTTCCAAGATTTCACCAAAGTTAGTCGGTGCTGGACCTGGCAATGATAAACCTCGTGCAAGAGCGGAATAAATATGGTGATGTGCATTAATGAAACCTGGCATAATTAGGCCACCATGAGCATCAATGATTTCTGCATTTACATACGTTTTACATAATTCATCATATATACCAATATCAACAATTTGAGTCCCGTCGATAGCAACAGCACCATCATAAATGATAGGTCTATCAGCATCGCGAGTAATAACAGTACCTTTTCCTAATATAATCATGTGGGCACCTCCTCAACGATTCGTTGAAATGCATACTTATAAACTTATATGTTATTATAATACGATACGTGTGCCTGTTTTTCCTGCTATACCATCTTTAGATTTCTCTAATAATGTGATAATTGAAACACGGCCTTTTTTGGATTCTGCAAATGCTATAGCGGCTTCTACCTTTGGTTTCATCGAGCCTTCTGCAAACTCACCAGCTGATACAAATTCTTTAGCTTGTGTAACGGTTATTTCATCAAGCCATTTTTCATTTTCTTTACCAAAATTAATGGCAACCTTTTCAACAGCTGTTAAAATAACGAGAACATCAGCATCAATTTCTTGGGCCAATAAACTACTAGTCCAATCTTTATCAATAACAGCAGCTGCACCATGAAGTTCATTACCTTCTTTAGTTACTGGGATACCTCCCCCGCCACAAGCAACAATTAATTGTTTACCTACTAAACCTTTAATTGCTTCTAGTTCAATAATTTCTTTTGGTGCTGGAGATGCCACCACACGACGATAACCACGTCCCGCATCTTCTTTTACCACATAATCGTAATTCTTTTCTGCGTATTCAGCTTCTTCCTGAGTCATAAAGTGTCCAATTGGTTTTGTAGGATTTTGAAAAGCTGGGTCATTTTGATCAACAAGTACTTGTGTAACCATAGTCATTGTTGGCAAATCTTTTATACCACGATTTAAGAGCTCTTCGTGAAGAGCATTTTGTAAGTCATAACCAATATAAGCTTGGCTCATTGCTACACATACAGATAATGGAGTGTTTGGTTGACCTTCTACTTCACGAGTCAATGCAGCCATCGCATTGTTGATCATACCAATTTGAGGTCCATTACCATGTGTTACCACTACATCACAATCAGCTTCTACTAAATCAATAATTGTTTTAGCTGTACTTTTTACAGCAATTTTCTGTTCTGGTAAGGAATTGCCTAATGCATTTCCCCCTAATGCTACTACAACTCTCTTTTTCATGTTATGCCTCATAACAAACTATTAAGAATAAAAGGAGCCATCAATACGGATGGCCCCTAAACTTTACTTTACGGTTGAACTCGTTCGGTTCCCTTCCGTTCTAATTCTTTTAAGGTTTCTACAGGATTTTTAAATTTGCTAAGGAAAATCATAGCTGCAATAACATATGGTTTGTAGCTTGCTTCCTTATAAAGAGGTATGCGGTAGCGATCAAATACTGTTGCATCTACTTCGCCTTCTTCACAACTTACACCTGTAATATCTGCTGGTAAGCAATGTAAGTAAAGAGCTTTGCCGTCCTTTGTGAGACTCATCATCTCTTCCGTACATGCCCAATCTTTATGTTTACCATTTTCTTCAAGAAGAACTTTTTCTAATGCTTTAATACCTTCATGATCATTTTCACCATACAGTTTTGTACGTTTTTCCATTGCACCGAATGGAGCCCAGCTCTTAGGATATACGATGTCTGCATCTTTGAAAGCATCCTTCATGTCGTTAGTTCTACGGAATGAACCGCCGCTAGCTTCAGCTTGTTTCTTAGCGATTTCTTCAACTTCCGGCATTACTTCATACCCTTCTGGATGTGCTAATACAACTTCCATACCGAGACGAGTGAATAAGCCAATAGCACCTTGAGGTACGGATAAAGGTTTACCATAAGATGGGGAGTATGCCCAAGTCATAGCAATCTTTTTGCCTTTAAGGTTTTCTACACCGCCGAATTCTTTGATGATATGAGCTGTATCAGCCATGATTTGTGTAGGATGGTCAATATCACATTGTAGGTTTACAAGCGTTGGGCGTTGCTCTAGTACACCATCTTCATGACCTTCTTTAACTGCATCAGATACTTGATGCATATAAGCATTCCCTTTACCAATATACATATCATCACGAATACCGATAACATCTGCCATAAAGGAAATCATATTAGCTGTTTCACGAACTGTTTCACCGTGAGCGATTTGAGATTTGCCTTCATCTAAATCTTGAACTTCAAGGCCTAGCAAATTACAAGCGGAAGCAAAGGAGAAACGAGTTCTTGTAGAGTTATCGCGGAATAAGGAAATGCCAAGACCGCTGTCAAATACTTTAGTGGAGATATTGCGTTCTCTAAGAGCACGCAATGCATCAGCTACTGCCCAAACACCTTTTAATTCGTCATCAGATTTTTCCCAAGTTAGGAAGAAATCTTCGCCGTACATTTTACTAACATCTAAGCCTTGTAGTGTTTCAATACTTTTATTGAAGTCTGTCATCTGTAAGTCCTCTCTTTCAATTCCCTAAAGGGCTACTTAGGATCTAACTTTATACGATGCCTCATCAAATGTTGAGGTACCATATGAAATTCTTAATATCAACTATTTTCAGTTATTTTCGTTAAAATAGATCTAATTCAATATATGTGATATTAGTCTTTGCAGTATACGGATGGTAACAATGCATATACAGCGGCACATGTTACAAGATCTTGTTTCCATGTAATTTCGTTAGGAGCATGTGCTTGTGCTTCTGCGCCAGGACCGAAGCCAATACAAGGGATGCCATTACGACCCATGATAGATACACCATTTGTGGAGAATGTCCATTTATCAGTTAATGGGCGAGCTTTACGCATTTCAACTGTATCTTCTGCACCAATACGTTCGTTGCCATATAAGCTAGTGTATGCTTCTTCCAAAGCTTCTGTTACTTTATGATCTTTAGGAATTACCCAAGTTGGGAAGTAGCATTCGATTGGATAGGTTAAACCAGTCCAAGATGGACGAGCATATTCGTACATGGATACTTTCGCACCATATTCTTTAACATGTGGTAATTCTTCGATTTCTGCCAAGCAACTTTGCCAAGTTTCACCAGCAGTCATACGACGGTCCAAGGAAATAGCGCAGGAGTCAGCTACTGCACAACGGCTTGGAGAAGTATAGAAAATTTGGGAAGTAGTTACTGTACCGCGACCTAAGAAGCGAGCTTCTTCATAGTGGTCAGGGTTAAATTTTGGATCAAGCATTTTAACAAGGCCCTTAATTTTTGTGCTTTCATCAGCAGAGTTAGCATTCAATTCACGGATGTCTTGAAGTATATCTGCCATTTTATAAATTGCGTTGTCACCGCGTTCAGGAGCAGAACCATGGCAAGATACGCCTTGTACATCTACACGAATTTCCATACGACCACGTTGCCCACGATAGATACCGCCATCAGTTGGTTCTGTAGATACTACAAATTCAGGACGGATATTACGTTCTTTAATCATGTATTCCCAGCAAAGGCCATCACAGTCCTCTTCTTGTACGGTGCCTACAACAAGTACACGATATTTATCACTTAGAAGTCCTAAATCTTTCATAATCTTAGCGCCGTATACAGCGGATACGATACCACCCAATTGGTCAGATACGCCACGACCACCAATTTTAGTTTCGTCTTCGAAACCATCGTATGGATCAAAATCCCAATTATCACGATTGCCAATACCAACTGTATCAATATGTCCATCAAAGGCAATGAGGGTTTTTCCTGTACCCATATATCCAAGAATATTCCCCATAGGATCTACTTCAACTTCATCAAATCCTAGATCTTTCATCTCTTGTTCTATACGTTTTACATGATCTTTTTCTTCAGCACTTTCACCTGGGAATGCTACGATCTCACGTAAAAACTTTGTCATCGCTGGGCCATAAGTTGCCGCTGCTTGTTTAATTGCTTGTAAATCCATAATTAATGCCTCCTAACGATCTTCACCATACCACATAATATTTTTATATCTTTCAGGGTCCGTATCACCTTCAGTGGAGAAACAGAGTACCTTTGAAGACGCATCTAGTTCTAACTCTTTCCGTAAGTCTTCATATTCCGGCATTGTCATAATTGCCATTACAAGACCTAATGGAACTGCACCAGACTCTCCAGTAGTAATTGGAGTATCGCCTTTAATCGGTGCACCGCCAACGCGCATGCCTAAACGTGCCACCCAGTCAGGCGCAGAAACGAATACATCTGCATGATTTCTCAAAATATCCCAAGAAACTGTGTTCGGTTCACCACAAGCTAAGCCTGCCATGATTGTTTCTAAATCACCCTCTACGATACGAGGTTTACCATCATCAGCTACAGCACCTTTGTATAAACAAGCTGCAGCTGCCGCTTCTACAACAACTAATTTAGGTTTTTTAGCCACATTGCTGTATAGATTAGTGAAGTAACCCACTACAGAACCGGCAAGGGAACCTACACCAGCTTGTACAAATACATGTGTAGGAACTTTACAATTATCAGCTTCTAATTGATTGGCTGTTTCCATAGCCATGGTGCCATAGCCTTGCATAATCCAGTTTGGAATTTCTTCATAACCTTCCCAGGCAGTATCTTGAACTACAACACCGTTAGGAACTTCTTTAGACTTTTTGGTTGCTAAGCGTACACACTCATCGTAGTTGAAGTCTTCGATTGTTACGGTAGCTCCTTCGTTTTCGATTTGTTTTCTACGATATTCTGTAGAGCCCTTTGGCATAAATACTACAGATTTTTGACCTAATTTATTAGCTGCCCATGCTACACCGCGACCGTGGTTACCATCAGTGGCAGTAAAGAATGTAGCTTGACCAAACTCTTCTTTTAATTTTGCAGATGTTAATACATCATATGGTACATCCTCAACAGCTTTACCAGTTTGTTGCGCCACATATTTTGCCATCGCATAGGAGCCGCCTAATACCTTAAATGCATTAAGGCCAAATCGGTAGGATTCATCTTTTACAAAGAGTGCATCAACACCGATATAAGACGCTAAATTCTTAAGCGATACAAGTGGAGTAACGCTATATTGTGGAAAACTTTCATGAAACGCTTTAGCTTTCTTAACCTCTCTAACATCCATAACGGACAAAAACTTGTCACTTGATGGTGCCATTGTATTACGTTTCCACTGAATTCGTTCCATATTTGCCTCCTAGGATTCTTCCTTTACAGTATTTAAATCACTATAAAGAGTAAACTTAGAAATATTAAAATACTCTGCTATCTTCTCAGAAGACTTCGAGATAAGAAAAGCCCCTTTTTCGTTTAAATAGGTAATAGCTTTTAAGCGTTCCACCTTATTCATCAATGGTCCTGGTTTACCAACTAAACGCTCTACGTCTAGTAATAAATCATCTAATAGTTCCGATACACTCGTCGTAATTTTTTCAACAGATCCTGCATCTTCCTGACCTGTATTGACCAAACTATCCAAAAGTCGATGCATCATAACAAACTCTGTTATATCTTGGTTAATCCCCAACAAGTATGCTATACGACCTGTATCATCACGAATATACATGGTAGAAGATTTTAATATTCGACCATCTTTAGTCTTTGTGAGATAACCAAATCTGCCCTCGCTACCATCGTCATGACTCAGCACATCTAAAACCACATGCGATGGGCCATCACCAACATGTCTATTAGTTATAGTTCCATTCTCAATATATACAAGAGAAGAATTAATATCCCCTTGTAAATCATGAATCAATACTTCACAGGATGGTCCAAATTGTACCGCTAATCCATGGGCTATGACTTTTATTCGCTCTAATGTACTCATTGAAATAACCCCTCTTTCAATGTCATAGATTAACCTTTCCCGTTTAAATTACGCTAGCCCGGTTAATAGCTAATATAAAATTAACCCTAACTATTTTTGTATCAACCTAAATTTTTGTTAGGTTCTTTAACTAAATTATAGGACTATGTGTACAAAAACGCAATATAATTATGTATTAAAGTTATTTATAATTATGCGCTTATATACACAAATAGAGATAAAGATAAATAAACATTATGATTTTCATCACATTTACTTATCGATATCAAAATTTTTAATGACCTTTGCTCCATCATATCAATCATAAGTACATACAAAAAAGGCTGTAATAACGAATTATCGTCATTACAACCTTTTATTATTAACTATTAGTATTTATGTTAGTAATTAAAATCAAATTAAGCGTTTGCTAATGTTTTACCTAATTCTTGGCATTGTGCATTACCATCATCATCAGGTTCGCCCAAGATTGCTACGCCATCAGCCACTAATTCGCCACCAGCATCTTTAATTCGAGTGCCCCAGTCTTCCAACCAAGTACCACCCCAACCATAGGAGCCAAAGATCGCTATTTTTTTACCACTCAACTTGCCTTCTAGTTCAGTGTAGAATGGTTCAAATTCGCCTTCTTCTAATTGTTCTGCACCCATATCAGCACAGCCAAGAGCTAATTTTTCATAAGCGGCTGCTTCATCAACAGATACTTCAGAAACGGATTTTACTTCAACTTCTTGACCTGCAGCTTTAATACCTTCAGCTACTTCATAAGCCATGCGTTCTGTATTGCCTGTACCGGACCAAAAAATTACACCAATCATCTTGTACCTCCTAGGCCGTTCTTGCGACCAATGAACTAAATGTTTTTCCCAACATCAATTGAGTTTGACAAAATTCACGACATGCTTTGTAACACAAGAAAGAGCGTTGCGCATTTACCACATCATGGTAAACCTTCCACTCTCCGCACATTCGGTATCCCCCACCACGATAAGAAATAAAACATTTCACATCCTTTAATGGGTAACCTAGAAAAATGCCGATTTCATGTGGAAACTCAATGCTTACTTCCATACGATATCTAAGATGTTCGAGCATCTCCATAATGCTCATTCGATCATGATAACCGTAGGCTTTCAAAAATAACATCACCGCAGGTTGCCGTACATAGTCTCTTAATTGCTTCTCACGGAATACCAATAATAGTCTTCGCGCTTTACAACGACATAATTCAAAGAAGAACAATCCTTTTTCATTGAACGCTTTATTATACTCTATCAATACAAATTGGATTTGTTCATTCATGTCCCGTGGAATAGAAACCAAGTTCGATAGCTTAATACCTCGAATTGCCGGTGCACAATGATATCCAATGATATGGTCAATTGAATTCATCATAATAGTACCTGCCTGTTGCACATCGTTAGAATTTCCTCTAATGAGAATAATTCCTATAGGCTCATAGTACTCTTGATGAGAAAAATTGTCAAGAATAATTGATATATATTTTCAATAATTATTAATTATTTGGTATGTAATAAACCTTTAACTTTAGGGAATACAACACTATCATTAGCTTCGTCAACAGCAATTAAATGAGCATTTGGTCCTGTATATTTATCTTCAGAAATACTAATATGTAATATCTCATTATAAGAATTATTATTAGCTATACTTTTATATTTCAATGTGCCTTTATAGGCATTGCCTTGTTTTGCTAATGGATTTATTACCGTGAAAGTACCAAGTACAGGGCTATCGCCATTGTTAATAGCAGCTGCTAATGCTCCAAGAGATGAAGAATCTGTATTCATATGCTTTGCTTCACTCATACGACTAGATAATTGTTTTCCTAACACAACATTAGCATAAACAGCATATTGCATTTCATTCTCGTTTTTAATATTTAATGTATATACATCTGCAGAAGACGCGCCCGCCTCAAGAAGTACGGACTTAATATCTTTTTTGCCCTCCCCAGCAAACAACGCTTTAGGATTATTTTGATACATAGTAACGCCTTCAGGCAATTTAACACCTTGATATGTTACAGTTTGACTTCTATTTAAAATGGACTTAATGTTCGCTGCGGAACCCATAGCAGGCATAGATACCAACACAGCCGCTACCGTAGCAAGTAGTACTATTTTTTTCATTTTTCTCCTCATGAAAGCATTAATATAATGCGTTATGCTATTTTTTTTGTGCCTTAGCCCAACTATCGCGTAAACCAACAATACGGTTCACTACAATATGGTCTGAAGTACTGTCTTTATCAGTAACAAAGTAACCTTGACGCAAGAATTGGAAATGGTCTCCTGGTACAGTATTAGCAAGACATGCTTCCCCTTTACTATGGAATACTTGTAAGGAGTCATGGTTGAAATCGCCCAAGAAGTCTTTACCATCCGAATCTTCTTTAAGTAAATAATCATATAAGCGAGATTCAATATCTACTGCAGTAGATGCTTCAACCCAGTGCAATGTCCCTTTTACCTTACGAGTACAACCGCTACCGCTCTTAGTTTCTGGATCATATGTACAGTGTATTTCTGTAATATTGCCATTTTCATCTTTAATAACATCAGTACATGTAATGAAGTATGCACCTTTTAAGCGTACTTCTTTACCTGGTGCCAAGCGGAAGAATTTCTTAACTGGCTCTTCCATAAAGTCATTGCGTTCAATGTAGATTTCACGACCGAATACAACTTCACGGTTACCCAACTCTTCATTTTCTGGATTGTTTTCAACTGTGCAAAGTTCAGTTTGACCTTCTGGATAGTTCGTAATAACAACTTTCACAGGATCAATAACTACCATAGGGCGTGTAGCTTTGAGTTTCAAATCTTCACGGATACAGAACTCAAGCAAAGCAATATCAACAACGCTATCCGCCTTCGCTACACCAATGCGATCACAGAAATCACGAATTGCTTCTGGCGTGTAACCACGACGGCGCAAACCTGAAATTGTCGGCATACGAGGATCATCCCAACCAGCTACAAGGCCTGCCTCAACAAGAGCACGCAATTTACGTTTGGACATAACCATTTTAGTTACATTCAAGCGAGCAAACTCAATTTGTTGAGGAATTTCAGTATCATCCCATTCCTCTAACACCCAATCATATAATGGCCGGTGAACTTCAAATTCCAATGTACAAATAGAATGCGTAATGCGTTCAATAGCATCTTCAATAGGATGGGCAAAATCATACATAGGGTAAATTTTCCACTCATTACCCGTATTATGATGCTCTGTATTTACAATACGATAAATAACAGGATCACGCATTACGATATTAGGATGCGCCATATCGATTTTTGCACGCAATACCTTTTCCCCATCTTTATACTTGCCAGCCTTCATTTCTTCGAAGAGTGCCAAGTTTTCTTCTACACTACGCTCACGGTATGGACTATTGACACCAGGAGTAGAGAAATCGCCGCGATTTTGTTTAATTTCATCTGCAGTTTGATCATCTACATAAGCCTTGCCAAGGGTGATTAATTTCTTAGCATACTCATACATTTGGTCAAAATAATCAGATGCATAGCGTGGTTGTTCATTCCAATCAAATCCAAGCCATTTAACGTCTTCCATGATGGAGTTTACATATTCGACATCTTCTTTTACAGGATTTGTATCATCAAAGCGAAGATTTGTTAAGCCATTGTATTGTTTACCAATACCAAAGTTGAGGCAAATAGATTTAGCATGTCCAATATGCAAGTAACCATTTGGTTCTGGTGGAAAGCGAGTCAATACACGGCCACCGTATTTGCCAGTTTCGTTATCTTTGTTGATAATAGCTTCAATAAAGTTAACAGATACAACTTCTTCAGGAGCTACATCTTTTTCAATGTCTTTATGTTCCAACGTTCTTACCTCCATAGGAAAAATATTCTTTTATTTTACCATATTTTGTATAAAACCGCATATCTTTTAATGTCTTCCACTTTTAGTCGAAATCAGTTAAATCAACGCCAGCCTTTTTAAGCTCTTCTAGCGCAGACTCTACATCCATTTGAGGTTTCTTATAATTTACTTCTTCATTTACACATGTTTTTAAAGGTTTCTTATGAACGCCGGCAATAATATTATCCGCTGTCAAAATAGACATGTCATAACGAGTTCTATCTGTGTAAGAGCCAATATGTGGTACAATAAGGCAGTTTTCTACATCTAACAATGGATGATCCGCTGGTAATGGTTCTGGATCCGTTACATCGAGGGCAGCATAATCGATTTCACCCGTTTTAAGAGCATTGATAAGTGCATCAGTATCTACGATAGGTCCACGACCAACATTAACAAATAAAGCTGTATTCTTCATCTTCTTGAAAAACGCTTCATCACACATATGATATGTTTCATCTGTCAATGGAGCCATAACGCATACTACATCACTAATGGCTAATAAATCATCTAACTCCATATAAGTAGTCTTATGAATCTTATCATCCAAACGTTGATTACGATTATGATACACAACAGTCATACCAAACGCACGGGCACGACGAGAAATGGATACGCCGATAGCTCCCATGCCAATGATACCAAGAGTGCGACGACTTAAATCAAAACCTTTAATGTTAGAAGGTCTTTGAGCCCAACGACCGTCTTTTACAAAGTTAGCATTTTCTATAATACGACGACTAGCCGTAGCAATCAACGTAAATGCAAGTTCTGCTACCGTTTCATTGAGAACACCTGGCGTATTGCCATAAGGAATACCTGCCGCTGTTAGTTCATCAATATTTACATTATCATAACCTACGGCCGCTTGTGCTATAACCTTTAAATTTGGCGCATTCTTTACAAGATCACCATCTACATCTAAAGGTCGTACACACCACAAACCATCCGCATCAATGAGCCATTCCTTCAGTACCTCACGAGGCATCACTATTTTTTCAGTCCATTGGCGCACATCTACATGCTCTTTTAAATATGCAATCGCATCTTTGCGAACCAGTCCATTTACTACTACTAGAGGTTTCTTTTCCATGTATATCCCTCCCTAAAAAATTCTATATATTATAATTATATTTTATACTAGAAAGCTAACGTAATACAACAAAAAGGAGTAAGGTCAAAACCTCACTCCTTTTATGTATAATTTAAATTTGAACTAGTTCAAATCTGCAGTACAGTTAGGGCATTTAACTGCATTGATATTGATTTCAGATTTACAGAATTGACATTCTTTCGTTGCAGGTGCTTCTGCAACTTCCTCTTCTTTCGCAGATTTCATCATTTTAGCCAAACCACGAACCATCAAGAATACAACAAATGCCAAAATCAAGAATTGAATCAAATCAGTAATAAATGTACCATATGGCAATACAGATCCAGCTGCACGAGCTGTAGCAATATCAGCACCAGCCATGAATGCATCTTTAGAACCTGTGCTCAATGGCAAGTACAAATTACTAAAATCAATACCACCTGTGAATACACTGAGAACAGGCATGAATAGGTTGTTTACAACAGAATTAACCAATGCTGTGAAAGCAGCACCAATAATCATACCAATAGCTAGGTCCATCATATTGCCTTTGAAAGCAAATGCTTTAAAGTCATTTAAAAAGTCTTTCATTTTCATACTCCTAGATACGTTTAATTGAGAATGCATTAATAACAGTACTAATCATAAAATAAAGATAAAAAGATGTCAAGAAATTTCGATGTAGTTTTTAAAATTTAGTTAATATATTTTTTCATAATTCTATCTATTATTGTAATGAATCGCTTATTATGCGTATTTTTTACACCATATTTCCTATGCCTACACTCTAAAACGCTATGTTACCTTCGAAAAAATAGAGTCTAACCAAACTTTGGTCAGACTCTATTAATTAGAAGTAGTAATGTATTACTCCATTAACCTAAACCTAGCGAAAGAAGTTTAGCACGCTCTATTACTGCAATAAATGCAGGTGGTATCATAGAAGTATCTAAAAATTGACTAATACGTCGCCCTACAATTACCCCTTTATTGGCATAGAACCAAGAGAAGTAATAGATATGTAAATCATCTAACTTACGATCCGAAATATTCGGTAAACAACGTTGTACAATTTGGCTTTTAGTAATACCTAATTTAGCATAACCACGCCGCGCCATATCCTTTGTTACCATTGGACGAGCGTCATCAATAATGTCCTTGATGATGGCATCCATTATGGAACGCTTGTGCATCGCAAGTAGATACGATACAAAATCCATTTCAAAACAAATTTCCTCCGTATAGAATATATTGCTATGTGCTTTTGCATATTTTCCCTCTACATCGCGATCATAGAGAGCTACTGTAGGAATAGAGAATCTATTAAACAATTTTTGCAATTTACTGATAGAGGATTCGCCCCGAGCGTTGATAAGACAGATGCCAAAATAATCAAAGTCCACGCCTAATTTTTTACCAAAGCCTGTAAAGCTACCATACTCCGTCTCCCCTTCTACGATGATAATACACCGAGCGTATAGAGCCTCTTTTGCCTCAGGAAAATGCATAATCAAGTGTTTCTCTACCTCTTTAGGGAAATTGAAAGTAACTCCACACGCTGCACAGACCATATTATTTTCATCCCGATAAAGCCGAATAATATGACGATAATCGTCGACTAGTGCATCCGTACTGTGAGTAACCACAAAGAGCTGTCCTAATAATCCATCTATTTTAAAAATATCTCGTAGCAATGCTAAAAACTCTTCATTTTCATTAGTTGCAATTTGACGGTAATAATTGAGCACAGCCCGTTGCAAATACGGACTTAAATGTAGCTCAGGCTCATCTACACTTATAAAGATTGGTAAAAACTTGCGACCCTTTGCATCATACACAAGTAAAGATTCTAAATTTGTAGTTGCACTACTCACTTTCATATAAATTTGAGCCAAAATCTTGAGAGCCACAGCCATAATCAATCGTACATTATCAGCAGAATACTTACGTTCCATAGCGGAGGATGTAGACAATACCTCTACAAGATGTTGAATATTGAGCATACAGTAAGGATCTAAATCCTTACGTAAACTAACAATTTCACGCTGAAAATCATCAGTAAGCATTTCTAATCGAGACACATAAGCTTGTAATAGCTGTCCTAATTCTACATATATAGAGGACGGTATAGAAAACAGTTCCTGCTCTGAGGTGTCGCGATGACACACATATAAGGCATGACGAATCATAGATAACGCCATAGGTTCAATCCCTGCATCAGTGACTCTGTATAATCGTGGATATACCTCTTGTACAACTTGTTCAAGTCGTAAACGGTAGGTGGGGCCTTCATCAGCAGTATACATGCTTTTATAATTTAACTCACCCAAAGATATTTCAAAATCAATGCGGATAGGCTTGTTTACATCCGTGAAATCACTTTCAATGAACCCATGGCACTCCATGATAATTTCTAAGAGATCTAAAAAATTAGACTTACCTACCGCATTTTCACCGACAAAGTAATTAATATCATTGTGAAAGCTTAGCGTTACATCGGCTAGGTTCCTATAGTTTTCAATATGCATCCATTTTATATACATAGCTCCTCCGTCTGTAGCTACTTTCAAAATGAAAGAGCTCTAGTATATTTCATTACAATAAATCACTAACTAATACCCCTGTATTTTATCTTTTATGTAAAAAGGTGCTAATCACGAATGTAATCAGCACCCCACTGTCATATACAATCTGATATTGTATATATTCGACATTTATTTAATTTTATCCTCTATGACCTTGTCCTCTCTTAATGGACCACTCTGTTCTTTAAGGCGCGCCAACATAACAGAAGATATAAACATGGCAATACCAGCCCCTACTGTTGCTATGGATAAGCTTTCACCAAAGATTAAGAACCCATAGAAGGAACTAATAAATACGCCAACGTATTGCAAGAATTGAGCCACTACAGCATTGGTCGTAACAAAGGCTCCGGTCAAGAAAAACTGAGCCACTACACTAATACCACCGATAGCGAAGATAATGAGCCAATCTGTACCTTGAGGCATAACGAGCTTATCAGTAGTGACGAGGCCCGCAATCATACCAGTAATCATGAAATAGGCCATGATTTCAAAATTACTATGTTTTCCGCGTTTACTAATAGTTCGTATCGTCGTATAGGCCGCTGCAGCTAGAGCAGCACCTAAAATAGCCACCAATGCATACCAAGAAAATGATTCATAACTAAAAGGGTTCACCATGACTAAGACAGCAATCAAAATGACTCCGAGCCATTTGCCAGCCCCTTTAGGTATCGATTCCTTCAGAAACAGAGCACTAAAGATAAAAACAAATATTCCTGTCGTCTGAAATAGAATTGTTGCATCAGATAATTTTATGTGTACCAAAGCGATAAAATTACATACCATACCAAAACCGCCGTATAGGCCACGCATGACGAGGAGCCCCCGATTCTCTTTTGAAAATCGGATTCCCTTCACATACATGATAATGAGCACCGCAACAGTCCCAAAGAACCCACGGGCAAAAGCGATCTCCCCAGGTGGAATATTCGTCCCCAACAGTTTTACGAATACATTCATCGTACTAAACAAAAGTGCAGATAACAGTGCATATATAAGGCCCTTTTTAGCCATAGCCCCTCCTATAATTATATTTCTCTATATAATTATAAACCCATATTTCTATAAATAATGAATACATCAATACATACTAACAAAATTCCATATCATATATGATGAATGTTAATTTAATGAGAAAATGAATTTAATTGGTTAATCAATAAAAAATGATTACTCAATAAAAAACATATAGATATGCCGCCCTTCTAAGGAAAGGCGGCATTGTATTATTTAGAGAATGTATCTACAAAATCTAAGATTTCTTGTTTCATATTCTCTTTGTCGATTGCTTTTGTAAAGCGCAATGGTTTGGATTGTAAGGCTTCCAATTGTTTAGGGAAGGCAACACCCGTTACAGCAGAGATATTATCTAAGCTTTCATAAGGAGTCTCGCCCACCTTGATATCCAATGCCTCACAGATTGGTGTAGGAAATTTAAATGGATGTGCTGTAGATGCAATCACTGTATGACGAGCGCCATCTTCAGGATGCTTCTCCAACTCCTTCATATACGCCCCCATAGCAACCGCCGTATGAGGATCCATTACATAACCGTAAGAATTGTATACTTGTTCAATGATTGCTTTTGTTTCTTCATCATCAACGTAGGCACCAGCAAAATCAGTCTTAACACGTTTGAACTCTTCTTCATTAACAGTTAATTTGCCTGTTGTTTTAAGATCTTTCATCCATCCTACTGTACGTTCGCTATCTTCACCAGAAATATAATATAAGAATCGTTCAAAGTTAGAGGATTCAAGAATATCCATAGATGGAGAAATCGTCGTATAGAATGGGCGGTTCATATCGTAGGTACCGTTTTCAAAGAAGTCAGTAAGTACGTTATTTTGATTAGATGCACAAATCAATTTGCCGATAGGAATCCCCATTTTTTTAGCATAGTAAGCAGCCAAGATATTACCGAAGTTACCTGTTGGAACTACAACGTTGAAAGCTTCGTCTTCATGGATTGCACCTTGTGCAACCAGTTCAGCATAGGCATTTACATAGTAAACTACTTGTGGAGCTAAACGACCAATATTGATAGAGTTCGCACTGGAGAACATAACCCCTTTTTCAGCAACCTCTTCAGCAGTCGCTTTATCAACAAAGAGGCGTTTCAAGAATTGTTGAGCATCGTCAAAATTGCCATGAATAGCCGTAACATTAACATTCTCCCCTTCTTGTTTTTGCATTTGTTCCGCTTGCATAGGACTAACGCCATCAGTCGGGTAGAATACTTGAATATGAGTTCCCGGTACATCCTTGAAGCCCTCAAGAGCCGCCTTACCAGTATCACCAGAGGTAGCCGTTAAGATAAGAACCTCTTTTTTCTCACCTTCCGCCTCTTTAGCTGCCACTAACAAATATGGGAATAAGGACAAGGCCATATCTTTGAAAGCTTGTGTGCGGCCATGGAATAATTCCAATACGGAAACCTTTTCCAATAAAGAGTGTAATGGTGCAATATCACGGGTGCTGAAGTTAGCATCGCAATAAGCAGAATTAATCATTTCATTTAAATGAGCTTCGGAAAAGCATGGAAACAACTTTGCTAAAACAACGGCTGCTACTTCTTGGTAGTTTTTATCTTTCACATCATTGTAAGTTAAGCAGTTTGTAGGAAATAAAGATGGTACATATAGGCCACCATCCTCTGCTAAGCCGTGCAACAATGCATATGTTTCATTTACCGCAACGGTACCTCGGGTGCTAGTATAATTCATGGAATACCTCATTCATGACTACAATGGATTTTTACGAGTTTAATAGATTTATTATAGCATAAAAGCGCCCACTTGGGGCGCTTTCTATAGAATTATATAATAAATTTTTAATCTAATAGATAAAACCAAATATTACTAACTAATTAAGTGAATATACAGCTTTCCAATATTAATCAGAATTCGGTTATAGTTCACCTTCCGCAATAGCATCCAATGTATCAAGAGATGGGATGAAGAATAACATGCCAGTAATAGGTTTGGAGTAATCAAGCAATTTATCGTTTTGCGTAAACATATTGGTAAGCATTGTTTTAGTTACATCCCAATAACGAGCATAACCTATAAAGTATGTACCTCGGACACCTTGACCAGGTTGAGCAAATGGGACATTCATACGAACGATCTTATGCTCTTCATCATCACGATTATCTTGAGCCACTACATTATGAGCTGCCGGATCTTTTTCATCATCCTCCAATTCGATATCACTAAATTTGCGGCGGCCAATGAATTTCTCTTGCATTTCTGTAGGAAGTGCACGCCATGCATCAAGATCATGTTCATATTTTTGTGCAAATGCATAAGAACCGTTAGTAAATTCAGGATCTTCATCTCCAATAACGCCCCACTCTACAGCCTCTTGGCCAACAGGGTTTTCCGTACCATCAACGAAATCAATAATCGCACGACCTTGTTCGTAGTGGAAGCCATGGGTTTCATCTACAACAGATGTAATAGGGCGTAAGAACTCCATAATTTGATCTACTACAGTATACGTAACAGATTCATCATTAGAGCGGACATGCAAAAATAAGTCAGCTGCTACAGCTGGTACATCTTGTTTATCACCTTTTATGCCTTGGAAGTCTTCTAACTCTTTTGGTACCGGTGCATTAGGGAACAAATAATCCCATGCCTTACGGCTAAAGCCAAAGGCAATGCCCAAACCTTCCCCATTAGCGCGAATACTAACAGAACGTTTAATGGCTTGAATACGATCTGCCATATCTTGAATCACTTCAAGCTCTGCCTCATAATCTTTACGGTTTAATAACAAAGTGATGAAGTTGACACTTTGGCCAGCATCTTTATACACATCTTGTGTTCTAGAAACATCTACTGCCATTTGGTACCTCCTAATGAGAAAAACTATTATAAAACCATCATAAGCTATTATAGTTTTACTGTCTATAAAATATATTATATTGTATCAATACTATATTCAATTAATATCAAAGTTTATAAACTTAATTAAATCAATGACTACTCGTTTGAGAAAAATAGGATTAAACCACAACGTATTTTAACCATGTAAATAACTATATAAAGGCTAAAAAGATATGTAAAAAGCTAAAAGAAAATTATTTACACAAAAAAAGAACTCACACAAAATGTGAGTTCTTTACTCTGGTGGACCACCAGGGGTTCGAACCCTGGACACCCTGATTAAGAGTCAGGTGCTCTGCCAGCTGAGCTAGTGGTCCATGACATGAATAATTATATGCTTATTTTATAGGAATGTAAAGAAAATTTATTACACTCCTATAAAATATCAACATTAATATTATTAATATTGTAATACCCAATTTTTCATAATATTACAGGCCTCTGTAGGGAGCAAATCACTAGTCCCGACGCAATCTTCACCACTATATAGTTGAAGCACACTATGAGTGCGGCTTACTTCTTTAACAATAATATCCGTTAAGTTAGACTTAGGAACACTAAACTGTAAACCATAACGACCAAAATAAGTAAATAGGGTTTCTTGTGTATTATACTCTATATGGACTTGAAGCATCTTTCCGCCCGGCCAGCATGATTCAATATTTTCCTTTGATCTTGGTTTTAAAAAATCAAAAAATCCCATACTACCCTCCGATTCGCCACATTGGTCGCTCTGGTTGCTCCATACCTATACCATCATGTCGTTCTTGTTTTCGTTGCAAAGCACGTTCAATGTGCTTGGCTAAAGCCTCTTCTGAGGCACCATTGCGCACGAGCGATACAAGGTCAGCCTCATCATCTCGCAACAAGCATAATCGCATTTGACCATCAGATGTAAGACGTACACGATTGCAGGTATCACAATAACTATGAGACATAGAGAATATAAAGCCCACGGCCTTACCACTAGGCAGTGCCAAATATGTAGCTGGTCCAAAGCCATAAACAGAATGAACCTCTGTGAGAGATCCGCCACAAACACGTTCTAATTGAGCCTTCCATTCATCAAAGGTAGGGCCATGGAATGCGTCACCTTGAAACGGCATGTATTCAATGAACCGCCATACAACAGGCCATTTCTCTACATACTGCAACAAAGCCTTAACTTCATCATCTGACCAATAACGAGATAAAACGGTATTAATCTTAACGGATTTAAAGTTAGCATTAATAGCGCTACGTATACCCTCGAGAACAGACTCCAACTGCCCCTCTTTACCTACACAGGTAGCAAAAGCTTCGGTTTCAAGGGAATCCAAGCTAATATTCACCCGATTTAAGCCAAGTTTTTTCAACCGTTGCGCTCGAGAGGCTAATAAACTACCATTGGTAGTCATAGAGATATCTTCAAACCAACCTGATTCTTTGATACGACTTAGTAGCTCTTCAATATGAGGATAGAGTAATGGCTCACCACCTGTGAGGCGTACTGCTTTCACACCAATATGATGGAAAGCTCCTAATATTTTCATCCACTCATCAACAGACAATAGTTGTGTTTGACTTTGAGGCGTAATTTCTGCAGGTCGGCAATAGGGACAACAAAAATTACACGCATCTGTCAGAGACAGACGTACATATTCAATTGTACGGCCCCATGCGTCTTTCATAACACACCTCGTTTACCAATTCAAAATTATTTAATAATAGATACTTCATCACCTACGCGAATCGTACCGTTTTTAAGAACCTTACCAAAGATACCTTGTGTAGGCATAATGCAAGAACCAACTTGTTTCATGATTTCGCAACCATGATGGCATTCCTTGCCAATTTGAGTAATTTCAAGAATAACATCAGCCCCTACTTGTAAGTGAGTCCCTACAGCTAATTCATAAAGAACCATACCTTCTACTGTAATGTTTTCAGCAAAATCACCAGGTTTTACATCTGCCCCTTGTGCCCGCATATGTTCAATACTCGCAATGCCAAGCAAGCTGATTTGGCGGTGCCAATTGCCTGCATGTGCATCGCCTTCCATCCCATGATCTACAATGAGATTGGCGGATTCAATATTATGTTTTTTTTGCCCTTTTTTCTCACTAATGGAGATAGCAATAATCTTTCCGTCTGCCACGTGCCCCTTCCCTTCTTATGGGAACATTCCATATACATAACTTTTTATAAACACTTAATTGTAAATACAGACTAGTATTCCTATTTTATGAAAGTATCACAAAACAGTTCTACAATTATCTATATATTATAGCATAGTATTCATACATTTTCCCTGTGAATTTAATCACTAAAAAGAACTCTATTCTATAGGAATAGAGTTCTCGTATGTATTATTTAGCGACGACCCATTTCTTGAATTTCATCACCATGATTAACACCATTGAGTAATAAGTTAAGCAAGATTGCCATAATACTACCAAAAGTAATGCCAGATTTTAAAATAATTTGTGCCCAATCAGGGAAATTAGCATAAAAGTTTGGTGCCGCAATGGGAATCATAGCCACTCCAATGCTAATGGCAACAAGCATTAAGTTATGATTACCATCAAAACTAACCTTACCAAGAGAGCGAATACCGCTAGCAACAATCATGCCAAACATAGCAATGCCAGCACCACCGAGTACTGCATTAGGAATACTAGCAACAATAGCGGCTAACTTAGGGAATAAACCTAACAAAATTAAGATTACTCCAGATGCAGCTACTACAAAGCGACTTTTAACACCTGTAACCGCAATAAGTCCTACATTTTGAGCAAAGGCTGTATATGGAAAACTATTAAGAATTCCCCCTATTAAAGTAGAGATACCATCGGCACGAATAACAGAGGCTAATTCTTTTCGACCTATTGGCTTATCCACAATTTCACCAATAGCAATACTATCACCTGTCGTCTCTACCATGACAACGAGCATGACGATAATCATAGATAATACAGAAGCCCAGTCAAAGGTTGGCAAACCAAAATAGAATGGTTCAATGAAAGCAACCCATTGAGATCGACCAACTTCATCAAAATTAGCAACACCCATTGCAAAGGCAATTGCTGTGCCTGCGATCAAGCCTATTAATACAGAAAGATTACTTAAGAAACCTTTAGCAAACTTGTATACAAAGACAACAATTAAGAACGTAAGAAATCCAAGTCCTATGTTCGTATAACTTCCAAATTCTGGATTTCCTACACCGCCCCCCATCCAATTAATGGCAACTGGCATCAAATTAATCCCAATAAGAGTAATTATTGTTCCCGTTACAACAGGGGGAAACAGTCGAATTAGACGGCTAAAGAATGGAGCTACTATAAAAGTAAATAGACCTGCTACAATAATGGCACCGTAAATGGCAGTCATACCATGCTGTGCCCCAATCATAGTCATAGGTCCGACAGATGCAAAAGTAACACCTTGGATCATAGGGATACGCCCACCTATATTACCGAAGCCTAATGTTTGAATTAAGGTCGCAATGCCACAAGTAAACAAGTCTGCTGTAATAAGACGAATCAAGTCCTCCACAGGTAAATTCATCGCCTGTGCCACGATAATCGGTACCGCAACAGCTCCAGCATACATGGCAAGTACATGCTGTAAACCAAAGGCAAAGAGCTGTGGTATGGGCAACATACTATCGACTGTATTTATTTGGTTCTGATCTGTCATAATGTCTCCTACATAAAGCCTCGAAATATCACCCATTTATTTTACACTATCGTTCGGATTATAACAATAGAAAAAAGAGAGTCTATTATTTTATATGTATTAATAGGCTCTCTTTATATTATTTCCCGAACTTTTATAGTTTGCTCGGTTATATTATTCGATTTATATTATAATCTCTTATTATTCATATAACCCTATGATAGACGACTCTTTAACATCAAGATCTTTTTCAATGGCATACATCTTAGATGTTAGTTCTGCTACAAAACTTTCATCTTTAATACCAGATAAATTAATACGCACATTCAAAAAAGCCGATTTCACTGCAGCACGCGCATTAATAGCCGCAATAATACCATCTGTAATAAGGTTTTGATTCCCCTTACGAGAGGCTAATTCTGCTAAATCAAATATTTGATTCGCTAATTCTCCAATTTCAAAAGGTACCATAGCAGCATCTTTGTATGCTTGTTGAATAGCAGCTGTACGCGCAGCCTTTTCTTCATCTGTATTCTTTGGCAATCCTAAGGCGTTCATAAAGATATTAAATACATCTGCATCAGCTTGAGATAATTCGAGCATGCGCTTGCGAATCGCTTCTGCTTTAGCTTGAAGCTCCTCCATTTCGGTCTGAACCGCTTCATAACCTTTTTTACCAAATGTAAGGTTTGCTACCATTTCTGCTAAAGCCGCCCCCGTTGCGGCAGTCAATGCCGCAATAGCACCACCACCTGGCGTTGGCGCTTTAGAGGCAGTAGCAGCCACAAAATCTATTACTCGTTGTTCTACTAATTTCATAACATAGCCTCATGTAAAAACACTTTCTATTAGAACAAGCCTTTAATTGTGCCGTCTGCTTCGATATCCATATTAAGAGCAGCAGGACGTTTAGGAAGGCCCGGCATGACCATTACGTCACCTGTACGACACACGATAAAGCCTGCCCCATTAGCAACACGAATATCGGATACAGTAATTGTAAAGCCTGTTGGAGCTCCTAAGAGTGCTGGATTATCGGATAAGGAGTATTGCGTTTTCGCCATACATACAGGCAAACGATCAAGGCCCCAATCTGCTAATTGTTTAATTTGCTTTTTCGCTTTGTCCGTAAAGATAACACCATCGCCACCATAAATAGTTTTAACGATTTTATTAACTTTGTCCTCTAAACTATCTTCTAACTCATATACGAATTTAGGTGTTGGCTTAGGGCCTTCAAGTAACTCTACAACTTTTTTCGCCATATCAGTGCCGCCTTCGCCACCCTTTTCCCAACATTCATTAAGCTCTACAGGCACGCCAAACTCATCACATAGGCGAGTCAACTCAGCAATTTCTGCATCTGTATCGCTAGCAAATTTATTGATTGCCACTAATACAGGCACATTGAAATAACGCATGTTTTCAATTGCTTTTTGTAAGTTGCTGAAACCTTTAGTCACGGCTTCAACATTTTCTGTATTCAACTCTTGTTTTGGTACACCACCATGCATTTTAAGAGCTCGTAATGTAGCTACGATGACGATTGCATCAGGGAAAATATCGCCGTATCGGCATTTAATATCAAGGAACTTTTCAGCACCCAAGTCAGCGCCAAAGCCGGCTTCAGTAACTACGATATCACCAAGTTTAAGTCCTAGTTTTGTAGCTACAATGGAGTTACAACCATGAGCAATATTTGCAAATGGACCGCCGTGAACGATAGCCGGTGTATGTTCTAATGTTTGTACAAGATTTGGTTTAATAGCATCTTTCATAAGAAGTGCCATCGCACCTTGGCATCCAAGTTGATGAACATAAATAGGATCACCTGCTAAGTTACAACCGATAACGATGCGACCAAACCGTGCTTTCAAATCTTCTAAGTCCTTAGCTAAGCAAAGAATAGCCATGATTTCAGAAGCTACAGTAATCATGAAGTGATCTTCTCTAGGGAACCCACATACTTTACCACCGAGTGCAACTGTCACATTGCGAAGAGCACGGTCATTCATATCTAGAACACGAGTCCATGATAATTGACGCAAATCGATTTGCAATTCATTTCCTTGATGGATATGGTTATCGATCATAGCGGATAATAAATTGTTAGCCGCTGTAATAGCATGCATATCACCTGTAAAATGAAGATTGATGTCATCCATAGGTACAACTTGAGCATAACCGCCACCTGCTGCACCACCTTTAATCCCAAAAACAGGTCCTAAGGATGGCTCACGTAATGTAGCAATTGCATTTTTACCGATTTTTTGTAAGCCTTGTACGAGACCAATGCTCGTTGTAGACTTACCTTCCCCTGCTGGTGTTGGCGTAATCGCTGTGACTAGCACCAATTTGCCATCTGGTTTAGATTCTAAACGACGAATAGCATCAAAAGAAATTTTAGCTTTATAATGACCATATTGTTCAATGTCATCAGGTGTTAACCCACATTTATTGGCAATAACCTGAATCTTTTCCATTCTATTCTGTTGGGCAATCTCAATATCGCTTAACATAAAGCCTCCTCGGCACCATGGCCACATAAACCTATATAACAACTATTAGATAGACGTATACGTTTTGTAATATATGTCTACTGTGAATGTATATTTGTACACTTACATTACTCTATTATATGTGAAAGTTTCTCTAATGTCTAATACTTATGTCTAACAAATTTAGTAATCTATCTAATATATAACAAAACAAGCACAATATATGCAGGTAAGCAAGAAAAGGCCCTGACGTAAATATACATCAGGGCTTTCAATATATACCAAATACTTATCTTATTAGAATGGGAATAGGATTGGAAGTAAAATAAGTGCTACGATACTAGATACAACGATAAGTGGTAAACCAGCTTTCACATAATCCATGAAGCTATAGCCAGCTATGTTGTATACCATAGTGTTGGCAGGCATACCAATTGGTGTTGCATATGCCAAGGAGCTTGCAATTACGATAGCTGCAAGAACTGCTTTAGGATCGAAGCCAAGTTGAGAAGCTAGGCTAAGACCGATTGGAACTAGTAAAGCACAAGTAGCTGTATTAGACATAAAGTTTGTCATAAACACACCAAGCACAAAGATTACTACTAACACAACGATTGGAGATGGGCTTGCTCCAAGACTATTAACAATAATGTCAGCAATTACACTACCAGTACCAGTTTTTACCATTGCATCACCGAGAGCCATAGAACCAGCAAATAGCATAATTGTTTTCATGTCGATAGATTTAACAGCTGCCGTTTCGCTAATAACATTAGTAGCTACTAAAACAAGCGCACCTATCCAAGCACTTACATAAAGTTTTACACCTAATTGTTTTTCAAAAATCATAGCAACGACTGTCAGAATCAATATAATCGCAGCAGTCCATTTCTTCCAAGATGGCACATGACTATAATCATCATTACCTTCAAAAGCACCATCTGGTTGGTGGCTTGGAGCATCTGGTAAGAAACGTTTACCAATTGTAGCATAGAATATAGTACCTACGATAAGGATTGGTAAGCCTACTAAACCATAATCAAAGAAATTAAAAGAACCTAAGCCTGCTTGTTGTAATCCTGCTTGAGCAATCATGTTACCAGGAGCACCGATAAGTGAGATATTACCACCCATGGCTGCCGCAAATACGAGAGGCATCAATAACTTAGTTTGTTTAAAACCACTCTTTTTACAAATACCGATAATTACAGGAATCAGTACAGCAGCTGTACCAGTATTAGATAAGAAGCCAGATAAAACACCTGTAATCATCATAACTGCAACGAGCAAGGATGTTTCAGTTTTAGCAAACTTATGAACTACATTACCTACACCTACAGCGACACCTGTTGCAAAGAAAGCTTCACCAATTACAAACATGCCCATAAATAGTAAGACGTTTGGATCCACAAAACCTGCGAACGCTTCTTTAGCGGATAATACCCCACTTAAGTGTAGGCCTACTGCTACAACCATAGCGGTAATAGACAAAGGGATTTTCTCCCACGCAAACATGACGATGGCAAATACCAAGAAGCCAAGAGTTATCATTACACTCGTATCCATATATACCTCCCAATACGTGTAATATACCTAAAAAAGGGTACAAAAAAGGAGGATTGTACAAAATCCGTATAATCCCCCTATTAAGTTAAGCTCACAATGAGATTATTTAATGAAGCTTACGTGTTTATAAATCTCTTCTAACACTTCTTCTTTCTTCGCATTGTATTCTACTTTTTTATTTTCAAAGTAGTTATTACCGTCTGCATCAATAGATACGATGAGCGGACCAAATTCTTTAACCTTAAAAGTCCACAAAGTCTCACACATACCTAATTCACGCCAATTAGCAGATTCTACTTTTTCGACTTCTGTAGCTGCAAGTACGGCATTGCCTGCAGGGAATACACAGTGTAGTGCACCAAAATCTTTGCAGGCACGTGCTGTTTCAGGACCCATACCGCCTTTACCTACAATGAGACGTACCCCCGTCTTTTTAACAAATTCATATTCGAATTTTTCCATACGCATAGATGTAGTAGGACCTACAGATACAACTTCAAATTCATTATCGCTTATAGTGCGAATAATTGGTCCTGCATGAAGTATAGCCCCATCTTTAACATCAACTGGTAGCGTTTTACCTTCTTCTACCACACGACGATGGCCCATATCACGACTAGTTGTAATATGCCCAGTCAAATAAATCACATCACCTGACTTAATGCCTTCTAAATCAGATTTTTGAATTGGTGTAGTTAATATTTTCTTAGCCATTATAATGTCACTCCTTTATGAGATTTAACTGTGCAATTACCATCCTTGTCAAAGACGAGAACGCCGCGGCGATGATTCCAACAACCTACACTAACAGCACAAGAAATAACAGATGGATGACGTGTACCATGTTCAATATTCACACCTAATACAGTTTTATCCCCACCCATACCTTGAGGTCCAATACCAATTTTATTTATGCCATCCTCTAATAATTGTTCCATGTAAGCCGCTTTTTCATTAGGTGCTTTTGAAGATACAGGACGCATTAATGCCTTTTTAGATAATCCCGCAGCGGTATCAATAGTTGTAGCAATCCCTACACCTACCAATAGTGGAGGACACGCATTCAAGCCATAGCTTGTCATCAAATCAAGAACAAACTTAGCAACACCTTCATAGCCTTCGCCTGGCATCAATGTTTTACCGGATCCTGGCAAGGAACAACCGCCACCAGCCATATAAGGGAAGATTTCTACATCATCGCGACCAGGAATGATATCCCAGTGAATATAAGGTGCTGTCAAACCAATATTTGTACCAGTGTTAAATTCATCAAAGGTTTCCACACAATTTAGTCGCAAAGGAGCTTCTTGTGTAGCTTTATATGTAGCATCTTTTAAGATTTCCTCTAGCTCACCAATTAGGGGATAGTTAGAACCTACTTTTACCCAAAACTGTAATACACCTGTATCTTGGCATGAAGGGCGATTAAGCTGAGCTGCTAAATCCATATTATGTTGCATTGTTTCATAAATAGATTTAGCCATAGGATTTTTTTCATCCTTAGCTAATTCATGGATTTTTTCTTGTACATCATCAGGCAATACCTTTGCCATATAAGAAATGAAGTTAGCTATTTTATTTGTCATTTCTTGCACTTGTTGATCCTTCGTACTCATCGTAAACCTCCTATAGGACTTCACTATTTAGGACTCTATAATACTGTCTATTTATAACCTTAGTGCCTATCACTAATTACATTGTACTCTTTTTCAGAGATATAACTATCCAATTTACAAGTTTGTTTTTATTGGCACAAGGACCTTAGAATTATATAAAATCACCCGAATCTATAGAGTCTAATATTATCAAATATACAATTTCGCCCATATAAAAAAAGAAAAAGAGCACTACTTATCTGAAGTAATACTCTTTTACCATATATTTATTTACTATTATGATATATACAAAATCACCTATACCTAATGATTGTATATTTTTAAAATTGGAAAAATAACGCTACAAAGTTTACGCCATATTATCACCGCATTGAAGCTAGATAAATTAAGATGATAGTTTTCTAACAACACTCTCAAGTTGTTCCTTAACGTCCTGTAATTTTTGATTAGCCTGCTTTAATTCAAGACTATATACAGAATCATCTCTATAGGCTACGCAAGATTGTAAGATTTCCATAATATCATTTTCTTGAGTGGAGATAATTTCCTTCCAATCATGTAGTTTTGTTTTACGCCCCATCTCTTTTGCTTGTTTACGATATTCTGATGGCGTCGTATGGAAATGTTTCTTAAAAGCTACATTAAAGGCTTTAATATCTGCAAACCCACAGCTGCTTGCAATATGTGCAACCCCATCATTAGAATTGACCAAACGTACTGTTGCCTCTCGCAGCCGCAAACGCAAAACATATTCAAGAAAAGAAACACCTAATTGGCGTTTAAAAAACTGAGATGTATAGTTCACATTATAACCGCCAATTTTGGCAATATCTTCTAACTCAATCTTTTGCTGATAGTTTTCATCAATGTAAGCAATCATTTTATCAAAGGTAGCTACGGTCATATCAGCAGGCTTTGTATGTACAGGGATAGTCTTAACCGCATCAATTTCACGATATATATCACTAGTCAACGATAAATAGTGACTCTCCAAACATAATTGACGATCAGGACTTTCACCACTCACCATTAGTAACATCATTTGTGCTGCATGATGACGTAAAGACGCAAAGAATTGATTATACCGATTAGTTTTATCTGAGCGCAATACAAATTGATACATTCCAAAATTAGGATCAAAGTGTTGGAAAAACTCCTTGCTTACATGAATAACAAGGGCCGTTGTATCTTCTTCTAAGGCTAATGTAGCGTGTCCAACTTGAGGAGAAATAATAATTGTATCGAGCGGATCCATCGTGAAAACCTCACTATTACAACTCATATCAATTCTGCCCTTTAACAAAATTAGGATTTCAACACCACTGTGCCAGTTGTAATGATATGTACTAACCTTATATATATCACTATTAAAATCTATATGATTGTGTTTATAGGTATAGTAAAAATAATCCATAACAATTGCATACTCCCTAGAAAATCAAATAGTATTTATTGAGTACCATATTTTAAAAGCCAATTTTCTCTAATAGAGATAATGCAAATAGAGAAAGACCTCTACCAATCCCACCAGCCACCAAAATTGTCAAATATGGAATATCAAAATGCACCCCTCGCAAATACAAGGGATGCATTTATTATGATATATTTATTTAACTACGGTCAACAGCATCTTGAAGCTTTCTCGTGCGTCGAGGCTATGTGGCACTTCAGATGGCATGATCAAGGTTTCACCAGCCTTCACATTGTGTTCTGTATCACCAACAACGATGTGCGCCTCTCCATCGAGAATTTGAACAATCGCATCACCTACTGTTACATGAGTAGAAATTTCTTCCCCCTTTGGTAACGCAAACAAAGTAATGCTGAGGCGTTCATTTTGGGCAATCGTAATACTAATCACTTGCCCTTCTTTATAGTCTAGATGCTCACCTAGATGTAAAATTTCATTTACCGGAATATTTTTTGTGAAAGTCTTACTCATAGAAATCACTCCTTAATAGCTATATAATAGTAAAAGTAAATAAAAAGTAGATTTAAACAGTTTTATCAAAACCCAATTGATATAACTAAAAAATATCCTTCCCTTAATTTTATTATAATTTAATTGAGATTAAATTTCAGTATCTTTGGTGACAAAATTTAAAATATTTTTGGATAAACGAAATGTTTTGAATAAACGCAAAGACGAGGACTCCTAAGAGACCTCGTCTTTTTATATTATGATTAACTATAAATATTATAGTTATTTAACTAGATATATTTGTATCTATAACTCTAAAGCCTTAGAGTAAGAATCTAAAAATCAATACGTTCTAAACTGCAGGCAGCAAGTCTAATAGATACACATTAAATGTATCACCAGGATGTACTTCATGAATCCCTCGTGGAATACATGCCAACGCATTCACAGTATATAGCCCTAACATACTACTACTATTAAAGTGACGATTAGCCACAAAACGTGGCGCTCCACCGCAAAATATGACTTTCCCTTGTACATAACGATCAAAGGCATTGCGTTTGAAGATTTCTGTATCCATTACACAAGCCACCACTGGAGTCGTCCAATTAGCCAACCCCTTATAACGCTTCAAGGTAGGTGCTACGATTAAATGCCACCCATTAAAGGCAGCCCCTGGATTACCGGACAAACCAAAGATAATCTGACCTTTTGGGGTAACCGCACCATAAGATGCCGCACCAGGCCGCATTTGAATACGGGCATAGATAGATTTTGCCCCTAGTTTTTCATAAATAAGAGGCATCGTATCAAAAAGACCTACCGATACACCACCAGAACTGATAATAACATCTGCTTCTTCACTAAGTTTCAAAACATGATTGATTTCAGAGTCTAGCTCCTCCGGGTCATCACTTACATGATAGTGTGTTATCTTGTGAAACCCTAAATCCTCCAAGAGCCCACAAATCATAGCTCGATTAGAGTTGTAAATTTTACCAGGTGTTAAACTTTCACCAGGTTCAATAACCTCGTGACCAGAGGTAAGAACTAACACGCGAGGCATGGCATTAACAGATATTTTCGTCATACCAAGCCCAGTCAAAATGGTTTGTACTGTAGATGTTACCTCTGTACCTCGTGGAATCACAATAGTTCCGGCATTACACTCCTCACCTTGTGGAATAATATGATCACCACAATGATATTTGCCTTGAATCGTAATTGTAGTTTGTGGTTCACCAGTGCCAACCACTTGTTCTTGCATGATGACAGTATCACATGTATCTGGTACCGGTGCACCAGTCATAATACGCACCGCATGACCAACTTCTACGGGATGTTCCCATACAACACCAGCACCAATAATACCGTCAACGATATATTCATTACGGCCTTCTTCATAGACGATGGCATAACCATCCATAGCAGATTTTGGGAATGCAGGTACATCTGTGGGAGCAATAATATCCTCTGCTAACACGTACCCCTTCGCAGCCTTAACATCTATTGTTTCAACTTTATGAACTTGCGTTTGTAAGGCTTCATCCCACAATTGGAGTGCCTTCTCAACAGTAACGACGGCCATTTAAACTCCTCATCATTTCCTGTATGTGACGTACCAATTCAGGTACGTCTTGATCTAACTTGCCAATTTCTATCGTCGCCACTCGGTCCATGTTATCCGAGATAAGCTCTTCCGTATGTCCCTCTTGGGTAACCTCTATAATAGGGGCAATCCCTTGAGACCGTGATTCTAGTATAACTATATCTACGGGCATAAACTGTGATATTTCGTACAGGTTTGACTGTTCTTTTGTACGTATGCGAATCGCTGTTTCAGTAGGCCCTGCAATAGCAACCGCATCAGCCCCAGCTTTATAAGCAAGATCTGTATCTGTTCCCTCATGATCCATCTGAAAGCCATGTTTATCGCTTTTGACAACACCAACGGATAAACCGATTTTTTGTAACTCAGACACAAGACGCGTTACAACAGTTGTCTTACCCGTTTTACGTTTTGATGCGACCACACTAATTAAAGGTACACGGCGAAATTCATTTTCCGCCAAAGCTCGTGCCCATTGATAATCTTCAAAGCGATTAATATTACTTAATTCCCAGCTATAGTCACAAGCATCAATGGATTCAACATGACCAATAACATCAAGAGCATGATGCAAGGACATATCTTCACTAACAAGAATAGATTGAATTAAAGATGCAATATGTGGTCTATAAATACCGGCCATAGGCTCAGACTTACCACTTTCACCATAAGGAACAATAGCATTCCAATCATTATGATTTACTTGATAGAGCCAATCATAATACAAATCCATTTCCATGAATGGCATATCTACTGCCATTACTGCATAAGCAGAACTAGTACCAACCGCTAGAGTGCTATACAGCCCCCCTAAAGGTCCGCATCGCCCAACAGAATCCCGAACAATAGAAACCTTATTTTTCTCATCGTTCGATAATGTATCTATAATATGGGTCTGTATAGCAAGTCCTAATTGCTCGTCATCACCGATGGAGATAAGAATATCTTGAATATCTGCATCTAAGCCCTTACGAAGGGCATGAGATATAAGACTTTCACCATTAATCCAAGGCAACAAAGCTTTAGGTTGCCCCATTCTAGTGCTGAGTCCTCCAGCCAAAATAATTAAACCTAATTTATCCACGACGTTGTAAACCTCGTTTAACACCTTGGTAAATGAATAATAAAACTGCAATATTTAAAAGGCCATCTGGCACCATATAGGATGCATTATAAATCATAGAATAAACCCAAGGATTCTGCCCTTGCGGAGCATAGCTAGCAAAGACTACAGCACCGCTCGTAACAGATGCCCCCCAACGCAATACAATACCTACGATGGATCCAGTGATAAGTCCAGAAAGAGAATCTTTAAAGTAACCACAAACGCCAATAGCACCGTAAGCAACCAAGTAGTCTAATACAATACTTAAATAATGAACAGATGATTTAAAGCCTAAAATAAAGTGTAATATACCATATACAACACCTACGAAGATACCTCGTGTTCCGCCCCAACGATATGCGTAAATCATGAGTGGTACCAAAGCTGCCGCCTTAATAGAGCCCCCCTGTGGCATATGAAAAATCGTAATAAATGACAACACTTGAGCAATGGCAATTGCTACGCCAGCTTCAGTAAGCATACGGATTTTAGACTGTTCCACATTAATCAACCTCCTTTTACCATATATCTATAAATGAATATATTATTTATACAATCTACTTGTATTGTACTACAGTTTATCCCTTACACCAAACAAAATATTCGGAACGTATTGAAAATTTTATGAGTCTCTTGTATAATGGTACAGGTTCAATATGTAATACTCGAAGGAGATATAGAAACTATGATTAATACAACTAACATCTTTGATTATGAAGACGTGCAATTGATTCCTAACAAATGTATTGTCTCCAGTCGTAGCGAATGTGATACACATGTAAAATTAGGTAAACGCACATTCCGCTTGCCAGTAGTACCTGCTAATATGCAAACTATTATCGACGAAGAGTTGGCTGAAAAATTAGCTCGTGAAGGGTATTTCTATATCATGCATCGTTTCCAACCAGAACGTCGTATGGACTTTGTAAAACGCATGCACGACCTTAACCTATATTCTTCTATTTCTATCGGCGTAAAAGCTGAAGAATTTGCTTTAGTTGATGAATTTAAGAAAGCAAACTTAACCCCAGAATATATCACTATTGATATTGCACATGGTCATTCCAATGCGGTCATCGAAATGATCCAATACATAAAAAAGAACTTACCTGAAACCTTCATTATCGCTGGTAATGTAGGCACTCCAGAAGCAGTTCGTGAACTAGAAAATGCTGGTGCTGATGCGACTAAAGTAGGCATCGGTCCTGGTAAAGTATGTATCACAAAATTGAAAACCGGCTTTGGTACTGGTGGCTGGCAATTGGCTGCTGTTCGCTGGTGCGCAAAAGCAGCTACTAAACCTATCATCGCTGACGGCGGTATTCGTGACCATGGCGACATCGCAAAATCCATTCGCTTTGGTGCTACCATGGTTATGATTGGCTCCCTATTTGCTGGTCATGAAGAATCTCCAGGGGAAGAAAAAATCGTTGACGGTAAAGCTGTAAAAGAATACTTTGGTTCTGCTTCTGAGTTCCAAAAAGGGGAACGCAAAAACGTAGAAGGCAAAAAGATTTTCATCGATTCCAAAGGTTCTATCTTCGATACATTAACTGAAATGGAACAAGATTTACAATCCGCTATTTCTTACGCTGGCGGTACGACTCTACAAGCTATCCGCAAAGTAGACTATGTACTTGTTAAAAACTCCATCTTCAATGGCGATCGCTAATCTAATCAATATATAATGATAGTTCTAAAAGCCACAGGTTCTAGACCTGTGGCTTTTTAATGCGTGAAATACATAAAATATAAAAATATGAAAAAGGAGCTACGATACGAAAATCGTAGCTCCTTAATTATAGGCTATTAAATTTGTTCTTCACTAAGACCACAGTCTTTACTCATTAAATGGTATGCGTATTTACCAATACCTGCACTTACAACAAGCAATGTAGTCAATACGATAAATGCTACTGTAAGACTTGTACCGTGCGCAATGAAACCAATTAAGGCAGGTCCCATCAAAATACCCATATAACCGAGCATTGTGGATGTTGCGACCGCTTGTGTCATAGGAATGACATTTTGTTCCCCCATTGCAGAGAATAGGTTTGGTACTATCATAGCTAATGAAATACCCAATAATAAGTAAGTATACATGGAGGCATGTCCTGGTAAGAATACGATAAGCCCCATCGCAATAGAGCCAAGTAAGTAGCCACCAACAACAACTTGCTTAGATGTTAAGTGTTTACCTAATCTATTACCAAGCAAACGACCTATGCACATAGCACCATTAAAGAGCATTACACCCATAACAGCCTCTTCAATAACAATCCCTTTATCTTCCAATAAATATAATGCGCTCCAGTCCCCTACAGCACCTTCTACCAAGTATGACACGAAGGACAATAAACCAAAAATAAGAGCGATTGGATGGAAGGACAATGGGCTTTTAGACTTTTTAGTAACCTTTGCGTTTGGATCACTCCCAAAGGTCAACATAAATTGGCTAACTACGACCATCGCAATAAATAATATGATGAGTAGCCCCCAAATACTTTCATTAACAGAAAAAGATAAGTTTTTTAAAAGCACAAGTAAAACACCGGCACCAGCAAAACCACCTAAGCTCCAGCCACCGTGATAGGCACCCATCAAATGTTTTTTACTCACTTTTTCCGTTAGGATAGCTTGTAAATTAGCAGAAGCACCACTAAGGCCTACACCAATACCAAAAAAGAACAGGGCTACTGTTGTTGTAGCAATAGTAGGACACATGGTAACGATGGCAAGAGATACCATACCAATAAAGCTAGCTAACAAAACGACTCTCTTACACCCAAAGCTTTCTACAAGCTTACCTGCTATAGCCATGGATAAACAAGAACCTACACCGAGCAACAAAATCATGGAACCTAATACATCTTCACCAATACTAAGCTTTGCTTTTAAATATGGCACGAAACCAGCCCATAAAGCTGTGTACATACCAGGGATAAAGAATGCCCCAAAAGCACCACGAATATTTGCTGTTGAAATAGAAACTTGATCGTTCATTACATCCTTTCTGGCTTCTAGAACCGTCCGGCGAAGAAAGGTCCTTTTTATCCGCAAAGTGCTAAAACATGCGCCATTACAGGAAACCATTTTAATTACATATGTATTAATCTTGAAATATAATAACCCTCTTTACAAAACATGTAAAGAGGGTTTTGTAAATTTAAATTAAAATTAAAAAAGCACCCATATTCCCACACAGCTTGTAAGTAATGCCACAAGAACAGGTACTGCAGTTCGTTTAAGTAGGTCTACTGATTTAATATGCGCTACACCAGCTACGCCAACCATTACTGGACTAATAGGGCTAAGGAACAAACCTAAGCTTGCACCATTTTGCATCCCTAACATGGTTGTAATTGGATCTAGGCTAAGATTAGATACAATATTAGGTACTAGTGGAACTAACGTAAATAATGGTGCTACGTTACTACCTGTAACCATACTAAGTCCTAGCATACCCCCTCCAAGAACAGAGGTAAGTCCAATAGAGTTTAAAGATAGTGTTTGAAGTGCACTAACTAACGAATCAATAAGGCCTAGGCTAACCAAACCTTGCGCAAAGATTTGCCCCCCTATAATAAGAGTCACTGCATAAGAGAACTGATTCCCCATACCTTCAAAGAAAACTGTGGTACTCTTAAGTACAGTTCTCAGATTTCGATGACGAATTAATTCTGCCATTAGAGCAATGCCAAAAGCAAGCATCATGGCAAGAGTAACATTCATCTTTACACCAGAAAAACCATACTGGCTAAAGCCTAAGATAAAACACAATGGTAATAATGGAAATATCATATATAGCTTGGGACCAATAGGCGCTTTAGGAATACTTTCAAGATCATTTACATCCATAGGACCATCAATTCGATCTCGATATCTCTGCCACCAGAAGTGCGCTATTGCAGTCACAATAGCAACTAAGAAATAAATCCTCAACTGATAACCTACAAAATAGTTTGGCACAGGAATATTTAATACCTTTGCAATCAATAAAGTAGACACCGCCCCAGGTCCCACATCCATAAGGTGTCCCGTAGCAATAACTGCAGCCGCCCCTACAGGACTTACACCTAATCGAATTAAAACAGGATACATTGTGACCATCATGAGGAGAGCAAGACTCAAAGGATTAGGTACACAAATAGACAGTCCCATATTAAGAAGAAACATTAGGGCCAGTACAATATATGGACGATTCAGACCATATAAAGGACGTATAAAGGTATGAGCTAATCGCGTCCCTGCCCCAATGTACTCCATATATTTTGCATAACCAGCACAGGTCATAATCATGAGGCCTAAATTTACAATATTCTCGGACGTAGTAATTCGCACAATATCCATAGCATCAAATACCAAGACGCCTGTAGATTGAGACCCAACGAGTATAGCATCAATCCAATTTGCTTCATAAGCAATAAACATCATGAGGATCCCCATACCAATTAAAACTGGCTGTGGTTGATAGCTCTTCATTAACAATATACCGGTAATAGCTATAATGATGAGACATATAACTATATTCATAAATACCTCTAATTTTGAAATTTAAACAAATGCTGATATTTATACTTTAAACTGATTTCATGTAAGCATTCTATTTTTTAATTTAAAAGAATGGCACCAAACGCAAAATGATTGATGCCAAAGAATACTTATCAAGTATTCCATAATGAAGTTTTATTTTATGGTCATTTCTTAAACACAAATAAGTACTCGTGAGCAATAAGTAAAAAATTATATTTAATACTATTAGTCTTCCAATATCCAGTAGCTCTACAATTATGTTGTTCTTTGATTATAAGCTCTTTTAATTTAAATCCAGCTTTTTCAAAAATACGCATAACATCAAATGACATTGGGAGCATATGACCTTTTTGACGAGTATCACCCATTAATATTGCACAAAATTTACCTTTTCGTAAAACACGATATGACTCAGATGCAACTAATTTCATTTCTTCAAGAAAATCAGGCACCTTTAACTGTGATAAATCACCCTTAATGCCATCACTATATTTAATAATATCCGCATAAGGTGGATGCGTACAAATAAAATCAATATTCTCGTTAGGAATAAAATCTAAGTTACGTGCATCGCCTTTATGCAGCATAACCTTTCCCTTCGCAGATTCATAATTGAAATCAATTTTTTCTTCACACCGTTCAAGAGCAATCTCATTAATATCAACGCCAATAATATTACGATTGAGTAGTTTAGCTTCTACTAAAGTCGTCCCACCGCCAGCAAATTGATCGAGTATTAAATCGCCTTCTTGTGAATAACGAAGCAACAAATTTCTAGGAATATATGGTGACCAATTACCGCGCCATTTGGCATCATGAGTTGCCCAATCACCACGTTTTGGGAAAGACCAATGAGTTGTCATTTCTAATTCAAAATCTTCTGGTTCCCATCTTTTTATTTGCCTAATATTCTTGGCCATTATTTAAAGACCTCACTAATAATATTATTCTCTAAGTCCTTAATATTATAAATATGCTCCATAACATCAAAGGTTTCTTTTAAATTATTTTTTGCACTATTCCAACCTTTACCATCAGTAAACCAGACAAATGTAATTTCATCAATAGTGTTAGATTCTAATGCAAGAGTCTTATAACTACGAGCAGTTTCGTTTAATTTACTTCCCCCTCCGCTATAAAAATTGGTTTCAACAACATATACCATATTATCTGTTTTTACAACGAAATCAAAACGTTTTTCAGTTGTACCTTGATTTGAGATTGCAAATAAGTCTATTACCCACTTTTCTGTAATCTCATGAATATACATTTCTTTAAAATAGTTGATTCCTTTAATAAAACCAGCTTTAATGATAAATTTTTCAACAAGGTCTTCCATTAAATGTCCGCCACGATTTTTGCGGCCATTAGAGTCAAGTCCTGTTTCAACGCCCATCACATAATCTACCAAATTATTTATTATATGCTTTCTAAGTAAATCAAATAAGCCAGTTTCTTTCATAAAATACACATACTTATCCAAATCATCTTCAGTAGATAAAGAGAGCTTCTTATGATTGAAGTTAAATAGAATACCACCATGATCATCTTGGCAATATATTTCACTAGCACGCACAGCTAATAGTATTGGAATACATTGTAGTACTTCTGGATATTTTGATAGTATACATCTAAACTCTTCTTCAATATTATGAGAACCAATTAATGAATTTAATATATTTAACTCAACTTTTATATTATCAACATTACGATATACCTTATCGAAGTTTATATAAAATCCATAATCAGCAATACTAGGCCTAAAACCAGATAACCATTCATTAAAATCTCGTTTTACCATATGAAATTCTCCCAATTAAAAATTAGAAATCAATAGTTCCTTTATTTTACCTCTCTTTGCCCCATTACTATTAATCATACGTGATGCATCAACACGTTTAATCGAGTGAGATGAATAAATTTCATCAAAAAAATCATCATTTTCATCCGTATTTTTCGGGTCTGAATTACTAACAACAATCTTTGCCCCTTTATCATTAATTTTATTAACAAACTCCGCTAACTCAATCTGTTCTTTGTCATTAAAATCATATTCTGTATATGCCGTAAAACTAGCTGATTCAGTTATTGGTCGATAAGGAGGATCAAAATAAACAAATGTATTGCTATCAATAAAACTCTCTGACTGTTTATAATCTCCATGAACTATATTTACATTTTGTAGGCGTTCAGAAACAGCACGAAGATTCTTTTCATCACAAATTGTAGGCTTTTTATAACCACCCATTGGAACATTAAATAAGCCCTTTTTGTTCACTCGGTACAACCCATTAAAGCAGGTCTTGTTAAGAAAAATCATTAATGCAGCTTTTTCAAAATCAACATTATTATTCTCCATGCCCTTTAACTCATTGAATCTATCCCTTTGTTTATAGAAATATTCTTTACGTTCTTCAATCTCTATAGGGATAAACTTTTCTTCCATCGGCTTTAGAAAATTAATCAGCCCATCTACATCATCACGAATAGCTCTATAGGTATTAATAAGCTCAGCATTAATATCACTAATATAGACCTCATCTAGTTCATATTTGCTAAGAATATCAAATAATACTGCACCACCACCGATAAATGGCTCTGCATAACGTTTAATCTTCATATCTTCAAATGGGTATAATTCTTGTATTTGTGAAAGTAATTGTCCCTTTCCACCAGCCCATTTCAGAAATGGCTTAATAGGCAATAAATCTTCTATTGTATAACGTAAATGTCTACCATCTATAGGCTTCTCTGCCGCACTTGGTATAATCCACATATTACCAACACGCTGTGCTTTCGGAATGCGTCCTTCAGAACATAAAGCAGCCACTCTCCGTTGAGAAATCCCCCATTTTTTTGCTGCATCTTTGGCAGATATAACACTCATACTATTGCTCCTTTCAAATCTATACTTATATTTTATTCTAGTTCTAGAAGGATAGCAATTAAATTTAATAAAAATATATAGTAATTCCTTTATATTACATTCTACAAAAGTAGTACTTTCTCCTTTAAAGATTCCCCTATAATTAATTATTGGTGTAGCATCAGAGTTTCTAATCTTTTGAGGGAATAATTTCCCAGGTCTTCGCTCTACCAGAATAATTCCAGTATCTTATATCCTGTTCGATAAATAGCCATTTCAATACTTTTAAAATATGTTCGGCAGAATACCCCGTAGTAAATGTAAGCTTTAATATTTCCTCTGATGAAATATCCTTACAATTATAGACATCGCCTATCAAATCATAAAGTTTACGATATAATTCTGGATTCTCATTTTTCTTATTTATCAAATCTGTTTCAATATCCGTATGTTTAGGATAATTACGTCTTCGTTTTCCTGTTCCCTCAGCATAATTAACATTTTCTACACACACAAGAAAGTCGAATCCATTATGTAAATTTGCTGGTCGTTGGAGATATATTCTATCTCCATTCTCTAGCATTTCAACATAATAAATATATCTAGATGCCTTATCTTTATTTCCAAATCCCGGTGACTCTTTAGCAAATTCATTAACTACTCTCATCCTGACATCATTTCTACTACCACTATTAGAAAATGATTTTGTAATTTCAATTCGTTCCATAATAATACCTCCTTATAATCCCAAAAAGTTTAATGGAATCTCATTGAAGAAATAGAAACAGCCCATAAAGTTTATATAATCTAAAATATCTCTATATTCAGGACGTTTAAACCAATCATTAAGAACAAAAATATACACAGTCTTATACCTAATAGCCGAAAATAATTTGATATATTCTAATAATTTAAAATGACATGCAGCCAATTTCTCATCTACAGAACCAGAACTGTTCTGAAACTTTTTTTCAATAATATAAGCTATCTCATTTTTAAAACTAATATAACAATCATCAGGTTCCCATCTTTTTGAATTAAATTGACGGTAATCAATATTATATTTTTCAAAAAATTTACTATATAAATTTCTCTTATATACAGACATTCCAATACGTATATTCCCATCTAAATACACATAACAATCTTTAACGATATAACCTTTCTCTCGTAATGCATCATCTAATAAAGTAGATTGTTCAAACTTTAAACCATTAGAATTTGTTTGTGCCCCACCACCAATAGTATTAATATTTCTAGGCATAATAACACTCCTTATATAATTATAAATTTATATATAAATATACATTTATAATTATAACAAATACAATATTAAATCTGTATAATAATCGTAATATATTAATACTATAATTATCCTCATCTTGATAAATACAAAAAAAATAGCACACAAAAAGCCTTATTAATATAATAAGATACTAATAAGGCTTATATATAAATATTTATTTATGTTCTTTCAACCACTGAATAGCATATTCCGCATACACCGCTGATGCCGCGGATAGTACGGAGTCATCCATATTAAATCTATTATTATGGTGATCGAAGGTAGCTTCTACATCAGGGTTTTGAATACCAATAAAGGCAAAGCATCCTGGTTTATCTTGTAAATACCATGCAAAATCTTCCCCCGGCATTACTTTACGCATCTTAGAAAGTTTGTCTTTACCTAATGTATCAATAACAACACGTTCTGCAAGTTCACTGGATTCAGGATCATTAATAGTAGGGGGTACTTTTTTTACATATTCTAATGTAGCAGTCGCGCCATAGGCTTCAGCCGTATGTTCTACTACGCGGCGTATGGATTCAACATAATACTCTTCTTGGCCCGGATCAAAGAATCGAATGGTCCCCCCCATTTTAGCTTCACCAGGGATAACATTCCATTCAGAGCCAGAATGAATATTCCCAATAGTTAGTACAAGAGAGTCTAACGCGCTAACATTACGAGACACTACGGTTTGCAAATTCATAACGATGGCACTAGCCACCACGATAGCATCGACCGCTTGGTGTGGCTGTGCACCATGACCTTGTTTTCCTTTTACGTTAATAGTAATCTGGCTACTCGCAGCCATACGAGGGCCTTCCTCAACAGATACGAGACCGGCAGGCAAATCGATCCACACATGACCACCAAAGATAGCATCTACCTTATCATACCAATCACCAAACTTGATGAAATCCGGAGCCCCTGCGCCAGTTTCTTCCGCAGGTTGGAATGCTAAATACACATCGCCTTCAATACGGTCTTTCATAGACATTAGCATTTTAGCCGCACCTAATAAAATAGCCATATGTCCATCATGACCGCAAGCATGCATTTTACCTTCTACTTCAGATTTATAGTCCACTGTATTATGTTCATAAACAGGCAATGCATCGATATCGGCGCGCAACGCGATAGCCTTTCCAGACTTAGCACCATGGATGATACCGATCAAGCCGATACCACGCTCTGTATCTACATGAACCTCTACGCCCATCGATTCTAATTCTTTAGCCAAAATCTTTGTCGTCTCAAACTCTTCATTACTAAGTTCAGGATGTTTATGGAAATATCTACGCCAATTTTGAACATAACCTTTATATTGCTCTATTAAATCGCGACTATGCATCGTATCGCCTCCTCTAATATCCTCTAATTTCAGTATATCAATCGTATATCAATATGCATTGTTAATATATATTGATTAAACAGTTTACGAATTTATAAATACAAAATCTACTGTACCAAGAAAAACCCTTTGTTTAGGGGAATAACAGGGTAAATGTAAAAGAAAACGACAGGCAACGCCATGTCGTTTTCTCAGTTTCTTATCGGTTGCGCAATACTGCTTGTACCGCTAAGGATACAACAGCTGTTGCAACTGTCACAGCAGCGGTGATTTTCGCCGTTGTGATAATTTCTTCTTTTGTAGGTTTTGCTTTAGCTGCAATGTCCAACGTTTTTGCTACCGCTGGAACCAATACTTCATTACGTAAGGACTCTGTATTCATATTTACTCCTCCAATATAGACTGTTTCTTTTAGGGTAACACGAATACGGAGTAAAGTCTATACAATCATCGGTTTATTTCCATAGTTCAATGTTACATAACTATAGTAAACAATATTTATGAAAGTTAAACAAAATCTTACTTCTTACTGTGCCACTAATTCTTCAATCACATCAGCCAAAATAGCAATAGCTTTTTCTAATTGTTCTTGTCGAATATTAAGAGCTGGTAAAAGACGCACCTTATTTTTAGCAGATAAGCATACTACGCCTTTTTCAAGACATTTAGCTATAACGGCTTTAGCATCAACTGTAGTTTCAATGCCGAGCATGAGGCCCATACCGCTAACACCAATGACACCAGGTTTACCAGTTAAGATGGCCTTTACATATTCCCCTTTTGCTTTTACAGAATCAAGAAATTCAGGAGTTAAACGACTAATGATGGTATTACCTGCAGCCGCGCAGACTGGATTACCTCCAAAAGTAGTAGCGTGGGCGCCAGCATTTAATACATATTGCATTTTTTCATTCAATAAGGTTGCACCCATTGGTAGCCCTCCGGCCAAGCCTTTTGCAGTAGATACCACATCTGGTTCAATGCCAAATTGTTGGTATGCATATAAACTACCGGTACGACCATTACCAGTTTGTACCTCATCGATGAGTACCAGTTGATCGTGTTCATGCGCATATTTTGCTACCGCTTGGACAAACTCCTTATCTAATGGCATAACACCACCTTCACCTTGGATAGGTTCCATCATGATGGCACAAACAGCTGGATTTGCAAGGACTTTCAAAGCCGCATCAATATCATTGGCTGGGGTATGAATAAAGCCTTCCGTAAATGGGAAGAAATGTTGATGGAATACATCTTGTCCTGTCGCAGACAAGGTGGTAATAGTACGACCATGGAAACTATTGACTAAGGTAACAATTATATGACGCCCTTCGCCATATTTGTCATGGCTATATTTACGCGCTGCCTTAATCGCACATTCGTTAGACTCCGCACCAGAGTTAGAAAAAAATACCTTTTTCATCCCCGTTTTCGCACAGAGCTGTTTCGCTAGCTCAATTTGTGGCAAGGAATAGTATAAATTAGAAATATGATTCAACGCATGAGACTGCTTAGTAACAGCATCAGTCCACTCATCATCATCAACGCCAAAAGCGGTTACGCCAATACCAGAACCAAGGTCGATGTACTCTTTACCATCTACATCCCACAAGAGAGAACCTTTTCCTTTTTCAAAGCATACGTTGAACCGACCATACGTATTGGCTATATATTCTTTATCTTGTTGTTCAAAATCGATTGCATTACTCATTATATCCTCCAAATGTACGGTCATGCCGTCGTCTATCTATGTAAAAGATACCCAATAGATGATTACCAGTATTATGTTTACTATATTAAGCAACAAACATGGTGCCAAGGCCTTCATCGGTTAATAACTCGATAAGAATGGCATGTGGAATTTCACCATTGATGATAAATACCTTTTGTGCCCCAGCTTCTATGGCCTCTAAGCAGCAATCTACCTTTGGAATCATACCTCCTGCAATGACACCATCCGCTTTTAACTGAGCTGCCTCGGCCATTGTAATTTTAGAAATTAAAGAATCTGGATCATGCACATCTCGCAGTACACCATCAATATTGGTCATAGCCACCATGGTTTCCGCCTTGAGGGCACCTGCAATTTTCGCAGCTACCGTATCCGCATTAATATTATAGGTCTTGCCATCGGCTCCCATGCCGATAGAAGAAATAACCGGAATATAGCCACGGCTAATTACGTCATGGATAATACTCGTATCAATAGTATCAATATAACCTACATAACCAAGTTCTTCGTTTTGTTTATGAACTTGAATCATGTTGCCATCTACGCCACAAAGGCCAACAGCTTTGCCACCAAGATCCGTTAAATCCGCCACGAGCCCTTTATTCACCTTGCCGGCTAGCACCATTTGTACAACATCCATTGTTGCTTCATCGGTAACTCGTAGACCATTAGCAAAATGTGATTTAATTTGCATCGCCTCTAAAGTACTATTAATAGCTGGGCCACCGCCATGAACAAGGACTACTTTGACCCCCACTAATTGAAGTAATAGTAAATCCTTCATAACAGATTTCTTTAACTCTTCATCCACCATGGCATTGCCACCGTATTTAACGACAACGTACTGATCTGTGTATTGTTTTATATATGGAACGGCCGCCGTTAAGATATGCGCCCGCATTGCATTTGTTACATTCTTCATAGATTCCTCTCTAACCTAATACTAAACCAGTATCCTCTGGTAAACCCAATGCAATATTCATACATTGAACGGCGGCACCCGATGCACCTTTACCTAAATTATCGAAAATGGCGTGAACCATGATGCGTTCATCGTTACCAGTGACATAGATTTTCATACTGTCCGTATTGCTCAATTGATTAGCGTTTAACATACCGCTATTACTATTTTCAGTAAATGGTGCAACCGTAACGATTGTACTATCTTTGTAAAAGTATTCTAACGTTTGTTGTACCTTATCAATACAAACAGGTTTATGACATAAACGACTATGAATACCTACGGTAACCTCCATTCCAGAGTAGTAATCATCAACAATTGGCATAAAAATTGGAGCTTCACTAAGGCCGCATACATGTTGTACTTCGGGTAAATGTTTATGTTCTTGACCAAGCCCATATTGACGAGGCGCATAAAGGAAATAGTCCTTAGGACTGCTTTCATATTGACCAATCATCTTCTTACCACCACCGCTATAGCCTGTTAAGGATGTAATGGTGAAAGGATAATCCGCTGGCACGAGCCCTGCTTTTACAAGAGGCGCTATACAAGCAATCATACCGCTCGCATGACAGCCAGGATTTGCAATATGTTTTTTAGTTGCAATATCTGTTTTGTAGCTTTCACCAAGTTCTGGGAACCCATATGCCCAACCAGCTGTAGTTCTAAACGCTGTAGAAGTATCAATAACCTTACATGGAAAATCACCAATAGCGGCCATAATTTCCTTAGATGCCACATCAGGTAAGCAAAGAAATACAAGATCCGCTTTTTTTGCAACCACTTTAATGGCCTCTACATTTTTGCGATCCTCATCAGCAGTCGCTAAGAGTTCTATATCTTTTCGATCGGATAATCGTTCATGAATTCTAAGACCAGTTGTGCCTTCATGACCAACAATAAATACTCTATGGGGTGTCATAATAAACCTCAATTCTCACCTATTAGTGACTCACACCTATTTATATAGCCCTTTATCCAATATAAATAGGAAACAAACTATACGATTCATCACCATTTAGGAGGATGAATTTATTTCAATGGATAATCTCCAAAGGTAGCAACCATAACTGCCTTAATCGTGTGGAGACGATTTTCGGCTTCTTGAAACGCTAAAGAGTTTGAACCTTCGAATACCTCTTCGGTCACCTCAATGCCATTCATGCCAAACCGTTCATAAATATCTTTACCTACTTGTGTTTCTGTGTTGTGGAACGCAGGTAAACAGTGGCAGAACTTCGTGTTCGGATTGCCAGTTAATGCCATCATTTCTCCATTTACTTGGAATGGTTTAAAGGTATTGATACGTTCCTCCCACATATCGTAAGTATCACCCATCGTTACCCACACACCAGTGTAAATAACATCTAAGCCTTTAACGCCTTCAGCTACATCATCTGTGCAAGTAATAGTAGCACCCGTTTCTTTAGCCACGTTTAAGCACTCTTCGTAGAATGGACCAGCCGGCCAGTATTGTTTAGGACCAATGAGTCTGAAATCCATCCCCATTTTAACGGCACCACTCATCAAGGCATTGCACATATTTGATTGACCGTGTCCAACATAAGCAAAGGAAATTTTATTCAACGGTTTATCGATATTTTCTTGTATGGTTAAGAAATTTGCTAATGTTTGTGTAGGATGATCCATATCGGTAAGCCCATTCCAAACTGGCACACCAGAGTATTCCGCCAATGTATCTACGTCCTCTTGGTCAAAGCCTCTAAACTCGATAGCATCATACATGGAACCAAGAACACGAGCCGTATCCTTTAAGGATTCTTTCTTATTCATTTGAGAACCTGTAGGGCCAAGATATGTTGTAAAAGCACCTTGGTCCGCAGCCCCTACTTCAAAAGCGCAACGTGTCCGTGTTGAGTCTTTTTCAAAAATTAATGCAAAGTTTTTACCTACTAATGTTTTGATTTCTTTGCCCGCTTTTTTATCGGCTTTTAATTTTGCTGCTAAGTCCAAGAAGTATTTAATTTCCTCTGGTGTGTATTGAAGCATTGTTTTAAATGATGTATGTTGTAAACTTTTCATGATAACCTCTTATTTCAAACTATTTTTTCTTGTAAAAATTCGGCGGCCAATGCTGCCATCATTGTGATACCTGGTTCAAGGATACTTTCATCGATGGTGAAAGCTGCATTATGCAAAGCCGGATTGCCTTCAAAGCCAGTGCCTAACCAAAGAAAAGCACCTTTGATTTTATGAAGATAGGCGGAGAAGTCTTCTGCTGCCATAGATGGGAACTCAGGATGTACCACTGCGTCTTTACCAAGATATTTCTCTACAATGGATGTGGCATAATCAATGGCCTCTGGATTATTGATAGTTGCACCATGTCCCCTTTTATAATCCAAAGTACTTTCCGTTTTAAACATCACATCGAGGGCCTGTAAGCTTTCACCCAAACGTCGCTCAATATAATCACGTTTTTCTGGTTCATAGGTACGACAAGTACCTTCAAGATACACATCACCACAGCCCACATTGTATCGATCACCACCATTAATCACTCCAATTGTGCACACAAGATTTTCCATAGGATTCGTTTCGCGAGCCACCATGGATTCCACATTTACAATCCAGTTTGCGGCTGCTACAATTGCGTCTACCCCATTATGAGGTTCTGCACCATGAGTAGCTTTCCCTTTAATGTGTACGAGGAAGTGATCGGATGCAGCCATGAGATTACCTTTTTTAAGACCTACAGTTCCCACTGGCAATTGAGGCCACACATGAAGTCCATATATCTCATCCACATCATCGAGGATACCGCTATCAATAATGCCTTGTGCACCTGGGAATAAAGCCTCTTCTTCGGAAGGTTGAAATACCAGTTTTACAGTCCCATGTAATTGATCTTTAATAGATTGTAGAATCGCCGCTGCACCAAGTAAAATTGCCATGTGGCTATCATGACCACAGGCATGCATAACACCTTCATTTTGTGAAGCAAAGGGCAAGCCTGTTATTTCATGTATGGGTAACGCATCCATATCGGCACGCAATGCAATAACAGGGCCTGTATGAGCACCTTTTATCTTACCGATAACAGCATAATCAGAAATATCGTTTACAAAGGGAATTCCTAGTTCACCAAGCACCTTTTGAATAAATAAAGATGTATGTTTCTCTTCACCAGATAACTCTGGATGGCTATGAATATGTCGGCGCCATTCCACAACTTGTTCTTTATATTGGGAGGCATATTTCTTAATTAAATCTTGTAATGCATTCATTACTCTATCTCCTTTATACACTGTATGTATATTTTATACATATTTTGTGTATTTTTATAATCTATACACGTATTATAATACTACCTACCATAATTAGCAAGTATTTATACAAATTCACTGTATTTTTATTTGTTATATTGTAAATCAATTTTACTCATAGATTCTTGCTACCTTTGATTAGAGAAAAATAGACAAAAAAAGACACCTTCCAAAGAAGGTGTCTTTCTCTTATTTTTCAATGACGGATTCGTCGAGCTGAGTACCATCAGGTAAAAATGATTTTACAATCAGCTTATTCGGTGTCACTGTCATAGACATATAATTATTCGTTTCAGGCTGAGGTGCTACATATACATCTAATGGATGTTGCTTCCACTTAGGACGTCGTGCATCACCAGCTATTCCTGTAAGAATATATAATGGACCAGATGGGTCTCGATCAAAGTTTCGCACATGACCGCGATTGCGATATGTATGTAAATGAGCAGATAAGACTAAATCCACATTAAATTCATCGAAGATAGGCATAAATAATACACCCTCGTCATCGAAACCAACATCTCGACTTGCACCTGGTCTGTCAAAAGCATATTGGAATGGATCACGATGCATGAGGACTACAGTCCACTTTTTAGTATTAGCTGCTAAATCTTGACGTAGCCACTGAACCTCTACATCGTACAAATCAGGATGATGAGTATCATGATTATCCTCATGATTACTTTCATACAACATCGTATCTAATACAACGTAATGCACATCGCCAAAATCATAGGAATAATAACGGCGATTAAATATTTCATTCCCATTAGGCGGTACTGCGAAGTAATTCAAATACGCATAAGGCTCGCGCATTTTCCAATCTAATGTATACATCTCATGATTGCCTAAGGTCGTTGCTAACGGCACATTAGCACTCAATGGTCTGATGGAATTCAACCAAGTGCGCCATTGATAGTCTTGTTCCCCATTATCTACAAGGTCCCCCATGCTAATATACAGGGCTGTCCTTGGATTGCGATGTGCGGAATCCTTAACAATCTGCTCCCACGCAGAATAATCACCAGATTGAGAATCTGGATAGATAAGAACATCATACACACTGGAGCCAGCAGTTTCCAACGAATACCAATCACTGCGACGATTATTGCCATAACCAACGCGATATTCGTATTTAGTATTAGGCGTCAAACCAGTTACTGTACCCTCATGGATATAGGTGGTACTGCCATCATCGGTAAAAGCTTTGTCTGTAGCTCTTATCGTTTGAGTCGTATCGGATCCAACAAGACGATACTCTATGACCGCATCAGCTTCGCTACTATCTGATTGCCACATAATAGTACGACTCGTGCTGTTGTCTTGAGCTACAATTTGCCGAATATAACGACTTTCAGAATCGAGGAGTGGCTTAATTTCTTGTCCACTTACAACAGCGGCAGTTCTAGCTATACGACTCTGTATGGCATCCTTATGGACATAGCCACCTACAACAGCACAGGCCAAAGCAATAATGGCTAATATGGATATAATTAATCTTTTTTTGTTCATATAATTCTAATTCTTTTCGTAATATTGTTTCATTTGTGTATAGCCATTAACAATGACTTCGATTTCACCCGTTCTAGGATGGAAGATAAGACCATGAATTGGCACGTCTTTAGGAATTAAAGGGTTCATACGCAATTCGTCCACTGTTTCTTCCACATTCTCTGCAGGATGGGTAAAACCATCAGCCCAACGCTCCATTTCTTTTCGCACCATGTGAATCGCTTCTGGAGAAATGCCACGAGCTAACATTTTTTCTGTTAAATCTTTTGCTGTAGTTTTAGCCATGCCACATTCGTGATGACCAATGATAAAGATTTCGTTAACACCTAACTCATAAATACATACGAGCAAGCTCCGTACAATACCATCAAAAGGGCCTGTAATACAATTGCCTGCCGTTTTAACAATTTTCGCCTCACCGCGGTCAATATCCATAGAATCCTCTAAAAAGTTTACGAGACGCGTATCCATACATGTAACAATGGCCATCTCGCGACTTGGCATTTTACTACACTTTGTATCTGTATCTACATAACCTGTATTTTGATCTTCTACATATTCTCTATTGTGGGCTAAAATATCATCTAATAAACTCATGATACCTCCTATAGTTAAAGGTCTCGGCATACAACCAAGCTCTCTATATCAATAATGCTCGATATACATATTATATCATATTAAGTTGTACACGCTTTTAACTACAAAAAATAGGCCTATTCAAATACATATATTATATATTTGAATAGACCTAAAACACTTTTAAAGTACATTTAAAATACACACCTTATCTATCAGGTGTGGATAAGGCTTCAATGGCAACGCTACCACCACGCACGACTTCAATACGGTTCACGAACATATCTTTAAATAAGGCAATCATATCATTATTTTTAGATACAGTTTTTACACATTGAACAAGTACAGATTTACGATTATAATCCACAACTAACAAATCAAAGGTTTTGGCAATGCGGAAAATTTCTTGTTTGTCCGCTTCTTTACAGCTATTGACCTTGATAAATAGTAATTCTTTTTTCGTAATTCGCATGTCAGTAAAGTCGATAACTTTAATAACCTCCACACTGCGATTTAGTTGCTTAATAATTTGTTCGTACGTCAAATCATCACAAGTAAGATCAATAGTCATGCGAGACATAGTAGGGTCTTCAGTTTCCCCTACCGTCAATGTGTCAAGATTATAATTTTTGCCTGCAAAGAGGCCTGAAATCTTAGCTAGTACACCGATTTGGTTTTCTACATACGCTGAAATACAGCGTTTTTTCATTTGTACTTCCATAGCCCCTCCTATTTTTTATCCTTCAACAACATATCACTTAAAGATTTACCTGCTGGTACCATTGGCAACACATTGAGCTCCGTTGGAATGATGAACTCGAGTAGGGTTGGACCATTTTTGAAAGTATCGGCCAATTGGAACCCTTTTTCGATGTCCTCTACCTTAGTAATACGCATTGCCTTTGCGCCATAAGCTTCCGCCAATTTCACAAAATCCGGTACATACTCAAACTCATCATTGTCGATTATGTCTCGCGTAACAATGGCACTTTCATCCATCATCAAGTTCGTACAAGCGTAACGTTTATCGTAGAATAATTGTTGCCATTGACGTACATTACCAAGGAATCCATTGTTTAATACAATAAGCGTTACAGGCAAACGGTAGTGCATAGCAGTGGCAAACTCTTGGATATTCATTTGCACGCCACCATCACCACAGATGGCAAATACACGCTTATCTGGATTTCCCATTTGCGCCCCTAATGCAGCAGGGAAACCATAGCCCATCGTACCTAGACCACCGGATGTCAACATTTGATATTGCCCTTTCACATCAAGGAACTGGGTAGTCCACAATTGATTTTGACCCACATCGGTTGTAACGATAGGATGTTCATAGTGATGATTGATGTACTCGATAACAGTTTGAGGTGTTAACCCCTCTTCGTCAGCTTGAGTGACAGGGCGCTCTGCCTTAAGTTGCTGTAATTGTTTTGGCCAGTCCCCAAGATCGTGAGGTTCAATATATTCTAAGATTTTTTCGATAGCCAATTTAGCATCTGCTACGATTGGAATATCAACCTTAATATTTTTAGAAATAGATGCCGCATCTACATCAATATGGATAATCTTACAATTTTGTGCAAAGGTACTTAGTTTACCGGTAATACGATCATTAAAGCGCGTACCAATAGAAATCATCACGTCACAGTCAGTTATAGCCACATTAGGGGCATAGCCACCGTGAATCCCTACATTACCAAGATACAATGGATGACGGCTATCAATAGCACCTTTCCCCATCAAGGTTGTTACAACAGGAATCCCTGTTTTTTCAACCAACTCCATCATAAGGTCGTTGGCACCACTAATGCTTACCCCACCGCCTAATAGGAATAGAGGCCTTTTAGCTTTACTAATAATAGAACAGGCCTTTTTAACTTGACCTACGTGAACAGTGGTATTTGGTTTGTAACTGCGAATATTAACCTCTGTAGGATACTCATCAGAGCCCATAGCCTTCTGAATATTCTTAGGAACATCTACTACAACAGGGCCTGGACGACCTGTGCGAGCAATGTAAAAGGCCTCTTTCAAAATACGACCTAAATCTTTACGGTCGCGAACAGTAACGGCATATTTACAAATATTGCGGACGATGCCAACAGTATCTACCTCTTGAAAAGCATCATTGCCCATGAGGCCTAAATCAACTTGTCCAGTAATACAAACGAGGGGCACACTATCTGCATACGCTGTGGCAATACCAGTCACAAGATTTGTAGCACCAGGACCAGAGGTTACCATACACACCCCTACTTTACCAGTACTGCGAGCATATCCATCTGCCGCATGGGCCAATGCTTGCTCATGACGCGGCAAAATCACTTTTACCTTATCTTGCTTATATAATTCATCCATGATATCAATAGTAGCCGCCCCAGGATAGTTAAATAAAAACTCTACCTGCTCCTCTTGAAGGGCTTTTACCAGATACTGTGCGCCTGAAATCATAGGTATCTCCTTATTTATATAATGCATGCATATCGAATTCTCAATATTCACATCTGATATATCTAAAAAATTGAATATCTTATATAGATATGTTATACTCAGTAGTGTACCATATGTTGTGGTACATGAATATGTATAAAATCTCAAATTATAGAAATATATGTAGATTCTATTTTGAAAGGACTGAATATCATGAAAGAAATCTTAGGTTTCCATTTAAACGGTTGCCCTTATTGTGCCAATGCATTCCGTGCTATCGATGAACTCGTTGCAGAAAATCCTGCATACGCAGATATTCACATCAACTGGGTTGAAGATCAAGATGCTCATGAGCTCTTCAAAACTCACCCATATGAATACTATCCAAACTTGTGGTTCGACCTCAACAAACAATACGAGGCGCAACCTGGTGAAAGCTATGACCAAACAAAATCTTTAATCAAAGCTGTATTGGACAAAGCACTCGCGTAAAAGGCTATATTTACAAATAAAAATGCACCCCTAACATATAATCTAATGTTAGGGGTGCATTTTAGTATACTGTAAGATTATAGCTTTTTTTGTACCATAAACTTGCTGACTGCCTTATACACAATTAAAATCAGTGCAATTTCTAAAGGGAAACAAATTATATTTTTAATAAGACGTCCAATAAATATAGCAGATACTGCTTTGTTATAAAATATTGTAAGCCACATTGTATTCAATATCAGATGTATGCATACAGTAACAATCGTTTCCGGTAAAAGTAATTGTTTAAATGTAACATTACGACCGTGTAAAAAATATCCATACACATAGCCTACAAGAAATTCAGATACGATAAAGCCGGGAAAGAATACCCCTTGCCCAAATAGGGACATACCTATAAAACAGGCAATAGCAGCCATTATACCTGCTGCCATAGGCCCATAAAGAATGCCAAATATAGCGGTTGATAAAAATCCAAAGGTAATATGTATAAATGTAGTATGAATAGCAAATATATAAGATAGTAAGACCGTCAATGCTACAAACATTCCTGTCTTTACAATCATATCAGTTTTCATAAGAAGTACGACTCCTTTTTCTATCCTTCCACTCTAAATACATATGGCGAATAACTTGAATTGGTGATATAAATAACATTCTAGGTCCACCATAGCGCATGATTTCACGTATTTTTTCACGATACGTAGGCGCATAGCAATGCGTTTTACACACGCTGCAGAAGGTCTTGCTTTCCATATGAGGACATACATCTATACGATGTTCAGCATATTGCCAAACTTTTTGACACTCCTCACAGAGTTGTCCTTTAGGAGTGTGGTGCTTATTATGACAATAGATGCCAATAATCTGGTACATAGTTTTTAGTTCTAACTTACGTTTCTCATCAACTGTCATGTTTCTCTCCTATTTCACAGACCATGAAACCCAAGCCACCTTATCAACAGTCTTATTATGGATTTCTCCATCAATAGCTAGTGGCTCAATGAGATTTCTAATCTCTTCTTTCATGTCTTCCATGTCTCCCCATCCATTATTATGAAGTCGCATGGTAAAATAATTAACTGCCTTTTCAAGAGACATAACCTCTGTTTCAGGAACCGTTTTATAAATTACTTTTACATTATGCCCCATCTCATGGATAGTATCTAAACACTCTTTCATCTTACCATCCCATGGAAAAGAATCACGTCCAAAGAAATGTTCAGATAACATATCTACCATTTCGTCGCTCCGTTCGCTAAATGCAATCCATAAACATTTATCATTACTTGCATCGTGCATGGCGCGAATATTTTCTACATCAAACATAATCGGGCAGAAGATACTATATGCCAAGTCAAAGCTTTTATCCCAACCTAATTCTCGACGAGTTTCATCAGACCAAGGTCCAATATATAAGCTAAGATCTAAACCTTCTGACTCTGCCAATTGTTTAGCACCGCGAATCATACCATCAGATAAATCGATACCAGTCGCCTTATAGCCTTCCCGAGCTAACCCAAGTGCGTAGTCACAAACACCACAGCCTACATCAAGTGTACGACCATTCGATGAAGGTAATAAATTTTCATCCTTTAAGAAGGCTAAAAAATCAGTGACCTGTGCCTTGCGATCCTCGCGATTGTGCATTTCTACAAAGTACTCGGAACGATGATTCCATGCGTCTTGCTCATCACGCCAAACTTCGTTGACGGTAAGCTCTTGTATTTTATTTGTCATATTATCCCCTCTAAATAGCCACATCCCTAAATGGATGAGTTATAGATACATATATAAGTAATTTTCACTTAGTTAAATTCACTACGTAATTTAACGCTCCCCTATATGTCCTAGTGTTCCGGCTAGGATGTTCAGATTTTCATATAGCTATCCTTATTGTACATCATTCTCAAAACAAAATGTGTTACCCAAATCACATTTATTATGTTATTTCGATATTATTAAATATAAAACTCTATATCGAAATCTTATCAGCACCTCAGCTCATGTATTTATCTATCTCTAACTAATTCATGCATATATCGCCATGTATTTCTCTCCCCTTAATACATACAAAAAAGGCCTCTCGAAATTTCGAGAAGCCTTTTATTTGGTGCGCCTAGCAGGATTCGAACCTGCGCACCCGGTTCCGGAGACCGGCGCTCTATCCCCTGAGCTATAGGCGCATGAATACCTAAAAATTATACCATATTACGCTATGGTTCGATAGTATAAAGTATGGGTACTAGGTTTATACATAAAAGCCCCTAATATTAAGTTGTATATCAACTTATTACAGCCTCTCTTTAATTAATTTTAGTAGAGCATCACAGCTACGACTTACATCATCATAAGTTTCGTCAAAGTTTCCCGTATACCAAGGATCCTTTACATCACGACTTTCACCAACGAAAGACATTGCCTTGTAAACCTTAGCATCTACGTCATCCCCAATGATACGCTTTAAATTACGCGCATTATTTTCATCCATAATAACAAGGTAATCAAAGTTATGATAGTCATCAACCGTCACTTGACGTGCCTTGCGACGAGTATAGGGAATACCCATTTCATCTAATTTCTCTTTAGTCCCATAATGAGTGTCGTTCCCTATCTCCTCACGAGATGTAGCTGCAGACTCAATATAAATAGAATCACTTAGTCCAGCCTGCTCAACGATATGCTTCATATAAAACTCTGCCATCGTAGAACGGCAAATATTGCCATGACAGATGAATAAAATATTAACCATTATAACTCCTAATGAATAGAAACTTAATCATAAAAAACTCCTTATATACTAATGGTCCTTACAGCATACGCTATAAGGACCATTAATGCAATATTCAATTAAAAATTATGCCGTATCCCAGCATCAATGCGCCATGTATTTTCTACGATAGCACCAAAGTTTTTAGTGAATGTACCATATAGATATGTACTAGGACGGACACTCCAAGACCCACCAATTTCAGCATCGAGCCATGTATCCTTCAAATCTACTGTTGTTTGTACTGTTGGATTGCCTGGTGCGGAATATGTTGTATTTACCTTACCAGAGAATTCATGCGCTAATGCTAATTTAGCGAAGATATTGGATTTTTCTGTTTCTTTCCCAATGCCAATACCAAGTCTGCCTACAGCAGAGTTCACAGCATCAGCTTTCACATGCATAGAACCACCACCGACAACAGAAGCACCATAGGATACACCATTCAAACGGCCTACAATAAATTCTACACTAGGATCGATGTAGAAGCCATTTTCCTTCTTAATACGTTTACCATATTCAGCGCTTAAGGATGTGCCATATGTATGGTAATCACCGTTCACACGTTGTCCACCTACGGAGTAGAGCTTATAATCATTGGATAATCTATTACCACGTGCAATGATATCTAAATAACGACCATCATCATGTTTTTTTGTACCATACAAGGCGATGCCGCCAAGTTTGCCATCACCACTACCGTTGGCATATGAATTACTAGATGTACTGTAATCAATAGCGCCGCCAAAAATCCAACCATTAGAAGCCTTATGATCGTAGCCGACTTGTACCCCATTATACGTCATATGTGCATCAGCACCGTCTGTGATTTTAGATTTACCGCCTATATATTTTGCCCATACACCTTGGTTTGTATTAGCTAAACGAAGATCTCCTAAACGGCGTTGTAAATCATTGGTATTACTCTTCCATGCCATAGCAGTCGATGTAAGAGCAGATTTTGAACCACTCACTAAGGATGATTCATTAGCACGATTAATCTTTGTTGTATCATTTACAACAAGACGCCCCTGCGAGTCAAAATGATCTGCACCTAGTTCTGCAACAGCACCTGGACGAGTAATCCCTTCATTGATTTGAACTGTTGTGCTCAGTTTTTTATCATTGCCAGTATATTGTAATTTATCAGCTAAGGCTTGTATTTCCTTTCGGTAGCTATCATCATTAGTCAAATTAGCTCCATCGCCTTGCAAGGTAATATGGCTATTATCTGCAGCATGTTCAACAACAATATTCCCCTTTCCTTTTTCACTAGCTGGAACACCGGCCTTATAAACAGCATTCACATAGCCGCTATAATTTTGAATTGTAATAGGCCGTGCATCGATAGGATGAAGGATACCGGCTGCCGCTGGATTTGATCCACCTACGAGATTACGAACCTTACTGCCCTTGTATAGATATGCTGCATTATCCCCAGATGGACGTTCTCTTTTAGGGGTAGGCCGCTCCATACCAATCCATTCATTATTCCAAGTCCCTCCATTTTGTAAGTAAATATCAGCACCAGAATTATGAGGGTTCTTATTGCTTTCAGCATATTCATTTAATACAGCACCCGTAAGTTTAGAATTAGGTGTTGTAAAAGCTAATGCTATATTCGTTGGCATTTCGTTATGATTTGGATCACGTCCATAATCCTTATTAATTAACCCTACATTCCCAACAGCGACCAATTCTTTAGACCCTGGATGTTTACCATCAGAGCCAGTATTAACGTATACATCACCCTCTTCTGCCACCACAGAGTAAGTATCAGAAGTTTCTAAAGGATGCGTGATGATACGTCCACCACCATCAACAATAATATGACCACGTTGATTAGCTTGTAAACCGACACCGATAGCATCGATATCTACATTGCCTTTGACGTGAATATTAGTATCTCCATAATCTCTATCAGGATTGTCCTTGCTGAGTCTTGGCACTTTACCACCGTAACCAGCATACACAGCGCTCATATAGTAATGACCGAGTTCCCTTTTTGAGGCTGGTGCATCATTTTTAAGGCGTACAATCAAATCTTTATCCACCGTCAATTGTGATCCAAATCCATTATAAATACCTGATACATTTTTAGTTTTACCTGTATCTGTTAAGCTTTTACCATGCACATTAACCGTCAAGGTATCCTCTATATGCTTAACTTCTGGTTGTGTTTGTACCGGTGACCCCATTGTTAAGCCAAGCAATTCCTCCGCTTTATCGCTTGTGGCATTAATTTCTGTAGCAAATGCAGAGCAGGTCATTCCAGTTAATACCAATGCAGCCATCACAGCTGATACATTTCGTTGTAATTTCATAAAAATCTCTCTTTCTTACCTCGCTTAATACGAGGCTCTCACAGAACGCATTTATACGTACACCCTAAAAATATAAAAAGACCCCCTAAGTCCAACTTAGGAGGTCTTGTTTATTTCACACACTTAGTAAATAGTTATATCCTATATTATTCAGGATTGATGATGAAGGACAATGCACTGAAGTATTTATTTTGCTCACCTTTAGTTTGAGTTGGGAAGCCCACTTCAACGCCTACTACGTTAAGGCCATTAGCACTTACAGTAACAGTTGCTTTACCATTAGCATCTGCTTGGCTTTCATTAGTAAGATCATTAATTACGTCTTTAATAAGAGGTGCATTTGCATATGGTTTACCGTCTTTCAAGACTTGGATTTCATATGTATCACCTTTTCTAAGAGTTAATGGGTTAACAGATGGAATGATTTGAATGAAAGCATCTTTATTATTGAAAGGTTTTGCTTCTGCATTCCAGTAGTGAACGTCATATTTAATGGCATGTGTACTTTTTTGAGCACCTGGTACTTCAGAGATTGGTTTATGAACAGTTTTACCATCTTTGTCTTTTGTCCAATAACCATAGTCAAAGTCAGTTACTGTAATACCCAATTTATCATTTGGTACAACTACTACATTTTTTTCATGTTTAATAACTTGTACAGGAATTACCATGCCATTGTTATCTAAGCCAATGATGCTTTTTACCATTTCTGGGCTATACGCATCATCAACAGGGCCTTCGCCAAGTACTAGCGCCTTTTCATCTAAGCGGTTAGCAAAGAATACGCCATGCGCATCAACGGAAGAGCACACACAACCTGCAGCTAAACCTACTGCAAATAAAGAAGCTAAGATTTTCTTATTCATAAGAACCTCCATAATCAATAACTTTTTCAATAAACTTGTTATTATTATACAGCGTTACAAATATTTCGTATATACCAATACCCCTATCAGCAAGTTATTATGCGTATTTAGTATATTAACTTATTTTTATACCCAATAATCATAAATGATAAAATTATCACCTATTTTCATGAATATATGACTTGTAAGAATATGTTAGATAAATACTTATAGATTAGATAAAAAAGGCGCTCCTTAAGGAGCGCCTTTATATATCTGCATAAGATATTATTTTTTATTCTTTGCTGCTTTCGCACGTGCGTTACGATCAAGAATCGTTTTACGCATACGAATGCTTTCAGGTGTCACTTCAACAAGTTCATCATCGTTGATCCACTCAAGAGCTTGTTCCAAGGAGAAGATACGAGGTGGAGTCAAGCGTACCGCTTCATCAGAGGAACTGGAACGCATGTTGGTAACATGTTTTTTCTTACATGGGTTAACATCCATATCAAGTTCACGTGTATTTTCACCAATAACTTGGCCTGCATACACGTCTTGGTTAGGGCCAACGAACAATGTACCACGATCTTGAACGGAGTTCAAACCATATGGAGTAGTTTCGCCATTTTCGAATGCTACCAAAGCACCACGTGTACGGGAAGGAATTTCACCTTTATATGGTGCATAACCATGGAATACATGGTTCATGATGCCATTACCTTTTGTAGCTGTTAAGAATTGTGCACGGAAACCGATCAAGCCACGAGCCGGAACTACGAATTCCATACGAAGATAACCGGCCAATTCAACCATATTAGTCAACTCAGCTTTACGTTGACCGAGATTTTCCATTACGGTACCCATAAATTCCTGAGGTACGTCGATGGTCAATGCTTCGAGCGGTTCACACAATTGGTCGTTAATAGTTTTGAAAATTACACGAGGTTTACCTACTTGTAATTCGTAGCCTTCACGACGCATAGTTTCAATCAATACTGCCAAATGCAATTCACCACGACCAGATACTTTGAACGCATCTGCAGAATCAGTTTCTTCTACTTTCATAGAAACGTTAGTTTCTACTTCACGGAACAAACGATCACGCAAGTGACGGGATGTAACAAATTCACCTTCGCGGCCTGCGAATGGAGAGTTATTTACGGAAAACACCATAGACAATGTTGGTTCGTCGATGGAGATGGATGGTAATGCTTCAGGATTTTCAGCATCCGCTACTGTTTCGCCGATGTTAATATCGTCGATACCTGCAAAAGCAATGATATCACCCATTTCAGCTTCGTCAGTTTCAACGCGGTTCAAGCCATTGTATGTGTACACACGACCAATTTTCGCTTTACGAGTACTTTCACCATTCATGATAGCCACTTGTTGGTTGGTTTTCATTTTACCGCGAACGATACGACCTACGGCGATTTTACCGATGAAGTTATCGTAATCAAGTGTAGTTACCATAAATTGAAGAGGACCTTCCATATCACCTTGTGGTGCAGGAATTTCATCAATCAATGTTTTGAATAACGGCTCCATGTTTACAGCTTCATCATTCCAATTAGTTTTGGACACACCAGAACGAGCAGATGCGTATACTACAGGGAAATCGAGTTGATCATCATCAGCTTCAAGCTCCATAAACAATTCAAGAACTTCGTCCTCAACCTCTTTAACACGTTGATCAGGACGGTCGATTTTATTAATTACTACGATTGGTTTCAATTTTTGTTCTAAGGCTTTACGCAAAACGTATTTAGTTTGAGGCATTGGACCTTCATAAGCATCTACGAGAAGCAATACGCCGTCAACCATGTTAAGTACGCGTTCTACTTCGCCGCCGAAATCAGCATGGCCTGGAGTATCAACGATGTTGATTTTAATACCATCATGCATTACAGCAGTGTTTTTAGACAAAATAGTAATACCGCGTTCACGTTCCAAGTCGTTGGAGTCCATTACGCGTTCTGCTACCTTTTCATTTTCACGGAACACATGGCTTTGTTTTAATAACGCGTCCACCAAAGTAGTTTTACCATGGTCAACGTGGGCGATAATCGCTACATTACGAAGATTTTCGCGAATCATAAGATCCTCCCTTTAATTCTTTCAGTATATTCTATATCACATAGCCTCGATAAAACAGGCTATGCAAGTATATTCCCCAAAATTGGCAACAGTTAATTATAACGCAGTCTATAGAAAAAAGTCAAAACAGTACACCTATTCTAATCATGGCAATTTCAACATTCGATTATACTTTTGACTCATCTTAGGACACAACCTATTTATGCTCTATCGCCCGCTTAGCAGATTTACGCAACAACGGAATTTGTTTATCTGTTAAATGGAAACAGAATTTAGGAATCAACTTTTCTATAATCTCCTTATCAGAGGCTTTCAAAATATATTCTGGCTGTAGTATAAGTTCTAATGCATCAAGCCCAGGATAATCTTTACCTATACTCCAATCATGATTTTTATTAAACGGACAGCAGTCTTGGCAATTATCACAACCTAATATCCACTCTTCCAACATATCCTCTGTCACACCTTCTGGCAATTTACCATCACCAAAGGTATTGATATAAGATACACAGGTTAATGGATTCATTGTAAAAGGTGCAGATAGAGACTTCGTTTTACACTTTTGCTGACATAAATCGCAAGTCTCTGGACATGGTGGTATCTCTAGATGACGAATATACTCACAAGGCTGATCAATTAAATAGGCTACCAATTCATAATTAGAGCCTTTAGGTCCATAAAAGAAATTGTTTTTTCTATAAATTCCAAGTCCTGCCGCTACAGAAGCAGGGCGCAAAGGAACAACACCAGTAGGCTTTGCTGTTTCACCACCAATAAATTGGATGTTCTTATCATTGAACCATGTTTCAAAAGATCGCCTTTGTTTGACTTCGACCCCATCAGGGATATTAGCTAACGATAGTAGTAAGCCTTTTGCATATCGCTTTTGAAGCGAAGCAGGAAACTTATACGCTCCAAAATATTCAGTACAAACCACTATAGATTGTGCCCAAGGATAGTTTTCTTTCAATGTTAAAAAGGCATTACTATGTGCATATGCCTTTTTACTTTCAGGTACATCTTCTAAACGCTTTATCATTCGTTCTTTATAAAAATCAAGTGCATCAAGAGGTACTATACCACAATCGTCATACCCACATGCTAGTGCTTTATCATGAATCTCTTGGGCCAACAAAGTATTCATATCATCGCCTCCCAAATATAGACTAACTATATAAATATCATACGCTTATAATGGACATAAAAAAAGATTTCTTATGAATCCATCATCCCTAAAAAGAGTAACGTTACATAAGAAATCTTATATTAGTATTTAGTTGATATTAGTCTTCACCAATCATACGTACTTCGGGCTCAAGGTGTACGCCATGTCTATCATACACACGACGCTGTACTTCTGCAATCAAATCAAGTACGTCCTTTGCACTAGCACTACCTGTATTGATGACAAAGCCTGCATGTTTGTGGGACACTTGCGCATCACCTACAGACAACCCCTTTAGGCCTGTTTGTTCAATCAATGTACCTGCAAAGTACCCTGGTGGGCGCTTAAAGGTTGAACCTGCACTGGCATATTCCAAAGGTTGCTTTGATTCACGTTTTTCTGTTAACTCATCCATACGTGCCTTGATGGCATCCTTGTCGCCTGGTTTGAGTGTCATAATGACTTCCCCAATAACTTCATGATTATCGTGGAATACACTATGACGATAAGCAAAGTCCAAGTGAGATGCATCATACTCTTTAATATTTCCTTGGAAATCTACGGCTCTCACTGCAGTAACTACATGGCTCATTTCCCCATCATAAGCACCTGCATTCATAAATACGGCACCACCAAGTGTGCCTGGAATACCAATGGCAAATTCAAGACCAGATAAACTATTCTCCCAAGCAAATTCAGAAGCATCCTTTAACATATACCCGGAACCAATGCACAATGTGTTTTCGTTACAATCCATGATTTGGGTCATATGTCGAACTGATACGACAGCACCACGGATACCTCCGTCTTTCACTAAAATATTAGATCCACAACCAATAATAGTTACAGGCACATCTAATTCGTGAATGGTACGAAGTGTAAAACTAAGTTCTGCCATCGTAGTAGGTTCAATAAATAAGTCCGCAGGTCCTCCAATTTTGAATGTCGTATGATGACAAAGAAGCTCCTGCTCTCGTACACGTGTACTTGGTAATTTTTCTAATAAAGCTGTTTGTAATACCTTAATGTTTTGGTTGTTGTTCGCCATGATCTAACACTTTCATCCCCTCAGTGATTGGTTCGCTAATGATTTTATAAATATCATTAGAAATCTGGCTCCAACGCATTTGCGCTTGCAAATAAGCAGACGCTGCAGCATTTTCTTGAATTTGAGGCATCAATTCCTCTTGTTTCTTTTGCAACTCATCCGCTTCTGGAGCACCGGACAACTTAGCATATTCCCATTGCATTTGTTGAGCCATAAATGTGCGAACCAAACCCGTTGCTACTGCATCTGCTTTCACTGCTTCCTGAGCAGCCATTAACTCTTTGTACTCTTCAGATTCACGCATTGCGTGAGCTAAATCATGAGCTTTATCGTAGTTCATAATATCCTCCTCCAAACAACACCGTTAAAATCGCTACCTGTCATATAGATTTGGTAGATCTTCTAACACATACGTATAATATATTTCTCAATTATGAAAGTCTATTTATTTAGATTGAATCCAATTGCCTTCAGCCTTAAGATCTGGATAATCAAGTTGACGCATACCTTCATAAGCTATAATTGCCACCGCATTAGATAAGTTCAGAGAACGTGCTTCATCTACCATGGGTATACGAATGCATGTATCCTCTTTACCATCTAATAAACTTTCAGGCAACCCTCTTGTTTCAGGCCCAAAAACGAGCATATCACCAATTTCATATTTCACCTCGGAATGAGTATGCTTTGCTTTGGTAGTGGCATAGAAATATCTACGATTAGGATATTTCTCATATAATTCTTGAATATTTTCATGTACCTGTACATCTACCAAGTGCCAGTAATCAAGGCCAGCCCGTTTTACATGCTTGTCATCAATAGAAAAGCCAAGGGGTTTGATGAGATGTAAGGTCATATGATTGGCGGCGCATAAGCGTGCTATATTTCCTGTATTGCCTGGAATTTCAGGCTCATAAAGTACTATTTCCATTTTCAATCCCCTATTCTTTATATCTATATTATTCTACAAAGGAACGGACAAAATGTCCACTTTTCCCGCCTTCTTTTTCTACAAGATATGTAGGGCCTATAATCATCCCCTTATCAATAGCTTTACACATATCGTAGACTGTTAAAAGTCCTACTTGAACCGCCGTAAGTGCCTCCATTTCAACACCTGTCTTTCCTGTCGTTTTTACGGTAGCATGAACTTTAACAGCTCTATTATGTGTAGCATCCGTACAGGCTGGACTTTCACCATCAACAAGAGTACAATGCACCTCAACCTTAGTTAATGCTAACGGATGACAAAGGGGAATGAGATTACTCGTCTGTTTCGTCCCCATAATAGCTGCCAATTGAGCCACACTAAGAACATCCCCTTTTTTTATTGTTCCCGCCGCAATGCGTTCATAAATTGCATCATTAATAGTAATAAAGCCTTCTGCCACAGCAGTACGAGTTGTAATATCCTTATCTGATACATCTACCATCCAAGCATTTCCATCTTGATCAAAATGTGTTAAATCCATAATATATCCTTACTAATTATGTATAAATTATCACCAATAGTTTTATTTTCATTTATTATATTATACAATAGAATTAAGAATTGTATGTACAAGGAAGGAAGTGTTCCTATGAAAACAAAACTAACTTATTTTGGTCACGCTTGCTTTATGCTCACACGTGGCGATGTATCCATGATTTTCGACCCATTCTTGACCGGTAATACATGGGATATCGCTAAAAAAGAAGATATTAAATGCCAATATATCTTTGTCAGTCATGGACATGATGATCACTATGGAGACACAGATTTTATTGCCAAAGCAAATGACGCCCTCGTTATCTCTACTGCTGAGGTAGCGGGTAAAGCAGCTGCTGCCGGTTGCCGTACACACGCCATGCATTTAGGTGGTAAGTTCGACTTTGAATTCGGTTCTGTTCGAATGGTTCCTGCCTTCCACGGCTCTGGCATCCCTGGCGGTCACGCTGCAGGTTGTATCGTAGATTTCTATGGAGATATCCTATACTTCGCTGGTGATACAGCACTCTTTAGCGATATGAAATTATTAAATCGCTTTGGTGAAATCGATTACGCCCTTCTTCCTATCGGTGATAATTACACAATGGGAGTTGAAGATGCAGCCCTTGCTGCCTCTTATGTAAAAGCGCGTATTTCCATTCCAATTCACTACAAAACATGGCCTGTTATCGACCGTGAACCAGGTGTATTTACAAGTCTTGTAGAAGGCAAATATAACCAAACAGCACTCATTATCGATCCAGGCTCCTCTATTGAGCTTAACAACTAATAAAAGATCCACAGACCTAAAAATGACGCAATCCGCTGGATTGCGTCATTTTTGTATACCATTTTGGTTCAAGATTAAACCTATAAAAAAACATGCGACCTAATATACTAAATCTCTTGATTAGCCATAGAAAAGCCACCGCGATTAACCATACGTACAAACTCATCAATATCCTGAGTTTCATCAATCCCCACATAACCGAGTTCACGAACCATGCCGTACGGATTATGCAAAGATAATTGTGGATTCTCACCGGTCAATACCCACAGCACCTTATAGCCTCTTGGCGTCTCTCGTAGTCGCTCTTCCCCTTTGCCATCTGTAAAGTATACAAGTAAATCTACACGGTTTTGATTAGCCAGAGAGAATACAGGAGTAAAGGCTGTAGCACCACGCACATCGAGGCGCGGCTTCACATCCTTCACGGATTCCATCGTATAGGTGCGGCGTACTTCATTATCACATTCTACAACAGTAATACGATGGTTATAAGCATGCACGATTTGTAGCACTTGCTCTAAAGCATTTGTAAACTCCACATCAGTTATACTACCACTCATGTCGAGAGCTACCCATACATTTGCCTTATGTTGACGTAATGTGCCAGACAACTCCAAACGCTCAGGTTGACGACGATTACGACGCATCGTCGTTTTTTTGTATCCACTCGCTACCTTGCCCATTAACTTTTTAAGGTAGAAATACCAAGGCAAGGCACGACGTGTCTTTTGGAATGTATCGATAAGGCTTTTCACATAGCCTTCCATATCCCCCTTTGAGGCTTCGTTGATATAGCGCTCCGTGATTTGGTCCATCGTATCTGTATCAATAGAATCGGATTCATCCCAAATATCATGGCTGGTTTGAGGGTCAAACTCCATAGCAACCGCCGTATCTGCGTTATCAATAGGCACAAAGAGGTCTGGTTTTTCTTTCATGACCTTATCAATAGCCTTCGCATAGTATTCAATGGTACGGAAACGCTTTAATAACAAACCAAAGCGCGCATTTACATTGGCTACCGTTACCGCATCACGGTCTACATGTTCAAGGTAATCGTTTACGACCATATCCATAGCCATATGGACTGCTGTTTTGTGAAAGCCTTGGCTCAGCGCTTTTACCCGCATCAAATGAGCAGAAATGATATGAAGAACTTCACGCTTAATACCATCCTTCATCACATCAGGCGATTGGCGTAACAAGATAAAGGGATTTACATATAATACATATCCGCCCTGTTTAAGATTAATACCAAAAGCACTGGCCATATCAAAGCGAATGCGATGAGTCATTTGTAAGTAAAAGTAACCAAAGAATTGGTCCTCTTCAAGGAGCAAACTGTTTACATCATGCAATATATTCCACAACCGTTGCTCATAGGCTGGTGTCATTACGGCTTGCTGCATAACGGAGAGGTCTGTCCCCTCCACTTGTACGTCTTCAAGAGCACGACCGATAGTACCTATATGGCTATCCGACATATTATGGTTCATAAGATCAGCCGCTATACGTTCAGGCGCCATGCTATGATGTTGTTCTTCATAACTATCTACATAGGCCTCATAAGATGCGTATATTTGCGTATACAAAGCCTCTGCTTCACGATGAATACGCTCTCGTTTCGCATGCCATCGATCGAGCGTCTCGATAGCCTCCGCATCATAAGAACCATTCTTTTCCCAGCCATCAATATGAGTTAGCAAATCCGACGCATCACGTATATCATCCTTATCTAAGTTTCGTTGCATAATTCCACCTCCTTTTCTTAAAAAACAAATTTAGTTTATATCATATTCCATATATCAATTAGTCTCATAACTAATAATTTACTAAGATTGGTTATCTATATATAGCTTTGATTTGGTTAACTACACACATAGAATTATTTTTGAGCTTCAAAAAAAGTGTCTACAAAGAGATCATCTTCAATAGCATAAGCGTAAACGCGCTCATAAGTGTTACGAAGATCTTTCATAACCGCTACGCGCAAATCCCCTGGATACAAGGTTAAAAACTCCACAAAGTGATGTACTTCCTGCGCATTGCTATTGCGATTTAAACGATGCAACATATTTTTTGCTGCTACATAAAGGCGAGTTGGGCTTTCACCTTTAACCTGCTCAGCCATAGACATAATAGCACCTGGTTTTTGAACCGCTGTTAATACATCATCAAGGGTAATAAGAGGTTCTTGATCGGACTCGATAAAGTTTACAAAAGCCTCCGCAATGAGTTTACCTACGTTACCGCGGATAACATTCATAAATACATCCCGACTATAGCTTGTGCCCTCTTGATTCTTATAAATTCTATATAGACCGGACACGCGTTCAAAGGAACGAGGTGTGGCATCGATATCGTCTTCGTGACGTTGATTTAAATATTCTGGATAGGAAGAAATAAATTCAATAACCTTTTCTTCAATACCTGCACCGATAGCCCAGTCAATCCATTGCATATAATCAGCATTCATATAAAGCCATACGAATCGGTTTTGTTGTGCCGGATCCATATCGATGGTTTGGTAATCAAAGGAATCTTCAGGGTTCATAGCGGCGATGATGCGCACTTGATCACTTAAAGAAAAGCCATTAATTTCACGGTTTAGAATAAGGTTCATCAACTCTTGTTGAACTGCATGTTCTGCGCGGTTAATTTCGTCGATAAACAGCAATACTTGGCGCCCTTTATCTACGGCTTGTGCCACATGTTCCAATGTATGATGCACAGCGTATACTGTAGTTTTCACATCCCGTCTATTGCCATGACCATCTGTATGTATCACCGTTTCTACTGTAGGCAAGCCACCAATTTCACCTTCTTTTAAGAGGTTTCCGTCAATAGTTACTAATTCCCAATTATGTACCTCTGCAACGTGCGCTGCGAGAGAGGTTTTACCAATGCCCGTCTCACCAACGAGCAAGGGCACCTGATTAGCGGCAAGCACTAATTCAACGCTTGCCATTGTATCTATAAAGTTCATTACATCTCCGTTCTAATATTTCAAATATTCGCCTACTGCGATTTTCTTAACAGTTCTAGTACCATACATATCAATAAGTGACAATATATCAATAGGCCATTTTGATTGACGTCCACCGATAGCTTTATTGTTGATTAACTCGCGTATATAGTCTTCATCAACTGTATCGCCGGAAATAGCATCTACAATTATAGCTTTGATTTCGTCTACTGTAACACCCAATGTATTAGGTATATAACCGACAATAGCCGCACTTACTTTAAATAGATGCAAGGCCAAGTCCTTAGTGAGGGTTGTAATCTGCCGCATTGCCTGTGGATCTTGCTTTACTGCTGCTTCTAGTACAGCTACGCTAGGCTCATCAATGTAGCGCAAGGCTAAGTAACTCTCTTGCACGGCTTGTAACTGCACAACCTCGCTTGGAGCATTGATATATTGTAAGGCATCATAATTCGCCTTCACCGCTTCTAATTGCAATTCTTCAGATGGGTTTGCAATATAGCGAATAGCCCAGCCTGATTGAGCTAACGCACTTTGAATTAATGTATCAGACGGATCGCTGATGTATTCTAAAACTGCCCAATCTTTTTCCACTAAGGTTTTTAACAATTCTTCTGTAGGATTTTCAACGAATTGTATAGCTCGTGGTGCTTGTAAAAGCGCCGTTTCAATAACCTTTTGAGTAGGTTCTTTAATATATTGTAACAGCATGCCGTTTTGCCCCACACATGTAAGTTGCATAGCTTCTGTAGGATTTGGAATATTTCGAATCCCATGTGGGTTATTCATCAGCGCCGTTATATATTGTTCCTCTGTCATAATAACCTTCATTTCTATATTAAAAGGCCATACGAATACGTATGGCCTATACTGAATTCTATTTTATTATATCATATTTTTTCGATATATTTATATCTCTTTCGTATACTTACTACACTGTTAATGCATCTAAATCAGAATTATTTCCTATGATTAATAGTTTATCCTCCGCCGAAAGAATCGTAAACGGATTAGGAGGGACTTCTAAATCCTCCCCACGCCTGATGCCTACAGCATTAAGATTATATTTCTCACGCAGATTAGAATCTTTTAAGCAGGTGCCTACCAAAAATTTAGGCATATCTACTTCAATAAGGCTAATGCTTTTAGATAGTTGTAAGTAATCCATTACATGTTCTCGTGTCAACGATTGAGCTAACCGTTGTGCCACATCATATTCTGGATAGATGACCATATCTACCCCCATCTTCTTGAGCATCTTACCTTGGAGTGCATTTTCAGCTTTCGAAACCACATGAGGCATATTCATTTCTTTCAACAACATCGAAGTCATGAGATTAGCCTGGATATTATCACCAATGGCAACAATAACTATATCAAATTGGCTCAAAGCTAAGGCTTTAATAGCCTCTTCATCAGTAGTATCTGCTACAATAGCATGTGTTACATAGGGGGAAACCTTTTGTACAATTTCTGGATTAATATCTACACCTAAAACCTCATGATTCATAGAGGCTAACATCTTGGCTATAGTCGTACCAAATTGACCAAGACCAATGACGGCAATTGTTTTATATTTCATGCTATATCTCCTGATAGACTAACTATTCTACTCAATTACATCAATACATTCTCTTCTGCATACCCAATTGGCTTCGTTGGTGAAGTCCTAAGAGCCCATGTACCAATAACGGTCATAACACCGACACGACCTGTAAACATAACAAGCATCAGCACCCATTTACTGCTTTCAGATAAATCAGACGTAATTCCCGTCGTAAGGCCTACAGTCCCAAAGGCGGACGTAACCTCAAATAACAATCGAATAAAATCATAAGGCTCATCCCAGGCCAGATAACAGGTGGCTATCAAAATAAGAAGAAGCGATAAAAATATAATCCCGTTGGCTTTAAGCACTGTTACTAATGAAATACGACGTTCAAAAATCTCTGTATCTGGACGGTTATTAAACAAGGTACGCGATGCAAGTATGGTTACTGCTACGGTACTAATTTTAACGCCTCCACCGGTAGAGTTCGGACCCGCACCAATAAACATGAGAATAATGGTAACAAACAAGGTAATTGGATGTAATGCATTATAATCAACCGTTGCAATCCCAGCTGTACGCGGCGTAATCGCTTGAAATAAAGAGGCCATTATTTTATTCCAAATCGGTAATGACCCAAAGGTTTTTGGATTTGACCATTCCACACCTAAAAAAATGATAGTTCCTAATAGGATAAGAATCGCTGTGCCTACTAACATAATCTTAGTGTGAAGTTTTAAGTCAACAAATCGTCGCACCTTACGGTGTGACCATATGTCAAAGGCCGCTAAATAGCCAAAACCACCGATAACAATTAGTACTGCTGTATTGATATTAAATAATATGTCCCCTACCATGGCATAAGGTAGATCATTATCAAAAAATACAAATCCAGCGTTACAAAAGGTGGAAACAGCTTGCATGATACCGGTATACAATGCAGCCTGTCCAATATAGGGATATAGCTGAATCGTATAGATTATGCCTCCCACAATTTCAATAGCAAAGGTATAAAGCGTTAACTTTTTCGTAATATGTAATAAACCAGTCATACCATCCTGTCCGACGTCCTCGGACAAAAGCACACGATTTTTAAGGCCTACTCGTTTACCTAGAAGCAAAACAATTATGGTCGTGAAAGATACAATTCCTAACCCACCTAACTGAATAAGGATAACCATTACAATCTTACCAAATAAAGACCAATGATAATAAGTATCTACAGTGGTCAGCCCTGTTACCGAAACACAAGATACGGCGGTAAAAGCGGCATCTACAAGAGCCGTCGTCTGCCCCTGAGCACTCGCCATCGGTAACATAAGCAATATTGTACCTATAATCATGACGCCTAGAAAGCTAAACGCTAATAATCGATAGGGATTTTGTTGCATGTACCGTTGTACATGAGAATGGGAAATATCGTGCCACATACTGATTTACTCCAATCCCATTAACTTATTTACAACTTGTAAACTTGGTAAAGCGCTACGACCACCAATTCCTTGCGTATTTAAAGCTGCTACAGCGGACGCAAAAATAGCAGCTTTTTCTAAATCAGAATGTCCACAATGTTGTAATAAATCTATAGCATATGTAGAGGTCTTTAACCCTTCTACTGGGGCTAACTCTCTCAATAATGTAACAAGCTTTGAAAGAAATGCACCATGAAAACTATCTCCGGCCCCCGTTGTATCAACTACATATTCTTGAGGGAATGCCTGACAACGATAGAAAGTTCCATCAGGCCATACGAAATAACTACCATTAGCGCCATCCGTAACCCCCGCAATAAGAGCACCACGGTCATGAATGATATGGCAGGCTTCTTCTAAATTAGTAGTGCCCGTATATTTTTCAGCATAATCACGAGCAACAATAGCAATATGACTTGACTCTGTAATAGATTTCATCTCTTCATCGTAGCGCTGTGCACCTCCATCGAGGGAGATAATAGTACCTGCCTCTTGTGCTAACGCCATGGCAGAACACATGAATTGTCGATGCCGTCCGTTAACATGTAAAATGAAAACTTCTTTAATTAATTGCTTATGAGTATCTAAAAATACTGGCTCTGGCGCAGTAGAGCGTTCAAAAAATACGGCACGCTCGCCAGTGCTATGCTTTACTAGGATTGTAGCAACGCCACTCTTTTCCCCCTTTTCAATGTGAATAGCATCAGTATTAACATTATATTTTTTAAAATCATCTAAAATATGACGCCCCACCATATCGTCACCGATACTGTCAATCATGGCCGTACGTGCACCATATTTACCTGCAACGGCTAATGCTGTAGCTACAGGTCCTCCACCATCGGTGGTAGAAGATACAACTTGTTGTACCTCACGTCCCGTTGGGTAATGATCCACAACGATGAAGCGGTCTAATGTGCTAGCCCCAATACCTAATATATCTATTTCTTTTTGAGGACATGTACTCATACTAACCTCCTAAGCCTTTTATCAGCTATACAAGCAATATCACTTCACATCTTATAGATTTACTATCTCACTTATTGTTTTATGATTTTAACAGCAATTAGATTTTTATTGTCCTTATAGACTTATACATCTATTCCTATACATCTATTGCTATGCTTTTTAAAGTCATTTAAGTCTTATACCTACAGAATACCTTTCGCTCTATAAAAAGTAAACCCCAGACTACAGTCTGGGGCTACTTTGTACTACAGAGAGCACGTATATGTCACGTAATATGTCTTGTATATTATATGTTGGTTATTGGGAGAGGTTGTTAGAATTAAGGTGTAACATAACAGTTTAAGACATCATACGTTCCATCATATATTCAATCTCATCAGCACTTAAATTGTACATAGCTTGTACCATTCGTTCTGCTGCTTCGCCAGAAGCACCGCTCTTAGCAATTTCAGCTTTAGCCTTAGCAATGAGAGCATCTTTACGTTGTGCTTCGGAATCTTCGTCAGTTGGTACAGAGATATTGGCTTTACCTTGGCCAATGCCACGGACCTCTTGGTTAGGATTTTCTTTAGAAGTTGTTTTTGTATCTTGTGCTGCTACTGCTTCTATAGCGAAGGAATTCTTACCAGTCATGATATATTCAACAGCTTCTAATGTACTTTGCGTAAGGTTTACAGTCCAGAATTCACCTGCATCAGTCAATTTATAAAGCAATCCATTATAGGCAACAAGACCTCGTTTTTCCCATAATTTATAGAGCCAGTTCAATTCATCTAATCTGGAATCCATTTTTACTAAGCTCATAATATTGAGGAATCCTTGTTCTAATTGACTTACTACTCGGTTTACGATAGGTTGTAAATCACTTTGTTTCATAAGGGCCATAAATGGTTTTTCACCGCGGGTAACCATATCTTCGTATGGTTTTAATGCACGATGTAACATCATCCCATAACCGTCGACGTTACCACCTGCACCACTACCAAATGGGAACATTGGAACGCCCGATTTAGCTAAAGTGTTATACAAGCTACGTTCACGGTTATTAGCACTCCAGTGAGCGGCACTCAATCGACGATAGGAACGTTCATCAAGGTATTTACGACCAAATTCAAACATATCCCCTTGCATCGCTGTTGTGGCTGCAGCTGGAACTTTGCCGTTTGTAATGTCTTTATTGAGATCACTACCATCAAATACATTTAATTGATATAAGTCCGCACCATCTACGCCAGAGCTTACCAAATCTGCTAAGTCTTGTTCCCAAACCTCCATAGTTTGACCAGGTAAACCATAAATCAAGTCAATAACAACAGAACATTGACCATAAGCTTTCAAAGCAGCTAGTCGTTCTAATACGGTTTCTTTCGTATCTAAACGGCCTACCATTTGACGCACTTCTGTGTTAAAAGATTGTACGCCGATGGACATACGGTTAACGCCGTTTGCCATCCAAACTTCAAGATTTTCAGGGATCAAATCGTGAATACGCCCTTCTAAGGTAAGCTCATAATCGTTTGCCAATGGCAAGTACGCTTTAATCGCTTTAAGCAATCTTTCAGAATTTGTAGGTGATAAAGATGTTGGTGTGCCACCGCCGATAAATACGGCATGGATCAAACCATCTTTTAATCTCGAACGCTCACTAGCGAGCTTTAATTCACTGATAAGACCATCAATATATTGGTCTTCAACACTTTGACTCGTACCGTTTTGGAAGAATCCACAATATGTGCATTTTGTCTTACAAAACGGAATATGAATGTAAGCGCATTGCATTTCGCCCTTTTTAGGAGTGCCATTCATTAACGAATCCCAAACGGCTTGTGTTTCTTTTGGAGAAACAAGCGTACCATTGAGACCTGCATGCACAACACGTTTATGAGGAAATGCACCACTCATCGGATTATCGCATTCTAAACCTAGTTGTAGATTGCGTTGTTTCTCCGGAATGGACTCAAAGAAACTTGCTAAACTCATACTCCAATCCCCTTTCAGAAATTAGGCTTGCAACTTTGCAAGTACAGATTTTGTAAATTCTTTTGCATTTGCAAAGTCTTGTTCATCTGGATGAGTTTCCGCCGCTTTATGTAACGCATCGCGTTCTGGGCTTTGCCCATGTGCTGATCCAGGTGGGAACATTTTATACATCATTTCGATTACTTTAGGATCGATTTTACCTTGGCATACGAAGCCGTCTACAAGAGTTTCTTTGTTAGGCAATAATTCAGATGCTTTTTCGATACTTTCACGAGCATGATCAGAATCAGCATACATCCCTAGTGTGGCAAAGAATACCACATTAGGATTCTTTAAAGTTTCAATCAATTTTGCCGCTTCTTTATTCGCTGTGCCTCGATCCACCCAGAAACCTACGAATACTGTATCATAATCAGCTAAATTTTCAGGTGCATCTTTTACAGGAACGCAAGGTGTACCTTCAGGCATAACGGAAGCCATTGCTTCCGCTACACTTTTAGTATTTCCCGTAAGGGAAGAATATAAAATAATAGATTTCATATTTATCTCCTTTATTACTTAGATATATTTATTCTTCTTCATCTTCGCCATCGGCCTGTACTACAAAGTGTACAGGAACTTCTACTGGTTGTATATCCCCTGTTTCATTTGGATACGGAGTCGCTCGTCGCACTGCATCAAGAGCCGCTTCTACAAATATCTCATCCCCACCACTAGTTGGATATACGTCTATTAAATTACCATTAGTATCTAATTTAGCCATTACATTAATTGTAACATCTACGTTCATTTTACGTTTAATAGCCGCATAAGGAATTTGTTTTTGGCTATCTACGGCTGCATAAAAGCCCTCTACATTGAACGCGGCTTTACCTGTACCGTGACCATCACCTTCACCGGTACCATCACCTGTACCAGTACCATGGCCTCTACCATCACCAACGCCAGTGCCTTCACCAGTACCATGACCACCGCCAGAACCACCACCTGATCCAGGGCCTGTGCCACCAACAGCGGAATTATCACCGGATGTATTGCCTTTATTTTCACTTGCTTTAGCTGCCACATCTACTGCATCAGGAATATCTGTTGCTGTAGATGGTTCAACATTTGCTACAACAGCCTTTGTTCTTGCCGCTACTTCATCTGCTGACAATGGTTTTGGGAACAGATCTGCTCTGTTACCTCCGCCACCACCAGCATGTCCACTGCCACCATCATCGAGCACACTTTGTGTGAGGTCGATTTCATAGGTATCCATTTCTTGAATGGCTGGAACCACTACAAAAAAGATTACAGCAATAAAGAGAGCAATAAGATGAACTACGGCGGATATAATGGCTGCTTTTTTCCATGATATGCCTAGTCCCATAGTTATCCTTTCTGTTCAGCTGCAATAGCTAAGCGTTTAACGCCAGATTGTTTTAACATGTCCATAATCGCTACTACTTGACCATGAGCCGCTCGCTTATCGGCTTGTAAGATAACACTAGCATTAGGGTTTTCTTGGATACGTTGTTTTACCATTGCCTCAGCATCGTCAATGCTCATTGGCTTGTTATCAATCGTAATATGACCCTCCGCATCTAATGTTAAAACCACTGGTAATTGAGCTGGTGCAGAAGCACTAGTAGCCTGTGGTAATTGTACAGACAAGGCTTTTTGAGCCACTGTTTGCAAGCTGTTCATCATGAAGAATACCAACAAGAAGAAAATGATATCAATCATTGGAATGATCATGAATTCCGGCTTAGTTTTCATACGAAAGCTTTGCAAGTTCATAACTATTTCCACCCTTCTCGTTTAGCTGTAACTATATTTACACACATATTTTCAATTTGGTTAATAATGGAGTCCAAACGATGACTAAAAATTGTGTAAACGATAAATGCCATTATGGCCACACATAAGCCAGATGCTGTCGCGATAAGCGCCTCACCTACACCACCAGTAATGGCAGATGCACCCGCACCGGAGTCAAGGATACTGAAAGAGCCAATCATACCTGTTACTGTACCAAGCAAGCCCAATAATGGAGAAATTGTAACTGTTGCACTTAAGTAGTCCATATATTTTCGGAAACCAACTGCATCAACCCCCATTTGATCAGCAAAAGCGGTCTTCATTGCTTCTTCGCTAGAATCATTTTTTAAACCTGCTTCTGCAATACGACTTGCAATAGAAGGGTTCTCTTTAATTACTTTATCGATTTCATCCCAACGTTGTAGTTTTGCGAATTCATTTACGGCATGAGTTACAACAAATGTTTTGCCTGCATACTTACGATAGAAGAAAGCACGTTCTGCAGCTATAGCGATAACCATGAAAGACAAGAGTAACAATGGATACATTACATACCCGCCACTATGAAATAAGTGAATGACATAATTTAAATTTTCCATATTAGTAACCTTTCTGCCTGTTTACAGACTGAGCATTAGAACCTATAGGTCCCTTGAATTCGTGTATAATCGCCTAACTTAAAGCTTTCACTACCATATAAAGTATCTCGTTTATTAGTGCCCTTCGCATCGAAAGTATAGAATGCTTCAAGGAGCAAGTCCTTGCGCGGTACATAGCCGGCACCAAATGTAAAGCTGCGAACACCATCTAAATAACGATCAGGTACTGCACCCGTACCATTACCACCAAAGAAGGAGCCATGTTCAAAGTATTTGTAATCGATGAACGCATTCCAAGATTTCGGAACATCTAAATCAGCACGCCCAATATCTAGACGAGCCATCCAGAAGTGTGGTGTGCCGCCCATTTGGTGACCCTTTAGAGTAAAGTCTGCTGTACCACGTTCATGTTGATATACGGTATTACCATTGAGGTAACGTCCTAAGTTAGAACGATTTTGACCGTAATCAACCGTAACAGCTGCATTAGCACCAAGTTGATACTTAGCACCGATACCAAATACATGAGCTACATTGGAGAAGCTGTATTCATCATTACTGTTTCCATTAGCATTTAAATATGTATGTGTTTTACCGCCAAAGGAACGTAAGTACCAAGCTTGTAAACCAAGACGAGTACCAATTTGTTTCTTGTATTGAATAAATGCGGCCTTATCGATGGCTGGTACAGTATCTTTTTCAAGAACTACACCTTCTGTTCTGATCAAGTTGCCAATGACCTTACCGATTGCTTCGCGTGGTAATTTATTTTCAGACTCTGCGTCATGTACAACTTTTTCAAGATTATACATATAGTTATACATAGCATTTGGCATGCCCCAACCATAATAAGAACCACCTTCGCCATAATCGCTGGAAGACATTGTAAAGTTCTTCTTATATAAGGCATCTTTAGCATCATAATCGCTAAATACGTATTTACCACTATCATATTTATAAGTCTTAGCCCCTAAGAAACCAGTAAATTCGTAATCACTTGACGGTTGACCATAGTAATCATAAGATTTCTTAAATGTACCATCAGCTTGTTTCACCCAAACTTCGTCAAGCCCACTATTGTTATAATTACTCCAGTTATCTTTTGCATTATATTTGGCAATTTCTGTAATCGATTGATTAATCTCAGCTGCATGTTTATCAACATACTCTTTAGGATTTAGCAAGGCTTCTTTATTATCAGAGGATACGATAAGGCCTTTTGCCTTTTCTTTCATAGATTCAGGGTACAATGGGGAATTTACGTTATACATAATGTCGCCTGTTTTATACAGTTTTTCCCCTGTTTTCTTATTGGTGATTTCATACATTGCATACCCACCAGATGGGATATCAAGGGAGAATTTAGTCCCTGCCATATCTGTAGGATATGCTTTTGTAAGAATATCTTGTAATCGACCCATAATTTGAGCTTGTTTTTTCTGAGTTTCAGCTAATTTAGCATTAGCCTTTTCAATTTCTTGATCACGGTTCGGATTACTCCATCTTAAGTCTAAGCTTTCTTTATAAGCTTCGTATTCAGCTTGCAAGTCTTTGAGCTGTTGATAGAAATAAAGGCTATTAGTCTTGCCTTTATAAGTAGAATCATAAATGCCATTAGGACTATCTGGTGCTGCCGGAGCATCAGAATCTTTTATTTCACCATCCGAACCAGATTTTGTAGCACTGTTGATATCATATGGATAATCATCGCGATTGATACCAATCAATTCAGCTGCTGTTGGTGGTCTAAAGATAACTTTATGAACTGCATGAGTATATGCAGAGTCAGTAATACCTGTACTATGTTTGAAAGTACCAACACCAATACGAACTTGAGAATCATGGCCATTCCAAACAGCACGAACGCCATCATAAGATTGACCAAACCAGTAGCCACTAGCGCCCATAGGCTCAGTTAAACGCCCTACAGATACGTCCCATTTCTTAACGCGTCTTGTAAGATCAACTGTATCGAGTCGTTGATGGTTGAGGCCTTTAGAATCAGATTTTGTCCAGCTTGTATCTACTCCACTCATACCACTCATGCTGCCAATAACCTTGAGGTTTGTGAACTCATTGAGTCGAGCATCAAAGCCAAGACGTAAGCGTTGTTCAAAACTATGACGATTAGCATCGTACATATTAGCTTTTGCAGAACCGATGGCAGTGTTTGCTCTAAATGGAGATTGCGGTCTATTAGAACCATCATGTGCCATCCAACGCGCTCTATAGTCGCCAACCATTGTAATACCACGTTCTTTAGTAGTATCAAAATCAGAACGAATAAAGTCAGTTAAACGAACTACATCAGCTACGTTTTGTACACCAGATTCAGAATTTACCACTTCACCATTAGCTATATTAGCACCTGTAGCATTAACGTTTGCACCATTCTTAGTTTTGCCGATGGCCGTAGTTTTACTACCATCGCCACCACCAAATTTAAGGTTAACACCCATGCGGTATACGCGTTCTTGTGTAGCACGATCATCATCGCGATGGTTAAAGATATTGTTGATACCGAAATACATCATGGCATTTTTATTGAAACGTTTTTGAATCATTACATTCCAAATGCCAAATGTTTTCTTTTCATACATTTGTTTCTTATAAACGCCTGCATCACCAGACAAGATATCTGGCCAGTAGTTACCGCCGTTATTAAGAGTATTACTATCAAGCATATTGATATAGTAATCACCCCAGATGGAGCCATTCCAACCGGATTTAGGATTATCATAAGTAATGCCAATATCAACTTTGTGCATTGGTTTATCCAATAATTGACGTGGCATGGATGGATCGCTTTTGTTAATGGCGTGTAAATATGTATAACCTAATTTACCAGACCAATATTTACCGAATTTTTGTTGTACTTCCGCTTGCAACCCTGTAATTTCAGCTTTACCAATATTTTTAAAGCTGTAAATCATATCCGGTGCACGTTGGTATTTCGCATCACCTTTAAGATATGGTGCGAAGTCCATAAAATCACCAGTGAAGTATACAGACATATAGTTCTTAATACGGTTATGGAATACACCTACGCGTGCATATGTATTTTTATTTTCACCTTCCAAGCTCATGTCGAAATTGACTGATTTTTCTGGTTTCAAATTAGGATTGCCAGCCCAATACCAACCGAGTTTTGCTACCCCAATCCCTACAGGGTTAGAAGCATACATTTCCCAGTTATACCACAATTCGCCCATACCAGGTTCTGTATAACCAGTACCTACATTGGCTTTAAATCTGCGATGTGTATTACCCTTAACGTTATATGTCATCCCCAAGGATGCAGATACGTTAGAACCAAACAAGCTACTATTATCAAAACGCACAATTGGAGACAATGTTAAATTCTTATTGACTTGCCATGTATCAGAAATATAAGCGTTTATTTTACGAATCGTACCACTACCAGTAGTCAAGCGTTGGTCCCGATTACGGTACTCTTCCAAGAAAGCCTTACCATTTAGCTTAGGCGCTTTTTTACGCATTTCTGGATCGTTAGACTCACCATATTTAAAATAGTCGCCTACGATATTTGCACGATGCGCCGCCATTTCAGGATTTTCCGATTTCAACCGATTTTCCAAAGCATAATATCGCTTCTTAAATTCATCCGTTACGGGCTGATTATTCGGCGATGTGCTTGACCATTCACTGAGTCTGCTTTCCGATAAACCATAATTCACATAATCATCATACGTAATCCCCGGTTTTTGCGCATCATTCGCTGCACCATAATATTCATAGTCCATATCCCATTGCGGCATGCCGCCACCGGAATTAATGAATTTATAATCATGGATGTGAGAGTAAACTTTAACACTATTATCGCCTTTACGTCGTACGAGACGATCAAGGCGGTCTACTAACAAGCTTTTATCGTAATCCCATGGATCGATGTACATCGTACTTGTATTAGGAGAACTCTTTAAGCGACTACCAGAGCCTTCTTCACGAGCATAGCTAACACCATAGCTTAGCAAATGATTTTTATTGACTTGCGTATTAGCATTTACTCGAATATCTAATTGACGATGATCGATGTTATCGATATAACGCAACTCATTAGAGCCTTCATAAGCGGAACGACCTGTATAGTTAATGAGCGCTACGTCATTTTCTTTAATACGAGAGTAATTAGTTTCTACCGTCCAGTCACTCTTTCCAGCTCTAGAGGACCATTGCAAGTTAGCTGTATTACGATCTGCGGTACGTTTGAAGTGTTGTTGTGGCTCTAAGTCAGAGTCGGAATGCTTAACATCGCGTACAAGATCTTCCGTGTACCGATTGAGTCGCAATTCCACCTTATTTTTATCATTTGCCTCATAGGTCGCTACAAGGCCGATGTCTGCCGCATCACCATAGTAACGAAGTACATTTGGCTTGAAGTTATGTTTTGCATAATCAAAGGCCATCCCAGAGGCACGACGTTTAACAGATGCTAGAACAGGCATAAGATCTCGTTTACTACCTGACAAACCAACCTTTAACTTGCCCATTTGACCAGAATCGGCACGAATGAAGAAGTTTTGGAACGGAAACACATCGCCATCGCTCTTGCGACGCAGGCCTTCAGCATTAAATTGTACGGATGGTTTCTTTTGTGCTTTTTTAGTGATGATATTAACTACACCACCTACTGCATCGGATCCGTATTTAGCACTAGCCGCACCTTGAATAACTTCAATTCTCTCTACGTTCTCTGTGCCCAAACGTTGTACTTCATCTGCCGCACCAGAGTACTTATCAAAATCACCTAGCACTGGTTGACCATCTACGAGGATGAGAGTGTGACGCGCTTCTGCACCGCGAATGGACACGCCCACACGTCCCATAGCATCAACTGTTCTAGATACACCTGTTTGCGTAAAAATAATATCTTCGACGGACTTCGCCTGTTTCTTTTCAATCTCTTTCTTGGTAATGATTTGCACTTGCTGTGAGTTCAATTTTGCTTCTTCTTCTGCCCATGTGCCTTTCACATGAACAACATCTGTAGTGACAGTCGCATTATCTGCCCAAACCACTAGAGGCGCGCTAAGCCACAAGGCAACTGCACTAGACAGGATTATGGTACGCTTTGTATATCCCCACCGGTTCATTGTGCCCTCCTAAACTTATAACTAAACATATATCTTGTATCTTACACACAAACATAAAAAGATACACTTCACTAACATATAATGACATTGAATATCATTCACATTTTAATGTTAGCAAAGTGTATCTTGCATATCTACTCCGAATAGACCAAAAATATACGTTTCGGACAAATCGGACATAATTTTTAGAATTTATACGTCATTTGGAAACGAGTATAATTCCCAAGTTTAAAGTTTTCAGATCCATATAGGGTATCTCGTTTATTAATCCCTTTAGCATCAAATGTATAGAATGCTTGTAAAAGAAGATCTTTAGTTGGCACATAGCCACCACCAAAGGTAAAGCTCTTAATACCATCCAAGTAACGGTCAGGTACAGCCTCTGTGCCATTGCCGCCGAAGAAGGAGCCATGAGCAAAGTATTTATAGTCCACATAGGCATTCCAAGAGCCAGGTTTATTCATATCGGCACGACCAACATCAAAGCGCAATGCCCAGAAATGAGGTACACCACCTATATCACGACCCTTGATATCGAATTGAGCAGATCCAGCCTTATGGTCATAATGAGTATTGCCATTCATGAAGCGGCCAAAGTCACTACGGTTTTGTCCATAGTCGAAGGAAATACTTACATTATGATTTAATTGATACTTAGCTCCAACGCCGAAAATATTAGCCATATTGTTGAATTCATGCGCTTCTGTAGCATTACCATTCGCCGTGTAGAAGCGATAGTCACTACCGCCAAAGGAGCGCAAGTACCATGCAGCTAAGCCAAGTCGAGGTGTTACCATATGTTTAACTTGAACATAGGCAGCCTTTTCAATTGGTGGAATTGTATCCCGCTCCAATACGACACCTATTGAAGGAATAACAGCACCTGTATATTTGCCTAGCGCCTCTCTCGGCAAACGACTGTTGCCGTCCGCTTTTTCAAGCATTCGAGCCAAGCTATTAAAGTACGAAGCTATCATAGAAGGATAATAGGCACTTCCTTTTACGTTAATAAGACCGGACGTGCCGGAGTCGTTAATATCAACGACATTTGCCTTATAAATAGACTCGTCCAGCCCGTCAAAGGCATTATCTTCAAATTTCATCGTATATGGATTATTACCAAAACTATAGGTTGCTATATCTTTCGCCTTGGCACGATACGCCTCTACGATAGCCGCCTTATTCTGATTGTACCAATTTGAAATAAACGGTTTTCCGCCATTAGCAAGAACAGAGGTATCACTCAACTTCATTTCAAACAATGGGTTTTTCTTATCAAGCCCAATCGTTCCCGGTGCTATTTTCTGAGTGAAAGTACGTTCATCTTCATACCATTGTTCATCATCTTCATCATAGTATCGTGATTTATAAGAATACGTTACCGACACATCCGGCATCTTAATCGATACAGTCTGTTTAGCCGCATCTGCACCATAAGCTTTCACCGCGATTTCCTGCATCCGGCGCAACACATCAAACTGCGCAGCTCGCAACGGTTCCCGTTCTTTCGCCACACGAGCTTCCACATCCGGCAATGATGCTTCCAACTTTGCCAGCTCCGCTTTTAATGGAGCCAGTTGATCCGCGGACATGCCGTCAATAAATTCTTTAGACCAGATATCGGAAGTCATATCATCGATTTTCTTCTTTAATGTACCTACCTCCGCATCTAAGGTGCCTTCCTTATCGCGCAAGGCTTTTAATTGCTGGTAGAAATTAATAGTATTCCCTGCATTTGGTACGATGAGTTCCTTATTGGCACCGTCCGAATCCATAGTAACACCTAAGAATTCCTCTACCGTTGGAACCCGTTTAAAATGCGTATAAATAGCATGAGTATAAGCACTATCGCTAATTCCCGTACTATGTTTAAAGGTCCCCACACCGATACGGACTTGAGTATTCTTATTCGTCCAAACACTACGAAGACCGTCATATTCTTTATTAAACCAATAACCTGTAACCCCCATAGATTCAGTAATACGACCAACACTATGATCCCATTTAGAACCGTGATGTGTTACATCTAGTTCTTCGAGACGTTGATGATTAAAACCTTTAGAGCCTTCTGTTTCATGACTGCTATCTACACCAGCTTGGCCAGAAACACTGCCTACAACACGTATATTCGTATTATCGTTAATGCGAGCATCGACACCGACACGTATACGTTGATTCAAGCCGTGTTCCTTCCGATCCGCCAGATTCTTTGCCGCCTCGTCGGATACGTAACTAGTAGTCGTCACCCGCGTAGCAGGACGATCGGATCCAAGATGACTGTCATTACGTACACGATAGTCACCTACAAGTTCCGTACCTCGTTTTCTGTCTGTATCGAAAGGACGCGTAATAAAATCTTGCAGCATAACCGGAGGTAACGATTCAAACTGCTCCTTCGTAAGTTTCGTTTTACTTTCACCTGAACCGAAACCGAATTTCATATTTAATCCAATACGATATACTCGAGCCGACAAAGCCCGATCATCATCACGATGATTAAAGAGATTATCAATACCGAAATAGATTCGTGAATCCTTATCAATCTTCTTTTGAATCATCAAATTCCATATGCCGTAAGTTTTATGTTCATACATATCGGCGGTTTTTCTATTATTCAAATTATATCTGATTACGGAACGATCGGAATTATTAGGATCAATATAAGATACCATATAATTACCGCCACCAGACAAGGAGTTACTATCCAGCATATGAATATAATAATCGCCCCACAGACTACCGCTCCATCCGCTAGCCTTATCCTCAAAATCCACACCGATATCCACTTTATGACGCGGTTTATCCAGTAATTCACGAGGCATATCTTTATCGCTCTTATTAAGCGCTCGTAAATACGTATATCCCAAACGGGCCTTCCAGTGCTTATTCAAAGTTTGTTTAACTTCAAATTGAAGACCCGTAATTTGGGCCTTGCCAATATTACGGAAACTGTAAATCATATCTGGTGCATGAGCAAATTTCGCCGCTCCATATGTGGTAGATTCATCATACTGAGGATAAAAATCCATCAAATATCCCGTATTGTAAATCGACATATAATTCCGAATATTATTATGGAATACGGTTACTTTACCATAAGTATTTTTATTTTCCCCTTCCAAAGAGAGGTCAAAATTCATGGATTTCTCTGGTTTAAGGTTCGGATTTCCGACCCAATACCAACCTAATCGGGCTTCACCGCCACCGATTGTGGCATTTGTAATATTCGGGCCATACATTTCCCAGTTATAATACAGCTCGCCCATACCAGGTTCCGTATAACTGGTGCCCACATTAGCCTTTAATCTGCGGTGTACATTTCCATGTACATTATGAGTCATCCCGAAATTAAACGACCAATTGGAGCCAAATAAATCACTATGATCCAGTCTTATAATTGGTGATAAAGTAGTATTTTTATTAACCTGCCACGTATCCTGAATAAAGAAATTCTGTTTCTTGATTTCTGCACGTCCTGCGGTCTGTTGATTAACGCGTTTTAAATATTCTTCTTTAAAATAAGCTCCGTTTAATTTCAACTTCGTAGAATCAAAATCCGGTACGGCGCCATAGTAAAAGCTCGGTAAATAGGCATCATAAAGTGCCGGATAATACTTACCGTTTTCATCTTTTCGGCCCTCCTTATTAAAATGATAGTCTTCAATAAATTCTTTATTCTCCGCTAATAAACGTTTAGCAAACTGCTGATATCGCGCATAAACTTCAGGATTCCGTTTTTTCAGCGTACGCTCCGTCACGGGACCATCCACAAGCCCCATTACGGCCGCCGAATCAATTCCCGCCTGAGGATCCAAATATTGAAGATATTCTTCGTAAGTAAATTCTGGCAATGTATTTGGCTTACTTTTATCCCCGTTATACCATTCTTTCTCCTTATTCCACTGCTCTACACCAGCGTCGTTTTTTCTGAAAGAATGGTCATAAATTGTGGATGAAGGAACACCGTTTTTTACCGCCAGACTTTTATCGTAATCCCAGGGATCGATATGCCGTTTATAGGTATGAGGCGCATTTTTAAGTCTGCTACCTTCGCCTGTCTCCCGTATAAACCCAATGCCATAAGACAAGAGATGTTTCTTATTGACTTGCGTGTCTGCCCCGAGTGTTACGCTCCATTGACGATGATCTACATTATCCACATAGTTTAATGTATTTTTCCCTTCATAGGTACTATTCCCATAGTCACTGGTTAATGTTACATCATCTTCTTTGGTCCGCGTATAATTCAGTTCCGCTTTCCACGAACTCTTATTGTCCTGACCAGTATACGTTAAGTTAAGATTATTCCTATCTAAATCGCGTTTGTAATGAACCTGAGGTTCCAAATAAGAAGTGCTGCGCTTTACATACCGTTCCAAGTCCTCATTATACCGATCGATGCGGATTCCCAAAGACTGCTTATCATTAATATCATACGTAGTGGCCAAACCTATATTGGAATTTGTACCGTAATACCGTAGGGAATTCTTTAAAAAGCCATGGTCTTCATCATTGGTCATAGCGCTGATACGACGCTGCTCACTGGCATAAATAGGCATAATGTCACGTTTACTACCGTGAATATTAACTTTTAACTTACCTAATGAGCCAGAATCAGCGCGCATAAAGAAATTGGAAAACGGTACGATATCACCGTCGCCTTTAGTTCTACGACCTTCCGCATTAAACTGAAGGCCAGCGGTCTTACGCGGTTTATTGGTAATAACATTGATAACACCACCGATGGCATCGGATCCGTATTTAGCACTGGCTGCACCTTGGATAATTTCTATACGTTCCACATTTTCTGTACCGAGACGTTGTAATTCATCACCAGCACCTTGATATTTGGCAAGGTCGCCCATCACAGGCTGTCCGTCCACAAGAATCAAGGTATGACGAGGATCCGCTCCACGGATAGATACGCCGACGCGCCCCATCGAATCGACGGTTCTAGATACACCAGTTTCGGAAAATACAATATCTTCTACAGATTTTGCTTGCTTTTTGACAATATCCTTCTTCGTGATAATCGTCGTCTGCTGAGACTCTTGTTTTGCCTGCTCTTCAGCCCATGTACCGCGAACATGAACCACATCGGTTGTTACAGTCGCATTGTCCGCCATAACCACCGGCATTTGCAACCAGCACGCTACTGCGCAGGATAGTATGACATATCTCCTTGCCCGCACCCAACTCCTATTCATTAAATTTCCTCCACACATATATTTAACCATGCATATAAAAATACACTTTACCACTACAACCAAATGACATTGAAAATCATTTACAGGTTTAATAGTAGCAAAGTGTATTATACTTATCTACTCCGAATAGACCAAAAATATACGTTTAGGACAATATTTAATTTTCATAGACTATCAAACCTAGCCTAAAGCACAAAAATTTTTAGCTAGGATAATATAAGGTCCAAATTATTTAGACCTTACGATAAGCACTTGGCGTTACACCAGTAGCCTCTTTGAATGCACTAGTAAACTTACTACCATTCTCATATCCTACCGCATTAGCGATTTCTAAAATAGACTGATCTGAGTCTTGAAGCAATCGCTTCGCCGCATTAATACGACATTCTTTTAGATACTGATGTATGGTTGTACCAAATACACCTTTAAAGCAACGTTTCAGGGTAGATGTAGGAATATCAAACTGTTCAGACAAGGAGTCAATAGTAATACGCTTCATAAACTGTGTTGATACATATTCACTTACAGCTTTTACAATATCTACCTGTTGCTTTCTATAGGTACTTCTTTTTTCAGGATTAGCTGTAGAGATAACAGATAATAATAAAAAGATTTCAATCACTTTTAATTTAAAATAGTGCTCTTTTATTTGATCTGGCACATTATATAAACTGGAAAAAATGTGACGAACCGTTTCCGTTTCTTCCATCATCATACCAAAATCAGAATGCTCACAAAACCGATTGGCCAACTCAGTCAAATCAATGCGAGAATCACTAACAAGTGCATCTAACACGGGTTGTGCCTTTTCAACATCTACTAATAATACAATTCCTTTAAATAATTTTGTAGGAAAGTAATTTTCATGTTGATAATCAGATCGAATATGCCATCCTAAGGACATATCCCCTGGGCCCATATATAAATACTCACCAGATGAAAACTTGCACTCAATGCGCCCCTCTTCACAGTGATTTATAGCAAACGTCTTGGTATGTGATTTAGCATAAAATTGAATCGTCTCTTGCTTCACATCAAGGAACATCAAATCGATACCGTCAAATATCGTATGTCTTGACATAGATGTTCCAGCATGTGAAACCGCATGATTATGTGGATTCATACTATCACCATATACACAAATACTATAAACATAAATTAATAATATTATATTATAATATACTTATTGATAGTCATTGTCAACTTCAAAATAGTAATAATTCATTTTACTTTCAAAAATATGAGCTGGCTCATTGTAGTAATATGAAACAATTACAATCATCGCTAGAAGTTGTGCTGGGTACTATAAAATAAGCCTCATGAATTAAACTGTAAGAATTTAATTCATGAGGCTATATTTAAAACTACGGATATAAGTTTCTATTTTTTTGTTTTAATAATAAAAGCTAATGCTATGACATGAGCTACCCATATAATACCCATAACCATTAGAGCAATAGGCATATCTTGACTAAAATAGGCACCAATCGTCATTATGGCACTAACGGATACGAGAATGGACAACTTTGCCCGCAATGACAACGCTTTATCGCGTTCATAAGCAGCAACAGTCTTTTGATATAAATTAGACGCCAAAAACATTTTATGGAGCCGTTCAGATCCACGAGCCAAGCAAAATAACGTTAGCATATAAAAAGGGACTGTTGGCAATAGTGGTAGTACGATACCTGCTGTACCAAGGGCAAAACTTATGGCCCCAATAGTCAGGAATACATATCGAACAACTACATTACGATGTTGCTCAGTTGTTTTCATTAATCCTCTTCTACGTAGTTAATAACTTTACCCTTGGTTTTAATAAAGTTAGGAACAATGAGTACTAAAGCGGCAATAGCTACAATGCCATAGATACCAGCCATACCTACCCATTCGTAAGCATTACCCAATACTAGACCCATTACGGCAAAGTCCGCATCACCAAAAGTTGTATTTTGGAAACCTAATTGACCAAGAACAGGAAGCGCCAAAGCTGGCAGGAATGTAATGGCTAACCCATTTAGGAAAGCGCCTACTGCTGCACCACGGCGACCACCAGTAGCATTACCATAAATACCTGCAGTAGCACCACAGAAGAAGTGTGGTACAAGCCCAGGAATAATTAATACGCCACCTACTGCACCAAGTATAAGCATGCCGATGATACCGCCGATGAAGGAACTAAGGAAGCCTAATACTACTGCAGTTGGAGCGTAGGTAAAGAATACGGCACAATCTACAGCTGGAATTGCATTAGGAATGATTTTTGTAGCAATCCCTTGGAATGCTGGAATTAAATCACCTAAAATCATACGCACACCAGAGTATACAATTGTTACACCAACAGCAAAGTTCATAGCACTCATAACAGCGTATAAATATGGGCTCATATCACCAGATAAAGTAGCTACAAACTCGGAACCTGCCGCAAAGGCTGCAATCAAGTAGAATACAATCATAGTTAATGCGGTAGATAATGTTGAGTCACGTAAAAAGCCCCATTTTTCTGGTATTTCAATATCTTCTGTACTATCTTCAGCTTTACCAACATATTTGGCAACCCAAGCCGATAAATAGTAGCCTAAACTACCAAAATGACCAATGGCAATTTCATCACCATCTGTCACTTTAGATGTATAACTTTGGCCAATAGCTGGAGAAATAGCAGACCAAGCCCCCATTAAGAAACCACCTACAAGTATGAGTTCCATACCGGATAAACCGGCTGTACCAAGTACGGCAGACATAAGGCATGCCATAAATAAGCTGTGATGACCTGTTAAGAACACATATTTAAACTTGGTAAAACGTGCAATACATAAGTTCATCAATAAGCCTACAACAAGAATAGACATTGTTTCAACGCCAAGTACCTTTTGTGCAACAGCTACGATAGCTTCATTATTTGGCACTACACCAGTAATATGGAATCCATGTTCAATCATTTTTCCCAATGGGTCAAGATTGCTAACGATAACACCCGCACCTGCAGCTAACATTAAATACCCGAGAATAGGTTTTAATGTGCCCGTCATTATTTTATGAAACGGACGTTTCAAGGCGATCAAGCCTATACATGACATAATACCAATCAAAAGTGCCGGTTGAGACAGCACATCACGCAAGAACTCTAATACCATTTCCATGGCACTACCTCCTATATAATTGTTACATATTATTGAGCAGCTTGTTTTAATGCTTCAAGAACATCTTCTGTAATCTTCTTTTTATTAATATAGCTACGAACAATAGCAACATTTTTATCGTCAAATTGTTCAGCCAACTCTTTCACAGTTACAATGAGGTCTGCCTTACGACCTTGAGCCGCGTTAAAATCGATAGATTCGACTTGTGCATCGATACCATTTTCAGCACAAATTTCTTCAATTTTCATTTTTAACATCAAGCTAGAACCAATACCATTACCACATACAGTTAATACAGAAATCATACTTGCCTCCTTCTAAATGTTTATTGCTCGTCTAAATGCTCTGCCAAGAATGCTTGTACGTCGTCAATACTTTCAAAGTCAACGGCCGCATCTAAGAATTCTTCATCCTCAAATAAAGTAGCAATATCTGTTAACAATTGAATATGCTCATCTTTATTGGGAGCACATAAGAATAATGCGACAGATACAGGGTCATTATCAGGACTGCCAAAATTCAATGGTTTTTCCAATGTCACTAAAGCTGTCCCTACACGCTTTGCACCATGTTCTGGGCGAGCATGTGGCATAGCAAGACCTGGAGCCAATACGATATATGGGCCCATTTCGCGAACTACTTCAACCATAGCCTCTGTATAAGATGGCTCCGTAAAACCCGCATCAACCATCAGTTGACCACCATGACGAATAACATCCTCCCACGTCTCAGCGGGATAATGAAAGGATACATTATCCTCAGATAATAAATCTTGTATCAAACTAACACCTCCTAAACGTACTTCTGTACATATAGTTCTATTATAGCTATTATAATAAATTTTTCATATATCAAAATAACAATGAACTTATAAAAATGAATAAAGCTAACATAAGATTTTGCTATTTATAATTTAATAAACCCTTATACGTATAATACCTATACAGGTATTAATATTGTATATATATTGAAATTTCTCTATACTTAGATAAGACTTAAACTGCCTAAATAAAAAATAGAATAAGGAGATTTTATGCAGACTTCGGTAAAAGTATTTGTACTCTGTCTAATCCTCTGTATTTCATTAGTAACAGCTTTACAGTTTGGCGCTAAATTCATTTCTCTAGACCAAATTATTTCAGCTCTTATGTCTATGATTGATGCAAATACTACAGCATCTATGACTGATACAATTATTACAGATATTCGCTTACCACGACTTATTTACTCTGTTCTAACAGGTATAGGTCTATCACTTGTAGGTCTATTAATGCAAACTGTCACGCGCAATGCCCTCGCAGATCCCTATGTATTAGGTGTTTCTTCTGGCGCAAGCACAGGTGCCGTTTTCGCTATTATCATGGGTGGGCTTCCATTCTTAGGCCAGTACAATACGCCTATTTTTGCGGCCCTAGGAGCAGCACTTTCAATTATATTAGTCCTCTTATGTGTTGGTAAAAGCAACAGCCCCGTAAAACTTATCCTCATAGGTATGGGTATGACTGGTGTATTCTCAGCCTTAACGATGATGATTATTTACGGAGCCAAACACGAAGCTCAAGTGCGAAGTGCTATGTTCTGGCTACTTGGCGGCTTTGCAGGCATACAATGGAGTGATTTACCATTAACAGCAATTATCGTAATCTTATTTATGCTATATATCTATATGTTTAATCAAGACCTTGATGTGTTGCTACTCGGTAATCATGAAGCAGCACAAATGGGACTTTCCGTTAAGCAGTTACAATTAAGCATCGTTATCATATCCTCTATTGTAATTGCCACACTAGTATCAAAGGTCGGTGTAGTTGGCTTTATCGGCCTTATCATCCCGCACCTTGCTAGGATTATAGGTGGACCTAAACATAAACATACATTACTATTTAGTGCACTCATCGGTAGCATCGTTATGATCTGGTCAGACGTATTATCGAGAGCACTCTACAGTCCAGAAGAAATTCCTATTGGTGTGCTTACATCTTTATTAGGGGCTCCACTCTTCATTTGGATTATCATGAATCGTTATAAACACAATGGTTAGTGTATATCATATCTATAGGAGATACTATGTATCAAATTAATCAGCTGTCTTTTTCTTATGAAACAAAAGAAGTGTTAAAGAATATTTCTGTAACATTTCCTACCAATAAAATAACAGCCATAATTGGACCGAATGGATGTGGTAAGTCTACACTACTTAGCCATCTATATCGACTTCATCCATCAAAAAACAAAATCACATTAAACGAAAAACCTTTAGAATCTTATAAAGGTCGAGAATTTGCTCAATTGGTAGCAGTTTTAACACAATCTAGAGATGCTATGATCGACGATTTTCTCGTAAAAGATATCGTTCTTATGGGCCGGTATCCGTACAAACAACACTTTGGCACCTATAGTTCTGAGGATGTTAAAATTGCAGAGCATTATATGAATGAAGTAGGCATCACCCATTTAGCAAATGAAGAAATTCATCATTTATCAGGTGGTGAGAAGCAACGCGTATTCATTGCTAAAGCCTTAACCCAGAAACCTCAAATACTTCTTTTAGATGAACCTACTAATCATTTAGATATGAAGTATAAAGTGGCACTAATGAAACAATTACGTGATTTTAAAGGCACTACGATCGTAGTCCTTCACGACTTAAATCTAGCGGCTCAATATTGCGATCATATTGTCATCATGAACAGCGGAACTATCCTAAAAGAAGGTTCCCCTACCGAGGTGCTCACACCTGAAATTCTTGAACCAATTTTTGAAGTTTCTTTCAAAACCTCTTGGGATGAAGGGCGCTATCATTTATATTATTAATTAGTAAAGAAAGGACTTATTATGTTTCAAAAATTAAGAAAATCAAAAAAATTATTATTAATCGCTATGACATGTGCTACATTCGCTATTGCAGGCTGTGGTTCTGATACTACAAAAACTACAGCGGATAATGGAACCTCTGTAACATGGAGTGAAACATTTGACGGTACAAAAACAGACTTTGCCGTAAAATCCGCCCCTACTCATGCAGTGTCCATGTCGCAAGCAACAACGGAAATGATGTTACAATTAGGCCTTGAAGACAAAATGGCTGGGACGGCTTTCAAAGAAGAAGAAATCTACCCACCTTTACAAGCGGCTTACGACAAAGTAAAAGTATTATCTGATAAATGGCCTTCCTATGAAGTATTCATGTCCGTAAAGCCTGACTTCGCTACGGGATGGCCTGATTCTTTCAGCAAACGAGCTATACCTGCAGATAAAATGATTTCCCAAAAGGTTAATATTTGGATCCCTGAATCCATGTTATCTACTAAAGCTGACCTAGAAACCAACTTCAGCGACATGATTAAATTGGGTGAGATTTTCGGCGTAAAACCTAAGGCAGAAGAATGGGTTGCAGGTCAACGTAAAACATTGGCAGCTATCCAGGATAAACTAAAAGACTTACCTCGTAAACGCGTTTTCATTTATGACTCTGAAGACGGTCAACCATTCACAGCATTCGAAGGTTATACTACTAACATCTTAAAACTTATCGGTGCTGATAATGTAATGAGCGGCTTAGGCGTTGATAAAACATGGGCTAAAGGTTCTTGGGAAACAGTAATTGCGCAAAATCCTGACTATATTATTATCGCTGACTATGGCAATTCTATTCGCAACGATGATGATTTCCAACAAAAAATTGAAAAGATTAAGGCTAACCCTCAACTTCAAGATATCACAGCCGTTAAAGAAGGTCACTTCATTCGTGTAAAACTTTCTGAAATCACTCCTGGGGTACGTACCGTTGATGCTCTAAAACGTTTAGCTGAAGAAATTCACGGCATCAAAGTAGACTAATTTAATATAACAAAATATAGAGTAATATGTAATATGTATTGTATATTATATATAACGAAGAAGGTCCCAATTCAAATGAATTGGGACCTTTTCGTACTGCTTGTATTGCACACAGCATATTGTTTTAGAGAGTAAAGATGTGTTGTAGTTGAAAGATTTAGAAATAATGAATTATTGTAAAATAGATTTAAAATGTATTAAACTGTATATGCTGTGACAATGCCTGATTATTTATACTTCTCGGCTATATTGTTGCCTATATCGTTTATCATTATTTGCCTTAATAGCCATGATCAATGGCTTTAGCGAAAGAAACTCTTCATCACTAAGTCGAAAGGTTCTACCAATACGTTTAATAGGATTACGTGGGCGCCCGGCACCGCGTCTAGATCCACCCCATGCCATATACATACCTCACTTTTCACTTGAAAAACTCCTTCTACCGATAGTATAACCTCCGATACATAAGTATGCAATAGCCATTCACTTTAAACAACCTCTTAACAGCCTATAAACAAGTAATAAACTTCATTTATTAGTAAAATGCATAATCAATAAAACACATATTTATAAGTATTCTCCCCTATTCAACTTGAATTGTAACATTAATGTTGCCAAATATAGATAAATCTCTTTTATAGAATATAGTATTTACAAATCAGTTTATTTCTATATTTTTAGATTATTTAGAAACTATCACGTACATATATAATAAATAGAATTTTAAAATAGAAAAGCAAATTATTTATAAATATGACAATATAGCAAAAATATTTTGATAAACAAAAAAGACTGCTTTTGCAGTCTTTTTTACTGTAATAAAAAATATATGAATTAGCCAAATAGTAAGTGACCTACTTCATAAGCAATAGCGGCAACGATACCAGATAATGGAATCGTTACAAACCAAGCCATAACCATAGATCTTGCTACACCCCAGTTGACTGCTTTAATACGTTTAGAAGAGCCTACACCTAGTAAAGAACCACTTACTACGTGTGTAGTACTTACAGGCAAATGTAAAAATGTAGCTGTAAAAATTGTAATAGCAGAATTTAGATCAGCTGCAAACCCATTAATAGTTTCTAGTTTGAAAATCTTAGTTCCCATTGTAGAGATAATTTTCCAACCGCCTACAGCAGTACCCATAGCCATTGCAGTAGCACAACAAAGTTTTACCCAAATCGGTACATCTAATGTATCGATGAAACCACCGCTAAGTAAGGTTAATGTGATTATCCCCATCGCTTTTTGTGCATCATTAGAGCCATGAGAAAATGCCATCATAATTGCTGATACAATTTGCATGGATCTAAATCGATCATTTAAAGCAATTGGAGAAAATCTACCGAAAATAAGCAACAGTATCTTCATCACAATGTAGCCACCAATCATGGCTACAATCGGAGATAAAATAAGAGACAAAAAGATTTTTAAAATCCCCGCCTCATTCAAAGCGTCAAATCCTACAGACCAGCCCACAGCACCAATGATACCACCAATCAAAGCATGGGATGAGGAACTTGGGATTCCCCAATACCAGGTTAAAAGATTCCATGTGATAGCACCGATAAGGGCTGCAGAAATAATACCACTATCGATAAGGGATGGCGACATTACTATATCACCACCGATAGTCTTTGCAACACCTGTACTAACCATTGCACCCAAAAAATTGAGAGCAGCGGTCATCATAATCGCCTTTTTAGGCTCAATAGCTCGTGTAGAAACGGATGTGGCAATGGCATTTGCCGTATCATGAAAGCCATTGATATAGTCAAAAGCTAATGCTAAAAATACAACTAGCCATACTAAATAATGAGCATCAAGCATACTTCAATACTACCCGGCGGAATGTACCAACCAAATCTTCGCAACCATCGATTACATCTTCCATAGCGCTAAGGATTTCCTTCCATTTGATAATTTCAATTGGATCCGTACACTCTGTAAAGAGCTTAGCCATTTCTTCATGATAAATATTATCCGCTTCAGACTCAAGTTTCAATACTTGGTGAACACGCCCCTCTACCTTCACATGATCCTTTTTAAGACTACCCATATAACCAATGGATTTATTGATATGCTTAACGCATTTAACAACAATTTCACTCATGCGAATGGCACCATCACTTGGTTTTCCAACATGATACATAACCATTTTATCCATGATTTCTTTGATATTATCCAATGTAGTATCCAGTTGGTCAATCAAAAGCTGAATATCCTCACGATCCATTGGAGTGATAAATGTTTTACGTAAACGCTCTACAGTTTCATTTACTAATTCATCGGCAGCTTTTTCCTTTGTATCAATTTCAAGAAATGCCTCTTCCTTAGAGATATCCCCCTTAAACACGCGTTCCATCATTTCCGCACTTTCATAAGTTAGTGCAGCATGTTTTTCCAAAATACTGAAAAATTTTTCTTCTTTTCCTTTTAATTTAAAAGCCATGAAGATCCTCCCGAACCAGTATTGATTGCTTCTATAATAACAATTTAATTATAGCATACTACAAGTAATTCCTAAACCAATTTACCAATCTCTATATTTTAACCCCTATGCGTATATGGCATATATAGAATCTACATCTGTGAAAGCTTTTATTAACCATATTTCCACTATATAAAGTAGAAAAAAGCAGATAGCTGACTAACATATCAACTATCTGCTATATATTTCTTAGCTATCTTTGTGTTTTTTATTAACTAATAACCATCAACTCTTAGCTATTAGCTTCCGCTGCCGCTTTAGCCGCCTCTGCCGCCTTTTTCAAATTAGGTACGGATGTAGGGCATGTAGCAGGCGTACAAGCGCCATTAGGGCCTAAATCTTCAGAACGATTTACAAAGGTAGTATGTAACATGTGATGTGCTTTGTGGCTCATAGGTTTGCCATCAAAGAACTCAGCATACAATTTTTGGATATCTGGATTATCACAAGCAGCTTTTACAGTTACTTCTGCATCACGAGTATACAAGGATGCAATACGAGCTTCACGAGCTTTGTCAGCCATCGGTAATTTAACGCGTGGTTGACCACCACCACCGATACAGCCACCACGACAAGCCATTACTTCAATGAAGTCATAATGGATATTTTCTGCACGCATGCGTTCGATGAACTTACGCAAATTACCTGTACCATGAACTGCCGCTACGTGTAATGTTTTATCTCCAATCACTACGTCTGCTTCGCGAGCACCATCCATGCCACGAATAGCTTCAAATGGAATCAATGTTTGAGGTGCATCTTCACCTGTCGCCATCTTGTAAGCCGCACGCATAGCCGCTTCCATAACGCCACCAGTGTTACCGAAAATGATACCACCACCAGAAGCTTCACCCATCAATGGGTCAAAAGCAGAATCTTCAAGGTCATCAAAATTGATTTCTTCTGCGCGCAACCATTTTGCAAGTTCCCGTGTAGTAATACAGTAGTCTGTATCGCGCATTTCTGGTGTATTCCAATATTCCGCAGAGGAGTTCATTTCATCGCGACGAATTTCAAATTTCTTAGCTGTACACGGTGTTACTGCAACGGCAACGATTTGTTTTGCATCAAGGCCCATTTTTTCAGCAAAATATGTTTTTTGTGTAGGCGCTTGCATAGCAATCGGGCTCTTAGCCGTAGATAAGTTTGGCAAGAATTCTGGATAGAATGTTTCCGCAAACTTAACCCAAGCAGGACAACAAGATGTGAATTGAGGCAATACTGCATCACTATTAATAACGCGTTCTAATAACTCAGATGCTTCTTCCATGATAGTCATGTCCGCACCAAAGTTTGTATCAAGAATATAGTCGCCACCCAATTTACGAAGAGCAGCCACCATTTTACCTTCTACAAATGTACCAGCCTCAAGTCCAAATTCCTCGCCTAAACCAACACGTACGGCAGGCGCAGTTTGGAAAATGACGATTTTATTAGGGTCAGCAATAGCTGTTTTTACTTCATCAATTTCAGAGCGTTCATTAATGGAATCGAATGGGCAAATAGATGCACATTGACCACAATGAATACAAATTGGATGATCCCCATTCGTTGTTAAATCATAATAATCAAATACACCCATGTCTACAGCACAAGCTTTACGACATAAGGAGCAGTTTTTACATTTAGTTAAATCTTGTACTAATGCAATATTTCCGTCTTCAATTGGCACGCGACGGTCTAAAAATTGGTACTTACTCATGAGTTCCTCCTACTTAGGTAACGTTGTTATCGTTAATCGTAGAAATTATACTATACATTGTGAGTTTTATCAATAAACTTACACGTAATTCCTTTGCATAACAGATATTAAAAAACAGCATGATAAAAGGAGTTATAGGCGTTCCTCTAATTCCATCCACCGTTCAGTGAGCGCATCTATTTGAGTCTGTGTTTCTTCTCGTTCCTCCATCAGTGACTGCATTTTTTCATAATCAGTAGCCACTTGGCTTATCATAACATCGAGGCCCTTCACTAAATGTTCTAGCTTAGGCAATTCATCCATAATTTTGGCATACTCCGCTTCTTCTGCTTTATTGAGACCCTTCTTTGGTATTTCTTTGAAAGTATCTGTTTTATCACCAGCAACAACATTATCATTTCCAAGGGTATCTAACCTATCATATTGATTATCAACAGAGTCATCGGTATCAGCCTCTCCACCTTCTACAGCTCGTACCACTTTGGAATTAGCCGGTATATTATCATTTGGCATATAGAATGGGCGCTTGCTGCCACTACTTTCATCAAGAGCATCTTTGTAGTCAGAATACGAGCCATGAACGATTTCAATATGCCCATCGCCGGTAAAGACAAACAGTTTATCCACTACGCGGTCTAGGAAGTACCGATCGTGGCAAACGGTGATGATGACGCCACTAAAGGAGTCAAGGAAATCCTCTAGTACCTCTAATGTTGGAATATCAAGATCATTCGTCGGTTCGTCTAGCAATAATACGTTAGGAGCGCCCATCAGCAATTTTAAGAGGTATAAACGACGACGTTCCCCGCCAGAGAGTTTTCGAATCGGTACACCGTGTAATTCTGGGGTAAAAAGGAATCGCTCAAGGATTTGTCCTGCGCTCAATGTAGATCCATCACCGAGTACCATATAAGAGTGGTCCTCACGAATATAATCGAGAACGCGCATATCTTCATCAAATTCAGGTAGCTCTTGTTTAAAGTGAGCGATGCGAACGGTCTCTCCTTTACCAATAGTGCCTCTCGTCGCTTCGTAGGTGCCATCAAGGATATTCATAAAGGTAGACTTACCAACACCATTGGGCCCTACTATACCGATACGATCATGGCGTACCACGTGATAGGTAAAGTCCTTAATCATAGGACGTTCATCAAAATAAAACTCTAAATGCTCAATATCAAAGATGGTTTTTCCTAAACGTGTCTTCAGCGCAATAGGATCCATTTGATCCGGACGACGGGTTTTCTCCATATTCTTTAATTTTTCGTAACGGTCAAGACGAGCCTTTTGTTTTGTAGTTCTAGCCAGAGCACCACGACGTACCCATTCGATTTCTCGTTTTAAAAATTGACGTCGTTTTTCTTCCGTAGCAGCTTCACGAGCCTCTCGATCAGCTTTCAAGGCAATAAATTCTTCATAATTGCCATCGTATTGATACATATGACGATTTGATAGCTCTAAAATACCATTACATACGGAATCGAGGAAATATCTATCATGGGTACTGATTAATAATCCTCCTTGACGTACACTCAAATACGACTCTAGCCAATCAATACTATCTTCATCCAAATGGTTAGTCGGCTCATCTAGTAATAAAAGATCACATGGATATAGCAATGCTTGCCCCAATGCAAGACGACGCTTTTGCCCGCCTGATAACATAGCTACCTTTTGCTCCACATCAGGAAAGCCCAATTTAGATAAAATAATGCGCGCCTCTTGCTCTACCTGCCACCCGTCTTGTTGATCCATTTGCTCCAATGCATTCATATAGTTGCGAGATATTTTAGCATCGTCTTTACCAGACTCTTGCATTTGGCGATACTCACGACTAATACGTTCAAAAGCTTTTACCATTTGCAACCGAGGATGATTTCCATCAAGAACGGCCTCAAGCAAAGTAGCTTCCGCATCAAAATCAGGTGTCTGCGCTAAGTAATAAATGCTAGCCTTACCATTACGCTCAATGGTGCCTTTATCAGCTTCCATTTGTCCTGCTAATATTTTTAGAAATGTAGACTTACCCGTTCCATTGATGCCCACAAGACCTAATCGTTTTTCCGTGGTAAAAGTCATACTCACTTCTTTAAACAGCAGCCTTGTACCATATGATTTCTCTATATTTTGTAAACTAATAACGTTCATATTCCGCTCCTATTTTGTGATTCTGTTATTTATTATACTACACATTACCATTGACAGTAACAGGCGCCCTCAGTAGAATAAACGTAACATATATATTCATGAGGAGGTCCACATGGCGACGGATATGGTTTTAGACTTTTATGAAAGTATCAACTTTGAACTTATCGACATTGATGGGTATGACACATTATTTACCGAGCTCTTAGAGGATGGCACGTATGCAACTGTGTCCGATGATGACGGCTATATGCCAGAGGACTTAGAGACACCAGTCGTATTCAATGTGTACGACGATAACGACTCCTTCCAATGGAGTGTTACCCTTGATGACTCTTACCAATTAAAAGATTTATTGGATGGTGCAGAAAGTACGGATGCTTTCTTAGTCACATTACAAAAACTTCGAAAAGAACATATTGAACAGTATCAATAGAAAAAAGCGATGGCCCTTTAGGTCATCGCTTTTTCTATATTGGTTAGCTAATTGCCTCTTGAGCTTTCACAAGCTCATCTTGTGCACTAGCATCTAAAATTTCAATGAGACTATTTACGATATCAGCAGCCCCATCCACATGCCATTCGCGAGCACGTTCAGACATTTGTTGAAGTCGCGGAGAATTAATTAACAGTGCAGTTACCACATCTTCTAAGTTGTGAATGTCGCGAGCCCAACGAGCACAGCCCCGTTGCTCTAACAGTTCTGCATTTGCCTCTTCCTGCCCTGGGATAGCATTAAAGAATACCATTGGCAATCCGATTGTAACAGCCTCCATACAGGTCAATGCACCAGGTTTTGTAACGAGCAAAGACGATGATTTCATGAGCTCAGAAATATTGGTAGTATAACCATATACGGTGGTCTTCGTCTTCATAGATTCACTAAGGACAACTAACGATTCGTAAAGAGACGTATTTTGTCCCGCTACAACGGTAATTTCACCAATACCATTTACTTCATCTAGATGTTTTAAAGCCGTCTCAAGAGAGCCTAAACCCAGGCCACCACCCATAACAAGAACTTTCACAGGTTCCTCTAAGCTATACTCTTCAATAGCATCACGGAAAAAAGATCGCCGCACTGGAATGCCAGATACATGAATACGAGATTCATCGATACCTGAAGCTACCATTTCAGGTACCATAGATTCTGTTGCAACATAGTAAACATCAATCTGTGGATAAAGCCAAAACTGATGACTACTAAAGTCTGTCATAATAGCCACTAGTGGCACATCTATATGACCTTGACGCTTTAAAATCGATGCCGCCCCACAAGGAAATGGATGTGTAAAGACCATTACATCTGGCTCTTCTTGTTGTACTAGTTTAAGCATGCGGCTTTTAAGTAGGTACGACAATGCGGTTTGCATAATGGTACCTCGTTTTTCCCCTTTCGATACGCGATAAATCATATCATAGAGCATGGGGAATACGTCAATCATCTTGATATAGGTACCCTTAATTAAATGCTCTACAGACATAGTTTCTGTATCAAGAAAATCAACATGGGTAATTGATGCTTGTGGCTCTTTTTCTTTCCAATATTCTTCTATGGCTCTTGCGGCTTGCATATGTCCAGTGCCGATTGAGGCAGACACGATGAGAACCTTCCTTGATGTTTCGTTATTCATAATGCACCCTTTCTCTGTGCATTATACCATAAATAGATAAAAAAAAGAGACCTCGAAAGGTCTCTTTCACATCCAATATGGATTATTTTTTGCGTTTTTTAGCTTTTGCAGCGTTAACTTGTTCTTTCAAACCTTTACCAGCTTTGAATGCAGGGGATTTGGAAGCTGCAATTGTGATAGTTTTACCGTTTTGTGGGTTACGGCCTTCACGAGCTGCGCGTTCACGAACTTCGAAAGTACCGAAGCCGATAACTTGTACTTTGCCACCAGCTGCTAATTCTTGAGCTACTGTGTCAAATACAGCTTTTACTGCTTTTTCAGCATCTTTTTTAGTTAATTCAGTTTTTTGTGCAACACTTGCGATTAATTCTGTTTTGTTCATGACAGAACCTCCTTAAAATTACAATACCTTAGAAGTGTATAAACCTCTAGGTTACTTTTCCTGCACTTTAGCCTCCTCCCAAAAAGCATCGAGCTCAGCTAATGAAAAGTCTTCCCATGAGCGATCGCTTTGGTTAACACAAGCTTCTACATGTAAAAAACGCTGTCGGAACTTTGTGTTTGTGCGATTTAGTGCATTTTCACCGCTTATTTTATACCATCTGAATAGATTAATCAAGGAAAAAAGCACATCTCCTGCTTCTTTTTCCATATTTTCTCTATCATTTTGGTCAATAGCCTCCTTAAATTCCCCCATTTCTTCGGAAACTTTAGCCCAAACAGGATCAAGCTCATCCCAGTCAAATCCTAGCTTTGCAGCCTTTTCTTGGAGCTTATAAGCCGCCATTAAAGCAGGTAAACTTTTCGATACACCATCCAATACAGAATTTTGAATATTTTTCTTTTCTTGTGCCTTTAATTCATCCCAAGTGTATGATTTTTCATCATTTTCTGGGCTAAAAACACGAGGATGACGACGAATCATTTTTTCAGCGACATCATTAATTACGTCTTGAAGTGTAAAATGACCAGCCTCCTCTGCCAATTGACTGTGAAAGACAACTTGCAATAATACATCACCTAACTCTTCACGAAGATTCGGCATATCTTTATTATCAATGGCATCTACCACTTCGTAAGTTTCCTCTATAAAATAGCGACGTAAAGATTCATGCGTTTGCTTTTGATCCCAAGGACAGCCATTTGGTGCACGCAAAGTTTTCACTACATCGACTAAAGGTTGAATATCAATATTGTTCTTCATATAGCTTTGCTTCCTCCCTATTGCGTCGAGCTTGTAAGCGCTTGCCTATGATTGGGAAATGGTATATATCATCTTTTACGACAGCTTTAGTAAGCCATAACGATAAACCATATACAAAAATAGCCACTACAATTGCTGCAGCCACAGCGCCACCATTGCCTAATAAATCAACAGTGCTCACATAGATGACTTGTGTAGCACCGCCCATGGCCATGGCAGATACTATTATTTTTAATAACTCTAATGTGTTCAGTACCGAACCTACATATCTTTTTACAAAAATATAATTAATAAGCGCTGCAATAGCAAAGTTTAAATTCGTCGCCCAAGCCGCACCATTAATGCCCAACTCAACACTGCCTGTCAACTCATAATCTAAGAATGTCTTCACTAATAAGCCGATAAAAATCGATACCATAGGAATTACTGTCCTTCCTAACCCTTGTAAAACACCTGCAGTAACCTGCTGCCAACCGAGGAACACAATACTCAAGCTAATAACAGCAATAACAGGCCCTGCGTGGGGTGTTGCATATATTAATTGCGATATTGGCGTAGCTAGCACACAGAGACCAATACAGGCTGGAATCGTAAACATATTAGCAATTTTAATCGCCGTTTCCGCTCGTTTCACGATGCGATGTACATCACCTTGAGTATGGGCCTCAGATACGGCTGGTACAAGACTAGCGGCTAAGGACGTAGTTAGAATAATTGGCAACCCAATCAGCGATGTTGCCATACCCGTTAAATAGCCAAATTGTGTGGTTGCTTCATTGAGATAGTATCCAATATCCATCAATCGTTTTGGGACGATAAATGTATCAATGAGTGATACCATAGGAAGCATAATATTCGCCATAGAAACAGGTATAGCAAGGCTAAACAAGCGTTTAACTACGGTGCCATTACTTTCACAAATAGCATTAGGATTCTGTTGTGAAAGCATCTTCTCTCGAACATTACGTTGTCGGTAGTAAAAATAAATTAATACCAGTAACCCTGCCAATACGCCTGGGAATGTAGCAAAGGTCGCACCACCTGCCGCCAAATGGAGTCCACGATCAATGAAGTAGTATGCCAAACCTACCATAGAAGACACGCGAAAGATTTGTTCAAATACTTGACTCGTACCAGTAGGCACCATATACTGGAAACCTTGGAAATACCCTCTAAAACAGCTCAGGATGGTCACTACAAAAATGGCTGGAGATAATAACTGAATAGCAATTAAAGCACGTGGATCGGTGATGATTTGATTGTCTACGAGCCATTGCGCACTACCATATAAGGCCAAACTAAATACCAGCCCTAATATAGCGAGTACCCTTAAAGATACGGAAAATACTTGTTGTACGCCTCGCATATCATCATTAGCAAGTTTCTCTGCAATCATAATAGATATGGCTACAGGAATACCTGCAGCAGAAATACTAACGATAATTTGATAGATTGGATAGGCCATCATATATAGCCCAATTCCTTCACCACCTAAGATCCGTGCGATAAGAACCTTACTAAACGCACCGATGACCTTCACGATAATACCGGCTAAGGTTAAAATCATGGCTCCTTTTAAAAAGCGATTCATAGGCCCTCCTTAGTCGGTGACTTGTGGCTAAGAGCCTTTATCACCGCTTCCGTAATGGTCAAAACAGAACCTTTCATGCCATTAAGATTCACATATAATGTGGCTGGCTTGGTGTCCATAAACTTCATTTTTTTCCATAAATCTTCTCGTACAGCCCCCATGTCCCAATCGGCCATTTTAGAATCGTCATACCAATGGATGGTGAGCTGCTTATCTCTACGGACGATACTCTTAATACCCAGTAGACGTGCTTGCTCCTTAATTTGAGCAATGCGCAACAAACGGTCTACTGGATCGGTTGGTGTACCGAAACGATCAATAAGCTCATCCGTCATATCGTCGAGTTGCTCTTTAGATTTAATATGTAACAATCGTTGGTATACAGAAATCTTACGAGCACTGTCTTTGATATACGCATCGTCAATAAACGCATCTACCTCTAAGTCGATAGCTGGATCAATGGATACGTCTCGCTCAACTTCTTTATTTTGAGCCTTTGCAATCGCCTCTTCTAACATGCTCACGTACATGCCAAAGCCCACGGATGCGATATTACCATGTTGCTGTGAGCCTAATAGATTACCGGCACCGCGAATCTCTAGATCTCTCATGGCTAACTTAAATCCTGCGCCGAGCTCGGTGAACTCCTCTATGGCTTTCAAACGCTTTTCAGCTGCCTCTGAAAGTATTTTATCTGGCCGATACATAAAGTATGCATAAGCACGTCTACGAGAACGTCCTACACGGCCTCGCATTTGGTATAGCTGAGATAAACCTAAACGGTCTGCATCATAAATAATGATAGTATTGGCATTAGGAATATCTAAGCCAGTTTCAATGATACTCGTGGACAAGAGTACATCATAATGACCTTCATAGAAATCGGTCATAATCTCCTCAATTTGACGGCCTGTCATCTGTCCATGAGCAACAGCATAACGCAAGCCAGGCAATGCGGATTCTAATAGTTCTCCCATGTGATTAATGGACGCGACACGGTTATATACGAAATAGACCTGTCCACCTCTTGCAAGTTCTCGTTTGATAGCATCTGCTATGAGATTCATATCGTATTCCACCACATAGGTTTGAACAGGCAATCGCTCCTCTGGCGGAGTATTGATAACAGACATTTCTCGAACGCCAACAAGGGACATATGTAAAGTCCGCGGAATCGGTGTAGCACTCAAAGTGAGTACATCAATATTGCTAGCCCACTCTTTCCATTTTTCTTTTTGTGCTACCCCAAAACGTTGCTCCTCATCTACAACAAGCATTCCTAAGTCTTTGAATACCACCTTTTTGTTAAGTAATGAATGAGTTCCAATAAGAACATCAATAGATCCATCCTCTACGCCTTTAAGAATTTGTTTTTTCTCTGATGTAGTTCGGAATCGATTAAGCACATCTACTTTCACCCCAAATGGAGCAAAGCGATTCAAAAAAGTTTGGAAATGTTGCTGTGCTAAAACCGTAGTTGGTACAAGTACTGCCACTTGTTTTCCGCTCATAACGGCCTTGAAAATGGCGCGCATAGCCACTTCCGTTTTACCAAATCCTACATCACCAGCGAGTAGGCGATCCATAGGAACAGGTCTTTCCATGGATTCTTTAATCTCTGCGGTAGCCTGTAATTGGTCTTCCGTTTCCTCATAGGGGAATGCATCTTCAAACTCTTGCTGCCATGGTTGGTCTGGCAAGAATGCAAAACCTTCTGTGATTTCTCGTTGTGCATATATCTCAACGAGTTTATCTGCTAAATCATCAATAGATTTTTTTGCCTTTGTAACAACCTTGCTCCAGTCACGACCACCCATCTTATTAATACGTGGCACATCACCTTCGTTGCCAATATATTTTTGCAGTTGATCTAAATTATTAGCTGGTAAGAACAGTTTGTCCGTTCCAGCATAAGCAATCTCAATATAATCGCGGTGAATGCCTTCCGTCTCAATTGTTTTAAGACCAATATACTTGCCGATACCATGCATATTATGTACTACATAGTCACCAGGCGTTAAATCTGTAAAATAATTGATTTCTTGGCCCTTTTTAGGCTTATTACGAAGCTTGCGCTTTTGCTGTCCGTAAATATTACCTTCTACAACAACCACGAGATGGCTATTGGGCAATTCAAAACCATCTGTTAATAACCCCTTTAAAATAACGACAGTGTTCGGCTTTGCTATCCATGTATCACTATGAATAAATGCGATATTCTCTCCTTCAAGGGCGCGCTCAATACCTTCTCGTCGTTGCTGATTATTTAATACGAGTACCACTTGATGATTTAAACGATGCCATTGTTTAATTTCATCTGTTAATAGGGGAATTTGACGCTCAAAGCTCGTCATTGTCTTCCCTTGAATGCCAATAGGATTAAATCCTGCAAGTCCAATAGAACGTTGTTGCATAAATGTGAAAGCTACTTGATTCATAGCATCTACAGTACGTTGTAGTTCATTCCAATCACAATGATTTTTCCGATGTGTAGGATCTTCCTTAAGGAATTTCTTTAATGCCTCTTGAATACGACCTGGCTCATCATAAATTAGAGTGCCCTCTTTCACATAAGATAATAAGGTGCAATCTGCATCACTTTTACCAAGAAAGAAAGGAGTCACCGTATAGGATTCGATTTGCTCAATAGAACGTTGATTCTCTACGGAAAAGAAACGCAATGTATCGATTTCATCACCAAAAAACTCAATGCGAATCGGATGATCACTATTTACAGGATAAATATCCAAAATATCTCCGCGCACAGCAAAATGACCACGTTGTTCCACCTGGTCTACGCGTTCATATCCAATTGTTACGAGCTGTTCAAGGGCTACATCACGTTCAATTGCATCATTCAAAGCAAAATGCAACGATTGCCCCTTCAAATAATGGGGAGATACAACATATTGTGTAACCTCTTCAGCATTGGCAATGACTACTGCCGGCTCTTGCCATGCTAATAATGCTAATGCTCGCATTTGTGCACCTTGATCTTCAAGACTACGTGCTACAGTTGTAAAGTCTACATGATCTGTTATAGGAAATGATTGGACTGGCACATTAGGCCAAAAGAAAGCTAAATCTCTCTCCCACATCTCCTTATGATCCTTATCATGGACTACGATGACTACAGGCTTTTTAAGACCTGCAAAAAAAGCTTGGCTTAAGAGGAAACTTTTTTGAGATCCACTAAGACCATATATGACTGACTTTCCCTTACGCTGAAATGCGTTTAGCCCATCCACAAAGGATGGGTTCTGTGAAAGCAGTTTTATTAATGTATTATCCATACTGCACCATATAGTATTATGATTGTATTAATTAAATAGTTCTAACTCATTTATCTCATTTATTATAACATATAACATAGTAGTTAACTCTGTACCTATCTTGCTATCAGATTCTATGTGTTTATCGATATGAATATCCACGTTAACTACTTAATTTTAGGCAAAAAAAATACACCTCTAAAGGTGCAATAAAGTTGGTGCGGGAGAAGGGACTTGAACCCCCACGCCGTAAGGCGCCAGATCCTAAGTCTGGTGCGTCTGCCAATTCCGCCACTCCCGCGTCTCAACTGAAATAATAATATCATGTATGGAATTCATCGTCAATCATTTTTTTTAAATGACTTAAAATTCATACATCTAAAAATAGATTCAAAGAAAAACAACTATCTAATTACACCTTACGATTTATGTAAACCCAAAGCAAATTCTAAATCTAAAAGCTCTTAATTATTCTACGATTCTATATCTATTTACACTTCATCTAAAGCTTAACGCTACAGACCTCTATCTAAAAGATCTTACCGATAATTAATATTTGCAAAATAAAAAGAGACTGACCCAGAATCCGAACTACTAGAACCCTGGGTCAGCCTCTTTTTTAGGATGATGATGAATAAATGCATGCCCTACATTTACCATAAAATATATTAACAGTCATAACATATGTCATGCTGGTAATACCAAAAAGGTAATCCACCATGACCATAGCACGACATTTAGGTCGTATAGAACTAAAATCTAAATCAACTATAATGCAATTTAGATTCAATAGAACTAAAAAATCCTTTTTACGGGTACGTAAAAAGGAGCTATTAACTTCTCCTCCCTATCTCTCGTAGGTCAAATGGTGAATGTTGAATAGGCAGTTCTCCTGACTCGGCGTCGTCGCTAATCTAGCCTTCCCAGTTTCCCAGTGACTTAATTTAGACTCGCTCGACCATACAGTGGCGGGACCGTGCCGGCCTTTAACCGGCTTCTCTATTATGCTTTTCAGCACCTATTCCCAAATATGATATTTTCTATGCCTTTATTCTAACAGTCTACATTCATTTAGTCAATACGGCAGTAGCATATTTATTAATAAAAAAATGCTATATAGGTCTGCCGTATTGTTATAACAAAATATAAAAAGTTTAACAATCTAATCATTAGCTTTATCCAACGCGATTTCTAAATAGCCATCCTGCTATGGACATGCTTATAATGATTAGGATAATCATAGGAATAAAATTAAACCAAATATCCGTCAATCCTGCACCTTCTAAATAAATCCTGCGCATTGCATCAACAGAAAACCGCATAGGATTTCCATATGTAAGATATTGCAATATTTTCGGCATGTTATGTACAGGTGTGATTAATCCGGACAATAATGCTAGTGGAAAAAGAAAGACAAAAACATATACGAGAACTTGCTGCATATTTTTTGCAATAGCCGAAATAGATAACCCCAATCCAATACTACTACTTATAAATGTAAACAACACGGCATACACAAGAAATATGTTGCCCCGAAATGGAACTTTAAACCAAAACATGGCTATTAATAACAATACAGTACTTTGAAACAGTCCTATTATCATGGGTGGTATAGACTTTGCAATCAAAATTTGCATAGATGATACAGGCGTCACCAATAATTGATCAAAGGTCCCCTGCTCTCGTTCTCTCGCCACAGATAACCCCCCCAACATGATAACTTGTGTCATACTGATCAATATAACGAGACCTGTCAAGAAAGTCCATGAAGACTGCTGATTTTCATTGTACCAGGTACGAGATTCAATCGTGATTCCCTTATGATCAACACCTAACCAAGTCTGATTGAATTGAGAAATGATTTGCCCCATATAGGCTGCAACAAGACCTGAAGTCATTGTATTCGTTCCATTTACAATAACAGTAATAGATGTAGGTTGTTTATGCTTTAAGTTTTCTTCAAAATCCTGAGGTATGATAACCGCCAAAATAACCTTGTTGGAGTCTATTAGTGGTGCGATTATATCCGGAGAGTTCGCAGATTGATACAGTTCAAAAACACCGGATGAATTAATAGTCGATTCTAATGCAGCTGCGGTCTGCGTATGACTTTCATCAATCAATACATAGGGAACCTTGTTGAGATTATAGGTTGCGGCGTAACCGAAGAGGAACCCTTGAATAATAACCGGTAACAGTAAGATTATACGAGTTTTCGGATCTTTAAAGGTGGCTAATAGCTCTTTCCATATGATGGAGACAATTTGATTCCAATACAGGCGCCAATTCATTATTCCACCTTCTTCCGCGTAATATAAATTGTCAATATTGTAAAGCAAATAGCAAAACCCGATAATACGGCACTATTTTTAATAATCAAATACCAGTTATTTCCACCTAGGAACAATGATTTCAGTAATTCTAAAAAATATGTAGGAGGTAAAAGCCGTGAAATATATTGAATCACCACAGGTTGTGAATGTGGATCAAATAAAAACCCCGTCAATATCAACGCCGGTAAAAAACTGGTAAGTAACGCCATTTGACAAGCTAAGAACTGTTTCTTCGTAAACGCAGATATAAGTAGTCCCATATTTAAGGAAACAATCAAATACAATGTGGACACGATGCAGATGATCCATAAGGAACCACGCATAGGTACTTCATAAAAGAAATACGAAACACCGAGGCAAAACAACAGCCCCAACATGGCCAATACATAATAAGGCACTACCTTAGCCAAAATAATTTCAATAGGCTTAACTGGTGTAACGAATAAAGCCTCAAAAGTACCACGTTCCCATTCTCTAGCCATAACAACCGCCGTAAGAAAGACGGATACAATCGTCATGATAATCATGATGAGCCCAGGAATCAAAAACCAGGTACTTGTATTTGCTTCATTAAACCACATGCGATGGTTCATTGTTATATATCCACCACGTAGCATAAACGGAATATTCTTAACGGCCCATAAATTAATAGCTGAGTTTACATAACTTTCTATGCTCATCGCTACCGAAGTATCGACACCGTAGTAAATTCCCTGCACTTTCCCTTGTCCACGCATAACTTGAGCAGAAAAGTCCTGTGGAATCACCAATATGGCATCTACCTTTCGTTTTTCCATCAATAGTTCCGCCGTTTTTCTATCGCGAACCGCTATAGGTTGAAAGTACTCAGAGCCGTATAAGGAGTCATACACACTCTGGGTCATAGAATCTTGCCGTTCCATAACCACTGCTATCGGCACGTGTTTAACATCCAAAGTAACCCCTGAGCCGATGAGGATAATAAGTAGTATAGGTAGCACAACACCCAACAAAATAGTGCTAGGGTCGCGCAATACTTGTAAGGTCTCCTTGTATACCAATGAGGAAAACCGTCTTATAAATCCGTTCATACGTCATCCTCCTGTTCCCGTTTTTTTAGTATGACGGAGATAAACGCTTCATCCATAGTACAATTCTCATCGCCGGCAATCCGTCTAACTTCATCAGGTGTTCCCAGTACAACGAGTTTTCCTGCATCCTGAATCATAATACGGTCACAATATTCCGATTCATCCATAAAATGAGTCGTAATAATAATCGTTGTTCCTCGCTTTGATAAAGAAGTAATCTGTCGCCAGAAATTACGCCGTGTAAGAGGATCAATACCACTTGTGGGCTCATCCAAAAAAAGAATTTTAGGCTCATGCATTAAGGCAGCCGCCATGGACAAGCGCTGTTTATAACCACCAGGCAAATCACCGGCTATCATATCTCGCACATCATTTAGACGAAACTCCTTGATAACAGCTTCTATTCGATCATCCTTTTTTTGACTGTACAAACCGTACACACCAGCAAAAAATTCTAGATTTTCCATAACGGACAAATTGCCGTACAAAGAAAACTTTTGCGCTACATATCCGAAATTGCTTCTTGCTGCCGTACGAGATTTAACGACATCAACACCGGCTACACGTAAATCCCCGCTCGTTACAGGTAATAATCCACACAACATACGAAATGTCGTCGTCTTGCCGGCTCCGTTTGGTCCAAGCAATCCAAATACTTCTCCGCGCTGCACCGTAAATGATGTATTAGCTACCGCCGTAAAATCACCGAATGTCCTCACCAAATGAGATACGGAAATTTCTACTGGACGCTCAACCATTTCATTTGGGGACAACAAACGTTTTCGTTCTTTCTCTGTCACACTTTCATTCAAATCCATATCGATACTATCTAAAGGCTCAGCCCCTTGTTTTGAGGCAATTTTATCCTCTTTTAACAGCATCATAAAGGTATCTTCCAAACGGCTCTGAACTGGTTGTTCCTCCATACCGTACTCGCTAAGCCAAGGAATCGAAAGCATTTCTTTTGTTTTTATGTACCTCACGGCACCGGCCTCCGGAACGGCATCCGCCACGCATTTCCTGTCATCCATCAATGCGGCCTGTACATTTCTCATGCTCAACGACTTCGGAATCTTTACCTGAAAGCATCGTTCCTCAGACATTTGAGTCAACTCATGCGGTGTCCCAGTTGCTAAAAAGTGCCCCTTATTGAGGACGAAAACATCTTTACAACGCTCCGCCTCATCTAAGTATGCAGTGCTAACAAGTACGCTGATTCCATCTGTACGTACTAACGACTCTAAGATTTCCCATAACTCCCGCCTTGAAAATGGATCTACCCCTACGGTAGGCTCATCGAGCAATAAAAGCTCCGGAGAACGCACCAATGTACAGGCTAGGCTAAGCTTTTGCTTCATACCACCTGACAATTTACCGGCTTGACGCTTAGTAAATTTGGCTAGCCCTGTCATATGCAGTAATTTTTCAAACCGCTTCGTTCTCACATGCAAAGGAATACCGTGTAAATCTGCATAGAGATTCATGTTTTCACTGACGGATAATTCCTCATAAAGCCCAAATTTCTGAGGCATATAACTGAGTCTATCTTGAACTGCCTGTGAATGTGCTTTCACATCCATTCCGAGGACCTCTAAAGAACCAGCCGTGGCATCCAATAAACCAGCTATCAAACGAATCAAAGTCGTTTTTCCCGCCCCATCTGGACCAACCAACGCAGTTAAACAGCCTTTCCGGATTTTAAAATCCAAATGGTCCAATGCTATTATAGGATCAGCTCCGACAAGGGGGAATTCTTTATATAATTGTGACCCTTCGATTGCATATACATCATTCACTGCACACCTCTATATATCAATGGAAACAGTGGCAGGCATTCCTAAACGGAGACGATTATCAGGATCATCTACATATACCCGCACTTCATATACAAGTGTAGTACGCACATCCTCCGTTTCTACCGATTTAGGTGTAAATTCCGCTACGGAAGAAATATATCCGATTGTTCCGTGAATCGGTTCGTTCTTATATGTATCCATTGTTACATTTGCATCCATACCGTTATAAATTTTTCCTAAATCCCGTTCGTTCACATATACACGAACCCATTTCTTAGTATTCTCAGCCAATTTAAATACAGGTGTATTCGGTGAAGCCATATCACCGACCTGTAATAATCGGGCCGTTATAACACCGTCTATCGGGGACGTTAATACAGATTGGTTCAGCAAGAACTCCTGACGGGCCAGTTCGCTTTTCATCGCATCCAATTGGGCTTGGGCCTGTGCTATATCTTCCTGTCTTGGCCCTGCGACAGCTAAATTGTATGCTTGCTGAGCCTCGTTTAATTTGGCTTCCGATACTTTCACCTTCGCCTGTATATCATCTACAGACTGTCGACTAACGGCCTTACCATTTGAAGCATTATAGGATTTTCGTAACTTCTCTGCTTCCTGTTTCGATTGCGCTAACGCAGCTTCTGCAGATGTAACTCGTGCCGATGCTTGAGCGATTTCTTCTGGTCTACTGCCGGCCTGCAACTTGGCCACTATAGCTTCCTGTGCTACAATGGTAGCCTTAGCCTGCTGTACAGTAAGATTCAATTCATCAGAATGTAAATACCCCAAAATCTGCCCTTGGCTCACCACCGCACCTTCATCCACCAAAAGGCTGGCAATCCGGTCACTTCCCCGAAATGCAACATTAACTTCACGCAGATTCACGTTGCCTTGCAACACAATATGATGAGAGGCAATGTACGCTTCGTATTGATTATAAGCATAATAACTTACTCCACCCAAAATTATTAGAAAGGCAATCATTATACCTGCGCACTTTTTTCTATTATTCGCCATCCACCCTTTAATGACATCAAGTTTCTCTTTCATAATCATTCCCCGTTTCTCACACTATTTCTTAGCATGCGAGTCCGCCTCTGCCTCCTGATCCATGTCCATGGCTTCCCAACCACCGCCTAAGGATTTGAATAAACGAACGGTATCAGCAAACTCTTGCCCCCGACTCATGATATATTGCCGCCTTGCAGACAATACATTTCTTCGTGCATCGAGAACACTTAAGTAATCGCTAAGACCGGAGTCAAAATTGGTTTGCGCCAAAGATTCCGCTTGCTGTGCAGATTCTACAGCAGATTTCAATTCCTCAGACTTAATATGATCCTGAGATGCATCCGTTACCGCATTTCGGACCTCTCCTACAGCTTTCAAAACAGTCTCTTCGTAAAGTGCCAAGTATTCCTGTTCCTTTTCCGTTTGTACTTTTATATTCTTACGAATAGCACCGGCATTGAAAATAGGCATAGTGATAGATGGTCCTATTCCTATCATTTTACCGATAGCCGAAATAAGACCTCCCGATGAAAACGACTCCAAGCCTATACTGCCATTTAGTGAAAATCTAGGTTTAAGATCAGCCTTTGCAGCCTTGGTTTTCTGTTGTTGCGCCGCAATACGTCGTTCCGCCGCCTGAATATCAGGCCGTTGTCGTAAAGCTTCCGCCGGTATGCCGATAAATATGTGTGGATTCACCGTAGGTAATGAAGTATTTTCCATCAATAACCCGTCAATCTCGCCTGGAACTGTTCCTGTCAATATAGAAAGAGCAGCCATTGTGGAAGCTATATTTTTCTTTAATGAAGGAATCTCCGCTTGAGTCTGAGATAATGCATATGTAGCCTGTTGCACAGGTAATTCATTAATAATACCAGACTGATTATTTATCTTAATCAGTTCCAACGCTTCCTGTTGACGCTTCACATCATCTTCTGTTATGCGCAATTGCTCCTGTAAAGTTCTTAACGACATATACTGTAATGCGGTTTCCGCGCTCAAAGATACCCAGGTGGAATATAAATCCGCCTGTGATGCTTGTAACGAATTCGATGCAGCACGTGATTTTGCTTTTTGTCTTCCGAATATATCAATTTCCCATCGCGCATCAATTCCCAATTTACCGGTTTCTACATTTCTCGTCATCTTATCAGATATAGGTAAATTCTTTATCGCTTCTCGGTCTGAATCCCATTCACCCTGACCTCTATTAGCCGACCATGAACCGGAAGCATCTAGCCAAGGTAATCGCTGTGCTTCAGCAATACCCAACTGTAACCGTCCTTGTCTAACTCGAGAACGAGCTACCTCTAACTGCCGATTATTTTTGAGGGTCAAATCAATTAATTGATCCAATACGGGAGCATTAAAAACCTTCCACCAGTGGGCTAACTCTTCTTCACTGACCGCGTTCCCTTCCACAACCGCATACGGTAAGGGATGTTTTCCCGCTTCTTCTACCCAAGAATGTTCATTCAATTCTTTAGTTGCTTTTTGTTTCTCTGAAAGCTTAGTCTCATCAGCAGCAGTACTCTTTTTCTTCTTTTTTTTGCCATCTTTGTAATACGATGCAATAACAGGACTGCCTTGGTCAGAATCGTCAACAGTTTTTTCAGACTTATGCTGTATTATCGTATTATCTCGACGCGTTTGATTCGTATCTCTATTTGATTGACTAAAGCTGATGCCAGCGCTAGCACTCCAAGCCCCTAATGCTAAACATATATAAACAATTAAAAGTTGTTTTCTATTCGTCTTCATAGCAAACCTCTTTTCATTTCCATATATATCAGTATCATTATATGTTCATCTTATAATATAAAACCATTATGTATCAATAATATGAAGTATCATTTCAATCTAACTTGAGTTTTATCGAACTTTCACATAAAATAAAAATGTATTAATATAATTCAAGTGGAGGCGATTATGTATATCGGTGAAATCATTAAAAGCTATCGCGAACAACATAATATGACAGTTGAAGAATTCGCAAATAAATCGAATCTAAGTCAAGCAGAAATCACCCAATTGGAAGAATTATTTCAAAGCGATGGAACAACACCTTATCCTGTTGCAATGCGACAAATTAAAAGTATAGCTGAAGCCATCGAACAGCCAATCCCCATCATTATGAATCTTATTTCTGCAGATCAAGAAATTGTCGTTAACGTAGTAGCTGAATCAGATCAGCCACATGCGAAATAATAAAACTTAGTTAATTAAATAAAGATCATTAGCTCATAAAAGGACCCTACATAAATATGTAGGGTCCTTTATATACATATAAAAAGCAAAATAAAAAAGCACCACATTACTGTGATGCTTTAATTTGGTGACCCAGAAGGGATTCGAACCCCTGGCCTTTTGATTCGTAGTCAAACGCTCTATCCAGCTGAGCTACTGAGTCATGTACAAGGTACTCACTTATATTAACATAATGATTGCGGCTACGCAAGCATTTTTTAATATTTTTCGAGTAATTTTATGGACATGCGGTCCAAAGACCGCAATCCAAATTTTGGCAGGGGCAGTAGGACTTGAACCCACAACCAACGGTTTTGGAGACCGCTACTCTACCAATTGAGCTATACCCCTATGTTCATCAAGCTTTGCTTAATACTTGATTAGTTTAACAAATATTACATACTATGTCAAGAAATATAGGCTTATTAATCAATAAAATAATAGGAAATATTAAAGGAAAAGAGCCCTCTTTCAAGGGCTCTTTTGTCTACCTAACTTTTACCTTTATATATACGGGAGATGGTATATATAATTAGAGAGTTTTGTATATGTATTGTTTTGTTTATACACAGGGAGAGTATTGTTGTGTATTTAAGTGTTGTTTTATGTGTTGTATTGTTTTGTGTTGTTTGTATTATTTGTAAAAGGGACAGGTAAAAGTTATTAGTGGTAGACCTCCATTTCCTTAGTTGATCTCAATCAACTATAGCTAGTATATAGATAGTTCGTGAAAACATAGTGAAAGTGATATGAAATATAATCAAAACGAGTAATTTTTGGTACATTTTGGTATATTATTAAATATCAGAAAGATAGCTATAAACCACGTATTTACTAGGCTAGATAGAGATCTATATAAAAAAGTGATAATTCTATGCATGAATAGAATATGTAATAAATAGTAATTATTAAAATTTATAATTAGACCTTCATTAATTACTTATTATCAATTAACTGATAATATAATTAAAAAATAATGAACTAAGTGATGCAGTGAATCTGTCATCGTTTTATTCTTTTTCCCTTTAACTTGCCCTACTCACCAGGTCTCCTGGGAGGATAGAAAGCCATACATAAAAAAAGACACACCCTCAGGTGTGCCTTTAAGCAATCAGCGGCTTCCTATCCTCCCAGGCCGTCTCCAGCCAAGTACTTTCGGCGTTTATGAGCTTAACTACTGTGTTCGAGATGGGAACAGGTGGATCCT